>JAYWGN010000069.1:0-56219 GCA_043778255.1 Chitinophagaceae bacterium | reverse complement strand
AAGGTACACGCTGTATTTGACTCAATTTACAATCAAAATTATATAAATGATACTAAAGGACTTTCGGAGTTAAATAATTATTTAATTGATATTAATACCGATGAATTTAATACCTATGAAGTAAATGAATTTTTAAATACTAAAGTATTTGCCGTCGATGATGCTAATACTATAAAAGCAATAAGTGAAAATACAAAAATTCAAATACGTAATAGATTATTGCAAATAAATACCAAAACAAAAAATATTAGTAATGAAGTTTATACTGGAGTTCAATTTTATTTAATGTTAATTAGTGGAATTCCAATTTCAATAGAATCGGAGCCACCACCTGGTAAAACACTAGGGAATATAATATCGAATTATGATGATAAACAATATTTTGATATGTGCTATGTAGTTGCTAATAAAAAAACTAAAATAACCGAAACTACAAATTATGCTGTAGATAAAGAATTAATTATAGCAAGTAAAAATGTATTAAAAGAATTGAATAATTTAAGGGTTGATGTAAATTGTAAAACTTATGCACAACAAGCTAACTATACAAAAAAACCATTTTATATTTTCAGTATTATAGATTTGATTGTAACCGAAAATTATAAATCACAAACAGCAACAAATGAAGCATTAACTATTAAAAAAGAAATAAAAAGAGTAAACTTATATTATAAATATACCGATGGAATAACTAATAAAATAAATTGTAACGGGCAATCAATACCTTATGATATAAAAGTAGATAATGCCTTTAAAACATTACACGAATTTATAAGAACCTACCAATTACAAAAAAGTGATAATAGCCAAAATAAAGATGATGCAACTTGGAACAAAATATTAAGCGACTATACAACAGGTTTTGAAATTGCACAAGATAATTACCTTGACATGTTAGCGTTAAGTGTAGATGCAAGTTCGTTAATAGAAGATACTAAGAATTGCATAATTGGTGTAAATGCAGAATACCAAAGTTACACACCAACACCTACTAGTAAACTATTTGGACCTAATTTTCATGATGAAGATATTTGCCTATGTGGTTTAAGGTCAAATTTTCAATTTAATAATACCACTGTACAAAATAATTTTGTTTTAAGAAATAAAAAGACCAATTTATTTGAACAAGTAATGAACATAAATATTACTGGACTAAAGTTATTTACTAAAGAGCAAAGAGTAACTTTATTGAAATTATTAACTGCACCAAAAGATAATGAAGGCTACCCAAGTGATAATGATATCACTAATGTTATCACTAATATTGTGCAATCTTTTACCACAAAAGATGAAGCAGTATATTTGATACAAGAATTATCAAAGCCAAATGAAATAGCACGTAATAATAATTATAGCCTCTTAGCTTGTATAGAACAAATAGTTAAAAATGATAAAACTGATTTAGATGGGCAATTAATTGGTGGTGCTTTTATGTATCAATTTAATAATGCATTGATTAACATATTTAATATAGCAAATCAAGAATTAATAAATGACGAATTGAAAATATTTGGAGGTTTTAGTACACCAGAACAAATTAATGAATATTTAACGCCAAGGGCTTTTGTTCATTCACCTATTATAAATGAGAATGTTGTTAGGTTTTTGCCCGATTCTGATATAAGGTTTAGAGCTAATAATTTACCAGTAGGAACCTGTACATATAAACTTATAGAATATAATAAAGCAACTAGTAAATTAAAAATAGAAAAAACTATACTTAAAGGTTGGGAAAGGAAAGATGAAAATGGGTTTAAAATAATTAGTATACCATACAGAGACAATAATGGTAGTCCTCAATTAAGTCGTAAAAGAGTGGTAACTGATATACGCATAGACACTATTGAAAATCACGATTTCGCCCCTTTTGATATGGTATATTTCATTGCGTCGCCAGAAGGTCAAGACTTGCCTTCCTTACTAGCCCAAAATAATGTAACACAAAAAGGAAACTTCTTAATAGGCCCAGCATATATTCTAAAATACAAATATGAAGTAGAGCGATCAATTAATATAAGAAAAAATAGCAATAAAGAAGATTATGCAATTGATATGGGTTTAAATGCACTAATGTTGGTTGCACCTGAATTGAAAGTATTAAGTAAATTATCATTCTTTTTTAGAGCTAAAAGTATAATTAATATAAATAGATTAATACAACTTGGAGCAGTGAGCCAAATGACTTCAAACACAATAAATCAAATAAGCAATGGATTTGGTTCAGAAAAAGACAAAGTAACCAAGTTTATTGAAAACATAAATCTTTTTTTGGGTGCTGGGTATTTATTAGCAGGTGGTACAGATTTTTACATGGCTTATAGAATTGCAAAAAACCAACGTGACTTTTTAACCAAAGGTGCTGCAGTACTTAAAGAGTTTTATGAAGAAGAAGCAAACCTTGCTATGCGCAATGCAGTAAAAAGTGGAAGTGCTGATGTAAAAGCCAATGCAAATGCTATGTGGGATGTAGTACAATATATTGATGATTATGCAATAAAAATATTGAAGCAGAGTAAGGGGTGGTATGTAGAGTATGGACATAGCATACTCAATCCTCAGTTTGGCGAAACTTATGCCTACAACAAATTATTAAGCACTAATTTTTTTACAGAAAATGCAATACAAAGGCAAATATTAGATGGTATAAATGGCACACCAATTGTAAGTGGTATAGTAGCTAAAGAAGAAGTTACCATTAATTTAATGATTAATGCTGTAACAAATAGTTATGATGAATTTAAACTTATAAAAGGCGTAAAAGCATTAGAAAATGGTACAGTTGCATTAAAAGACTTAATTGTTGCTAAAGGTGCTACTAAAGCAGGGATATTAAATACTTTAAATTATAGTGCTAATGAGCTTACAGTAGCTGCTTTAAATAAAATGGGTGTAGTGTACGAAGAGGCAGGTGTTGCAAGTGGCTTAAAAAAAGTATTAGAAGAATATAAAAAAATGGTAAGTGGTGCTACCAATACTATAAAGGAAGAAAAAGCAATAGCAGACTTACTACCATTAATAAATGGAAAAGTAAGTGTTACCGACCTAAAGAACTTTTTTAAATACATTGGCAACGATGGTAACAGAGCAAATCAGTTTGCAAAAGATATAAACCAATACGCTTTGCTCGATGATTTTGTAAAGGAGGGAAAATTGTTAGACTTTTACACGGCATTAAAAAAGAATGATTATACCTTCAATAGTTTTGAAAGTTTGTTTACTAAACAACTCAAAAATTATAGTAGTTTTCAAAACTTTGCGGCTAAAAAAGCATCCATTAAAATTAAAGGTGATATAGGGGTTGTGTATTTTAAAGAATTTATTCAAGCACAAAAAATGGGTCAAGAGTTAGGTAAAGATGCTGCTTTTTTTAAGGAATCACAACAAGGAATTGAAGGTTACTTCATAAAAGAAGGACAAACTAAAATTCCATTTTCGTTAAAATATACACCTACAAATAATGTAAAAAATGTTTTTAGAGAAATAAATGACAACGCTGACTACATTATGAAAGGCTTTAATAAAAATGATAATTTTATTACAACTTATTGTAAATTTTCTAGTGAAGCAAATACGAATATTAGAGTTGATGTTCAAAATTTTACAAAATCAGAAATTCTAACTTATTTTAATAGCATTCCAGTTGATAGAAGAGCTTTATTGTTTGGTCAGTCAGGAGTTTTTAAAGAAATAAAAATAATTGACAAAAATGGGTTAGCCCTTACTTTTGATAATAATTATAATTTAATTAATTAAATATGAAAGAAGAATTTAAAATTTATCCTTCATTGCTTATAGAGCTAAAAATGCAACATATTGTAAATGAAATGATCAATAATAATAAAACAGAGTTCAATAATATGATTAGCAATGATTATATTGAACGGTTTACTAAAGAGGTAATTGATAAAAAATTTGTTACATTTTCTACTGAAAATTATGATTATGAAAATATTCTTATTGATTGGGGTGAAGATGGATTTTTTGTTGTTAGTAATGTTCCTAAAGCATACAATGAATTATATACTGCAATTGAAATGTATGAAGATTTAAAAGACTATAATCCGAGTTGTAGAATAACCTATGAAAAAAAAGCATTATTAGCAACAGAAGTTAATGCAATAATATACGTGAAATTTAGATCGTCTATATTTGATTTAACAATGGTTTGTTTACTGTTTGTGTATTCACTAGCCAAAATGACGGATGGTTTGATTTCAAATGGTGGAAGGGATTATAGTCAAAATATTTTTTTAGAAAAAATAAAAGTTTTATTAAAAGACGAAGTGAAAAATAATGTATGGGAATAGAAAAATTAAATTAAAAAAGTTAAATAATATAGGTATATAAAGTTCTTTTAAATACGAAAATAAAAATGAAGCTAGGTGTTAAAATATTTTTTTTGGTAATTCCCACTGGCACAGGTATATGTAAGTGTAACACTAGAGCTGGGCTCTGCCCAGTTCTTTATTGTTACTTTTTTAGCAGTTATTCGGGTAGTGTAGTTTTGGGGTAATTTAGTTTATTTGGCGTTGTACATCCTAGTAGTGGCATTAGAAAATATTACAATTTTAAATAAAGTATAAAACAGTAAAAAATAATATGAAAATTCAAAATAAATATGGCGTAATTGTACTGCTATTATATGTAAGCATAACTAGCCTGCCCCTGTATGCCCAAAAAATAAAATACGAAAGAGTACCCATAACCTACTACAAAAAACCACTGCTAGTATTAGACAGTGCCTACAAAACCTATGCAATAAGCGCCAATATACCCGATTATATGGGTGGTAATTATGCAGCCGCTAACCTGCAGTACAATATGCAAAACCTTAAAAAAGTACCTAACCCTGGCGATATTGAAGTTATGCTCAAGTACAATTACTACACACTATTTACTAACCAACAACCCACCATAAATACTATAAACCGTAAAGAAAAAGTAAATAATGTAGAAGTCAACAAAACCTATTACAACAAAACCTGTGCTTTTGAACAACCCTATGAGTACAAAATAATGAATAACAAATATGGCAATAGCCTAGGTGGCAGAGTAGATACTTGGGTATTTAGAATAACCACACCCGAGTATAGTACCGAGCAGGAGGCACACAACAGTTGGGATAGTTATGTAAGAGGCCAAGTAGCAGCCGAAACCCAACAACTACATAATAGAATAGCAGCCGAGCTGAGTAATAAAGTAAGCAACCTATTTTACAAAGGCGATGCAACCACCACTGTAGATATATATAAAATAAAAGACAATAAGGAGTATGCTGATTTGGATAGTGCTTATAACATAGCCATAGAAGCCTATAAATTATTAAGCAACCATACGGATACTAGTAGGGTTGTTTATAGTAAAGCCATACAACCAGCAACTAATATTTGGCTAAGAGCCATAGCACAAAAAGAAGATAGTAAAAAAGCAAGGATAACCAGCAAAATTGTAAACGTATTACTATTCAATTTGGCGTATGCCGCTTATTGGAATAGAGATTGGAATATTGCTTTACAATATGCACAAGCAGCAGATGAAAATGGTAAAAGAGATTTTTGGGTAAAAGATTTTGAAAAAAATATAGAACAAGTAAAAAAGCGTGGCGGGCAGTAGGGGAATTTGAAAATGTGAAAATAAGATAATTTGCTAATGAGATAATGTGCTAATATGCTAAATTGAAGAAGGAATAAGAATTAATAAGATAGAATGAAGTGTAGATAGCAATTGGAAGCCGAAGCAGAATTAAAAAAGTAAGAAAATGAACTTTATTATAGCAATAAAAAAATTGAATTGTTGAGCAAAAGATTGGGAATAAATAAAAAAATAATATTTATGATAAAAAAATTTGGTAAAAAACTGGTGTTACTAATGGTATTAGTTACAAGTATATGTAGCACTACCCAAGCACAAAATGAAATGGCTTACCAAGCCCAATACACTAACCCTGCCATACTGCGTATATTAAAACTCGACAAAACAGTACGAGATAAAGGCGCTATTGTAGGCACATTAACCGCACAAGACCTTACAAGGTTACCCATAGGCATAGTGGACCCAAGTGGTAAAGTAATGATATGTATTGACAGTGCAAAATTTACTGCAAATGGAGCAACATTTAGTGCCTATGCAGCAGTGCAATTACCAGGTATGAAAGATAAGCTTTGCTTTAAAGCAACCAACATACCCTTTGGTCCCAATGGTATTACTAATGCAGCAGCACCAGCTTTAACCTTAGTAAGTACCCACGTTATACAAATGGGGCAAAAAGTAGATTTGGTAATACCAGGTACAGGTGGCAACAATTTGCAATGGGATTGTAATGGGTTTAAAGAAGTAAATATTGAAGGTAAATTCTTTTTTAAAGATGGCTATTTTCAGGTTGATAAAGTAGAACGCCCAAATGATACCTCTGTAACAGCCACAGTAAAGTTTGAGCACATCACTAACATCAACAATATGATGGCTAGTATTACTATTACCCCTTTCAAAATAAGGGGTATGGAAGATTTTGCATTTAAAGTAACCGATGCTACGGTTGATATGAGTGACCACAGTAATCCAGCTAATTTTACTTTTCCAACTGTATATCAAGATGAATTTGGTGCTAATATAAACCTATGGCGTGGTTTTTATTTAAGAAACATAACCGTACGATTGCCATTTAATAAAAATAATGGAAATGCTACCATTGCCGCTACTAATATGCTTATTGATGAAAATGGAGTAAGTGGCGTATTTTCGGCAGCTAATGTTGTAGATATTACTCAAGGCAGTGGTAATGGTTGGCCGCTAAGTATCGATACATTAAGCATTCAAGTATTACGTAATAAACTTACAGGTGGTGCAATGGCAGGTGGCATCAAAATTCCTTTTTTAGGCAACGATAGTTTAGGGTATAAAGCCAGTGTATCGCAATGGAATGACGAAACTCAATACTTATTTCAATTAAGTTTAAGAGAAGATAAAGTATTTAACACACCATTTAAAACACACGTAAAGTTAAGTGCAGGTTCTTATGTACAAATAGAAAAATACGGTGATAGCTTAGAACCATCAGCTTTTTTACAAGGTTATATGGCTTCACGTAACGAAGATTTTCCAGATAATGATATCAGTAATGCATCTAGTAATGTAAAGTCGGTTAAATTTAGCGGTTTAAAATTTGAAAATGTATCCTTATCAACCATTGCTCCATATGTGCATAGTGGTACTTTTGCTATTGCAGATACTATAAGTTCGCCCACCTTAGCAGGGTTTAAAATTTCATTAAATAATATTAAATTTATTGTGGGTGGTGGGCAAGCCAAGCTTGATTTTAGGGCATCGCTTGGTTTTATGGATGATAGTAGTCATGGCTTTTCGGCTTCGGCAGGGTTCACCTATGCTGCAGAGTTTAAGCAAGAAACTGTACCCTTCAAACGGTTATATTGGCAAAGTAAAGGTTTAGAAATAAGAGCTATAGCTTTACAAGTAAATACAGGTAGTTTTAAACTTGATGGTGAAATAAATATATACAAAGATGACCCCATTTATGGCAATGGTTTTAAA
Organism: Chitinophagaceae bacterium; assembly: GCA_043778255.1. Classification (GTDB taxonomy): domain Bacteria; phylum Bacteroidota; class Bacteroidia; order Chitinophagales; family Chitinophagaceae; genus JAYWGN01. Next base: position 48,671 of record JAYWGN010000069.1, on the reverse strand, counting down.
GGTGGTATAACTGTAAAAATATTACCGGGCAAAATGGATTTGAATGCTTCGGGGCAAGTATATTTTGGTAACAAAAATGGCTTACGATATTGGCAAGCAAGTGCATATGTAGGTAGCAATAATTTATCTATACCAGTAGTTCCAGGGGTATTAAATTTGAACGGATTTTTGGGTGGTATTAGTTGGCACATGAAAAAGCAGGATGATGGAAGGCTTTCCTTACCAGTAATGCTTGATAGTAATAAGGTGCCTATACCAGGCAGCGATGCATCATCTTGGGCAAGGCAAACCTATATACCAGATGTCAATAGTAGTTTAGGCATAATGGTAGGGGTTAGTTTTAAAACAACCGCAGCCAGTGCCTTAACAGGTAGTGTGGCTTTAGAGGTAGGGCTTAATAGTAATTGGGGGCTTAATTTTGTAGAACTTAAAGGAATGGTATCTGTATTTAAAGATATAAATAAGATAGACCCCAAATTAATTGCAGAAAAAAATATTAGTAGTGCTTGTGCATTTAGAGGTGAAGTAAGTATGTTGTACGATGTGCCAAACAAAACTTTTCATGCTAATATAGCTGCTTACTTAAATTTGAGTGGGCAAGTAGTAGGAGCAGGTCCACAAAATAAATTAGGTGAATTAGTAATGCATTTTGACCCTAACAATTGGTATGTGTATGTAGGGCGGCCAAGTAGTCCACTTGAGGTAAAAATACCAACACTTGCAGCTGCTTCAGCAGGTGCATACTTTATGGTTGGCTCACAATTAGAGCCCTTTCCAGCACCGCCTAACGAAATTTTGCAGAACATTAGTTACGTGCCAATGATAAGTGCACAACAATTAAAAGCAGGCAGTGGAGTTGCTTTTGGTGCAAGGTTCAATACATCTTTTGGTTTTGGTATGGATAGCACATCCAAGTCATGGGTTTATGGCGGGTTTTCAGTTGGTGCAGGTGCAGATGTTATGTTGTCCACTTCGGGCAATTACACTTGTGGTGGCGAAGCTGCAGGGTTTGATGGTTGGTGGGCCCGTGGTCAAGCTTATGCTTATTTGCAAGGCAAAGTAGGCATTAGGGTAAAAAAGAAAAAATTTGATGTAGCTAATTTGTCGGCAGGTATATTATTAGAGGCAAAAATACCAAAGCCATCTTGGTTTAGAGGTTTTGGTTATTTTAGTTATAACGTATTGGGTGGTTTGGTAAAAGGCAAAGCAAATTTTAAAGTACAATTTGGAGCTGAGTGTCAAATGGCTACAAACCCAACAGAAGAAGAAAGAAATTTTGCCATAAAAATAGTATCAAGTCATTATCCACAATCTGGGCAAACCGATATACCCGTATATGAAAGCCAAGCAATAATGACTAATGTACCTATTAATACACCTTTTGAACAAATGGACGATAACGGAGCATTAGTGCAATTCAAATGTGTAGCCAACTTAACATTGTTAAAAAACGGTGTAGCAATTCAAGGAAATACACTTTATGATACTGATAAAAAGAAAATATTTTTTAAAAGCAAAACATATTTAGAGTCAGGTGCTATATATAAATTGAGTGGCAAATTTCAATTTTTAAAACAGTTAGAAGGTGGAGCTTGGACAGTTGTAAATGGTAACGATGGTACTCCTTTTAAAGAAGATGTTGAATTTAATTTTTTAACTGCGCCTAACTCTTATCGTATTTCTAGTTACGATATTGATTATGCATATCCATTTAGCGATATGCAAAATTTTTATAAAAATGAGTATAACCAAGGTGGTTACATTAATATAAACCCAACGGTAGATTTAAGTAAAGCTTTAGCACCAGGCGATGCAACTAATGGAGGCTTAACTTATGATTACAAAATACGAATTAAAAATGTAAGTGCAGGATCAACTGATGTTTACAACATGCCATTTACATTACATAACAGAACACTAAAATTTGACATCCCAACAGGTATTCAAAATGAAAAAGTGTATAAGTTATCATTTATACGTACTACAAGTGGCGGTACTAATAATACAGGCAATGCTAACCAAACAGACAGTTCGCAGTACACCAATAACTTTAATAATTCCGATAGTTCTGCACAGTCCTATTACTCCGATACCGTTGTAAATAATGTAGCCACAGGAGCTATTTTACCAAACGAATTAGAAATGTTTAGCTATCATTTTAGAGTAAGTAAATACAACACATTTAGCGATAAAGTAGCCAGTATGAATAGTACATCCGAAAACATACAAGACTATGCAGTTGGTAATATATTGTTGATAGGTTGTAAGAAAAACGTTGGTGGCGAATTGTTTGATGATTTTGAATTAAAGCCCCTACCAAGTGCATCGGTAATAATTGATGGTGAGCCAGTTGTAGCAGTTGGCAATCCTATGGTCGGCTTAAGTTTTCCATTAATAAAAGTAAGAGCAGATAGTACAAACCCTTGGTTAATGCAGGATATACTACCAAGAGTGTACCCTAATCCTACCTACGGTGAAAGTACTTTTTATATTGATACTGTAAAGAGAATGGCTAGCAATTTGGGTAATATACCACCAGGTACTAATTGCAATAATTTAAGTGGTACATATACCGATATGGTGCCTTTAGATAAAGTTACTATTGAGCATATAGTAACTACAATTCCACATGCTGACCCTTACCAAAGGCTAAGCCAAGTAGCAACAAGTAACAGTAAGCTAATTATAAAGTACAATATACCATACTATGCTAGTTTAGATTATCAGCAAATGTACTACTCTGGTGTATGTAATTGGTTAAGAGCAATAACGCCTGGCGATAGGTCGCCAGCCTATACCTCAATAGTAGAATCAGGTGGTGTATTTCCACAAATAAGAACTGGAACTTATGCCATTTATTTAACATATTCATTGCCAGGCAAAATAAAAACTAGTACTGCTACCTTAACAATTGATTATTAAAAACTAAGTAAAGTATGAAGTTCGTACAAATATTGTATTCGTTTTTCACCACGTTGTTAGTAACGTTAAGTATAACCAAACAAATACAAGCTCAAAAAATAAATACAAAAAATAAAGAACATTATATAGCAGTATTAGCAGATGGGCGTATTGATTCTATATTAGTAAGGTGGGCTCCATCAAGCACTTATGCTTGGCAATTAGGTATTAAGTATGGCTATAAGCTAGAACGTTATACAGTGCAACGTAACGGAAAACCTACTGCCGAAATGCTGAGTAGAGCTACTTTAGTTATAGATAGTATAAAACCGCTACCTATTAACAAATGGGATGCCATTATTAAAGAAGACGAAAGAGCCACAATTGTAGCATCTGGCATTTATAATGATAATGTTACAATTATCAAAAAAGATGCTAGCATAAGTGAGTTAATGCAGGCTCAACAAGATTTAGATATGCGAATGGGATTTTCACTTTTTGCATGTGATGTAAATTTAAAGTTTGCTCAAGCAGCAGGGTTACTATTTATAGATAAGGCAGTAAATAAAAATGAACGATACATTTATAAAATTTCCCTTGCCAATGCACCAAAAAATAAAGAAATAATGGAGGGTTTGACTAATATTAGTGCCTTACAAAAACAAGTGCTTAATAAATCAATTTTAGAAAAAATACAATGGGGTAATAGAATTGCCTCAATTAGTTGGGATACTAAATTAGATAAAGGAATATATACAGCTTACTATGTGGAAAAATCAACAGATGGTAAAAATTATAAATCTGTAACTGAATTACCTATAATTGCTGGCTCCGAAAAAGTTAACCTTACTAAAAATGCTTACGAAGATTCTTTAGTAGATAATACCACTTTAGTTTATTATCGATTAAGAGGGCTTACTCCATTTGGCGAAATAGGCCCAGTATCAGATGTTATAAAAGGTCATGGTAATGATTTATTAGCTATGCTTCCAATAATTACTAAAGGCAAAGGAGATAATTTAAAAAGAAATACAACAATTATTTGGACTTTTCCAAATGAGCATTTAAAAGAATTAAAGGGTTTCCAAATATTAAGAGCCAACAATGGCGAAGGACCATATATTGAAATAAATGAAAAATTGTTGTTGCCTTATGATACACTATTTATAGATAATAGTCCCCAACCATCTAATTATTACAAAGTAAAAGCATTAGGTAAAGATGGCGAAATTGCAATTTCATTTCCCTACTTAATTAATGTATATGATGCTGAACCTCCAGCTGCTCCAACTGGTATCAAGGGTGTTGTAAATGATAGTGGGTATGTAGTTTTAAAATGGAAGCAAAATAAAGAAAGTGATTTATTAGGGTATAGAGTTTTTAAAGCAAATAACCTTACAGAAGAATTTGTAGAATTAAGCAGAAACTTTATATTAAAAAATACATTTAACGATACAATTGCTATTAATACATTAACTAAAGAAATTTTTTACAAAGTTGTAGCAGTTGACCAAAACTTTAATAACTCAGTTTATTCATTGGCTTTTGAATTAAAAAAACCAGATTTAGTAGCCCCAACAAAACCATTATTAATGAATTTACAAATGAATAAAAAAGGTTTGAGTTTGGAGTGGTCGCCAAGTGCAAGTACAGATGTAATTAAATATGTACTACAAAGAGTGGATAAAAAAACATACGATGTAAAAGAGTTATTGATATGGAACCCTCAAAAAATTTTACAAAATAAATTTATATTAGACTCAACAGCCGAACAGGGAAACACTTATTACTATCAAATAATAGCATACGATGATGCAGGTAACACAGCGTTTGGGCGTACAGGTGAACTCGAATTTGAAACTGGACTAAGAAAACCTATAATAGACTTTAAAGGAATTGCTAATTTTCAAGAACGTACAATAACTCTGGTGTGGAGTTACAATAAAAATGTTGAGGTGGAAAGATATATAATATACCGTTGCAAAAAGGGAGAGCCAATGGAGATTTATATTACCTTATTGGGGAATAAAACTTATTTGGAAGAAAAAAATTTACCAATTGGAAATTATTATCAATACCAAATAAAAGCAGAAATAAAAGGCGGTATAAAAACCCAAATAAGTAAAATAGTGGAAGTAAAGTATTAAATTGACACGGTCTAAGTTCAACTCTCAAGTGCTACAATCTTAACCTCTAAAATATTAAATCCACAAATATACAAAACTATTAATTACAACTCCAACACCGCCAACGATTTTTTAAGTATTCCTACGGCCTCCAATATTTCAGCTTTGGTAATTACAAGTGGTGGCGCAAATCTTATTTTATCGCCGTGGGTAGGTTTGGCTAGTAAGCCATTGTACATCATGGTCATACACAAATCCCAAGCTGCATCTTTGTTGGGGTGCTTTATTATTATGGCATTTAATAAGCCTTTACCTCTAACCAATGTTATGTATGGCGAATTTAGTTTGCGTATTTCGGTTCTAAATAATTCGCCCATTGCAGCTGCATTTTCAATCATATTTTCGTGTTGCAATACTTGTAATGCTGCTATAGCCACTTTGCAGGCTAGTGGGTTGCCACCAAAGGTAGAGCCATGGTCGCCAGGGTGTATAAGCATCATTATATCATCATTAGCTAATACCGCCGATACTGGCATAGTACCACCACTTAATGCTTTGCCTAGTATAAGTATATCGGCTTTTACGGCTTCATGGTCTATGGCTAACATTTTGCCGGTACGGCCAATACCCGTTTGTATTTCATCGGCTATAAATAATACTTGGGCAGTTTCGCAATAGCATTTTGCCTTGGCTAAATAACCCTCTGTGGGTACTACCACACCTGCTTCGCCTTGTATGGGTTCTACCAAAAAACCTACCACGTTAGTATCTTTTAAGGCTTCGGCTAAGGCGGGCAAATCGTTGTAAGGTATTACTGTAAAGCCTGGGGTATATGGTCCAAAATCTTTGCGGCTGCCACTATCTGTACTAAATGATATGACTGTACTGGTACGGCCATGAAAGTTTTGACTACACACAATAATAGTTGCTTTGTTAGGTGCTACATTTTTTACCTGATACCCCCAACGCCTTGCTAACTTAATGGCAGTTTCTACAGCTTCTACACCGGTATTCATAGGCAATACTTTATGATACCCAAATAGGTTGGTTATATACTTTTCGTACTCGCCTAATTGGTTGTTGTAAAATGCTCTGGAGGTTAAGGTTAGTTGCTGAGCCTGCTGTAGCATGGCCGCTATAATGGTAGGGTGGCAATGCCCTTGGTTTACGGCTGAGTAGCCACTCAAAAAGTCGTAGTATTGCTTACCCTCTATATCCCACACTTTAGTGCCTTTACCTTTGCTTAATACTACTGGTAAGGGGTGGTAATTGTGTGCACCATATTGTGCTTCGGTTTGTATATACTGTTCGGTAAGGGTGGTGGTTTGTAATACATTTTGCATAGCAAAAAAATTAAAATTATTGAATACATAAATTGAGGCAATAGCTAATAGTTGGCTAATGTAGTCAATGGTTCAATAAGTCTAAATTTTTTATTAAAAATAACATACCCTGTATTTGTACAAAGGTACGTAAAATAGGTTGGGGAACTGCATTTTTAATTATTAAATTGTAAAAGAATATACACTTATTTTTGTACAATACACCTAATTAAAATATAGTAAAATGCCCCTCAAATACATTGCACTTGTGCTACTTATACTTGCAACTCAACTGTATTGCAAAGCACAATATAAAGTAACCTTACTTGTACAAGTGCCTGTGGGTAATACTTTGGGGCAGCCTTACTACTTTGCTAGTAATACCAACCGTTGGTCGCCTAACGATGTATTACAACAACTACAACCTGTAAATAACAACACATACCGTGTTACCATTGCAAATTGCCCTACTCTGTTATTAGGCAAATTTACTACTGGTAGTTGGTTTGGTGTAGAGTGTAATAGCGATGGTAGTACTATTGATAATAGAAGCTTTACCATTAGTAGCGATACTACCATTACTATAACCGTAGCTGCATTTGCACAAAGCAAACAACTAACAAGTACACGAACTAAGCAAGTAACTATAATAACCGATAGCTTTTATATACCACAATTAAAAGCAAAACGTAGGGTGTGGATTTATTTGCCAAAGGCCTATAACAACAAAAAAAAATTTGCTGTATTATATATGCACGATGGGCAAAATTTGTTTGACATAAGCACAGGTTATAGTGGCGAATGGGGTGTAGATGAGTACTTGGATTCAGCAACCAATACTTGTATAGTAGTAGGTATAGATAATGGTGGGGCAACTAGAATGACGGAGTACAACCCTTATACCAATTTTCAATTTGGCAAAGGTGTAGGCAATGCTTATGCAAAGTTTGTAGTACAAACGTTAAAACCTTATATTGATAAAAAATACAAAACCCTTACTGGCAAACAATATACCTATATGGCAGGGAGTAGTATGGGTGGCTTAATTACCTATTACACTGCTTTGCAATACCCCAATGTATTTGGCAAAGTTGGCATATTTTCAAGTGCATTTTGGCTTAATTGGGCCGATGTACAAAATGAAATAAAACAAATAAAAAAACTAAGCGGGCAAAACTTTTATTTTTATGCAGGTGCCAAAGAGTCGGAAAGTATGGTGGCACAAACGGTAGCTATGTATAATAATACCAAAGCTACATGTAACCAATGTGCCATGCAACTTAGTATAGCAGCTAATGGCGAACATAAGGAGTGGTATTGGCAGCAGGAACTCCCAAAGTTTTTTGGTTGGCTATTGGGTAAGTAAATTTATAGCTTGTATAGTAGCAATAACCCTGCATGAAACACAGGTAGCAACTCATTATTGATATCTGTATTAGGCACTCTTAATTGCCTTAGTACTAAACCGCCCACTCTGTTATAACATGTATTACTTGGCTCATAGGGCAAACTAAAATTAATATCTCTTACACCTATGCCAACATTATAATCGAGCCAAAATTTTGACTTTTTATCTATACAAGCAGTTCGCCCAAATTTAATGCTGGTAGTATTAGTTGTTTTGGCTAATACAAATATTTTATATTCGGAGTATGTTGGTATATTGGCTACACAATCTCTATCAAGCCAATCGGCTATTTTAACTTGTACATTTTTGTATTGGTATTGTACGGCCAAGTACGATTTGAGGCCTTCGCCTACATAATACTTAACTGAGGGCTTTAGTATTACACCCTTTGCTGCTCTATTATTGTAATAAAGTGTATGGTATATATACCCAACATCGGCTGTGGCAGCCCATTTTGGCGTAAGCCTATACTCATAACCTACTTGTGCATTTGCCTCAAAAAAATCGACTAAACTTGTAAGGTTTACTCTTAATACCGAACTTTTAGAGGGCAAGGGCTGAGCCGTTTTTACCTTTTTTTTTGCATTAATAAGTAAATCGCTAAGTATTTGTGCATTTACATTTGTACTAAAAGCTAGTAGCAAAAAAACCAATATTTTTACACCCATTAAATAATTTTTTTAATTAAAGTAGGGTTATTTCTGTTGGTAATATTGTACAGCATTAAGCCATCGCTTACCCAACATATTAGTGTGTTACCCATTGGTATTACATCTTTAAACCATGTACCTGCTCCTACAATTGTACTCATTTCTATAGGGTTATAAGCAACTGTTATATCATACACTTTTAAGCTTGTTCGGTCACATACATACAAGGTATTGTCGGCAAAGCCAAGCCCGTAGGGTTCAATTATATTTCTAAATGTTTTTTGTATTGGGTTGGTAGGGTCTTTTACATCGTACACTGCTAATATGCTTTGGGTGCCACCACAACTTCCGTTAGCTCTTAATGTGGCATAAGCCACTGTATCCCTTGCTACCACTGGGTCGCAGCGCCTAATTACAGTAGGCGATATAGCTGTGCCAAGCCTCTGTGGACTTTCGGGGTTAGTAATGCTATATATGTATACTGCCGTGGTTGACCCTATAAATAATTTATCTTTAAAGGGATAAATGGTTTCAATTGCAAAGCCAATATTTACAGTATTAACTTTAGTAGGGTTTGCTCCATTTGCAATGGAAAATACGTTGAGGTTTTGGTTATCAACCGTATATAAATAATTGCCAACAATGGTAAATCTAGCCGTACTACCACCCACTCCTGTATTGCCACCACCAAAGTTAGCATCGTTACTTCCCTCTTTGGTACAACTTACAAATACTGTAAATAATAATAGGTAAGTTATGATTATATTTTTATTTTTCATGTTATAAGTTTAGTATGTTATTAGTAATTATATATAACCGCCAAGGCGGTAAAATGCTGTAGCTATCGCCTACAGCTAGGTGTAGGTATTTTTTTAAGTTCCCAATCTATTATTTTGCCTTTACTAGCATCGGCACATACAAAATAACAATTAAATACTGGAGGGTAATTTTGATCCGTTAGCGGAAATGCATTTACAAGCCTATTAACTAACACAGGTGCAGTAATGTTACTAATATCGAACACCACCATATCAGCACAATTGTTGGTGTATAAGTAATTTCCTTTTATTGATATTTCGGTACTTGTTGGTACATTTAAAAAAGCAACTTTTTGTGCATTAGCAGGTACTGTATTGTTAATAATATGAAAGCCCTTATTTATTTCATTTTGAAATATATAATTACCATAAGCGTATATTTTGCCAGCTTTTACCGTAGCTTTTGGTGTAGTAACTACTAAGCCCGTTGTATCGGCTACGGTTAAGTACCGTGGCACGTAGGCATCTATTTCGTTAGTACTTAGGTTTACTTTGCTAGGGTTACAAGCCACTATGCATACCATTATAATGGGTAAGAGTAATAGTTTCATTTAGTTTAATTTATTGTACTATAATACAAAGTACGACTTATTGTTTGCAAAGGTTGGTTAGTAGGGTAAGTTTATTTTTATTTACCATTTATCAAATTTTTACAATTGTTAACCATCTCATACGATATTGTTCGTAGTTTTGTGTTTATTTCTACTAACTATCCGCCAAGGCGGAAAATATAAAACACTTACAAATGAAAACAACCTTATTATTGTTAAGCTTTGCAGCTACCTTAAGTGCTACCGCACAAAAGGTATTGAACAATGCTACCTTAAAAATAACGATGGAAACCGTAATAGAAAGTAGTGGCGATGAGGGTGGCGGACCATTTGGCCGTGGCCCAATGGAAACAAATTATCAAATAACATTGAAAGACAGTATGCAAAAAATTGTAACAAAAAGCAACTTTGCTAACACAATTACAATTAACGATAATACTACTGGCATTACCACCAACCTTAACGAAGGGCAAGGCGAAAAAACAGGTTATACCTTAACCCGTGAAGATAAACTAGCACAAAAACAAAGGCAAGATAGTGTACGTAAAGCCCAAGAGCAAAATAAAGACGACAATGAAGGTGCTGGTGGACAACGAGTAGTAAGGTTAAATATGGCAGCAGCTAATATTAAAAATATAGACTACACTACCGAAGCAAAAGTGGTGAACAAAATAGATTGTAAAAAAGCAATTGTAACCACCGCCAATAAAGACGGTGTAGAAACTAAAATAATAGTATGGTATAGCGATGCCCATAAGCTACCAAAAGGGGTATGGCAACAACGAATGGGTTTAATGCTCGATACATTTAATGGCTTGCCTGTACAGTTTGAAACGGTACGTACAATGGCTATTAATGGCAATGAAATGACTTCTACAACCACCTATAATGTAACCGAAATAAAAACTGATGCAACAATTGACGATAAGGAATTTGCCCTGCCCAAAGGTTATAAAATGAAAACTTATGCCGAGTATATTAAAGATAACCCTAATGGTGGTGGCTTTGGCGGTAGAGCTGTTATAAGGATAGGTGGATAATTAAAAGTTACACTTTAAATACTTGTTATAATAAAATAGGCTACCAAATGGGCAGCCTATTTTTTTTTGTTTTTCAATTGTAGGAGTAATTAGGTTAACTGTTTTAGTTAAGCCATCTTCTCATATTTTGTGAACTACGTTGGTTTTTTTCAATTTTCCATAGGTCTACAACAGTAAATTGTTTACGTGTACCTTCTAACATTTCTTGTGCAAAATTGGTTGCTAATGTTTCGTGGGTTTCTTTAAGTAAATCTTCAAATCTTTGATTTTCTACTAGGTTGTTTACATCATTTTTCATAATCTTTCATTTTTTATTTTATCAATAACATTAATCTTCCATCAGGCAATATTCGTCTGTGTGTGGGTAGTTATAATACGCTATTATAGCGTGGTTAGCACCAATGTAATACTCAATAATTTTTAAAAGTAAATTGGTGAGGGCTTTGCAAAATATTAATGCTTTTATACAGCCCTTGTTGTAATGTGCAAATTGGAAGTTACTTATTCAATTGCCCTGCAAAGGTACGCCAATAAATGGTTGTAAACAAATAATGTTGCAACATTGAATAGTATTTTGATAAAAAATAACTCATTTAATTGCTTATGCAATTACAAATAATTTATAAAATTTGCCGTATTGTTGCAATACCATTAACAAAGTAATTAGTTTGTTATTATTGCTTTACTGTAATGGCATATCTATAACATTTATTGTAAATTTCTAATCTCCTATTTTTTTAACATTCTATTAATTAGGCAATGCAGGGGTGTTACTTTTTTGTTATAAAAAAAAATGCTAAACGGTATAAACCCTAATACCAATTTGCTAGTATATTTGCATAAGTAAAAAAAATACCTTTTTTTATATAAAACGATTAGCCATGCATTTTCAATTAAATGAAGAACACTTAATGATACAGAAAGCTGCAAGAGATTTTGCACAATCGGAGTGTTTGCCAGGAGTTATAGAAAGAGATGAACTACAAAAATTTCCGAAGGAACAAATAATGAAATTGGCTGACCTCGGCTTTATGGGTATGATGGTGGATACCAAATATGGTGGCGGTGGTATGGATACTATAAGCTACGTATTGGCAATGGAAGAAATAAGTAAGGTGGATGCTAGTGTAAGTGTATGTATGAGTGTAAATAATAGTTTGGTGTGCTGGGGCTTAGATACGTATGGTAACGAACCCCAAAAAGAAAAATACCTAACTCCATTGGCACAAGGTAAAAAAGATGGGGAATTATACATTGGTGCATTTTTGCTTAGCGAACCAGAAGCTGGCAGCGATGCTACAAGCCAACAAACCACTGCCATAGATAGGGGCGACCACTATATAATTAATGGTATTAAAAACTGGATTACTAATGGCAACAGTGCAAGTGTATATTTGGTAATAGCCCAAACAGATGTAGCCAAAGGTAGCCGAGGTATAAATGCATTTATAGTAGAAAAAAATTGGGATGGTGTAACCGTAGGTGCTAAAGAAAATAAATTGGGTATTAGAGGTAGCGACACTCACAGTATTAGCTTTACCGATGTAAAAGTACCTAAAGAAAACAGAATAGGTGACGATGGCTTTGGATTTAAATTTGCTATGAAGGTACTAAGCGGTGGCCGTATAGGTATTGCTGCACAGGCTTTGGGTATAGCGAGTGGTGCATACGAACTATCGTTAGCTTATAGTAAGCAACGTAAAGCATTTGGTACCGAAATTATGAACCACCAAATTATACAATTTAAACTAGCCGATATGGCTACCAAAATAGAGGCAAGCCGTTTACTATGTATGAAAGCTGCTTACCAAAAAGACGAACATCAAGATTACACATTAAGTGCTGCTATGGCAAAAGTATTTTGCAGTGAAACTGCTATGTGGACAGCCACTGAGGCAGTACAAATACACGGTGGGTATGGCTTTGTAAAAGAATTTCATGTGGAACGAATGATGAGAGATGCCAAAATTACACAAATATATGAAGGCACTAGTGAAGTACAAAGGATTGTAATTGGTAGAACCATTTTGAAATAATATACTTATAAACTAAGGTAGTACAGTATTACAAAATTTAGAAATGAGTAACCCTTTATGGTATTCTATTTTTAACAATAATATCCTAAAAAAATAATTATATTTCCAACACTTTTTTTGTAGCAACAACAACTACTACTTCCTTATCTTAATATCAATACTGTTCCCTTATACTTTTGCTTTATGCCGTCGGAGTCAGTAAATAGTATATGGTATATATATGTACCCATAGGTTGTGCAATGCCCTTGTACATACCATTCCAGCCACTATTAGGTTGTGTAGTAATATATATTATTTTGCCCCACCTATTGTATATATTTAAACTATAGTTAGTTACCACTTCGGTTATTAATGGCTTATAGGTATCGTTAACGCCATCGGTATTTGGTGTAAATGCATTAGGTATGTTAAACGGTATACAGGGTGCTTTAAACAGTTCAATACTATCAACACCTTTGCAACTTGTGCTATTAGTAGCAGTAAGGTAATATTTGCCAAATTGGCTAACCGTAATGGTTGGGCTAGTACTAGAGTTGCTCCAAGCATAAGCTATAAATACTTGCTTTGGAATTATTGTAAATATGTTGCCTTTGCAAAATGTAGTATCTAATGGTAAGAAATTAGTGGGTGCTGGTATAAGGTTTATTAGTGTAAAACTATCGGTGGCTTTACAACCAAATGCATTTTGTACTTGTACCCAATAGGTGTTAGGAGTACTTATGGTATAGGTTGGTGCAGTAGTACCATCTTGCCATTTATAACTGCTGTAAGTACCAGGGTTTAAAACTAAATTAGCTCCAATACATATTGACTTATTAGGCCCTAAATTAGGGGTAGGTAACGGGTTTGTAATAACCTTAATGGGTACACGGTTGCTTTCAATTGCATCAACAATTTGGCTTACATAATACAATTGAGTGCCTACAATTGTACTTGTTGGGGTAATTGGTGTGCTTGATGGGTTGCCACCTGTTGGCGTACTGTACCATTGCAATATACCATTGGGCGAAGGTGTGGCAACTAGTGGTACGGTTATACTATTATTACAATAATTAACTGGTGTAACTACCGTAGGTAGAGGAGCTCCAGGTGTAGGTGCTATGGTAATGGTTAACGTTTTTATATTGCATGAGGTAGATGTGCCCACTGCATTGCTAAAGCCAGTTACAATATAGGTTATAGGCGCATTAGCAACTGTTGCATTTACAATAGTACCTGTACTTGTATTGAGGTTGGTTGTTGGCGACCAAGTCCAATCATAATTACTACCATTTATTATAGAAACGGGTAGCACACTACCTTCGGGCTGTTCTATAATTGAGCCAGCAGGGTATATTTGACCATTGTACAAAAAGCCTTCGTCTATATCAATAAATGCATCATCTAAGTCAGTTTCGTTTAATATGTAAGCATACGAAATAGTAGTACTATCGCCAGGTGCTAAGTTACCTACTTTAAATACTAGCCCAATTGCCACATCATCATACCCTGAACCAATATAATTATAAAAGTTAGGGAGTGTTTGGTCGTATATACTTTCTAAAGTACCATTGGGAAAAAGCCCAGACTTTAAATAAAAACATTTGGCTTCACAAGCCTTAGTGCCTAGGCCTAAGTAAGCTTGGTATTGCTGCCCTACTGCCGTAACCAAGGTTTTGTTTGTAGCATTTGGTAATTGATTTACAATAGTATTATTAGTGGCATAAGTTCCAGTTGTTATTACTTCGTTATCTGGATCTACGGTTCGCATATAATATATTTTCCTTGCAGTATCAGTTCCATTATTTTTAAATACTACTTTGCAAGTAAAGTACGATTTTGATTTTTTTAAAGTTACTATTTGCTTTACCGATACATTATTAAATTGCCCGTTCCATTCCACTTTTTGTTCGGTAGCATTAAAGTTATAATTAGCTAAGGTACCCGTTAATGGTCCAAAATATCCAGTAGTACCATTAATAGTGTAGTTATGAGAATAGGCTTTACTAGGTACTCCATTTATATCAATTGCAAACCCTTCTTGTACTGTACCTGGCATAAAATAATCGCCCATATAATTAGGAGTACCATTATCCCAGCCATCTTTATTAAAGTCTGCTACAAACCCAATTGCTCTTTGTCGAGCCATCATCATATTATCGTTAGGGTTATACAACATATTAACCCCAGGCCTTGGGTGATAGCCTATTGGAGCATCGCCAGGTGTACCAAAAGCACCATTGGGAGCTATTCCAATTTCTACAAAGTCACCTTTTAAAAATGCACATCCATTTACTATTTGACTTTTTAACCTATTGGTAAATGTTGTTGCAAATAACAACAAAATTGAAACTAATTTGGTAGTAGTTATTTTCATTTTTTTTAAATGTTGAAGTTATTGTAGTAAGAAATTATGTTAGATTTGCTACAATAAATATAGTATAATACAACCAAATTATAAAAGATTGTTTACGATTTGTAGTTATATTAATATTTTAAATATTGGGTTATGGAAATAATATTTTGCTTAATAAGTGTATTGGTATGTAGTATTATATTTGCTACGGTTGGTAGTACAGTACTGTCTTTTATAAGCTATAATAAAAATAAACAAATTGCTTTCAATTTTTATATAGGGCAAATAGTTTGTATCGTTTTATTTTCACTACTTGCATTATACATAACCACTATTACTATTACAACTTTTTTAATACTCATTATAGGATTACTATGTGGCATTTATACTATTTATAATAAAAACTTTAGTATTGTACCAACCAAAAAAGAAATACTACTTTGTACAATTAGCCTAATAGCAATAGCAATTGTGGTGTTTACTTATTACAATATACCCACTGTACATAATATTGACAAATGGGCTTTTAATGGCTCTATTCATACTGGGCGTAGTGAAAATATAATTACTTATTTTACTACACAAAATAAGTTATCACCCGTTGGGCAAAATTTTGGGCAGGTATGTTTGCTACTATTTAGCCAAAGCATTTACAAGTGTAACTTGCCTATTGCCATTTCAATTTGGCTTATTGTAAATGGATGTTTTTTTGTGTTGCTTATTTTTAATTTTTTAAAAAAATATATAGCACTAAATAGTATAGTATATAAATCAATACTATTAATTATGCTTGGTGCTACCAACATTGGTTTGGTGTTAAGCAATATTATTGATATTGGTAGTCCTTTTATACTCAGTGGCTATACCGATAATTATCAAAGCCTTAGTACATTATTACTAATGTTTTATTTATTGTATTCAAAGCATATTGTAACACACAAGTTTAACACTATTGGGTACTACTTATTAATAACTACATTACTTGTTGCCAATCATATATTTGGTATTCAAAATTTTGTTGCACTACTATCTATTAGTGGTATTGGAGTAATCTATTTATTTTTTTACAAAAAAAAGAAACTCCTGCTTTCAATTGTGCCTACAATTATATTGCTAATAATAGTTGTAGGTATAGGCAGGTGGTATAGTGGTATGTTGGTGCAGCAAAAATATATTAACCAAACTATACCCGATACTATATCGGTATATGATACCAAACATACTGGCATTACTATATTACCAGCTATTAGCCACAAATATTATGTAAATAAGGAGTACGAATTTAACCAAGTACAAGTAATACCCAAAGCCGATAGTGTGTTAGCAGCAAGTAATACACCCAACAAATTAAGAGTATATGCTACTATATTAGAGGCAAATTTATGGGATGCATTAAGGTTATTATTTTACCCAATAATGGTAACCATAATAGGGGTTTGGTATTGTTCTACATACAAAGCCGATGCCTTACTATTACTTGTAACCCTTTGCAGTATTGCATTTTTCTGTAGTAGCTTTATACTTGCTTTTTGCTTTAAGTTTAATGATTACAAACTCGAATTAAACCGTTTTTTTTACCCTTTTATATTGTTTGCATTTATTAATTGGGGCTTATTGTACCAGTATAGCCATCATACTAAAGTAAAGCTGTTATTACACATTTTAATGTATGCAGCACTTGTACCACTGTGTGTTGATTTGGTATTACGTTGGTTAAATGCGAATTAGTATTAAAACCTGAACCATAAAAAAAACACCCAATATAGGATGTCTTATTTTTAGCTCCCCCTCCCCGACTTGAACGGGGGACCCTCTGATTAACAGTCAGATGCTCTAACCAACTGAGCTAAGGAGGAATATCTTTTCTCTTTTACCCCTCTGGTTAATCCCGTTGCTACGGGACTCTAACCAACTGAGCTAAGGAGGAATGTCTTTTCAAACTATTATTTCTAATTATTTGGATTGCAAAAATAATGCAAATCATTTGAATAAATTGAAAATACTTGTACTTTTTTCTTTTTTAATAAAAATGCCATTTTCTGTAATTACAATTTGGTAAGTTTTTAAATAATACCCTTCGCCACTTACATTACGCCCATTAAGCATACTAAATTTATACCTATGCAATGGGCATACAATATTTCCTAAAGCATCTATAAAGCCATTTGCCATTATACCACTGGCATGAGGGCATTTGGCAGCACAAGCTTTTAACTCATTATTTATGTTGGCAATACAAATTGTTTTGTCACCAATGGTAACCTCGGCCATATTATTACTACCAAAGTTAATGTCAGCTATACTTTCAGCAATTTTTATATAGTCGGTAGTATCCATTTTATGTAGTATACATCTTTTTGTAAGGGTATCTAATATTGTAAAGTATTTGCACTTGCTCCAGTATAGTTTGCCTTAGCAAATCAATATTTCGTTTTTCAAGCGCCGATATAAATATGCATATACCGTTGGTACTATTTTCCCATTTAGTTTTTAGCTCTTGTACTATTTGCTCTTTTATATCATCTTGTAACCACTCATCAAATGCTATTTTTTCATAAGCATCTATTTTATTAAATATGGTAATTACTGGTTTATTATGTGCACCAAGTTCTTGTAATGTTTTGTTTACAATAGCTAATTGATCTTCGTATTGGGCATGGCTAATATCTACTACATGCAGTAGTAAATCGGCTTCTCGTACCTCATCTAATGTACTTTTAAAACTTTCCACCAAATGGTGTGGTAGCTTACGTATAAAGCCCACAGTATCGCTTAGTAAAAATGGAGTTAGCTCCAATACCACCTTACGAGTAGTCGTATCAAGTGTGGCAAATAATTTATTCTCGGCAAATACTTCACTCTTACTTATGGTATTCATTATGGTGCTTTTGCCTACATTGGTATAACCCACCAAACTCACTCTTATAAACTCACCTCGGTCCTTACGTTGTGTAAAGGATTGTTTGTCTATCTGTGTTAACTTATCCTTTAGCAAACTTATTTTTTCCCTTACAATACGCCTATCAGTTTCTATTTCTGTTTCGCCAGGGCCACGTGTACCAATACCACCACCTTGCCTTTCTAAGTGTTTCCACATGCCTCGTAGCCTTGGCAGTATGTATTGGTATTGTGCTAATTCTACTTGTGTTTTAGCTTGTGCAGTTCTGGCCCTACGGGCAAAAATATCGAGTATCAAATCACTTCTATCTATTGTACGTACATTAGTTACTTTTTCTATATTTTGTATTTGTGAGCCGCTTAACTCATCATCAAATATTAATAAGGTAATGCCATTGCCTAAGCAATAATCTCTTATTTCTTCCAACTTACCTTTACCAACAAATGTGGCTTTATCGGGGTGTTTCAGCTTTTGAAAAAAACGTTTTGTAGCCACTGCTCCAGCCGTATCGGCTAAAAAAGCCAACTCATCAAAGTACTCAAACAATAACTTTTCAGTTTGCTCCTTGTATATTAAACCTACCAATGCAGCCTTTTCAGCTAATTGTATTTTTTGTCCTTTATCTATCAATTTTTAATAAGTATATTTTTATTTTTATTGCAAAAAAAAATACCTATTGTAAAGTTACTACAACAGGTACTAAATTAATAATTATATTTTGTTACAACCCACTAATAGCTATACCAATACCTAGTGGATTAATAATAGCACTCACACCATCTTTAAATATATTGGTTACCTGATACTGTGCAAACAACGATAAATTACCATACCCAACACGTCCTGTTAATGCAATTCGGCTATTGCTAAAATATGTTTTTTTACTTTTCAGCTTTTCAGTTACTGCATTTATATCATTACCATTTTTGTCTTGTAATGTTTTGCCTTTGGTGTATGCATTTAGCAAAGTTCCTATTTTGGCACCTACAGCAAATTTCCAACTTTTTTTAAGATTATTGGTATTTTGGGTAAACCTAAGTTCAATAGGTAATTCCAAATAAGCAGTAGTAACTTTATATTTTTTATAATGGTTTACAGTGTCAACATTTGTAAATGCCAAAGTTTTTACAGTACCAGTAATAGCTACTTTTTGTTTATCAAAATATACGCTACTACTACCAATACCTGCCCCTATTGCCACACTCATGTGTTTATTGGTTTTAAAGGGGTAGTTTACCATACCATATACATTGGCACCACGCCCTATTGATTTTGTTTTTATACTATCGGGTTTGCCCAACCAAGTATCGGCTGTTAGCTGTATCATAAAATGGTCGTTGGCCTTGCCTGTATTGGTAAATTTTGGTGCCTTTTTTTGTGCCTGTAAACTAGCATTAATGGTAAAAATTGTAACTAAAAGTAATAATTGCTTCATAATTTGTATTAATGTTCAAAAGTATTGTAAAAGGGGTTAATAAAAGGTTAAATGCATTAAAAGTTTGTATATTGTTCAATATTAATAGCCACTTGTTAGCTACTGTATTATTTAAAATTGGCAAGGGTTAATATATTATTACTTTGTGTAGCTCAACAGAAATTACTATAAAATTTGTATAGGTAAAGTGCTATTGGTTTGGAAATATAAACTAACACTAAAATTAAAAAAATTAAGCTGTAGTAATAATAATTTGAATGCCAAAAATGTTTAAAAAAACTTAAGAATATTACTAACAAAAAAGGAGTGGACCCTGCTGGGCTCGAACCAGCGACCCTCTGATTATGAGTCAGATGCTCTAACCAGCTGAGCTAAGGGTCCAATTATGTTGGAAAAAAGAATTTTTTATTTGTTAAGAACTGATTCAATATTAAAAAATAAAAAAATTTATTTTTAACAATGAAATGCAAAATTAAGGGATTTTTTATTAACATAAAACAAAATAATCTACAAATTAGCAACAGTTTGGAAATTTACTTTTTTTAGCCCTGTTGCAAATACTCCTTATTTATACGATTGGTTAATTTACTTTTGCAGTTAAATATTGAGTATACCATAAATGGGACATAAAAAATTAATACGATTTGCCGAAATGGAAACTTTTGCCAATGTAATACAACCTGGTATTACACACAAAGGTAATTGGCACAATTATTTTAACAACAATAATAATATAATAGTAGAATTAGCCTGTGGCAAAGGCGAATATACCGTAGGCCTAGCAAAGCTATACCCAACCCAAAATTATATAGGTGTAGACGTAAAAGGAAATAGAATGTGGGTAGGTGCAAAAAAATGTATAAAAGAAAATATTACAAATGTTGCATTTATACGTACCCAAATAGACCTTATACAACAACACTTTGCAACAAATGAAGTAAGTGAAATATGGATAACTTTCCCCGACCCACAACTTAGGTGGAGCAAAATGAATAGACGATTAACACACCCTAAATTTTTAAGATTTTATAAAACTTTTTTAAAACCAGAAGGTCTAGTACACTTAAAAACAGATAGTACCGATTTATATAATTTTACCAAAAAAGTAATTGAATTGTATAACTTAAAGTGTATAGAAGACAATAATGATGTGCACCATACCGAAGTAAAAGAAGAACTGAAAATTAAAACCCATTATGAAGGATTAAATATAAGTGGTAGCAACAAAATATATTATTTATGCTTTACCGTAGATGCTATTGGCAACAATAAAGATGAAGCACTTAAAGCATTTTTTAAACCAACAGAAATAGTATAAAATGGAAAATAAATTAATAGAAAATATTGATTATTATTACAATGAAGATGGCTATACCGTACTTACAGAAAAGTACCATTTGGACAAAGGCTATTGCTGTGGCAATGGTTGTAAGCACTGCCCTTATAATTTTGAAAATGTACCCGAACCAAAAAGAAGTTCGTTGCTAGAAAACATTTTATTGCAAAAAAAATAACACTACAATTTAATAATACAATAGCATAAATGCCACTTAAAAAAACCATAAAACCTCAAACTAATTATACCCCAAAAACCACTAATTTTTTTAACGATGTATATGATGTGGTACGGCTAATACCCAAAGGTAGGGTTACTAGTTATGGTGCTATTGGCAAGTATTTAGGCACTGCCACATCGGCTCGTATGGTAGGCTGGGCCATGAACTTAGCCCATAATGTAAGCCCAAAAGTGCCAGCACACCGTGTAGTAAACCGTAATGGAATGCTTACAGGTAAAATGCATTTTGCAACGCCAACACTTATGCAAGAATTGCTAGAAAAGGAAAAAATTGAAATAATAAAAGATACCGTTCAAAATTTTGACGCCCTGTTTTGGAACCCCGAAACTTTACATTTAAACTAATAGTAATGAATATAACAAACCCTATACAACAAGGCATTGTAATACAAGTAAACCACGAAAAACACTATGTAAGTATTGACTATAAACCAACAGATGGTGGCAAGGTAAAAAACATAAATGGGCAGGTAGACACCAAAACACAACAAACCTTAAAAGAAGAAGGTATTATAAAAAAGCTGCATAATTTTCAGGTTGGCGATACCGTTACCTTTATAACCAAGTTAAGCCACCGTGGCGATAAAATGATTGCTGGCAATATACAATACTGCTACAATGAAGCCCTTGATGTAATACTTAATAAAGCCAAAACAAAAAATACATTTACAGGGTATCTAAAAATTGTGGATAATAAAACCTACATAAAAGAAATAGAAACTTACTTGTTTTTTGCAGTAGCCATATCGCCTTGGCAAAAGCCATTTACCGAAAGGCAATTAACTGAAGCAACCACATTTACCCTACAAAATATGGATAAAAAAGAAAAAGCTTATGCCGTACTTGACCAAAATGATTATATAACAGCCTACCAAAAGGCAGTACAATTGTACAATAAAAAAGAGCCAATTGAAACACCCATTAATGCTATAAATGAATTTGGAATATATGTGCAATTATATGATGAAAAATTACAAGCTAAATTACCCTTAACAGCATTTGCCAGTGCTACCGAAATGCCTAAAGTTGGTGATACTATTAAGATTATAATAACCTACTTAAGCAATGCTAAAATTGTAATAGAAAGGGTTGCTTAGTATATACAATAGTATATACAAATATGCAGTTTTTTTTTATAGGACGTTACCCTTCGGGTCGTGCTTTACATTCCAACTTGCCTACCGGCAGGCAGGTCTTTTTTTCAAGAAAACGGCAAAAAAGGATTTCCATTGCAATCACTAACGCACTGTACAACTACTCAAATTAACACAAACCATTTTTAAACATTGTAAATAAAAAGTTTTACCTTTACAACTGAATGCAAGGCAGATTTGTTTATTGTTCAGCCTTTAACAAAAAGAACTAATAAACGTACAAGAACTACTTATACAGTACCTATAAGTTATACTCCCAACCGTTTATTATAGTTGCCTTAATTACTTAACCCTGCTAATAGCTAGTACTGCAAACAGTTACAGGCATTTAGCACTCAACTATACTATATATGAATATACGTACCGAATTAGAAAAAAGCATACTAATAATAGATGGTGCAATGGGCACTATGATACAGCGACACAAGCTAGAAGAGGCGGATTATAGAGGCGAAAGGTTTAAAAATTGGCATATAGATGTAAAGGGCAATAACGATTTGCTGTGCCTTACCAACCCCCAAATAATAATAGCTATACATAAGCAATACTTAGAGGCAGGTGCCAATATAATAGAAACAAACACCTTTAACAGCCAAGCCATATCGCTAGCCGATTATGGTATGGAGAGCCTAGCTTACGAACTTAATGTAGCTGCTGCTAACTGTGCAAGAGTTGCAATTGATGAGTATAAAGCAACTCACCCAAATCCCCCCTTGGGGGGTGGGGGGGCTTATGTAGCTGGTGCCATAGGCCCAATGAGCAAAACACTATCTCTATCGCCGGATGTAAATAACCCCGGCTACCGTGCTGTAACTTTTGATGAAGTAGTAGAGGCTTACTATGTACAAATAAAAGGCTTGGTAGATGGTGGTGTAGATGTGCTAATGATAGAAACCATTTTTGACACCCTTAATGCCAAAGCTGCCATATTTGCCATAAAAAAATACAACGACGACCACCCCGAACAACCACCAAAAGAAATAATGATTAGTGGCACTATAACCGATGCTAGTGGCCGTACCCTTAGTGGGCAAACGGTAGAGGCATTTTACATATCGCTACAGCATGCAAAGCCACTAAGCATAGGGCTTAACTGTGCCTTAGGTGCTAAAGAAATGCGACCACATATAGAAGAACTAAGCCAAATAGCCACTTGCTATGTAAGCAGCTACCCCAATGCTGGCTTACCTAATGCTATGGGTGAGTACGACGAAGAACCACACCAAACGGCACATTTTTTAGAAGATTGGGCAAAAGAAGGATTTGTAAATATAGTAGGTGGCTGCTGTGGCACTACACCCGACCATATAAAACATATAGCCGATGCAGTAAAAAATATAGCACCACGAAAATTACCTATAGTAGAATAAAGTAGCCCTGTAACCCTTATAGATAAAGGAATGATTTCCGAGACAGTGTCGCGGAAATTGGGAAAATGGATTGAGAAAATGAAAATCCGAGACAGTGTCTCGGAAATTGAAAAATGAAAAGGATAGCTGCAAATCAATTGTTGAATAGCATTGATGTAGATGAACGGAGCGTCGCCAATGCAGCTTAATAGGAGTACTAAGCTGGTAACAAAAAAATAATTTAAAAAAAAAGATGCCGAAGGCAGCTTTATAGAAATAATAAACATGACAACAATAAAACCATACAGCAGATTTAGTGGACTTGAACCACTAGTAGTAAGGCCCGAAACTAACTTTATAAATGTAGGGGAACGTACCAATGTAACGGGGAGTAAAAAGTTTGCTAAACTAATATTGAATGGTGAGTACGAAGCGGCATTGAGTGTAGCTAGGCAACAGGTAGAAAACGGTGCTCAAATGATAGATGTAAATATGGACGATGCCCTACTTGATGGTGTGGAGGCTATGCGAACATTTGTAAACCTTATGCAAAGCGAACCTGATATTGCTAAAATACCACTAGTAATAGATAGTAGCAAATGGGAAATAATAGAGGCTGGGCTTAAATGTGTACAAGGTAAATGCATTGTAAACTCCATAAGTATGAAGGAAGGGGAGGCAAAATTTATAGAGCAAGCAAAACTTTGTAACCGTTATGGAGCAGCAGTTATAGTAATGGCTTTTGACGAAGTAGGCCAAGCCGATACTAAGCAACGTAAGGTAGAAATATGCCACCGAGCTTACAAAATACTAACGGAGCAGGTGGGCTTTGACCCACAGGATATTATATTTGACCCTAACGTATTTGCAGTAGCCACTGGCTTAGAGGAACACAATAATTATGGCGTTGACTTTATAGAGGCTACCAAAGAAATAAAACAACTAATGCCACTTACCAAAATAAGTGGTGGGGTGAGTAACCTCTCATTTTCGTTTAGGGGCAATGAGCATGTAAGAGAAGCTATGCACAGTGTGTTCCTATACTATGCTGTAAATAATGGTATGGATATGGGCATTGTAAATGCTGGCCAACTGGCAGTGTACGACCTTATAGAACCTACCCTAAGAGACCTGTGTGAAGATGTAATACTGAACCGCAATAATGATAATAATGAAGCTACAGAAAAATTAATACAGTTTGCCGAAACTGTAAAAGCTAAAGGTAAGGTAATAGAAAAAGATGAAAAATGGCGATTGCTCAGTGTAGAACAAAGGCTAGAACATGCACTGGTAAACGGTATAACCGATTATATAGAGGATGATACGGAAGAGGCGAGGTTGAAGTACGCTAAGCCCTTAGATGTAATAGAAGGCCCACTTATGGCAGGTATGAATAAGGTGGGGGATTTGTTTGGGGCGGGTAAAATGTTTTTGCCACAGGTAGTAAAAAGTGCTAGAGTAATGAAAAAAAGTGTGGCGGTATTGGACCCGTATATAAAAGCATTGAAAGCCCCCCAAACCCCCCAAGGGGGGCTTAGTGAGACCCTGAATGAAAAAAGAACGGCCCCCCAAACCCCCCAAGGGGGGCTTAGTGAGACCCTGAATGAAAAAAGAACATTTGATTATCAAACAGCCGACCCTATTATGTATGGGTTAATAAAAGATTATGCTGCTAGTAATAGAAAAAATGCCACACCTGCTGAAACTGCTTTGTGGGAAACACTTCGTGGAAAAAAATTAGAAAATTATAAATTTAGGCGACAACACATTATTGGTAGTTATATTGCCGATTTTGCAAATATAGAATATGGCTTAGTAATAGAAGTGGATGGACTTATACACCAACTACCCGAAAACAAATCGAGTGATATAGAAAGAACAAATTGGTTAAATGAAAATGGATTTGAAGTAATAAGATTTACCAATGATGAAGTGCTTGGAAATATTGAGGAAGTATTAAATCAAATTACTTTAAAATTAAATGATTTGTCAAATTCTAAAGCTGTTGCACCAAATCCCCCCTTGGGGGGTGGGGGGGCTAAAATACTATTAGCTACCGTAAAAGGCGATGTACACGATATTGGCAAAAATATAGTGGGTGTGGTATTGGGTTGTAATGGCTATACCATAATAGACCTTGGTGTAATGGTAAGTGCCGATAAAATATTAGATGCTGCCGAAAAAGAACAAGTAGATATAATTGGCCTTAGTGGATTAATAACCCCATCGCTAGATGAAATGGTACATATAGCCAACGAAATGAAAAGGCGTAATATGAAGCAACCCTTGCTTATAGGTGGTGCTACTACTAGCCGTATGCATACTGCCGTAAAAATTGCCGAAAAATATGATAACGGCGTAGTACATGTATTAGATGCTAGCCGTAGTGTAACCGTGGCTAGTACGCTACTTAATAAAGAAACCAAAGGCAATTATTTGGAAAATATAAAAACAGAATATGAGAAATTAGCAATTGATTTTGCTAACAGAAAAGTAGCTAAAAACTTTTTGCCTTTTGCAGCTGCTCAAAAAAATAATAGTGTAATTGATTGGGATAATTATACACCTACCCAACCCACATTTACTGGTACAAAAGCTATAGACAATGTAACCTTAGCTGATATAAGGTCTTATATAGATTGGAAACCGTTTTTTATAAGTTGGGAACTACACGGCAACTACCCTGCTATACTTACTGATGAGGTGGTAGGTGATGCTGCTACTAAATTATATAACGATGCAAATGCTTTGTTAGACGTAGTTATAAACGAAAACTGGCTTACCCCAAAAGGTGTAATAGGGTTTTGGGAAGCTACAAGAACAGCACCCGATACAGTAAGTATTTACAATGCTCATATCCAATTAAATTCAACTTTTAATAATGCAATTAAGATTGATAGTAATAAAATTGTTTATAAAAATATTGTTTACAACATTGCAAACCCTAATTCATTATTGCAAAGTGTTGGTTTAAATAAAGATATAGCAATTAAATTATCGCAATCAAAAATTAGAAATAAATTTAGTAAACATCAATTAAATAAGATAGATATAAAAAACTTACCTGAATATATATTACAACCATGGTTTATTTGTAAGGGTAATAATGATTGTTTAGTGATTGGTACTAATGCAAAAAAAGGGAATAGAACTTTAATTATAGTAATTGAACCAAATGCAAAATTAAGTACTGGAACATCGCATAACATTGTAACTATTTATGATGCAAGAAAAGCTACCTTGATTGATTTTTTAGAAAAAAGCGAAATGTTGTATGAAAACAAACAAAAAAGCCTTGACTGGCAATCCGCACAATTAAATGCTACCGAGGCTCAAGGCTTAGATACAAAGATAATTGAAACAAATGATATTTTGCAAAGAAATTATAATTGTATTAACCTCGAGTTCCTACGGCAACAAACTATAAAAGGTGCTGGGCAGCCAAATGTATCACTTGCCGATTTTATAAAACCGATTAAGTTAAATAAAGAGAAACAAGAGCAAGAAAACCAAACAAAAACAGAAAATGTTAATAATACCTTAGGCGAAAAAACTGCACTAAAACCTGTTATTGACAACACAGTATCTCACCCCAATCCCCCCTTGGGAGGTTGGGGGGCTGACTACCTCGGTGCTTTCTCCGTAACCATACAAGGTATAGAGCCCCACATAAAAAAGTTTGAAGCTGACCTTGATGATTATAATAAAATAATGCTACAAGCCCTAGCAGATAGGCTTGTAGAGGCATTTGCCGAATACCTACACCTCAAAGTACGTACCCAATACTGGGGTTACGAAGCTGAGCTAAGCCTAAGCAACGAAGACTTAATTAAAGAAATATATACTGGCATAAGGCCAGCACCGGGTTACCCAGCCTGCCCCGATCATACGGAAAAGTACAAATTATTTGACTTACTTGGTGGCGAAGCTGCTACAGGTATTATGCTTACCGAATCGTTAGCTATGTACCCCGCTAGTAGTGTATGTGGCTGGTACATTGCACAGCCTAATAGCAAATACTTTGGTGTAGGCAAAATAGATAAAGACCAATTAAATGATTACGCTACTCGTAAAAATATGAACTTAGAAACTGCCACTCGTTGGCTACGCCCTATACTAGACTAAGGTGGTTAGCTTTAATGGCTTCGCCAAAAAATAGGGTAGCATGGCTTTCAAAATCTGCCACAGCATCGGTTGTGTAAAATTGGCGAATACTATTTTTTAGTAATCTATTATCTAATTCAGTATGGCGTTGTAAGTAGTTAGCTAAGCTGTTGGCTACTATATTGCCTTGTGTAAGTACAGTTATTGAGTTGGGTAAATAATTTTTTATTTGTTCCATTAGTATAGGGTAATGTGTACAGGCTAGCAGCACCGTATCTATACTACTATGCTTTGCTAGTAAGGCATCCACGTATTTTTTTACAAAGTAATTAGCAGCCTCATTCTGGTACTCCATGTTCTCAATTAGGGGTACTAGCATTGGGCAACCTTGCTGGTGTACTTGTATGTTAGCATTTTGTTTTTGTATTTCCATAGGGTAACTATTGCTTACCACAGTGCCTACTGTAGCCATTATACCTATATGGTTAGTAGCGGTGTAGCTGCTTATAACCTCGGCAGTTGGGCGTATAACACCTAGCACTCTATTAGTATTGTTAAGGGCAGGTAAGTCGTGTTGTTGTATAGTACGTAATGCCTTAGCCGATGCTGTATTGCAAGCCAATATTACCAACGGGCAACCCATTGCAAATAGTTTGGTTACACACTGTAAAGTGTATTGGTACACAGTTTCAAAGCTTCGTGTACCGTAAGGCGACCTTGCATTATCGCCCAAATAAATAAAGTTATACTGTGGTAGTAACTGTACCATTTCCTTTAGTACGGTTAGGCCACCATACCCCGAATCAAATACTCCTATTGCACCTTTAGTTTGCATAGTACAAATGTATATAAAAAATATTTGTATGGCTAAAGGGTTGTAGTAATTTAAGCAACCCAGTCTTTAGGAACTACGTTAGTAAACTTTTTAAAGGCTCTGTTAAATGTGGCTTTGCTATTAAACCCACAATCGTAAGCAATGCCTAATAGTGTTTGTTTTTTTTGCTCACCAGCTGCTAGTTTTTCCTTTACGGCTTCTATTCTGTACTTATTTATAAAGTCATTAAAGTTAAGTTGAAAGCCTTGGTTAATAACTTTGGATATTATGGACGGATTAGTTTGTAATGCCCTAGCCACTTGGGTTAGCGACAACTCAGCATCTTCATAAGCCTTTGCATGTTGCACAAATGCAATTATTTTAGGCTTCCATTCTGCTAGTAAATTCTCCTCATTTTTATAGGTTGTTTTTGTATCATTTTCTATTACAATAACTTCTGCATCGTCTATAATTGTATTGGCAAGTGTATTTACATTTTGCAATAAGTATACTGTGTTGTTGCCTAGTGCATTTAACCTAAAACTAACTTTGGTATGTATAGCATTACTCATACCAGTAATGGCTATGTAGTAAAATATAATGGCAAAGGTTAGGTACTCCCACCACGGACCAACATAATCCAAGTGTTGAAAAGCTGGTATGTTACTTGCTAGGGTAAACAACAACTTTACCACCAACATAGTTAAAAAAGCAACTAAAAAATTACGTATCCATTTAAACAAAGTAACATCGGCATAGCTAATAACCTGTACCATAAGCTTACGGTACATTGTATAATATTTTAAGCTAATTATAAAATAAAATAGCATAGAAAAAAAGCCCAAGTATTGGTACCAATTATCAAAATCTTTGTCTCGCCCATCAGCATAAAAATAAATATTGGCCAACACTAATTTATCAGCTACTACCATTACTACATTGTATAATAAGTACAATATGCCAGGTACTAAATGCAGCCATTGCTGCTTACCAAACCTAAATGCAGGGTTTAATAAGCTTTGAATATAAAAATAAATAACTGGCCCAATAAAGAGTAAGTTTTGAAAAGGAATATAAAACATTATTTGACGATAAGGTTGATTATCGTACCAACCTGCAAAGCCCAACATCCAAGGGGCAATGTGCATAATACATAGTAGCAAAAATGTGGCTAACCATTTCTCAGCGGGTGTTTCATTAACCATACCCTTACGTAATAGTAGTATAGCATATACCAAACCATGTACAAAAAATATGAGTAATAGCGAACTGTAAATATTGAAATTAAATTGCATCCTGTTTATGTTTATGATTTTGTGATTTTTGATTTTAGGTTTTAGGTTTTAGGTTTTCATTATCAATTATTCATTGTCAATTGTCAATTATTGTTTTGTTTTTATTCTCTCGGCATCTTTATTGGTATCTCTATCTCTTGCTTGGTATTTAGTTTTGCCAAAGTTATAACTTAATTGTAAACGTACTCCTCTACTTTCCCACTTACGGTTATACTCAAAATCCATATTGGCAAATTGTACCGTTTGATTCCAACGTTGGGTATTAAATATATCCAACACCCCAAGGCGAATGATTATTTTATCTTTAAGTAATGATTTTTTAACTCCAAAATCAAAACTACCTAACCATTTAGTTGTAAATATAGCCTCTTTGGTACCTGCATTAAACCAACTGCTAAATTGTGTGTTCCACCCTTTGCCTAGCTTAAAG
Source organism: Chitinophagaceae bacterium (assembly GCA_043778255.1). Taxonomy (GTDB): domain Bacteria; phylum Bacteroidota; class Bacteroidia; order Chitinophagales; family Chitinophagaceae; genus JAYWGN01. The sequence continues at coordinate 18,427 of JAYWGN010000069.1, read as the reverse complement.
TTATGTTGAAAGTAATAACTTAAGCCTACTACTTTTTGGTTAAGCAACCCGTCGGGCAGTGTGCCTTTGTAATGGTTGTAAAAGCCTGTTACGTTTACATAACCTTCCCACCATTTGGTAATGGGTAGTGGTGTACCAATGTTAATGTAAGCATTATCGAGTGTGCCAATATTATCGGTGGTTGCTGTAGTAAGTTGCCCTATTTGCCTTGTTATGGTTTGGCTGTAATCCTTTGTGTGGTTGTACCCTAAGGCTACATTAAGTGCATACTTGTAACTATACTTAGCCTCTATATTATTGGTGTATTGTGGCTTTAGGTAAGGGTTTCCTTTTTCACTTGTGTATATATCGTATATGGTTTCAAATGGGTTAAGGCTTTGGTAGTTAGGGCGGTTTATTCGCTTACTGTAGCTTAGTGCTAGTTGGTTGTTAGCATTTATTTTATAACCAAAAAATGCCGTAGGAAACAAGTTGATATAACTAGTATCGGGGTTATTTATTTGCTTTTTGGCTAAGTCTATTGAAGTGCCAGTAACCATTGATTTTTCTACCCTTACACCAATTTGAAATTCTATTTTTTTTATTTTTTTGTAATAATTACCATAAGCAGCCAATACATTTTCGTTGTATATAAATTGATTACTCCGCCCAGTATCGGCTTTCATAGCAGTACCAGTAAGGGTTGTAGCGTATAAGTTATTATTGGTTTGTACGGTACTCCACTTTACACCAGCCTCTATTTTGGCTTGTAACTTTTTTAATTGTTTGGTGTAGTCAGCTTTAAGTGCATACAAATGTATGGTAGTAGCCACATCCAAATTGTTGGCGGTGTAGTTATATTTTGTTTTGGTATTATCGTAATAAGTAGTTCCTAATTGGGTAAGGTTGGTATTGCTAAAGTTGGTATAATCGGCATCTACAGTAAGTTCTGTACCAAGGGTATCTTCGTATTTATAGTTAAGGTTGGTATTTAACCTACCAGTTTTATACACATTATCATTAGTAGTTTGCAAAGAGGAGTCTATTTTATTGTTGCTACCTATAAGTGTACTACCAGGTGTGTTAAAGGGTGTTTTATCTTTATTTACATTTACCAATAATCCAAATGTATTTTTTTTATTGGCATAATAATCCAACCCTGTACGTAAGTTATAATGGGCAAATTTGTCAATATCGGTAGTATTGTTTAAAAAAGATTTGGTAACTGTACCCACAGTAACATTACGGTTAATATACCCTTGTGTGTGCTGCAAACCATTACTAGCATTGGCATTGCCGAATATATTAATTTTATTATTACGGTGGTTTAGTGTAACCCCAACATTGGTACGGTGGTGGGTACTTTGTGTGTAGCCTAAGTTTACACTTCCATTAGTTCCTTTAATTTTATTTTTTTTCAATCGTATATTTATAATGCCTGCATTACCCTGAGCATCGTATTTGCTACTAGGGTTTGTTATCAATTCTATTTTATCAATAGTATTACCTGGTAGCGTTTTTAAATAATTAGCTAACTCTCTATTACTCATTTGTGTAGGTCGCCCATCTATTAATATATTTACACCAGCTTTGCCACTCATATTTATTGCATCTTCGCTAGTAATAGTAACGCCAGGTGCTTTTTGCAATATTTCAAAAGCATTATTAGTAGCAGCATTTATATCAGTTTGTACATTCATTATTGTTTTATCTATTTGCTGCTCTATGTAAGGTCGCTTAGCTACTACGGTTGCCTGTTCTTGTTTTATTTTTTTTACGGTAGTATCTTTTTTTATAGTTTGTGCATTTGCACTACGTGCAAATAAAATGGTGAATACTAGTAATATATTTTTCATAGTAAAATGTTATTGAATTGTTTTTAGTTAATTTTAAATGTTTTGTTTTCATCTTCAGCCTTCACTACCAAAAAAGGAACTTCGTCGGTAATTTTTTTACCACTCATTACTGTATTTACTTGCTCACTATTGGCTAAGTATAATTTTGTACCAATAGGGAATGTAAATGATTTTGTTGCAGTAGGCAACAGTATAAAACCATTAGTACCATTACTACCATTATCACTAGGTTTATAACTTATAAGGGTTACTTTACGAGGTAGCAGGCTATTATTTTTAAGTGTAATCTTTATGCCATCGTTAAGTAATAAAGTTTTTGAAATGTCATTTGCATTTATACTATTATTAATAAATAATGTAGTAGCAATTAAAACGAGAAGGATGGTAATTTTTTTCATGTGTATTTTTTTTTGTAGGGGTTATTATTTGTTTATGCAAAGATGCTATTGCCAACAACCCCTGTCGCTGCAAATGATAACTTGCAACCTATTAAATAGGTATCAAACTATAAAAACCGCCTCAATTATGATTTGAGACGGCTTCAAATTAATGTAAGTAGTTGATTGTTAAATGATTACAAAAATATTGATACTTACTATTTTTTATAATACTTAGTATTTTGGTAGATAATTCGTAAATTTGATTTAAATAACACGTACTCAAATGACAAAAAGGCTAATAAGTTTTGATTGGGCAATTAAAAAGCTGTTAAGAAACAAGGCAAATTTTGTTGTGTTAGAAGGTTTTTTAAGTGAACTGTTATTTGATACTATTAAAATTGAGCAAATATTAGAAAGCGAAAGCAATCAAGAAACTGAAGATGATAAGTTTAATAGAGTAGATATATTGACTCAAAACTCAAAAAACGAACTTATAATTATAGAAATTCAGAGCACTTATGAAATGGATTATTTTCATAGAATGGCATATAGTGTTGCTAAAAGTATTACCGAAAATCATAGAAAAGGCACTAAATATTCGAATTTAAAAAAAGTCATTTCTATTAACATAGTTTACTTTGATCTAGGGCAAGGGCAAGACTATATCTATAAGGGCAAAACTGATTTCATTGGCTTACACCAAAATGACTTACTTGGACTTTCGCAAAAACAAAAAGAAACGTTTTTAAAAGAAAAAGTTTCAGATATATACCCAGAATATTATTTATTAAAAGTAAATCAGTTTAATGATATTGCTAAAGATACTTTGGACGAATGGATTTATTTTTTAAAAAACAGCGCCATAAAAGATGAATTTAAAGCTAAAGGCCTAAAAGAAGCAAGTGACGTTTTGGACATAATGCGACTAGGAAAAGAGGAAGAATATGGTTATAACAGGTATATGGATAGTTTGAGTTTAAAAGAAAGTGAATTATTTAGTTTGCAAACGGAAGCCGAATTCAAAATAAAAGATGAAATTATTATAAAGTGTATAGAAAACGGTTCAACAAATGAATTTATATATTTAATAACAGGTACTCGAATAGAAAGAATTGAATATATAAGAAATGAACTTAAAAATAAGTCATAACCCAATTTTATAAAATTACAGTTAACCCCCTACACTTTATTCATCCTACACTTATCACTACAGTATTTTACACTGTCCCATACTTTTTCCCATTTTTTACGCCAAGTAAATGGGCGGTTGCAAGTAATACAAACTTTTTGGGGTAGGTTTTCCTTCTTTATTTGTTTCATTATTTAGTTATTGGTATGGGTTGTTCTCCACTTTTGCATATGGGTATTGGGCTAATTTGTTGCCAGTGTAGTAAGTATCTAACCCACTTATAGCTATGGTATTTGCTTTTTCCAAATTAATAGTTCCATCGGGTTTTATATACTCAGGTGCTAGTATTAAGTGTTTTATTTCGCCTATTATTAGGGTAGTATTATTAATAGTTATAGGTATTTCTTGTACGTATTGTAAGCCTATTTTAATTACACTTTCCGCTACAAATGGTGCAGCAAAGTTGGGTATGTACTCGGCAGTAAGTTTGCAAGTATCAAACTCACTTATACCATCTCCATACTTTGCACTAGTGTAATGGGCATTTTCTACAATGCTAGTATTTACATGGTTTATAGTGTATTGCCCATTTGCTTTTATATTTTTATAGGTATGCGATGTGTCAATAAGTGGCCGTTGCACAAAGGCTATTAATGCAGGGTTGCTACCCAAGTGTACTATACTGCTAAATATGGCAACATTGGTAATGCCTTCGTCATTAATAGTACCAATAAGGTTAGCAGGTTTGTAACCTGTTACACTATTTATAAGGTTAGCTCGGTAGTACCGTTCTAGTTTATCAATATCTTGGTTAGTCATTGTTTACATTTTGAATAATAAATTTTCTTCCTCCACTTTTTTTCTTCTCGTATGTTTTTTCAATATATTTTCGTTCTCGTTTTTAACAACAGTCGATTTTTTGTGTCCCCATATTTGTTCCCTTGCAAACTTACCAGTACTTACTAAATCTATAATTGGCTCAGCATAATTTTGCCCAATTACTACACCGCATATATGCTGTTCTAGAGCAGTCATTTTCCAAGGTGTATGTATGTGTTCGGTAGGTACGGTTAGCAACTCTGGTACATATTGTTTTATAAAAATGCCCGTAGGGTCTTGCTCTTCGCTTTGCTTTATAGGGTTGTATATACGTATAGTATTAATGCCAGTAGTACCAGCTTGCATTTGAAACTGTGGGTAGTGTATGCCTGGTTCATAATCTAAAAACAGCTGTGCTAAGTGGTGCATACCCAACCTATAATCTTGATACAAATGGTGGCAAAAAAACGAAACCAACATAGCCCTCATTCTAAAGTTTATCCAACCCGTTTGGTGTAGGCACCGCATACAAGCATCTACTAGTGGGTAGCCTGTATTGCCCTGCTGCCAAGCCTTTATGTAAGTTTCATTTACAGGATGCTCCAGTGCCTCAAACCCTTTATTTATACATTTCGTTTCGTAAGTATATTCCTGCTCCAGCTTTTGTACAAAGTGGCAACGCCATTTTAACCTTGTTATAAAGTTGGTAGTAGCAAACTTATACACCATAGGTTGTGCCAACACAAACTGATATACTTGCTGTGTACTTATATTGCCCCAAGCCAAATAGGTAGATAGTCGGCTGCAACTTTTTCTACTTTCCAATGGCTTACTAATGTGCTTACTATAAGTAGCCACTCTACCATTTACAAAGCTTTGCAAATATTTATAGGCATTTATTTCGCCAGGTGGTTGGTAGGTACTGGGGTAGTTTTCCCATTCATTTTTTACAAGTTCGGGTATAGTATAATTATGGGTAAATGCTATTGTGGCAGCCACTTTGTAGGTATTTACAATTAGAGTACTGTGCATAGTTACATACCATTGCTTATCCCAACCATCACGGTTTTTGGCACCACGTACTACACCGTTTTGTTGGTACTGTACCCAGTTTATTTTATGCTTCGCAAAATGTTTCGCTACCGCAATATCTCTTCGGTAAGTTATGCCAACACCAGTTTCCTGATAGCTATACACATTTTTTATGGTGTACTTTTTTTGTATGCAATTAAAAACTTCTACTGCCTCGGCATAAAAAAGTGTAACTCTTTTTTTGTAAGGCTGCAGCAACTTATCCATTACTTTTATACTGTGGTATTGGTATTGCAAATGCCGTAGCGAAGTATCGGGGTAGTTAATAATACTTGGTTCCCATATATAAATAATTAAGTACGGCAGCTCACTTTGTTCTGCTTGGTGCAGCGGTTGGTGGTGTTGGGTTCTCAAATCCCGCTTAAGCCATACTATATTTATATTGGGTAATGCCACTACTTTTTAAAATGTTTTTCTGCCCGTTTCCAATACCCAAAAAATGAGGGAAAATACCCCGTTACTTGTGGTGCTAACCAATCTCTACATTCCTCAGTACCGCTGTAATGCCCACAGGTGGGGTGTTCCTTATAGTAGCATTTGTTATAAGCAGCATTAGTAACTAATGCATTAAACGAGCCTACAAATACTTTTATACCTTCTATATTTTTACTTAATGCCATCATAAACTCAATTACTTTGTCGCTACTTGGGTATTTTTTAAAAAACGTAGGCTCTAGCAACAATACTCTTATGGCATCCTCATCCTTATGCCAATAAGGATCTAAATTATAAAAATTATAGACTAACAAATTTTTATTGGCCTCCCATTTTATTTCTTCCGTTTCGGGTAGGTTTGTTTTTTCAAAATAATCTCTAGTTTGTTTTAGTATGGCAGGTGTTTCTATATTTTCGAGGTTACCATAGCTTACATCCAAAAATGTTTTGGTTTGGTTAGTGTTGCAATATTTATTAATATTTTCTTGGTTTGCAAAGTATTTTTTACTGCTAAATGCACCTGCCGTCCACTGCCAACTTAAGGCATTACTTGCCCAATCCGCATCGTACAAGTGGTAGTACAACCACTGTGCCGGTACTAGCCAATGGCTGCCCCCAACATTGCAAGCAATACTTGCTGTGTACATACGTGAGTGGTTGTGCATATAGCCAGTGCTGTACAAATCATCAATACCTTTATCAATAGCTACTATGCCTGTATTGCCCTCTACCAAAGCATTTGCAATGCCATAATTTTGCACATCTGCTTGGGGTTGTTTCATATCTTTATCTATAGCATTACCTTTATCTTGCCATACTAGCTGAAAAAAATCACGCCATCCCAACTCTTTTGCAAAGCTTTCAATTTGGTGCAGGCTGTATCCTTTTTCTACCATTTTGTTCCATACATATTTGGTACTTATTACCCCACGGCTTATATATGGCGAAAGCTTAGTTACTGCCCCATTGAGGTAGTTACGAGTATTCCCATATTTTATCGGGTCTATAGCATCTACTAGTTTTTCTATTGATTTTATATCAGTTACAAATTCCATAATATTAAGTATCTAATTTTTGTAAAAATGCTTGTGCTTTCAGCAAATGATTGGTTCGTTTGTTGGCATCCATTTTATCAAAAGTATGTACTAGCATACCCAACCTTGGGTTGCCCAAAAAGAACTTACGTTGCTTATCCATAAAGTGCCAAAACAGGCCGTCCCATATAACGTCCCAACCATTTTCGGTATTTGTTTTTTTATAATCACTCATTTTTATTATGTAGTTACTGCCGCTTATATAGGGCTTTGTAGCCATTAAACCACCATCGGCAAATTGGCTCATACCAAACACATTGGGCACCATTACCCAGTCGTAAGCATCTATGTACATTTCCATAAACCACTTATATACTTCATTAGGGTCAAACTCGCAAAGTAGCATAAAGTTGCCTAGTATCATTAGCCTTTCTATATGGTGGCAGTAGCCTGTTTGTACTACTTTTTTTATAGTATCATCTATAGGCAATATGCCAGTAGTAGCGGTGTAAAAGCTGTGAGGTATTTTTCTATCAAATTTCCAAAAATTGGTGATCCTTTCCTCTCTACCTTTATAGTGATATACAGCTCTTATAAATTCTCGCCATCCTATTATTTGCCTTACAAATCCCTCTAGTGAGTTAAGCGGAATTTCATTGCTAGTAGCAAATTGTAGTGTTTCATCAATTATATATTTGGGCGTAAGTAAACCCACATTAAGCATTGGCGTAAGTAGGCTATGGTGTAGGTAAGTTTCGGTGCTTACTATGGCATCTTCATATATTCCAAAGTCGGCAAATCGAGTTTGCAAAAATTGCTGTAACCATTGCTTAGCTTCTTTGTGTGTAATTGGGTAGTGTACCTCATCACTCAGTTCACCGTAGTTGTTGGCATATTTTTTTTGCACATAAGCTTTTGCTTCGGTAGTGTAGTTATTTTGCTTCGCAAAATGCAACGTGGGTGCCGTTTTTTGTTTAGGATATTTTTCTCTATTATCAGCATCGTAAGTCCACTTACCGCCCTGTGGCAGCTGCTTTGCGTCTATTAATATATTTCTTGTTTTACGTTGGTGTATATAAAAGTCAGTTTGATATAGCTTTTTTTTAGTATCAAAGTAGGCATCTAACTCGGCTACATTATTTAAAAAATAGGGTGTGTCGTATTTTGTTAGCGTAATATTATGTAGCGTTGCAGTTTCAGTTATTCTTTTTTCTAGCCAATAATCGGTGGTATCTATATAATGTATATCCGTTACTTTTTGCTTTGCTAAATCAGTTATTAATTTTCTTACATCACTATTTTTACTATCACTATCTATGTAATTTATTGTACAATTATTTTCGGTCAAATAATTTTCGTAGCTTTTCATAGTGGCTCTATGGTAAGCTATTTTTTGTTGGTGAAATTTGAATTGAGTATAAAACAAATATTCCTCTACCAAATAAATTTCATTTTTTATAGCCATCAATATATTGCCTTCAAATAATTGGTGCGGAAAAATGAGGGATATTGCTTTCATCGTTTACTTATTTTATTGCCAGTAATAGTTCGTTGTAGGGTACACTTAAACCTACTTATATTTTCGTTACGCTTTGCTAAATGCTTTTGGCTTACTCCACTATTTACCCTTTGCCGCCATAGGTTAAAGCTACTACGTTTGAGGTTGGTTCGCATTAGCTTTATTACTTCACTTTCAGTTATGTTAAACTGAAATGCGATGGCTTCAAATGGTGTTCTATCTTCCCAAGCCATTTCTATTATTCTATCTATATCTACATCGGTCATCCTAGTATTATTTTTAAGTTTATCAACTCTTGAAACATTAATGGACAAGCATTTTCGTTGGTTTTGTACTTTACGGCATCAAACAAATATAGGTCGTGGTCACCAGCATTTTGCCAACTTATTTTTTGTAATTGCACTTGTGCTGCTAGCCCTTGCAATATAATATTTTCATTCCACGTAGTGAGTATATTTTTTTTGGTAAGGTAGCTTTGTTTGTCATATTTATTACCCGATTTTTTGCCTAATACATTTACCAATTTATATTGATCGTTTTGCAAAAATTGCAGCACAGCAGTATCCGATTGTTGTATGTTACTTAATGTTTTAGTATTATGGTACACTGCTATGGCATATCGTTTTGGGGTCATACTCACTGCTGTAACGTAAGTGCATATATTCATATTTACTGTACCATTATGGTAAGTAGCCAAGCTATATACAGGTGAGTCAATTATGTTCCAAGGTCTTTTCATTTATTAATTTTTGAAAATGGTGTTTTAGTATTTTTATTTTATGACTTGCTTAGTTTATGTTTATTAAAATACAAAAGCCAGTTTTAATGTTTTCCAAATTTGCGTAGCACATTATCTCATTAGCCCATTAGCAAAATATCACATTACCAAATTTGCTTTAACACATTAGCACATCAGCATATTATCTCAATAGCACATTATCTTTTTATCATTTTATCAAATTTGCTTTAGCACATCAGCACATTATCTCATTAGCACATTATCTGTTTATCAAATTTGCTTTAGCACATCAGCACATTATCTCATTAGCATATTTCGCTTTACATCTTCACCCCATCCATTCCACCATCTACATGCAATACTTGCCCTGTTATCCAACCTGCTTTTTCGCTTAGTAGGTATTCCACCATATATGCTATATCCTGTGGTGTGCCTATTTTTTTAAGTGGATGCCTTTGGGCATTAGCCTCTATTTTTTCGGGTGTATTAAGCAAACTTGCAGCAAGTGGCGTATTGGTAAGGCCAGGTGCTATACAATTAACCCGTATGGTAGGGGCAAGTTCGGCAGCTAGTGATTTGGTTAACCCTTCCACTGCACCTTTACTTGCAGCTACAAGGCTATGAAAATTTAAACCATTTTGTACCGCCACGGTACTAAATAATACTATACTTGCAGTACTGCTTAGTTTAAGTTTGGGTAGTATAGCTTGTATTACTTTAATAGCACCTACAACTTGTAGCTGATAATCCTGCACAAAATCTTCGGGCTTTATACGGGCAAATGGTTTGAGGTTGATACTACCCGGGCAATACACGATACCGTCAATTACCTCGGGGTATTGCAGTACATCAATATTATCGGTTAATACATTGTAAGGAAAATAAGTACAATTGGTTGTATTACTTACTGGGTGGCTATTGTAGCTACCAAATACTTGATTGTTAGCTGCTAACAAACTAGCCGAAGCAGCACCAATACCCGAACTTGCACCAATGATTATATAATTTTTCATAATGAAAACTTTAACAAATTTATTATGATTTGGTTGATTATAATACTTATTTTTATAGTATAAATTAACTATTATGAAATACATTATTTGCCTACTGGCAATTGCTACATTATTGGTAGCAACTGCATTTACCCCAAAAAAGAATAAAGAACTTGTAAATTTTGCTACAGCAAAATACTTTGAAAAAAAGTTAAAAAAAATAAAAGCTGATTTATATGCATGGGATACAGAAACTAGTAATTTGGAATACAACACTTATTTGAATGAAATAATGCTAAATGGTAAAAATTATAAAAGTTTTGCCTTAGATACTTTTAAGTGGAACGAAGCTTTATATTCTAATGCTCCTTATGTAAAGTACTATCATACGAACAAAGCATTTAATAATTATCCGTTGGTAAATATAAGTTACGAAAATGCTATTGCTTACTGTAACTGGCTAACTGAAACCTATAATAACAAAGAAAATAAAAAATTTACAAAGGTTGAATTTACCTTACCTACCGAAACAGAGTGGATGTATGCAGCAAGTGGTGGCGATATTACAAAAAAATATCCATGGAAGGCAAATAATACCTATAGTGAAAAAGGTTTTTATTATTGCAATGTAAAAGGTAGCATGAATTATGGTAAGTTAACTTACGACACAGCTGTACTTGCCAAAATACGAGGAAACAAATATTATACAAGTGATGTGAGTAGCCAATGGAGAGGCAAAAAGCTTTATAATGTAGTAGGCAACGTAGCCGAAATGCTTATAGACAAAGGCTTTAGCAAAGGTGGTAGTTATAATACCGACGGTGCTATTGCTTGCATACAAACCAGAGAAAGCTACACTTCCTCTAATCCTGAAACTGGTTTTAGGGTATTTATGAGGGTAATAACACCCTAATTATTAATGTTTAAATTATAAATAAAGCATAGCAAAAAACTTTATCTTTATTGTTATGAAAAAAGCATTTTTATTTCCTGGGCAAGGTGCCCAATTTATTGGTATGGGTAAAGGTTTATACGATACCAATGCTACTGCAAAACAATTAATGGACGATGCAAATGAAATTTTAGGTTTCAACATAACCGAAATTATGTTTGCTGGTACAGCAGATGATTTAAAAGCAACTAACGTAACACAACCTGCTATATTTATACACTCCGTAGCTGCATACAAAACAATTGCAAACCCCGAACCTGCCATGGTTGCAGGGCATTCGCTAGGTGAGTTTACAGCACTTGTAGCTAATGGTGTACTAAGCTTTGCCGATGCACTAAAGTTGGTAGCTATACGAGCTAATGCTATGCAAAAAGCCTGTATTGCTAACCCTGGTACTATGGCTGCTATACTTAACTTGGACGATACAGTAGTAGCCAATATATGTAAACAAATAACTGCTGAACACAACGAAATAGTAGTACCTGCAAATTATAATTGTCCTGGCCAGTTAGTAATAAGTGGCAGCACAAAAGGTATTGAACTAGCCTGTGAAGCAATGAAAGCAGCTAGTGCCAAAAGAGCCTTACTACTCCCTGTGGGTGGGGCTTTCCACTCACCATTAATGCAACCTGCACAAGAGGAATTGGCAACTGCAATACATGCAACAACATTTAACCAACCACAATGCCCTATATACCAAAATGTAGTGGCAACAGCAGTAAACAATGCTACTGAAATAAAAGAAAACTTAATAAAACAACTTACTGGTGCAGTTCAATTTACACAACTTGTACAATCAATGTTACACGATGGTGCTACGGAATATATAGAGTGTGGGCCAGGTAAAGTATTGCAAGGCTTAGTAAGCAAAATAGATAAAGATGCTATTGTAAGTGGCATTAGTTAATTTGCAAAAATAATTTTTAAAAATGCTCACTTTAAATTTTTCACCTTTCCCTACATTAACTACTGAACGGTTAATATTGAGGCAAATGGATACTACCGATATACCATTGTTATATGAAATGAGAAGCAACCCAGTAGTAATGCAATATATTGGAAGGCCAATTGCAAAAAGTATAGAGGATGCCGAAATATTGTACAATACAATAAATGATGGTTTGCTTAAAAATGAGAGTATAAACTGGACAGTACAATATAAAGATAACAAAGCAATGCTTGGTAATTTTTGCTATTGGCGTATTGATGCCCATAACCACCGAGCAGAAGTTGGGTACAGTTTATTACAACAACACTTTGGTAAAAAAATAGGAACCGAAGCTTTAAATGCTGTAATAGATTATGGATTTAACCAATTAAACTTACACAGTATAGAAGCTAATACAGACCCTAATAATATTGCTTCGCAAAAAATACTAGAAAGTCAAGGCTTTGAAAATGAAGCAAATTTTAAAGAAAATTTTTATTTCAATGGTCAATTTTTAGATTCTAAAATATACTCGTTACTGCAAAAAAACTGGAAGCATAAATAAATAGAACGATTTGACAAACCTTAGATAATAATTAGTGTTAATCAATAATATTAATAATTTGAATAATTGAAAATCAACATAAATCAATATTTTCTTACAGAAAGTATAAAAACAAAAATTGAAAAGGTTACAATTTGCTTATCTATAATAGGATTTTTAGTACACCTTACTTTAATCATACTAGCCTACTACAATGTAATAAATTATGATGCAGAGGGACTTTTAAAAAATCCAATTTCCTCAATTTATACACCATTTTCGTTTATTCTTTTTTACGAAGTTTATTTGCTTATTTATTACTTGCCTAAGTCCACTAGTAAGTATATAGGCAAACAATACGAAATTATTACTCTTATAATTATACGTAAAGTTTTTAAAGACCTCGGAAACCTTAATTTAAAAGAAAACTTTTTTAAAAGCACTAGTGATATACAATTTTTAATTGACCTTGGCACAGTACTTATTTTGTTTGCATTAATACTAGTATTTTACAAACTCAATAAGGAGCAATCAAGAGCAGAAGTGGAAGTAACTATAAGTAAAGAAATTCAATTATTTATTACTTTTAAGAAATGGGTAGCTTTCTTATTAGTTCCATTATTTTTTACGTTATCGGCTATAAGCCTTACTGGTTGGGTAAAAGCGAGTTTTTATAATAGTGTTAATATTATTGCTTTGGCGTCAGATACTAACAAAATATTTTTTGATAACTTTTTTACCACATTAATTGTAACCGATGTATTGATACTTTTATTTTCGTTTTTATTAACTGATAAGTTTCAAACTGTAATGCGTAATTCTGGTTTTATAATTACTACAATACTTATCAAAATTTCGTTTGGTGCTGTAGGTGTTGTTAATAATATAATGGTAATAACTGCACTACTATTTGGTGTATGTATATTGTACATTTACAATAAATACAACCAATTGTTAGATGATACTAACAGAAATTAAGGGTATTATTTAGTTCATTTCTACACTGCAATTAACCCATTCAGCATCAAATTTAGTTCTGTATTTTTTATAAAAATTAATAGCCGGTTCGTTCCACTCTAGTACTTGCCATACAATACCTGTAAATTTTTTTTGCTTTGCAATAACCATCAGTTCGTCCATTAACAATGTACCTAAGCCTTTGCCTCTTGCAGCCTCTGTTACCAATATATCTTCAAGGTACATACGTTGCCCTTTCCAAGTGCTATACCTTATATAGTACAAAGCAAAGCCTTGCACTACTCCATTTACTTCGGCTACAATAGCCCACCATACTGGGTTTGAGCCAAATCCACTGGCAACAAAGTGATCTAATGTTACCGTTACTTGATCAGGGGCTTTCTCATATACTGCAAGTTCTTGTATAAGTTGCATCATCCTTTCACAGTCAGTTAGTAGAGCTGGTCGTATGGTCATTTTTATAATTTATTTTTATGCTAATGTAACCTAACTATTGTATAAAGCCTGCTCCAAATCGGCTAATATATCTTGTATATTTTCAATACCTACACTAAGCCTTATTAATCCGTCGGTTATGCCGTACTGCTCCCTCTCGGCGGTTGGCACTCCATAGTGTGTAGTACTTGCAGGGTGTGTAAGTAAGGTATCGGTAGTGCCAAGGCTTACGGCATGTGTGCATAGTTGAAGCTTATCCAAAAACGTTGTACAGGCTTGGTAACCACCTTTTAATTCAAAACTCATAAGAGCACCTGCATGGTTCATTTGCTTACTTGCTGTATAGTAATCGGGGTGTGTAGGCAACCCATGATAATTTACAATAGCCACTGCATTGTTATGTTGCAAAAAAGCGGCTACTTCTGTTGCATTATGGCAATGCCTTTCCATACGTACCTCCAATGTTTTAATGCCATTACTTAGTAAAAATGCATCGAACCCATTACTGTTAGCACCAAGCAAACGGTGCCATTTGGTAGCTTTGGTGTTCATAAATTCAACATCAGTACCTAACAATATACCACCAATTGCAGTGCCGTGTCCGTTCAAAAATTTGGTAGTACTATGCATTATAAAATCGACCCCATACTTAAATGGCTGTTGCAAATAAGGTGTTGCAAAGGTGTTATCACAAGCTGTTTTAAGGTTATATTTTTTTGCTAAGTGTACCAAAGCTTCTATATCAACACACTGCAAAGTGGGATTGGCAGGGGTTTCTATATATAATAACTTTATAGTGCTATCGTTTTTTATGGCATCTTCTGCTTTTTGCAAATCCCGCAAATCGGCAATTACAATTTCAATGCCAAGTTCGGGCAGTAGCTTATTAGTTATTTCTTGAGTGCCACCATACAACGAAAAATGGCTCAATATTTTATCGCCTTTTTGCAATGTACTCAAAAACAAAGTGGTTAATGCACCCATACCGCTACTATGCATTATACCTTTTGCCGCTACTTTATTTCCACTACTATTTACAAAGCCATAGGTTTCTAATGCAGCTATTTTATTTTCTACTTCGGTAATGCTTGGGCTACCAAACCTACCGTATATACTACCTGCATCTTCGCCAGTAAACCGTTGCCTAGCTTGGGTTGCATTATCAAATGTGTAAGTACTTGTAGCAAATATTGGGGTTAAGTGTGCATTAGCTATATGCTCATTAAGCCCGGCATGTATAGCAGTAGTACCAAAGCCCTTATAAGTATTATTATTCTTCATTTTATTTTCTAATTATATGTTTGTAATTGTCTATTTTTTTTTTACCAAAAAAAAATAAAAAAACTGACTACAAAAGTAGTTAGATAAAAAGAAAGCAACCTATGTTGAAAGGTTCTATTTTTTTACACTCCAAAAAAAAGTACAATTAAGTACGAATAGTATCGTACAATTAGTACCTTTATGCTATGAACGAAAACACATTTACCAAACCTACCGAAAGTGAAATAGAAATATTGCAAGTGCTATGGCAGAAAAAACAAGCTACCGTAAGGGAAATACATAATGTATTAGCACTCACCAAAGCTGTAGGCTATACTACCACACTCAAACTAATGCAACTTATGCTAGCAAAGGGTTTGGTAGCCCGTGACCCTACCACCCGTACACACATATACACACCAGCATTGCAACAACAACATGCCCAACAACATTATTTGCAAAAAATGATCACCAATTTATTTAGTGGTTCTAGCACCGAATTGGTGTTGCAAGTATTGGGTAATCATAAAACTAATATGGCTGAAATTAGTAAAATTGAAGATTTTTTAAACTCCATAAAAACCAAAACTGTATAAACAGTGCAGCAATATTTACAACATATTGGTATAGCTATGCTTAATAGTATAGTACTATTTGCAGCAGTATATATGGGTTGGGTAATTGTTCATTTTATATTAGGTAAAATGCTTAAGCCAACCTATAGTTTTATATTACTATTGTTAGTTACGGTAGTGTGTACGCTACTATTTGTAAAAAACTTATGCACCCCAAACTTAACTGCAATAATTACTATAAACGTAGTAGTAAGGCAGTATGATATACGCCAAATAGTAGTAACTGTAATGGCACTTATATACATTACATTGCTAGCCATTAAGTTATTACAACTAGTTGTACATGCAGTAAAACCAACTGAGCAACTGAGCATTTATACTAAGCCCGATGTACTACATTATGTAACTACTATTTGCAACTATTATGCTATAAAAATACCAACTGTATATACCACTACATTAGCTGTATCGCCCTACACCAAAGGGTTACTACACAAAATTATAGTATTGCCTATATGCATTATAACGCAACTAACCGAGCAGGAATTAGCAGCCGTATTACTGCACGAAATAGCCCATATAAAACGTAATGACCATGCTACCAATGTTATAATTAGCATTTGCAAAGTTGTACTTTGTTTTAATCCATTTGCTAAGCAACTACTACAACAATTGCAACTACAACGAGAGCTAGCTTGTGATGATTGGGTACTTACGCAAAATATAGAAAAAATACACTATGCTACTGCATTACAAAAAGCAGCCGTACTACAACATAACAACACTACAGCATTAGCATTTACTACTATACCCCACCAACTGCATTACCGTATTACAAGGTTATTTGGCCAACATAAAAAACAACAATTCAGCTTTAAATATTTGTTATTGCTAATAACATTACCGCTACTATTGTTACAACAAATACATTTTGGCGAAGCCTTACCTAAAAAAATAGGTGTAACCAACTTGCCTATAACACAACTTGCCATAGTAACCAAACTACCTACTACAAACAACTACAAAGCATTAGTGCCAAACAAAATGCAGCCAACTACTACGCCAAAAACACCATTGGCAACACCAATAACTGATGTAGTGTTGGTAAGCAACAACGCAACTAGCCAGTTAAATAAAACCATAATACAAACAAGAACTACCACAATAAACGATGCTATATTGCAACTAACTGATAGTGTACAATTGTACGATGCTAACCTTACTACAGTAAATATAAATACGGCTACCAATAGTTTGTTACAACAAATACTTGAAGTAAGTAGCGCCGTAACCGAGCCCAATACTGTAGCGTTGGTAAGCCAACCTAGCAGCATAGTAGTAACTAATGATGGTGTACCCAATTGGTATTATAATAAAGTAAAAGTAAACCAAGTAGCCTTGTATAACGAAACTTTGCAACAATGGTATGTAACTTATGAAATAGTAAATGGTAGTACCTTGTTAGCCAAAAGATTTGTGGCTATAAAACTCATAAAAAAATTAGCCTCTGTTACATTATAAGCTAAAACGTAAACACAGCGGTAGTTTCGGGGCTTTGCAACTTTGTGTTTTTTGTAACGCCATTTACTATAATATGGTTTAAGTTTATTTGCTTATCGGTATATTCGTATAGTATTGTATTGGTTAGGCTTAGCTTATTTACACAAGTTATATTGGGTATTTCTATGTAGCACCAACAGGCTTCTTTTTGCCTTTCGTAGCCTACTATGGTGTAGGTAGTTGGTTGGTTGTTAATAGTGAGTATTATATGCTTTTGTATATAATCCAATAGTAGTTGTTTGGTAGCATTGTTAGGGTTGGCAAATAAATCTATTTTTCTATTGTATATTTTTGTTAGTGAGGCTTCCAAATCGTCAACAAATATTTTGTTAATCATTTCAACCGTATGTGCCTTACTATTGTACTCAATATTGGTATTACTTATATACAATGGGTGTGGCTTGGTAGCACTTGTAACAAGCAAAAAGTAAGGTAATAATATATATAAATAGGTAAACATTATAAATTGGTTGTAATGCAAAGTTGGGGATTATATTATACAAAAAAGTATAAAGCATATTCTTTTTTTTACAAAAAAAACAAGATTGGCAACTTGTAAATTATTGCTACCTTTAATGGTAAAAAAATTGGCATTAGATTAAAAAAAATAAGATAAAATAATAGTTAAAAATGTACACCTACAAAATTCATTTGCAAAGGGAACCAGAAGGCGGATTTACAGTAACTGTGCCAGTATTGCCAGGCTGTATTACCTATGGCGATACAGTAGATGAAGCCATAACAATGGCAAAAGAAGCTATTGAACTTTATATAGAGGAGTTAAGTGAAAGAGGTGAAAAAATACCTGACAATAGTAATACACTAGAGTACTCTTTAAATTTAGAAGCTGTATGAATTTAAGCCCAAAACAGCTTATTAAAACCGCCGTTGTTGGAATGGCGAAGCCTTCCAACAACCGAATTACACAACACTAAAATATTTGCATAAACAATACACCCTAACAAAACAAAACTTAGCTGCCAATATTACCTTTACATTAATTAATTACAAAAAAGCTATGAATTATTAATAATTGTTAGTATATTTATATAACTAAATTATTACAGACTATGGGTACACACTACAAACACCATCTCTTTTTTATTACTACTTCTTAGTTTATCAACTTCTTTTATTATTCATTTTGTAAACCCTTGCAACCTTGTACCACTACAAGTTAGCGGCTTTGTTGCATATATTAAAAAACCCCAAATAAATAAC
>JAYWGN010000068.1:0-11838 GCA_043778255.1 Chitinophagaceae bacterium | reverse complement strand
AACATACCCTAAGTGCAGGGTTCGATATTGACTTTAATAAAACCTACAATTTGTTTATCAACCGTGGCTTTGGTTCATACCTATTTGCTAACGTTGATAGCTTTATACAAAACAAAACACCTAACCGTTACCGTGTAGGGTATAGCTTGGTTGACAATGGTAAAGCTGGTGACGATGCTGTAAATAGTGCAGCAAAGTTTAATAGTGCAAGATTTGGATTTTTTGTAAACGACGATATAAAAGTAAATGACAACTTTACAATTACATTAGGTTTACGTGCCGATAGATTTCAATTTTTAGACGAAGCTCCAGTTGATAAATTTTGGAGAGATTCCGCTCAAAGCCAAATAAAAGCAGCGGGTTACGATATAGAAGGTGCAGTAGCAGGTAAGTTACCTCAACCAAGGTTTATGCTATCGCCAAGGTTTGGTTTTAAATATGATGTAGTAGACGAAGGCCTAACATTTAGAGGTGGTATTGGCTTATTTACAGGCCGTACACCACTAGTATGGCCAGGTGGTGTGTACCAAAATACGGGTGTTACCATAGGTGGTGTTGATATTAATGGTGCTAATTTGAATTTCAATAACGGCATCAAATTTAACCCCGATGTAAATACACAAAGAAACAATGCTCAAATATTTGGTGGCAACCCACTACCAAGTGGCGACCTTAACCTAATAGCAAAAGATTATAGGGTGCCTATGAACTTAAGAACTACCATAGCAGCTGATAAAAAACTAGGCAACGGTTGGGTATTCTCATTTGATGCCACATTTAACAAAAATATATACGAAACTGATTGGCAAAACCTTGCCATATTAAAATCAAATGCAACTACCACTGGACCAGGTGCAAGAGATATAATAATAGGTACTACCAACTTACAATTACGACCAACAGGTGCTACACGACCTTACACAGGTATATACTTAATACGTAACACACCTAACAAAACTGGCTACTCATACATAGTTACAGCTAAAATAGATAAGGCATTAAACAACGGTTTATCGTTCAATGCATTTTATACTTATGGCAACTCATTTGTTAATAACGAAGGTACTAGTAGTGTAAATGCAAGTAACTGGCAGTTTATAGAAAAAGTAAGTAACCGAAATACACAAGTACGTTCAGTATCTGACTTTTCGGTAGGGCACAGAGTACAAAGTTATATTAGCAAAAAGTTTGAATATGCTAAAGAAAAAATGGCTACAACTATTACTCTAGTATATACAGGCCAAAGTGGTAACCCAGTTAGTTATGTAGTAGGTGGTAATACTATTGTTAACGATGGTGTAAACGGTAACGATTTGGTATATGTACCAAAAGATAGAACTGAATTAGATGCCATGTTTAGCAATACTGCACTTACTAATAATGTAAATGGTATTATTTATACTACTGCACAACAAAAAGAAATATTTTGGGAATTTGTAAATGCAAACAAATATTTGAGTAGCCGCAAAGGTCAATTTGCTGAGCGTAACGGTGGCAGATTACCATTTACACACAGTGTTGATTTAAAAATAGCCCAAGACTTTATATTTAAAGCCGGTGGCAAAAACAGAAGCTTTCAAGTAGCATTGGATATGTTTAACTTTACTAACCTATTAAATGATAATTGGGGCCGTCAGTTTTTTGCAGGTAATGACCAAATAACAGTATTAAGCTGGGCTGGCTTAGGTACAGGTAACTTGCCACAATATAGAGTAGCACCAATTACCACACCTAACAGGCCTTGGAACTTTAGCGATGGTGTAACACCATTTAACAACAGCCGTTGGACAGGTCAATTATCTTTACGTTTTAATTTTTAAACAACCCACAACATTAATACAAAATAAAAGGAAATGAAAAATATAATAACCATATTAACAATAGCTACTATACTATGTACAAGCTGTACCAAAGAGGGTAACAATAGTACAGTAACTGGTACTACTATACTTAGTGGTAGCAATGTAATACCAAGCAATACAAGTACTGCTACAGCAACACTAAGCTATACCTACAATGCTAACATACGTACCTTTAGTTATCAAATTGACTATACAGGGCTTACGGATAGCTGCACTCAATTTGGTATTACCAAAGCAAGTGCAGGGCAAACTTTTCCGGCTGCTACATATCAATTAGTTAATTTTAATACAGCAGTATCGTTACAACGCCGTACCACTGCTAGCTTTACTGGTAGTTTTATAGTAGAAGGTCAGCAAATGATATTGGATGAGTTACGTAATGGAAAGTATGCAGTATACCTAAAAAGTAAGGCTTACAATGCTGCTGGAGCCTCCGAAGTAAGAGGACAAATTGCATTCTAATTTTTTTTAAAAAAAATACCATTTTATTAAACGCCCTTTTTGGGCGTTTTTTTTGTTTTATACGCTTCGCTAAAAAAGGGAATGAGCAACACATAGTGTTTGTTAGTACAGTAATATTGTTGAAAGCCTATTTGCAAAATATACAAATTATAACAGGTATAAGTAGTATGTGGTATACCTGTTAGGTACTGAGTATTACCAACTTTAATTACCCTTCACTATTTTTATTTCAGCATCTGTTAGGTTGTATAGTTGGTACACCAAATTATCTATTTGGGCATCTAAGCTTTGGCATTTGTTGATTATAAAGTTTTTATCTTTTTTTGAGATAGTGGCTTGAGTTTGTATAATATTACAAAATACCAGTTTGAAAAAATATATATGGTTTTTTAATTTGGTTAAAACTAGTTAATAAACAATAGTAAACTAATTACCATAGTTGCGAAATATAAAATACCTTTGCTGTGGCTCTTTAGCCGCTGAACGTTCAAGCTTGCTTGAAAAATTTATTTAGGTGGAACGGAGCTTTTTTATTTATTTGTAATGTTCCTGATTAACTTCAAAATCTTTTGGCTTAAAATTCCAGTGCCTGTATGAATGGTTCCAATAATCTGTTTTGTTTTTTGATCCAGTGGTCATTCCAATATTAAATCTATTTCTTAATGTGCAAATTTTTTGATTAATATGTTTATATAATTTTTCTTTTGCAATAGTTCGTTTCCTCTACGTTTTTTTCCATCGGGTTTTAGTTTGTGCATGTTGTTTAACCTAAATTGCATTGCTCCTAATATTACGTCTAAAAACTGTAAGGGTAAGTGTTGTTTTGAATCTATTTCAACAATATCTTCTTTTCTAATTTTTATTTTTGCATCTTGAAAAGGCTTAAGCCTTTCTAAACCTTTGATATACTCTTTAAACTGCTGTACTTTTGATATGGTATCGGGCAAATTATCGAAGTGTAGCCTGAGATGAACATGATTTGTAGGCGCTACCCTGCTATAAGGCAATCCAAAGCTGTGTTTTAAAAAACTGATAATATAGTAATAAAAATTCGTTTTCAGAGTGGTTTGGTGTTAAGCCAACTGCAACATGTGCAGTTTGCCGAAACATTATTCTAACTTTAATTTTACCTTTTTTAACTAGGTCAAAAAACACATTCATTAACTCCATAAATGCTGGTAACTTATAGGCATCTACTTTACCCCACTTAATTTCTTCGGTAATTTTTATTTTGTCAACTACGCTTTGCAGCCTATTATTTACCAGTTGTATGTTTTTAGACTCTACTAATACACCACCATAAAAATTAGAATAGTAGATACCGCTTTTTAGGCTTTCATCGCACCATATAAAATACTCTTTACTCATTTTATTAATTTAATTACCCTCTACTATTTTTATTTCCGCTTCTGTTAGGTTGTATAGTTGGTACACCAAATTATCTATTTGGGCATCTAAGCTTTGGCATTTGTTGGTTATAAAGTTTTTATCTTTTTCGGTAATAGCTTGGGCTTGTTGTTGCTTGGCGGTTATTAGTTGGGTAACTAATAATATTACCTGACCTATTGCTTTTTCATTACTCTTTTTAATTTTTGGAATCGGTAATTTTTGTGCATCTCCTGGATAAAAATGTAAAGACTCACTTAAAAAATTATGGAAGTACCAACTTATCAAATTTGAATTTAAAATTCCTAAAATAAATTTTAAACTATAACTTTCAGAAATAGATAAATCTACATTATTTGTTACTTTCCTTGCCGTAATATGTTTAGCATTTTTCAAATCACAAATTCTTATACAATTACAAACTGTATGGCTATTATAAAAGCCTTTATCATCATATGTAAATCGCAATTTTTCTTTTACAACATTAATAAACATTATTTTTTCATTTTCAAACAATTCAGGGAACATAGAGTTGTAGTGAAGCTTTGGTTGATAGTTTAACCAACCTGCTTGAGTAAATTCATATCGATTAATATTTTTACCTTCTACAAAAAGTTTAAACCCTTTGCTATACTCTTTATGAATAAATACTTCCTTGCCAATTGATTTTTTTTTATAATTGAGTCTTGCACCATAAGCAACTAAACAAATATCTTTCAACTCATAAATGTCTTTACAAATTGTTTCTTTTATGCTTAAAAGATTTGCAACTTGTTTTGTTTCAAACCTTGATTGTTTAAAAGTTAAAAATTGGCTTTGCTGAATATTAAAATCTTCAAATATGCCGATTTCAAAATCTCTTGGATTTAGTACTTTCCTAATTTGTGTTTCTAAATTATCAGCATATTTTTTTTGAATTGTTATAGTTATATTTTTAACTTTTGCTTCTTTAAAAACATAATAGCTACTACTATCCACTATTTCTTTTACCCAATAATTTTTTGCTAGTAATACTCTTAATGCTTCACCATAAACTTGATTTGTAAACGCATAAGGTATTATGTAACATAAAAACCCATTTTGTTTAAGGAGTTTAGTAAGTATCTTTTCAAAGAAAGGAATATAAATATCAGTTCTTCCCTTACAAGTTTTATAATGATTAAAAAAATAAGCTTTTGTATTTTCATCTAAATTTTCAATACTAACATACGGCGGATTCCCCACAATAGCATCAAAACCTCCACCTCTCATTATTGCAGGAAACTTTGCTGCATAATCCATTGGGTTAAGTTTTTTCAACTCAGCCTCACCCTCTAATCCCTCACCAAAAGTGAGGGAGGTTTGTTGCATAATATCGAACCCTATTAAGCTATTACCGCATACAATATTATTGCTAAGGTTGGGTAGTACTTTGCTAAATACACTGCCTTGGCGGCTTTGGGTGCTGGTGAGGCTCTCATCTTCCAACATTTTTAAAAACAAACTAAGCTGTGTTACTTCCACAGCTTGTGCATCAATATCTACCCCATATATATTATTGAGCAGTATAGTTTGCTTTAGCTTTAGGGTTAGTTGCCACAGTTTATCTTGGTACATTACATTGCCATAGTCCTCACTACGTTTATCAAGTTCGGTTTTATCTTTTAACTTTTCGGTATAATATTTTTTGTGGTATTCAAGTAGGCAATCGTATACGCCTATTAAAAAACTACCACTGCCACAGGCAATATCAGCAAACCGTAAGTCGGCAATTTGCTTAGGGGTTTTGCCTTGTATTTGCTTACCCACGGTATTTATTACTATATAATCTACTATATATTTTGGGGTGTAGTATACGCCACCTGCTTTGCGTACTTCGGGTTTTTCTTCTACAAAGCTTCGTTTGTTGGTTACCCGTATTACCTTACCCAAAAACCGTTCATATATACTACCAAGTATGTGTATGGGTATATAATTAAAATCGTAAGGGCTGTTGAGGCTGCTAATTTCTTGGCATATATCAAAAAATAATTGCTGCTGTGGGCCAACAAAAGTTTGCTCATCTATAAAGTGTTTTTTAAATACTACGCCATTATATTTAGCATCTAACTTACGGCAATCGGCCACAAAATCATCCCAAGCCCCTCCCCTAACCCCACCAACGGAGGGGGACAAACCCCATTCATTAATAAGGCTGTTGGGTTCTATAAATTTATCTTCTAAAAACCGTATAAAAACCAACCTATCTACAGTACGTTGTACTGCTTCGGTTAGTTGTTCGCCAGTAAGGGTATCATCGTTATTTTTAAATGCCTTTGCAAGGTTTTCTCTTACACCATCTATATAAGCCAAAAAGCTATCATCAATAGCCATGTAACTGCCTTTAAATAAGGCTTTTTGGGTAACCTTGCCCTTAGCTTTTGGTAAAGCATCAGCATATTTTTTTATACTGTTATTGGCTACAGCCTCTTTGCTAAAAAGCCAATATATTTCGGCAAATTTTTCTTTGGTGGCATAGTCGGTAAAGCGGTAACTTTTATGGTTGCCATTTAAGGCGTATTTAATGTTGGGAATATTTCTACAATCTATTATTACAAATTCTTCAAAGTCGGTTAGTACACTCAAGGGGCAACCTGCATTCCACCCATACTTTATGGTTTGAAAATAATGTTGTGCATTCTTATTTATTAATACCGATGGCTTTTTTGCCTCTACAAAAAATACTTCTTCTTTATAATTAGGTGCTTTATAAAAAGCATAATCGGCTCGTTTATGGGCAGTTTCGTTTTGTTGTTTTTGGCTAAGTTCTATTTTTACTTCTTGCTCATACGGGTTAGTTTGGTACTGGTGGGTTACATCCCAGCCTAAGGCTGCAAAAAATTTATCAATATAATCTTGCCTTGCTGCACTTTCGCTGTAACCAGCACTCATGTAGTGGTTATAATTTTGTGTAAATGTGTTTACTAAACCTAGTACAGTTTCATAAGCTTTTTCAAAAGTGGTCATCCTAATATTTTTGGTAGGTGAATATAAGTATTCATTTTTTTTAAAAAAAATTATTTATTCATTAATAGAAAGCACTACTCCAATGTTAAGTTTTTTTTTGCAAAGTAGAAGTTATAACCGCTCATTAAGTAGCTTAAGTATTAGCTGGAGTTATATGCTCCAAATACAACTAGCCTCAACTACATTGTAAAAAATTGAAATAAAAAAACCCCACCTTTTACTTACTATATAAAAGGCAGGGTACTATATATTAATAACTATACTTACGAACCGCATTGTACACAGCCATCTTGCATAGTACAGGTTTCGCCATTGGTAAATGTTGGGGTTATTTCGGCAATATCATTAGCATTAATTTGTTCAGCTACTGGTATTAATGGGGTCATTTCTTCGCTACCTTGTTTCTCTATGGTAAACTGTACGGCTTGTGTTGCAGCTTGGCTACGTAGGTAGTACATGCCCGTTTTAAGGCCTTGTTTCCATGCATGAAAGTGCATACTGCTTAGCTTACTATTAGTTGGCGTATCTACAAACAAATTAAGCGATTGTGATTGGCAAATGTAAGCACCACGGTCGGCACTCATATCTATTAGGTTACGTTGTTTTATTTCCCATACGGTCTTATACAGCTCCTTAATATCGGTTGGTATTTCTTCAATATTTTGTATGGATCCGTTGGCTGCTATTATTTTATTCTTCATAGTATTGTTCCACAACCCCAATGCTACTAGGTCTTTGAGCAAGTGTTTGTTTACTATTATAAATTCGCCACTGAGTACACGGCGGGTATATATATTGCTAGTGTAAGGTTCAAAGCACTCATTGTTGCCCAATATTTGTGAAGTACTGGCAGTTGGCATAGGTGCTACAAGTAACGAGTTACGTACACCATGCAAAGCTACTTCGGCTTTAAGTGCAGCCCAATCCCATTGGGTGGTTGGCGTTACGCCCCACATATCAAACTGAAATATACCTTTGCTTACTGGCGAACCTTGGTAGCTTTGGTAAGCACCGTGTTGCTTGGCTAAGTCTTTACTAGCCGTCATTGCAGCAAAGTAAATGGTTTCAAATATATTTTTATTCAACATTTTTGCCAAATCACTTTCAAATGGTAAGCGAAGCAATATAAATACATCGGCCAAGCCTTGTACACCTATACCAATGGGGCGGTGGCGGGTATTACTATTTTCGGCTTCTATTACTGGGTAGTAGTTATGGTCTATTATTTTGTTAAGGTTGTAGGTTATTTGGTAGGTTACTTCGTATAATTTTTGATGGTCAAATTTTCCATTTATTACAAACTTTGGCAAAGCTACCGATGCTAGGTTACATACCGCCACCTCGTCGGGGCTAGTGTATTCCATTATTTCGGTGCATAGGTTGCTGCTCTTAATAGTACCTAAGTTTTGTTGGTTGCTTTTGCTATTGGCTGCATCTTTGTACAGCATATACGGTGTACCTGTTTCGGTTTGCGACTGTAGTATGGCAAACCAAAGGTCCTGTGCTTTTATAGTTTTACGGGCTTTACCTGCTGCCTCGTAGCTTGTATATAGTTTTTCAAATTCGGGTCCCCAAGTATCGCTAAGCCCTGGGCATTCGTTAGGGCACATTAAGCTCCATTCGCCATTTTCTTCTACTCGTTTCATAAACAAATCGCATATCCATAAGGCATAGAACAAATCTCTTGCTCTTAACTCTTCCTTGCCATGGTTTTTACGTAAGTCCAAAAATTCAAATACATCGGCATGCCAAGGCTCTAGGTATATAGCAAAGGCTCCTTTACGTTTGCCACCACCTTGGTCCACATAACGGGCAGTATCGTTATATACTCTAAGCATTGGTATAATGCCATTGCTAGTACCATTAGTACCACCAATATAGCTGCCAGTGGCTCTTATATTATGTATAGCTAAGCCAATACCACCTGCACTTTGGCTTATTTTTGCTGTTTGCTTTAGGGTGTCGTATATACCATCAATGCTATCATCTTTCATGGTTAGCAAAAAACAACTACTCATTTGGGGCTTAGGGCTACCTGCATTAAATAGTGTTGGTGTGGCATGTGTAAACCACTTTTCGCTCATTAGGTGGTAGGTTTTTATAACACTATCAATATCGGCTTTGTGTATGCCTACTGCCACCCTCATGTACATGTGCTGAGGTCGTTCTACTATCTTACCTTCTACCTTAAGGAGGTAGCTTTTTTCTAGGGTTTTAAACCCAAAATAATCAAATGCAAAATCACGGTCGTATATAATTGAACTGTCCAATAGTTCGGCATGTTCGTTTATAATGGCCATTACATCATCAGCAATTAATGGCATTCGTTTACCTGTTGCTACATCTACATAATCGTACAATTTAAGCATGGTGGTAGAAAAACTTTTCACCGTATTTTTATGTAAATTACTTACTGCAATACGTGAGGCAAGTATTGCATAATCGGGGTGTGTGGTGGTAAGCGATGCGGCAGTTTCGGCCGCCAAATTATCAAGCTCCGTAGTTGGTACACCAGCATATATGCCTTCTATAGTTTTTTGGGCTACTTGTACTACATTAACCAATGGGCTTAGGCTATAGCTCAATTTTTCTAACCTTGCTGTTACTTTATCAAACTTTACGGATTCTTGTTTTCCGTTTCTTTTTATTACGTGGCTCATAGTACTTTGTTAATTTATGGTATGTATAGTAAGTAGTTTTTTTGTTTTTTTTAGGGTGCTATATTTCGTTATTTTTAAGCTATGCTTATAGCCTACCTTTCCCTTTACTAGCTATATTTATTTTTTTTTGGGTTAAATAAAAACGTTAGCTAGTTCCTTCTTTTTTTTTAAAAAAAAAGCTTTTACTTTTTTTAATTTAAAAATCTTCTTCTAATGAAAATGCTTGTGTGGTTACATTTTGGTTAGCTACTCCTGCCTTTTGGTAATCGCCTACTCGCTTTTCAAAAAAGTTAGTTTTGCCTTGTAGCGATATCATTTCCATAAAGTCAAAAGGGTTGGTGGCATTATACACTTTGGCATAGCCCAACTCGGCTAACCAACGGTCGGCTACAAACTCAATATATTGTTGCATAAGTGTGGCATTCATACCTATAAGCCCTACAGGTAAGGCCTCCGATACAAATTCTTTTTCTATAACTACGGCATCGCATATAATTTTTTGCACATCGGCTTCGGTTAGTTTGGTTTGCAGCATGCTATAAAGTAGGCAAGCAAATTCGCAATGCAAGCCCTCATCTCTACTTATTAATTCGTTGCTAAAGGTAAGGCCGGGCATAAGTCCACGTTTTTTCATCCAAAATATGGAGCAAAAACTACCACTAAAAAATATCCCTTCTACTGCAGCAAAGGCTACTAGCCTTTCGGCAAATGATCCATTGTCTATCCAACGTAATGCCCACTCCGCTTTCTTTTTTACGGCAGGTATGGTATCAATTGCATGAAACAAACGGTCTTTTTCTTTGGGGTCTTTTATGTAGGTATCTATAAGCAAAGCGTAAGTTTCGCTATGTATATTTTCCATCATTATTTGAAATCCGTAAAAGCATCTTGCCTCAGGTAATTGTACTTCGCTCATAAAGTTAACCGCAAGGTTTTCGTTAACTATACCATCACTAGCTGCAAAAAAAGCAAGTATATGACTAATAAAATGTTTCTCTCCTTCGTTCAAATTGTTCCAATCCTTAAGGTCATCGCTTAGATCTATTTCCTCAGCCGTCCAAAAACTGGCTTCATGTTTTTTGTAGGCTTCCCATACTCGAGGGTAATTAATGGGTAGTATTACAAATCGATCTTTGTTTTCCTTTAGTAATAACTCTTCTGTTTGTTGCATAGCAATTAATTTAAATTTGTGTAAGTTAATTTTTTTTGTTAGTTGTTGTTGTTGGTCACACACCGTGTATGGTGTTGGTTGCGGCTTAGGGCATGGTGGCAATTTTAGTATTTTATAATGCTTATAAAAAATGCATTGTACAAAAACCTTTTAAAATTCCATGTAACTTATACCGACTTGCAAAATAGAAAAATAAAACAGCTTTTTTAATAATTATTATTAAGGTAATGTGGGAAACTTTTTTAACCCTTTGTAGATGGGCAATTGCTTTAAAAAAAAACTTTTGGGCTACATAATGGCACGGCAATTGATACTAATATATTTAGCAATTATTTTGCCATTAGCAATGTTTTTAGGTAGTATTTAGGTAAAATGCATTTGCCCACAATAGTGGGGCAATATAACTTTACTACGTATTAGGAGGTAGTTAAGTAAGTGTGTTTTGCATTATTTTTTTGTACAAAAAAAAATATTATAACCCTTACTGGTAAATGACTGTATATAATAGCAACTAATAAAAACTGGTATACTGCTATTGAAAAAATATTGATACTACGGGTAACAAGATGGCTACACAGTAATAAAATGTTACCTTTATGGCACACTGCAAATGGTGCTATCGTTCTGTAAGTAATTATGGAAAGGAAAGTCTGGACAGCATAGGGCAACGTACCGGTTAATGGCCGGCCGAGTTAGTAACCTAATAAGGAGCAAGTGCCACAGAAAATTACCGCCTAGTTACTTGTAATTAGGTAAGGGTGAAAATGTAGTGTAAGAGACTACAATATGTGATAGTAATATTGCATAAGGGTAAACCTTACGTGCTGCAATGCCGTGTATACCAATGCTATAGGGCGGCTCGTTTTTATAAAGTTATTAGTAATAGTAACTTTTGCATTGGGTGGGTTGGCAGCTACTGATGCCGTTAGTAATAACGGTACTAGATAAATGATAGCAATTTGCCCTTAACGGGGCAATTACAGAATCCGGCTTACAAGTTTGCAGTGTTATTTTGGCAATTAAGTTGTATATTTGCAACTTAATTTGGTTGGAGATTTAGGGTCTGGTAGCTCAGCTGAATACCTGCCTGCCGGCAGGCAGGGAGCAACTAGAAGAGATAAAAAATTGAAAAGATAGAAAATGTATTTGGTCTGGTAGCTCAGCTGAATAGAGCAACAGCCTTCTAAGCTGTGGGTCGGGGGTTCGATCCCCTCCGGACAGGCCAAATTTCATCTCAAATCACCGCGATGCGGCGTTGCTTCGCCTTGCCGCACTGGAAGTGCTGTCTGCGGCGGCGCGCCTTGCCTCGCGG
>JAYWGN010000067.1:0-57284 GCA_043778255.1 Chitinophagaceae bacterium | reverse complement strand
CTCTTGGTTGAGCTGGAGATATTTCTTTGTCATGTTGTAATAACAAAGGTAGTTTATTCAGCTTAACCTCTTTGGGGCTACGTTACGCTACGGCTACGGCTACGCCTTCGCTCCACTTCGCCCCAAAGAGGTTACAACCTGTTGCACTTATCACTTGAACATACATATAAAGTGAAGTAGAAAAAATAAAAGTTTTTTATTCATTTGCCCAAAATGTAAAAGAAAATAACTTGGAGTATCACTAATAATAATAACAAAGCTTACCAACTAACACAATTTGTTTACTGCTTACCATACTTTATTTCCTGTAAGGTACAGCTAAGGGGTAATTGCATTTTATGTTTTTTAATAGTAAGTACAAACATATTGTTATATGTACTATCAGCAATTTGCAAGGTTGTATGCTTTACTTGCAACGAATCTAACATGGCTAATACTGTGTTGCTATGCCCTACAACTAAAGTGTTTTTTTTGTGTTTTATTATTGCATCAAATAATTTTAATGTAGTATCATTAGTATATAATTGTATAGCTATATTTTGTTGTATACTTGTTGGCTTTGCAGTGGCTATAGTTCGGGTGGTATTGGTACTATATATTGCACCCACATTTGCACTGCTCAAGTAAGTAGCTAAGTCAACTGCCCGCTGTTCGCCTAATACAGTTAATTGTGGGTTACCTTTAGGTATAGTGCCTTTTTCGGCGTGCCGTACTAAGTAAATTTTTTGTGTGGTGCAGCCCATAGCAATTATTGCCATTAGTATTACAAGTATATTCTTAATCATAATAAGTTCTTTTTATTGGGGTTACACCACGCTACATTTTAATTACAAGCAACAAGTTTATTATGCATTCACTTCCAGTATGCATTAAGTATTGTTCATACCATAATCCTACATTTTCTTCAATTTTAATAGTGAAAATTCACTGTTATCTGCCACTATCTTATTTTCTAAAGTACCTAACTCATCTATTTGCATAGTTACTCTGTCATTAGCTTGTAGCCACTGTTCAGTATAGTTGGCATCGGCTAATTTGCCTGTACCATTAAGCTCCAAAAAACAACCTGTACCAACGGTACCACTACCTATTACATCGCCAGGGTGTAGCTGCACACCGTAGCTGGCTCTTTCTATTATTTCGGCAAAGGTCCAATCCATATCGGCTAAGTTACCACTACTTACTTGTACATCATTTACCCAACATTTCATGTTCAAATTCCAACTTTTGCCAATGTGGTTTGGTTTGCAGGGCACTTCAAATTGTTGCAAGGCATCGAGTGTAACTAGCTGTGGACCTATAACGGTGCTAAAATCTTTTCCTTTTGCTGGCCCAAGGTTAAGTAGCATTTCTTCCATTTGCAATCGCCTAGCACTCATATCATTCATTATCATTAAGCCGCCAATGTAGCTATCGGCTTCGGCTGCTTTTATATTTCGGCCTGCTTTGCATATTACAATTGCTGCCTCCAACTCAAAGTCTAATTTTTCAAAATGATCGGGCATACATACAATGTTGCCTGGCCCTTGTATGCTTAAGTGGTTAGTATAATAAAATATAGGGAACTGATTAAACTCCGCTATCATATCCACCTTACGGTTACGCCTTGCTGCTGCTACATGTTGCCTAAATGCATAGCCATCTCTACAACTTGTGGGGAACGGTACAGGAGCTAATAATTGCACTTCGTTAACGCCACCAACCCTTTGTTTATCGTACCGTCCGTCGAGTATTGCATTTTCTATAGCTAGGGCTATGGTATAGTATTCATCCCAATAATTGAGCATCATATTCATATTACTGGGCAGTTCACTATTAATAGTATCGAGGTCATACACACCACCATTTACCACTATTGCAAGTTGGTCGTGGTCATTTTTTAGGTAACTAATCAAATTCATTTTTGGTATAAGTTATGTGCTTACAAAAGTACACACTCTTATACAATAGTATGGTTATTAATATGCTTCGCATAAAAAAAAATGTAGTACTACAAACTCTCCAACAAATCAACTACACCTTCTCGTTGTAATATTAAGTAGCCTAGCCTATCGTTACTTATACCATCCTTTAATACATAGCTAAATTGTAGTTGCCCATCGGTTGCAAATGTTTCAAAGTATTTGAATGTAATGTTATGATGCTGCTTCAACGCTTCGCCAATTTCGTACAAATGTGTAGAGAGAATAAATATTGAATTGTCAATTTTAATTAAGCCTTTAATTACTGCTGTACTGCATTTCATAGCATCTTGTACATTAGTACCTTTAAATAATTCGTCAATAAGTACCAACCATTTTTTGCCATTATTAATTTTTTGTACTGTATTTTTTATTCTTTGCACTTCGTTAAAAAAATAACTTTCGCCTTTGCTAATATTATCGGCAACTTGTATATTACTCAGTAACCCATCAAACAAACTTAGCTGCATAGTAGTAGCAGGTACTGCCATACCCAAATGTGCTAGAAACACAGCAATGCCCACAGCTTTTATATAAGTGCTTTTGCCCGCCATATTAGCACCTGTAAGAAATAGAAAGTTTTCACTTTTTTGCAACGTTACATTATAAGCAACAGGTGTAGGTAACATTACATGAAATAAGTTGTTAGCATTTAATTGAGCAGTAGTACTTGCTATAAAATTAGGGTAATTCAAATTATACTTTACTTTAGCCAAAGCCATACTACACCAAGCATCTAGCAAATTATAGGTATCTAATAATTCAAAACATTCCACTTTAAATCGCCCTTTAAAAAAATGTCCAAACTCTAACACATCAACTGCACTTATTTTTTCTTTATCTTTTACGTCAATTAAATGTTGTAACTGGCGGTGGTTAGTAATTAATGTATTAATTCGGTGTAGTTTAGTAGCCAACAAAGGTGGTGCATCGGCTATATAGTTAGTAACCAAAAGTTGCAACCCTTTAAAAAAATCAACAAAATGCGTAACCGAAAATTTGATTAAGGAATAGTCACTATTATTAAATGCTTTATAGTTAGTGGCACTCATTACATTGGGGTGGCTCGGTATTGCATCTACTGCTGTTGCATAAAATTTTTCAATCATTATAATAGTACCGTTACTAATTTGAGTGGGCCAAGTGTGGGTATTAGTTTCAATATATTGTAGTACTTGTTGCCTAGCTGTAATAGCTTCAATGCTTTGTAGTGGCTCGTTGTACATTATGTGCAATTGCTCTCTGCCGCCATTAGTGGCTGTAAGGTTGAGGTAGTCAAATATACTTTGCTGCTCTTCATCACCATTAAATATGGAAAGGTCGTTGTAAGTTATTTTATCAATTATCATATCATCAAATTATAATTTCAATTTACGCTTTGCAAACTATTTTGCATCGCAGAGTTTCGCTAAGTTTTCGCAAAGTTTCGCTGAGCATTCCTTACCAAAGTAACATCATCATTTATACTTTTATAAACATTAAGCATCGCAAAATATTGCTAAGTTTTCGCAAAGTTTCGCTGAGCATTGCTTACCAAAGTAACATCATCATTTATGCTTTGTTAAACATTAACCATAGCAGAGTTTCGCTAAGTTTTCGCAAAGTTTCGCTGAGCATTCCTTACCAAAGTAACATCACCATTTATGCTTTGTTAAACATTATGCATCGCAAAATATTGCAAAGTTTTCGCAAAGTTTCGCTGAGCATTGCTTACATAATTATCAAATCATCTCATCATCAAATTATCAAATTACGCTCCTCTCTCAAACTCCAACCTTTCACCTTTTATAGATTCATTAAACACTCCATTTCCATAAACTAAATTACCATTTACAAATGTGTGGGTTATGGTAGCTGGCAATGTTGTATCCTCTAATGGGCTCCAACCGCATTTGTACAATATATTATTTTTAGTAACAGTTGTAGTAGTATTCAAATCAATAATTACTGCATCGGCAGCATAGCCTTCTCGTATATAACCTCTATTTTTTATTTGAAAACATACGGCAACATTATGGCACATTTTTTCTACTATTTGTTCCAAAGTAATAATGCCTAATTTATAATAATGTAACATAAGCAATAAGCCATGTTGCACTAAGGGCAAGCCAGCATGTGCACTTTGGTACTGAGCAACTAACTCCTTCCCCTTTGGGGAAGGTTGGGTTGCGGCTCCTTTTTCTTCCATAGTGTGCGGTGCATGGTCAGTAGCTATTACATCTAATCGTCCGTCGAGCAGGGCATTCCACAAGGCATATTTATTATTAGGGCTTTTTATGGCAGGGTTACATTTTATTTTGTAGCCCAATGTGGCATAGTCGTTACTAGTATAATGTAAGTGGTGTACACATACTTCGGCAGTTATTTTTTTGTCATGTAGCGGTAGCATATTGCCAAATAATTGCAATTCTTTTTCGGTTGTTATATGTAATACATGTAGCCTTGTATTATGCTTTTGTGCCAACTGTACAGCTGCATAGCTACTTTCAAAGCAAGCCTCTTCATCTCTTACTATAGGGTGGTGTGCGGCAGTTAATGTTATTTGTTGTGCTTGTAAGTGTGCTAAGTTTTTGGCTATTACATTTTCATCTTCGCAGTGTGTAGCTATTAATAGTTCGCTATTAGCAAATATATGGTTAAGTGTTAAGTAATTATCTACCAACAACCCACCTGTACTTGAGCCCATAAATATTTTAATCCCACATACAATATTTTTCAACTTATTAGTTTGCAATACTGCCTCAGCATTAGTATTGCTAGTACCCATATAAAACGAATAATTGGCCAACGATTGTTGTGAGGCAATATCGTATTTATGTTGCAGCAACTCCTGTGTAAATACAGGTGGCACTGTATTTGGCATTTCCATATAACTGGTAACCCCACCAGCTATAGCAGCTTTGGCCTCGGTATATATAGTTGCTTTGTGTGTAAGCCCTGGTTCTCTAAAGTGTACTTGATCATCTATAACACCGGGTATTATATATTTATTGGTACCATCAATTACTGTACAATTTTCAGGCACACTAATATCCCTATCAATTTTTTGTATAATGCCGTTGGCAAATACAATATCATTTAAAATAATATTTCCTTCATTTACAATATATATGTTTTTAATAAGATATTTTTGCATAAATACTTTTAATTATAATTATGATGCAAATTATTAAAACCTATTTGGTTTTTGTTTTTTTATTACAAATAAATAATATTACAGCACAATCAACTTACTTAGGTAATGC
This sequence comes from Chitinophagaceae bacterium, assembly GCA_043778255.1. GTDB lineage: Bacteria > Bacteroidota > Bacteroidia > Chitinophagales > Chitinophagaceae > JAYWGN01. The sequence continues at coordinate 52,078 of JAYWGN010000067.1, read as the reverse complement.
CAATAACGAATACCAATTATTAGATAGGTTAGATATTAAAAATATGGATAGTGGTAGGCTTACACTTTTTTCAACCAAACCTTACTTACGCAAAACAATGGTAAAGTATGTTGAATTTTTGGATAGTGCTTTACGTACTAAATACTCTGAAAACAAATACGATATATCATCGGTTGACAGATACAATATGGAAAAGTTGCTAAAGAACAACCCTGAGTGGTTGCAAACTACACCTACTAGTTACAATAGTAAAAAAACATTTTTGAATAGATTTTTTGTTTCTAAAAATAATTTTTACGAAGTAAACCAAAAAGATATTAAAGTAGTGCTTAACCCAATGATACAACAAACACAGGGTATAGAAGCTAATAACAAAAAACGTATTTTTTTAAATAGCAAAGGGTTAGAGGTTAGAGGGTTAATTGGAAAAAAAATTGGGTTTTATGCCATGCTTACCGATAACCAAGAAAACGGACCAACATTTTACCAAAGCCGTGTTGATAGCTTACAAGCAGTGCCAGGAAACGCCTACTACAAAAGGTTTAAGCCTGTTGGCGTTAACGATAGAGGACAAGACTATTTTGATTACCGTGGCTACATTACATTTAAAGCAGGCAAATTAGTAGATGTACAATATGGGTTCGATAAAAATTTTATAGGCAATGGCCAACGTAGTTTGTTCCTTAGTGATATATCGGCGCCAATGTTGTTTTTGAAGCTTAACACAAATGTGTGGAAGTTGAATTACCAAAATTTGTTTATGGAATTAACGCCTACATTTACAGGCTTAACGGGTGGATCGCTTAATGGAAAAAAATATGCAGCTATGCACCATTTGGGAATAGAAGTTGGCAATAATGCTAGCATAGGTTTATTTGAGTCCATTATATTTCAACGAAAAAATAATTTTGAGTTAAGTTATTTAGTGCCAGTAATATTTTATAGAGCAGTAGAAAGTGGTTTGGGTAGTGCCGATAATGCAATAATAGGGGCTGACTTTAAAGTAAATTTTGCACAAAGTTTTCAGTTTTACGGACAAGTATTGGTTGATGAGTTTAAACTAAGTTATTTTAAAGAAAAAAATTGGGGCGAAAAAATTGGTGGTCAAGCTGGGTTGAAATATATTGATGTTGCTGGTATTAAAAACTTAGATTTTCAATTTGAATGGAACATTGTAAGGCCTTATACCTACTCCCACTACGACTCAACTACAACATATACCCATTACAACCAACCATTGGCACATCCGTTGGGTGCTAACTTTAACGACTTATTAGTTATACTTAAATACCAACCAAGTAATAAACTAAACTTTATATTTAAAGCATTTGCAATGGGGCAAGGGTTGGATAGTACCAAAAAACAAACACGTACATTTGGTGGCAATATATTTAGAACTTACAATGTTAGGGTTGGCGATAAAAACCAACTATTACTACAAGGTGTAAGAGGCAAAACTATTAATGCCTCACTTGCTGCTAGTTATGAATTGTTGCCTAACTTATATGCCGATGCATCGTTGTATTACCGTAGCTTTAACACATCAATATTACCAAAAAGACAAACAACTACTATGCTCAATATTGGGCTTAGGTGGAATATGGTAAGACGTGAATTAGATTACTAGCAATTAGTTATACATTACATTATTAAAAGGGAAATTTTATGAAATTATTTTTGTTGGCCTCACTTTTACTTACAGTGTTATGGGGCAAAAGCCAAGGCAAATTACCACTTACGTTAGAGAGTATTTGGAACGGCTACTTTGATGAAAAAAACTTACTTCCACATGTACTTAATACCAAACCAGCTGTAGCATTTATACGAGCCGATAAAGCTACCAACTTTGAAGGTATACTTACTTTGGACATGATAACGGGTAAAATAATTGACACCATATTTACCAACCAAACCAAAGTAGAAGAAAATGGAACACCAACTACATTTGCTTTTTTTGAAGACTTTGAATTATCGCCTAACGATGAAAGTATATTAATTAAAACCGAAAGGCAAGGCATATACCACAACTCATTTAAAGAGTTTGTATATATATGGAACGATGTAAAAAAAACATTAAAACCAGTAAGTACCGATGGTAAAATAAGCCATGCCACATTTAACCCAAAGGGTAACTTATTGGCCTATATACGTGATGGCAATATATATATTCGTAACCTAGATACCGATAAAACAAGCACTGTAACTACCGATGGTGCAGCAGGTAGTATTATAAATGGTATGGCCGATGAAGTGTATGAAGATGGGTTTGGCATAGGAAAACTATTAGAGTGGAACCCCAATGGCGATAAGTTAGCATTTGCAAAAATTAACCAAGCCTTTGTAAAAAAAATACCACTAAGCGTATATGAAAAAAACGACCCTATTATAAAACCTATGGTATATGCTAAGCCTGGTGAGGCTATTAGCGAAATTGGCATATTTGTATACGATATTAAAAATAATGCATTTAGCAAATTAGAATTAGGCAGTAATAGCAACCAATACATACTAAACTTTAAATGGCAACAGGATGCAGCTGCAATACTAGTAGAAAAACTTACCCGAAACCAAAAGAAATTAGAAATAATAAAATGTAATGCCATAAATGGTTCGTTTATAAAAACTATACTTACCGAAGAAAAACCAGACTACGTAAAAGTAAATAAAGTAAATATGTTGATGCATCCAACAAAAAATACTTTTTTTTGGCTAACCGAAAAAGATGGATACAACCATATATACAATGTACATTATGACAATGATAGTATAACACAAATTACCAAAGGCGAATGGGAAGTAAATCAAATAGAAAGTTATGATGTTCAAAATGACAAACTCTACTTTACAGCTAACATATTTTGGAATACTCAAAATAACTTATTTGCCATAAATACAGATGGACAACAACTAAAAAAAATTAGTGCCAATCAAGGTTGGCATAATGTATGGTTTAGTAAGGATAATCAATATTATTTTGATAGAGTAAGCACCATTAACACACCCTCTATATACAAAATATATAAAGCAACCGGACGAGAAATAACCAATACTGCAATTATTGAAAATAAACGATTTAAAGAAAACACCAAAAACTTTGATATTAACGAAACTTCATTTTTTACCCTAAAAAATAAAAATAATATAACTCTAAACGGCTGGATAATAAATGGTGACTCCACCAACAAAAGCACTGAAAAAAAACCATTGTTATTATATATATATGGTGGCAACAATAGGCAAGAGGTTACCGATGAGTGGAAAGATAGAGAAACAATGACATTCAAATACCTAGCAAATAAAGGCTACACCGTAGCTTGTATAGACCCTAGTGGTACACCTGGCTTAGGCGAAAAGCTACGAAAACAAACTTACAATGCACTTACTACTAACGCTATTGACGATATAGTAGCAGCTAAAGATTACTTACTTAAAACATATAAACTAGACCCCAAAAATACCACTGTAATGGGTTGGAGCTATGGCGGTTTTTTAACCTCACTATTAGCCACAAAGTATGCAGGTAGCTTTACTAACTATGTGGCTATAGCACCTGTAACCAATTGGCGTAATTATGGAGCTGCCTATACCGAACGTATAATAGGTATGCCTAGCGATGATCCGGAGCTATACAAAGCCTTAATGCCCGAGGAGTATGTAGATAACTATAAGGGCGGCTTGTTACTTATACACGGCACAGCCGATGATAATGTGTATGTACAAAACTCCTTAAAATTAGCCAAAACGTTAACCGATGCCGACGACAATTATGATATACAAATATTTACCGATAAAGGCCACGACCTAAGCGATGGCAATACCGACAAAACACGTATGAACCTTTACCGAAAAATTTTAAAATTTTTGGACAGAAGTAAATGTGATAACAAATAATATTAAAATGCCTTAACACTATACTTAAGGCATTTTTAAGTATACAAATGATTAAGCATACACTTATAATAGGAGCATCAGCTAATACAGAACGATATAGTAATATAGCAATAACTAAATTACAACTATACAATATCCCAGTTACATGTATTGGTGCTAAAGTAGCAACTACCCACGGGCAACCAATACTTACAGGTATGCCTGTGTTACATAATGTACATACCATAACCCTATACATTAATCCCAAAGCACAAGAAGCTTATTACACATATATACTTAGCTTAAAGCCTACTAGGCTTATATTTAACCCCGGTACAGAAAACCCAATACTGTACAAAATGGCAACAGCCCAGCATATTAATTGCTTAAATGCCTGTACACTTGTACTGCTTACAACGTATCAATACTAAGCAGTAAAATTACCATTGCATATCATAAAAGTACCTACCACAAAGGATTAGGGGCTTTGCTACATAATAAATATATGTATTGTACCGTTATAGTATTGTGCCACTATTAACAACTGGCTAATATTATTAACACTATAAATTACATATTTATGAAAAGCAATTATACACTTGCATTACTACTATGTTTTATTGTAGTTACTCACACTTTTAAGTATTATAATATATCGCTACAGCAAAATGCAAAATACATTTTGGCAAAAGCCTTTACAGTAAAATATGTAGGCATTACAGTATATAGTTTACAAACAATAAAAAATATAACCTTAAAATAAAAAAACTAAAAGTTATGAAAACAATAAATAAAATATTGATGCTAGTGTTTGTAAGTGTAGTTGCACTTATAACCTCTAAGTTACAAGCCCAAAATACAACTAACAAACCTAATGCCTTTGATAATTATGCAGCAGAGTTAACTGCAAACCAAGCTACTATGGAGCAGCTATTTACAATGCAAAAAGGAACAGCAGTTAATATGCCAATAGCCACCAACCTAATGCTAGTAGGCAGTATAGCAAGTAATGTACAAGTATACAATAATTTGCAAACGGTAATAGTAAGGCTTACCAACTTTCCTAATGTAGTATTAAGCATATCCAAATTGAGTGATAAATACACCCCCGAAAAATATGTAGGAAGATTGCTCAGTAGCAATTATGCCGATGCTTTTGAAGTAGAACAATTAGGTAACAGCTACATACTTAAAAAACAAATAACTGCACAAATAATACAACCGTGCAAACAATAATACTATTATTAACACCCAACTTATATTTACAATATAATACACCACCACATGAAAATTATACTCTTACTCCTTTTGTTGCAAACAAGCTTAATAGCTACTGCACAAATACCAAAATTAAATAGTTTAGCAACTGCCGAAGCTACTGTATTTTTAGATTTTGATGGACACACAGTTGAATCATCAGTATGGAATAATGGCTTTCCTTTTGTATGCGATAATCCTAACCTAAGCAGCTTATTAATAACCGAAACATTTAACCTAGTAGCCGAAGATTATAAAATATTTAATGTAAATATTACTACCGACTCTGCTAAGTTTTTGGCTGCTCCGCTAACACAAAGGGTAAGAGTAATTATAACCCCTACTAACTTTTTTGCACCGGGCAATGCAGGTGTTGCCTATATGGGTTCGCTTACTTGGGGCGACAATACACCAGCCTTTGTATTTGCTAATAACACATCACCATCTAAATATATAGGAGAGGCTATAAGCCACGAAGCTGGACACACACTAGGTTTGGATCACCAAGCAGTGTACGATACTTACTGCAATTTGTTAGATAGCTACAACCACGGACAAGGCACTGGCGAAATAGGTTGGGCACCTATAATGGGCTACCCACTCGACAAAAGTTTTACTACTTGGCACAATGGCAAACGTAGTATAAGCTGCAACCAACAAAACGATATACAAGTAGTTGCCTCCAAAATACAACTTATAGGCTTACTCCCCGATGATGTAGAAAATACAATTACCAATGCACCCAATATTGGTATGGTTGGTATTAATATTAATGCTACTGGTGTTATTAATAATGCTACCGATGTTGATGTGTTTAAACTGCCAATTGTAGCACAATCTAAATTTGTACTACAAGCTGTGCCACCTAGCAATAGCACAAACCAATCAATAGGCGATGTGGACTTACTGGTAAAGCTACTCAATAGTGCAGGCACAGTGTTAAGAACATACAACTACTCCGATTCGCTTAATGCAAGAATTGATACAATACTAAGTGCTGGTACTTACTACCTATCAATTGATGGTACTAATAATGTTAATACACCTAATGATTATGGTAGCACTGGTAACTATATACTTAAAGGCACACTACAAACCACCCTAAGTTTGCCAATATATAAGCTTGATATAAGAGGTAGCATAAACAACAACCAGCATGTAATAAATTGGCAAATACAAGCCGATGAACCCATAGCAAAATCGGAGTTAGAATACAGTACAGACGGCACTACATTTACCACCTTACAACAAATTGATATAAGAGCTAATAGCTATAGCTACAAACCCTTTACAAGCAATATAATATACTACAGGCTTAAAGCTTACTTACGTAATGGCAGTTACAAAACCTCAAACATAATGTCGTTGCAAGGTATTAAACTTAACAATAAAATAAATGTACTCAGCAATACAGTAACCGACAAATTGTTAGTAACCGTACAAGAAAATATGCAGTACGAAATAGTAGATGCAAAAGGCAGTACCATTAATAAAGGCACACTTACAACTGTAAGCATTAACCAAATAGATATTGCAAAAGTAGCCAACGGTATATACTTTTTAAAAGTGGCTAATGGTAAAGAGGTATTTGCACAACGACTAGTAAAAAATTAAATATACAATAGCACAAACGATATTTTCAGTAAGGATTGATGGATTGATTGATAAATTAGTGGTTACTTTAGTAGCCACTTTTTTTGTACTTATAGTAAAATAAGCACCTTGTTTATACTCAATAATATTAAAGCAAAAAAATCAAAAATTTTTACAAAAAACTTACTCAAAAGTTGGCAAACTGTTACTAGTAAAAGTACAAATTGTTGATTAGTTAAGCAGTAATGGTCTTAAGCTATAAAAAATTTTAACCACAAAGTTTTTAAAGTTTTTTGAATCTATATTAATATCCCAATCATATTATTTTTTCAGTACTTTTGTTATATGGATATTCAACCTTTTAAAGCCTTACGCCCACAGCCCAACCTAGCCCAGCAAGTAGCTGCACCACCTTACGATGTGTTAAATAGTGAAGAGGCAAAAATAGCTGCTAGTGGTAATCCTTACAGCTTTTTGAGAGTAACCAAAAGCGAAATTGATGTTCCCAATATTACCGATATTCATAACCAACAAGTGTATGATAAAGCGGCAGAAAATTTGCAAACATTTATAGCCAACAATACTTTATTGCAGGACAATACAAGTAGCTATTATATATACGAATTAACTATGAATGGCCGTACCCAAACCGGGCTAGTAGCCGTAAGTAGTGTAGCCGATTATAATAACGATTTAATAAAAAAACACGAATACACCCGACCCGAAAAAGAGCAAGATAGAATACAACACATGCTCACTATAAAAGCACAAACTGGCAATGTTTTTTTGGCTTATAACGATGTGCCAGCCATCAACACATTAGTGGCTTCTATTAAATTGGAAACACCCTTGTATAGCTTTACAGCTACTGATGCTATTACACATAAAGTATGGCAAGTAAGCAATGCCAATACAGTGCAATCAATCACCCATATATTTGCTCAGCAAGTACCCTTTACTTATATTGCCGATGGACACCACCGTGCTGCTAGTGCCGCCAAAGTAGCTGCTGCAATGCCTAACAGCCCCAATGCCCAATATTTTTTAACCACTATATTTCCTGCTAGTGAGTTAGTTATTATGGATTATAACCGTGCCGTTACCGATTTGAATGGACTTACCGAAGCTCAATTTTTACAGCAATTAGCAACTGATTTTGAATTTGAAAAAAGCCCCACACCAGTTAAGCCCACAGCATTACACCAATTTGGCATGTACTTACAACACCAATGGTATAGCCTTACGGCAAAATATAATAGCTACACCACCGACCCAATTGGCATACTCGACGTAAGCATTTTACAACAAAATATACTATACAAAATATTAGGCATAGCCGATGTACGTACCGACAAACGAATTGACTTTATTGGTGGTATAAGAGGCATTGCCGAGTTGGAAACTAGAGTAAACAATGGCTGCATGCAAGTGGCCTTTAGCCTATACCCAGTTACTATACAGCAACTGTTTGCCATAGCCGATAATAACCAAGTAATGCCACCCAAAAGCACTTGGTTTGAACCCAAATTACGTGACGGATTATTAACACATTTAATTAACTAACATTGAAAATACTCCTACTTTTAATTGTATTAGGCTTCGCCAAAATGCTTACTGCACAAGATGCAGCTACACTATACCAAACAGGACATAATTTTTTGAAACAAGCCGATTATGACAATGCTATATTAGTACTTAAAAAAGCTTGCTCCTTGGCACCTAATACATTGCAATATGAAAAAGATTTGGCACAAGCCTACTACTACAAAGGGGATTATGAAAATGCCATAACTACCATTGATAAATTAACCGATTACGACGATGCCGATGAGTTTGTGTATGTACTAGCAGGTGATATTTGTAAAGCAAATGCCAATGCAAAATCGGCCGAAAAATATTATAAAAAGGGCTTAAAAAAATTTGAAAAAAGCGGGGCTTTATATAATGCTTATGGTAACTTATTATGGATACAAAAAGATTATAGTGCCATTAAGCAATGGGAAAAAGGTATAGCAGCCGACCCTAACTTTGCAGGTAATTATTATAATGCCACCGTATATTATTACTTAACCAAAGATGCACAAGATAAAACTTGGAGCCTATACTATGGCGAAATATTTGTAAACCTCGAAAGCTACTCCACCAAATCAATTGAAGTAAAAAATATAGTATTGGAGAGCTACAAAAAAATATTTACCGACGAAACCTATTTTACAAAAAATACAAAAAATACTTTTGAAAATGCCTTTAAAGAAACATTGGTAAAGTATAAAGATGTTGTAAATACTGGTGTAAACACCGAAAATTTAATACTATTACGTTCCCTATTAATACTTGATTGGTACAGTGCAACCAACAAACAAACTACCTCATTGTACAGTAAACACCAACAGTTGCTTAAAGAAGGGTTGTTTGAAGCTTATAATTATTGGCTATTTGAATCTATTGACAATACCAACAATTACGAAATATGGGTAAATACCCATAAGCCCAGCTACGAACAATTTGTTAAATATAACCAAAACAGGGTATTTAAACTAACCAATGTTGAATATTTTAAATAATTAATGTTGTAACATCAATTAATTTGTTATCTTTAATATCTCATTACATTTAAAAAAAATAAAAACACATGAAAAAAGTACCAAGCATTTTAGTAACAATGGGTGCACTGTTTATACTAAACATACAACGACCACCAGTAGCCGATAATGCTATTGTAACTGCACCACAAACAGTAACCGATGCCAAAGGCAAAACCTACAAAGTTAACACTGCTGCTAGTACATTAGGTTGGGTTGGTACTAAGCCAAGTGGTAAGCATACAGGCACTATTACCATTAAAGAGGGCAACCTAAAAGCCGATAAAGGCTTACTTACAGGTGGAAGCTTTACACTTGATATGGCCAACCTTGCCGTTACTGATTTAGAGGCAGGAAAAGGTAAAGAAAAACTAGAAGGACATTTAAAATCACCCGATTTTTTTGATGTAGCCAAAAACCCAACAGCAGCATTTGCAGTAACATTAGTAACGCCAATTGCATTTACACAAAATGTATTATTAGAAGGTGCCACTCATAACATTACTGGCAACCTTACCCTTAAAGGGGTAACCAAAAGTGTAACATTTCCTGCTAAAGTAGCTATTAGCGACAAAGCAGTAGCTGCCACTGCCGATTTTAATATTGACCGTACCGAGTGGGGTGTTAGCTATGGTGCCGATGGTAAAGTAGCAAAAGAAATAAACTTAAAACTTACCCTCACTGCAAATAAATAAGTTTTACAATTAATAATACCTAATTTTTTACACAGCCCTTTACTAAAGTTTAGGGCTGTGTTGTATAATTTTTTTAAAAGTTTACACCTTTGTTGTATATTACAATCGTAAATAATAATACGATATGCAGCCAACAAGAATATTTGATTTCTTAACACAACAACTACAAAAATTTCCGAAACAAGATGCATTAGCTTATAAAGAAAATGCAGCATGGAAATTAATTAGTACCATAGAATTTCAACAAAAAATTAATGAACTTAGTGCAGGGTTATTGTACCTTGGTATTGGCGGTACTAATAAGTCAATTGAGGAGCAGGACAAGGTAGCCTTAGTATCTAAAAACCGACCCGAGTGGCTAATGTTAGATATGGCTTGCCAACAAATAGGTGCTATACTTTGCCCTATATACCCTACTACCAATGTTTCTGAACTCCAATTTATATTTAACGATGCAAGTATTAAATATGCATTTATAAGCGAACAGATAATTGCCGATAAAGTAACCCAAATAAAAGAATATGTACCTACATTAATTAACACTTATAGTTTTGATAAGGTAGAGGGCTTTGAAGATTGGCATACCGTATTACAACAATGTACACCCCAATTGTTGCAACAAGTAGAAACCCTAAAGCAACAAATAAGTGCTACCGATTGTGCAACTATAATATATACAAGTGGTACTACTGGCTTCCCTAAAGGCGTTATGTTAAGCCATCAAAATATTGTAACCAATGTAGTAAATGCTCGAATAAGTTTTCCATTTAACGATAATGTTACTGGTAGAGGATTAAGTTTTTTGCCACTCAATCATATATTTGAACGTATGGTTAGCTACATCTATATTAGTAGCGGTATTAGTATTTACTATGCCGAAAGTATAGAGCATGTAGGCGAAAATATAAAGGAAGTGCAACCTACATTATTTTGCACCGTACCTCGATTACTCGAAAAAGTGTATGAAAAAATAATGGCTAAGGGTTCGGAACTTACTGGTGTAAAACGTAAATTGTTTTATTGGGCACTAGCCCTAGCCGATAAATATGATATTCAAAAACCGGGTGGCATTGGCTACAAACTACAATTAGCAATTGCCAACAAATTAATATTTAGCAAATGGAGAGAGGCTTTGGGCGGACAAATAAACTTTATAATAACAGGTGGTGCAGCTTGCCAAGTAAGGCTTATACGTATATTTAGTGCAGCAGGCATACCTATATACGAGGGTTACGGCCCTACCGAAAACAGCCCAGTAATAAGTGTAAATAGGCAGGCAAAAGGAGGTACTAAATTTGGCACAGTAGGGCTAGTAATAGAAGGGCAACAAGTAAAATTATTAGACGATGGTGAAATATGTGTAAAAGGCCCAAGTGTAATGATGGGCTATTACAAACGACCCGAACTAACTGCCGAAACATTGGTAGATGGGTGGTTGCATACTGGCGATATTGGCATATTTGAAGATGGTAAATACCTCAAAATAACCGACCGAAAAAAAGAATTGTTTAAAACTAGTGGTGGCAAATATGTAGCCCCGCAGCCTATTGAAAACAAAATGAAAGAATCGGAATTTATAGAGCAAATGATGATAGTTGGTGCTGAGCAAAAATTTGTAGGGGCATTTATAGTACCCAATGTTAACGAATTACAACAATGGTGTAAGTTGCAAAATATACCTACTACCGAAACAGCGGCATTATTACACAACCCCAAAATAATGCAATTGTACAAAGAAATTGTAGAAAAATACAATGCCAATTTTAACCAAGTAGAGCAAGTGAAAAAGTTTGAATTACTACCCAACGAGTGGACAATAGAAAGTGGTGAACTAACCCCCACACTAAAGCTTAAGCGTAAAGTAATAATGGAAAAGTATAAAGATGCTTTTGAAAGGTTGTACAACTAAAATATTTAATTTAATATATTTATCAAACTCCTCTAGTAGGAGTTTTTTTATTTATACGTAGTTTGCTACCCTTACTGGTAGGCTATTTAAAGTAAAACTACCCTATATTTTAGTTATGGTTTGCTGCAAATAATGTAGCACTAATCCTATATTTTACAATTTTTATACCCTCTAATTTTGTACCAACTACTAAGTATAATTTATTATAATAAAATAAAAACTTATAATATAACGTTATACGAAAATAATATTCTCATTTTTAAAACATCAAACAACATGAAAAACATTTTTCCCCTTTTGCTTATGCTATTATTAGGTAGCATAGCTACAAATGTACAAGCCCAAGTATCGGGCTTAGTATTTAGAGATTATAATGGCAATGCCACACGGCAAACTGTAGCACCCATGGTAGAGCCAGTAGTACAAGGTATGCTTGTAAATGCATACAATGCTGCCGAGCAGTTAATTGCATCGTTTACAACCACAGCAGCTGGTACTTATACCATACCTGCAAGTGGCGTAGCTTACAACGGTACAGTAGGTAGCAACACCGGCTTTGTACCTAACGGTACACAAGTACGGTTGGAGTTTGTGTACCCAACGGCTAGTTGTTCATTAAGCTCAGCAATTGACTTTGCTAGCTTTGGTGGTGTTACCAATAGCACAGCTGCTAGGTTTGTTAGCGGTGGCGCTACTAATATTAATTTTGGGGTTAATAGCCCAGTTAATTATAACAATACAGCTGCTAATAATTATTTATTTCTACCGTTTCAGGCAAATGGAAATAGCACTGCTGGTACAAGTTCTACAAGTAATAATTTGTTAGGTTTTCCCTATACTAATGCATTTAACTTAGGCTCACCTGCACCAAACCGTACATTAACAAACGTAAATACAGGTACTACTTACGGCTTGGCTTACAGTAAACAAGCCCAAAAAATGTTTGAGGGTGCTTACTTAAAAAGACATACTGGATTAAAAGGCAGTACAGGTCAAATATTTTTAATTTCTAATTTGGTTACAGGCACAATGGCATCTATCGATTTTTTTGATATGGATAAAGGTATTGATGGTAATGCTGCTACCACTGGCGATAATATTCCTACCCGTTTTGCAGGTGCTAGTCCAGCTTATGGCTCTGCTACATCTTATAATATTGCAGTTGCTAATGACGCTAATGGCTATCCAAATGAAATTATAACATATTTAGGTTCGGTTGATCCATTAAGCGGTTACCCAGCAGGCCTTGGTATTGTAGGTACTAATACCCAACGTGGCATACCTAACAATATTAATGTGGGCAGCAATGATCCTGCTGCTTATGGCCAAATAGGAAGAGTAGGCTTGGGCGATATTAATATTAGTGACGACGGTACTACATTATATGTTACTAATTTATACGACAGAAAAATTTATCAACTTACTTTAAATAGTGCTACTAACCCTACTGCTGTTACAGCAGTTACAGCTATTACTATACCTAACCCTCCATTACGTAGTACCAAAGCTACAATTGGAGCAGCTAACTTTTCACTTACTTATACAGGTGCTAACAATAACACCTTATTTTACGACGGTACAAGAGGTTACCAACGTGCCTTTGGCACAAAATTTTACCGTGGCAAATTATACATTGGTACAGTAACTACTGGTGAGAGAACTGGTGCCGTACATACACTTGACAATAATGCAGGCAACCCTGAATATACCGATATGTGGACTTACGTATGGGAGTACAATACAAATACAAACAGTTTTACAGCAATACCAATTATACAAGAACCTTTGAACTTTAGCAGAGGTGTTGATGGCGATAGTTGGAACGAAAGCTGGGGTTTATGGTCTAATAGGTTTATAACTTTTACTGACAATTTCGGATATAGAAACCAAAATAGATATGCCGCTCCTATTCCTGCACTAACTGATATTGAATTTGATGAATCTGGCTCAATGCTGCTAGGGTATAGAGATCTAAACGGCGATATGGGTGGAGGTGTAAACTACTCATTACTTACAACTTCTGTTGAATACCATACAGTTGCTTCTGGTGATTTATTAAAGGCAGGTTTTAATACTAGCACTTGTACCTACTCATTTGAGCGTAATGCAAATGATGGTAGTGTTGCTACAACAGGAGCAAATAACGGTCAAGGTCCAAGTAATTATAACGGTAACAATGGCGAGTTTTTTTGGAGAGATAATATATGGAACGGATTTGCTAATACCTGTGCAGGTAGTTATTGTGGTGGTGGTACCCCTGAACTTACTAACCATACCAATACTACCATGGGTGGCTTAGCCTTACTATTTGGTTCACAAGAAACAAGTACAACAGCAATGGACCCAAAAGATTTATTTAGTGGTGGTACTAGTAAAATGAATAATACAACAGGTGGAAACAATAACGATTACGAAATTTACAATGGCAATAACTTAGGTGATAATAGCAAAGCAAATGGCCTAGGCGATTTGGAATTAGTAACCGAAACAGCACCAATTGAAATTGGCAACCGAGTATGGAACGACCTTAATGGCGATGGCATACAAAATGCTAACGAAGTAGGCATAGCCGGTGTAGTGTTAGAGCTTACCAATGCCGATGGTACGGCTGTAGACAGTGACCCTGCCACGGCAGGTGTACAACCTACTTATGTAACCACCGATGCCAATGGCAATTGGACCATAAGCAGTGCCACAGGCACTGATGGTACGGTAACCAATGGTTCCCCTACAGGTGTAAACTATGGTGTAGCGTTGCTACCCAACACTAATTATATAGTAAAATTAAATACTGCCTTAACTGGCAACGATTGGGATCCTACGCTTAATAACGGTGCTGGTGGCGGTAGAGCAGGCAGCAATTTAGCAGGTTTGCAACTTACCCTAGCTAAAAAGGTAGGTAACGGTGCAGCCGACTATGCCGATAACGATGGTGTACTAGTAGCTAGTGTACCACAAGTAAGTATTACAACTGGCCAGTTTGGCCAAAATAATCATAATATTGACTTTGGTTTTAAACCCCTAGCCAGCATTGGCGATAGAGTGTTTAAAGATGATAATAACAATGGCATACAAGATGCTGGAGAGCCAGGCGTAGCAGGTGTATCCGTAACCCTTTACCAAAACGGTGCAAATGGTATACCTGGTGATGGAGATGACGTAGTAATAGCAAGCACCGTTACCGATGCTTTTGGTAACTATAAGTTCGATAACCTAACCCCAACTACAGGTGCAACTACAGGTTACAATGTAGGGTTTACTTTACCAACCAATTATCAATTTAGCCCACAAACTAACGTACAAGCTATAGGTACTAGCGATGCTACCAATACTACTATAGCAGCAGGTGGCAGCACGGCAGCCAATGGTAGCGATGCTAATAGTAATACAGGCCGTACAGGTAGCTTTTGGTTAGCACCCGGCGAAAACGAAACTGGTGCCGATGCAGGTATAACCCCAACCATTGCTACTACTATACTTAACTCAGTAGGCGATAGAGTATGGTTCGATAATGGAGCTGGAGCCTTAGCTGGCAATGGCGTACAAGATGCAGGTGAGCCAGGCATATCGGGTGTTACAGTTACACTCTTTGCAGCCGATGGCGTTACCGTAATAGCTACTACTGTAACCGATGCTAATGGCAATTACTTATTTTCAGGTTTACCAGCAGGTGCCGATTATATAATAGGCATACAACCACCAAGTGCTGGTATGATATTTAGCCCTAATATTGGTGGTACTACTCCACTTAATAGCAGTACCAATAGCGATGTAGATGCTACATTAACAAGTGCCAATTATGGCAAAACACAATTATTTAACACTGGTGCAGCAGGTAATAACATCACAGGTATAGATGCTGGTATGTGGCCACAAGCAACCAACACAGCTAGTTTGGGTAACCGTGTATGGAACGACCTTAATGCCGATGGCTTACAAAATGTTGATGTTAATGGATTGTTTACAGAGCCAGGCTTAGCAGGTGTAACCGTTAACCTATTTGAAGATGTAGATGGCGATGGTACACTAACCGGTGGCGAACTTACACCAGTACGTACTATGGTAACCGATGCCTTTGGCAACTATGTATTTAACAACTTAGTAGTAACGGGTACTAACCGATGGCAAGTTGGTTTTGTACAACCTTCAGGCTATATTAATACTACTAACGATGCAGGTGCTAACGACAATGTAGATAGCGATATAGCTAACAATGCAACCGACAGAACAGCATCAATACGATTAAAAAATAATGAACGTAACATGAGTGTTGATGCAGGGTTTGTAAGTACTGCACCAGGTACACTTAGGTTAGGCGATAAAGTATTTAGAGATAATAATAGCAACGGCCAACAAGATGCCTTTGAGGCAGGTGTAGCAGGTGTTACCGTAAAGCTTTATCAAAATGGAGCAGATGGCTTACCCGGCACACCCGATGATGTGCTAGTAGGTACTACAAGCAGCGATGTAAATGGTAACTATTTATTTACCAACCTTACTGCAAGTTCAAGTGCTGCTACTAACTACAATGTACAGTTTAGCAATATACCTGCTGGCTTTAGCTTTACAAGCCAAAATGTAGGAGCAACCGCTACCGATAGCGATGCAAATAGCAGTGGCAAAACAGGTAGCATAAACCTAACAGCCGATAACCTTACTATTGATGCAGGTATTAAGCAAGGCACATCGAGCAATAAAGGCAGCTTAGGCAATCAAGTATTTACCGATATTAATAACAATGGCATACAAGATGCTGGTGAAGTAGGTGTAGCAGGTGTTGTAGTTGAGTTATACTTAGATGCTAATAACGATGGCATAATTAGTGGAGCAGAACTAACCCCAGTACAAACTACCCGTACCAATGGAACAGGTGGTTATATATTTAGCAACTTAGATGCTGGTAACTATCAGGTTGGCTTTAGCATGTTACCTACAGGCTATACACTTAGTGGTAAGGACTTAGGTGCCGATGATACTAAGGACAGCGATGGCAATATTTTAGGCGCAGCCGTAAGTGGTAATACTGCCATAAGTGGCAAAACGTATAGCAACTTAGTAAGCATAGCACAAGGTGAAGATAACCTAACCGTGGACTTAGGTATAGTACCGCCAACCAATACCAATAGTATTGGAGGTAATGCATGGTTTGACTCTAATGGTAATGGCTTAAAAACTGAGCCTGGCCTACCTGGCATTACCGTTACATTGTACAACAATGCTGGTGTAGCCATAGCTACTACAACTACCGATGCTAGTGGCAACTATTTATTTAGTGGCTTACCCGATGGTGCTTACAGCGTAGGCTTTAGCAACTACCCTGCTGGTTTTGATTATACTATTAAAGACCCTGCCAATGCCACTGCCAATGCAAGTGATGCCGATAGGGCAACAGGTAAAACAGTAAATGTAACCGTAAACTCAGGCAACCGTAACGATAGAACATTAGATGCAGGCTTTATAAGCACCAGAGGTGCATTAGGCGACAAAGTATTTGAAGACCTTGATGGCGATGGTGTACAAGGAGCCAACGAACCAGGTATAGCAGGTGTAACAGTAACCTTATATGCAGCCGATGGTACTACCGTATTGAGCAGTGCTATTACCGATGCTAATGGTGGTTATTTATTTGCCAACTTACCGTTAAATACAGGTTATGTATTAGGCTATAGTACTTTGCCTAACGGACTTGGCTTTACACCAAAAGCACAAGGTGGCAACCCAGCTTTAGATAGCGATGTAAATGTAGCCACAGGCAAAACAGACGTTATAACCCTTACAACATCAGTACCAGTAAATACCAATGTAGATGCTGGTGTACGTAGCAACCCAATTGCTAGTGTAGGTAACCGTGTATGGGACGATATAAATGCTAATGGCATACAAGATGCTGGTGAGCCAGGCATACCAGGTGTAGTAGCTACTTTATACAACAGTGCTAACGTGGCCATAGGCAGTGCAGTAACCGATGCTAACGGACTTTGGTTAATAACCAATGTAGCACCAGGCACAGGCTATTATGTAATATTTACCAACAAACCAGCAGGTAACTTTACCACACAAGATAATGGTGGACCAGGTACTGGCGGAGTTACTGATACAGATACCGATAGCGATGTAAATGCAGGTGGACAATCAGGTGCATTTGACGTAACAGCTAACACTGTAAATGTGAAAATAGATGCAGGTATAACCCAAACACTAATACTTGCAGCACAGTATAGCAGCTTTACAGCTGAAAAAGTAAATACAACAAGTGTACTTAACTTTACAGTAGCTAATGCAGTAATAGGTAATACGTATAGCATAGAGCGTAGTGCAACAGGTACAGGTTTTGTAAGTATAGGAAGCATAACAGGTACTACAAGTACAAGCTACACTTATACCGATATAAGCCCAATACAAAATGCTAAAAACTACTATCGTATAAAGCAAACAAATGCACAAGGTGCAATAGCTTATAGCGATATACGAATAGTGAAATATACCAAAGAAACAAAAGTAGAAGTGTACCCAATACCAAGCAGTGCAGTACTTAATATTACCATGAGCGACAACCTACTTAACCAAGCTATAATTATAAGCCTATACAGCACCACAGGGCAATTAGTACTAAGTAAAAATATAGCTAAAGCAAGTGGTACAGAGCAAATAAATGTAAGTACCTTAAGCAATGGAACCTACCAATTAGTACTAACCCAACGTAACCAAACTATTAGCAAACAAGCAATTGTAGTTACTAAATAAAGTACGAAGTTTGAAGTACGAGGTTTGAAGTACGAGGTTTGAGGTACGAGGTTTGAAGTACGAAGTTTGAAGTACGAAGTACGAAATTAGAAGTACGAGGTTTGAGGTACGAGGTTTGAAGTATGAGGTTTGAAGTACGAAGTTTGAAGTACGAGGTACGAGGTACGAGGTTTGAAGTATGAGGTTTGAAATATGAAGTACCAAATCTAAAATTTAAAATCACAAAATCATAAATGGCTTCCCCTTAAAAGGAAGCCATTTATATAATTAAAGCCTTATTAGGTTTAGCTTACGCTAAAATAAAAGCCTTTAGCTATATATTTATTAATAAGTAAATAAGGCTATATAATACAACTAAAAGTTGTACAAATACTGCTACTCAATAATGGGTTGGTTAGCCTAGCTTGTTGAACTATACATTTTAATTATTGCATAATTTAAAATTATATTATAATTTAAAACCTCACTAAGTACTGTAAATAGAAAGAATTTATATTTAGATATTCCTTTATTTCCCCTCTGCTATTTGCTGCAACCAATCCTTAATACCTAATACAATTTTTTGGTTTAAGTTGGTTCTAAATGTAGGGTCTGTTACCTTTTCTTCATCATCGGGGTTACTTATAAAGAGGCACTCTACTAATGCAGTAGGGAACTCCGTTGGGCTATTTAAAAAGAAATTAAAGTTGCCAATATTGCCCCAACCATTTAATCCTGTTTCTAACACTCGTTTGTATATAGCGGCCGATAACCCTTTGTACACTCCATACTTATAGTAAGTACTAGCACCCTTTACCCTAAGCGGATCACCCGCCGAGTTAAGGTGAATACTTATAGCAAAGTCTGGCATTTTTTGCCGTAGCATTTTTAACCTATCTTGGTTGTCGTAGCTCTTTTCAGTTTCTCTTGTCATTAGTATTGTTGCACCTTCGGCTTGCAATAATGCTTTAAGTTCTTTGGCTATAAGTAGGGTAAATTCTTTTTCGTAACGCCCTGCAATGCCCTGTGCACCATCGTTACTGCCACCATGCCCTGCATCAATAGCTATTAGCATATTGGCTAATGTTAGCTGTGGCTTTTGCCGTCGTATTTGCAACACTAAGTTATTACCTTGGTAGTATAATTTGTAACCCCATTGTTGTTTGTTTTTCAAATCAATGGTAATTCTAAACTGCCCATCTTGTACTTGGTTGTAATTAACAGCTTCTACGGCTTGCAAATTTTCGGGGTATTGGGTAAGCCAATTGCTATTGTTAGTAGCTCCAAATACATCGAGTATTATTTGGTTAGGTTTACCATTTTGGGTGGTTAGGTAAGGTAGCTTTTGCTGCAACCCTATACTTACATAATCATAAGTGCTATCGCCATATACAGCTATATTATTGGTTAATGATTTGGGTATTGGCGTATTACTTACTGCTATAGTTAGCAACTCTTTGGGTATATATGCCGAAAAATTGTTGTGTAGTTTTACTTTTAGCAAATTATTAATTCGTCCTATTATTTGTACCTGTACCCCACTATCCAAAAAACCAATTTTGTTGCCACCCAACCTATCTTCACCTAAGCCACTATATACGGGAGTATTTACTATGTTGGTAGCTCCTATTGTTGGCACATCGTCATTAAATACGGTGTAGGTATTTTTATCAGTTTTTACATATTTTAACTCCCCATTTTTGTATAAGGCAAATTTAAAATTAGATACCAAAAATGAATCCGTTGCCTTTACCTTATAATTTAATTGGTAATAGCCACCAATGCCTTTTTGCTTTGGCAGCTCAGTAAGTTGGTATTTATTATTGAGGGTAATAGTACAATTTGGTTTGGCTTTTACTTTTATTTGCACATACTCATTTGGCTGCAAAGCCACATCACCATTAGGTTCTATAGTTATAGTTTCTATTACAGTACTATCTGTTTCCTTTACAGGCTTGGGTAATTGGTAGTTATAAGTTACTAATTTTGTA
Source organism: Chitinophagaceae bacterium (assembly GCA_043778255.1). GTDB lineage: Bacteria > Bacteroidota > Bacteroidia > Chitinophagales > Chitinophagaceae > JAYWGN01. The sequence goes on along the minus strand of JAYWGN010000067.1, from coordinate 31,458 downwards.
ATTGATTTGTTACCATTTGTAGCTTGTATGGTATATGCATTTGCACCTATTGCAAGGTTAGCCGTATATACAAATACATTGGTTTTATACACTTTTACTGCAGTATTGTTAACCGTTACAGTACAGTTGTTACAAGTAGTACCGGTTATAAAATGCTTTGCAGTACTTACAGTATTTTCAGCCTTGGCAGGGGTTACAATATTAATTATAGGTTGTTGTGCTGTGGTATAATTAGCTTGTATAAGTAATAATGATATAAGCAATGTATAGTTATGGTGCATTGTTGTGTATAGTTGTGTGCAAACTTACTTATTAATATAGTTTTTACATTTTATTTTGGCAAAATGTTTATGCTAGTATTTAGTTTACTACCTGCCTAATTTTTGCTTGTAGCTTTCGTTTCCACTCTATGTAACCTAGTATGGCAAGTACTAGCAGTATTAAATAATACACTGCTGTTAGCATATAATTTTTTACAAAGTATAAGGGTATAGCAAATAAATTACTTACAATCCACCAGTACCAACTTTCTAATTTTTTACGAACCATTAGCCACATACCAGTAAATGCGGTAGCACTTGCCAAGGCATCGGGTAAGGGTATTACGGTATAAAAACTTTTTTGCAAATAAATAAGACTTGCATAAATAGCCAAAAAACAAATGGTAAAAAATGTAAGATGTTGCACCCATTCTTTTGTACTTGCAGTGGTTATCTGCAATGTTTTTTGCCCTGTATTGGCTACTCTTTTGTTCCAAGCTAACCAACCAATTATACTCATTACGGTATAGTAAGTATTTACTGTAACCTCGCCAAACAAATGCCCTTTGGCACTTATGTACATGTAAGCAATAGTATTAATTAACCCAATTGGGTACACCAATACATTTTCTTTTTTGCTATACCATACACTTATAATACCTGCTACTACTGCTATATATTCAAGTAAAGTTGTTGCTTTTATGTTGTTTACAAATGTGTTATAATACTGGCTTATATCCATACACTAAGGTATAGTATTTATTAAAAATTTGCATAAAAAAAATGCTAACCATAATTAATAGTTAGCATTTACAGTAGTACTATCTTTATTATTGTTTGTTAAATAAGAAGGTTTGAGTAGTATTATTTTCCACTACTTTTAAGGTATAGCTACCTTGTGCATATTTGGCTACATCTATTTGTAGCAGGGTATTTGTAGCTTTATAAGTTGCCATTAGCTTACCATTGGTAGCATATATTTGCACTATTGTATTGCCATTATACTTTGGCATATTTACATTGAGTACTTGCTGTGTTGGGTTAGGGTATATGCTTATGGTACTTATTGATGCATCGCCATACCATACTTTTCTAATGCCTGCACTTGCTATATTACCTTGTACATCTTTAATTTTAAGTTTGTAATAGTTCCAACCTTTGGCAGGTGCATTATCTAATTTGGTGTAAGCACTACTGGTTAGTTTGTAGGCAGGTGTGGTAAGCAACGGAGTAAAGTTTAAGCCATTAGTTGATTTTTCAATTATATACTCTTCTACATCTTGTTCAAATTCAATATTCCATTTTAATTGTACTGCATTACTTTGTGCAAAGGCATTCCAGCTAATAAGATTGTAAGGCAATATATTGTATATGCTAAAACTTGCCAATGTAAATTGCCTTTCGGCAGGTGTAAAGTTACCTACCCAATCGTTGTTTTTTACATACCCAAATGTTGGACTACCCGTTACTACATTAGGAAAACCACCACCCGTAGCTTCCCACCTTGGCAAAGCTGTATACTGAGCCACTAACAAACTATCACGTATGGCAGCACTTGCATTTACTACGCTACCAGCACGGTAGCTAAGGCTTACCTTAGCATCATCATCTACACCACTTGCTATATTACTTTCTATATGCCAGTATTCTATTTGGCTGAGGTGATCAATTGGTGGGTTCAAAAAATTAGTAAAATCAACAGGAGTTACAGGCAAATATTCGGCTGTATGTATGGCGGAGTTAGCGTTAAATTTATCCAATTTTATAGGTGCATACACTTCACCTGCACCGTTATTTTTACCTATGGGAAATAAATATTCGGTACCAACAATATTTTCGGTACGGGCTAACTTACCCTTTACCCAACTAGTAGCAAATGCACTGCCGCTCTGTATTGCAGCTATAGCAGGGTTACTTACCCATATACGGTTAGCATTGGTGGTAACCAAGCCATCGTCCAGGTTTAGCTGGTTACGAACTTCAGCATTGCTTAGCAAATTAATACCGTTGGTGTTATTAACCCTAAGGTTATAAAATTTTGAATTGCCCACTATATCCTGCACTGTATTACTATTAAGATGCACCAACCCAATACATGTAATATCCAAAGTGCCAGTTGCTGTATTATCCGTCCAATTGTTAGTAACCGTGCTAGGCAGCAAATTAATAGTACCATCTTGCTTTACAACAGTAGTACCGTTAAATGTGAGTCCGCCTTGGCAGTTAACAATAGCACCGGGTGTAATTACAATATTTACATTGGTAGCATTAAGTATAGGCTGTGCTGTGGCATTTAATGCCACTAAAAAAATGATTAAACTATGGTAAAATTTTTTCATACTTATGTTTATAAAAGCAAAATTTTTTTTATAAAAAATAGATTTAATGCGGAGCATAAAAAAGGGGTTATAATATATACCAAATACAGCTCCTCACTATTTCCAAATAACTATTAATGTATAAAGTTACCGTTTGTTTTGCAATTGCAACTACCACGAAAGTGGTATATACAATGTATATTTTTTATTTTTTTTAGGGTAAATGCTTCTTCTACCTAACTCATATTGGTTAATCAAACTTTCCTAAAGTCCAGTTAAGTCCGTCACTAATTACTATAATAGTTTTAACACTAGCATTATTTTGCAAATCATAATAGGCACTCATACCTAAACAATTGCCACTACCAGGGCAAAGTAATGATGGTAAAGCAGCCCTTACCCTAGCCAATGCACCTGAATTAAGATTATTTCTTAAAAAATAAATGCGCCCAGGGTATAATGCAGCATTGGGTAACTCATAGCAATTATTAGTACCCAATGGTTCTAATCCTAAGTAGCTCTTATTGGCACTTAAACTTACTGGTGTTGCTGCATCGCCACCTAATATACCTATTTGTACCCCTATTGCCAAAGTACCATCTACTTGTAGGGTACTATTAGGTGTTGCATTGCCAGTACCTATACCTACATTTCCACTGTTTTTATTGGCAATATTAGTAGCCCCTACATTGCGCCACTTACTACTATCTATATTGTTAGCACCAGCTAGCCATATCCATTGTGTACTATTATAGTAATGGAAGCCAATACTATCTGGTGCATTTTGGTACACCAACAAACCTGTAGCAGGTGTGGCAATAGCATTTTTTTCGGCTTTTGTCATACGAGGTACTAGTACACCTTTGGTGGTGCTTTTTACATCAAGCAATGCACTATTAGCAGCTATACTTGCATCGGTATTAATAGCTACCGATTGTGCAGTTATGCTACTTACCAGTATGCTGCCCACTAATAATAAAGTAAAAGTATATTTCATTGTAAATACATTTAACAACGTTAAAAAAAAATAAACTAACAACTAAACTGTATAAGCAATACTAAAGTGTAAGTATAACAAGCCATTACAAATAATGTATGGCTTTACTTATTGGCATTCAATTGTTAGCCACTAAGTTAGTGTATTTACTACACATTACCATTAATCTATATTATTTTTTTTGGGTAAATGCTTCTATAGGTTCAACTCGTACCTTTCGTCGGCTACATTGGCTAGCATATTTTTACTTACTTTTTTAAGCGGATTAGCTCGGCTAGTATCATATTCCTTTCGGTTATTTATTATGGTTATACATTCAAATATTGCTGCCACAAAACTATCGTGGTTGGCAAGGCCTTTGCCCGCTATATCAAAGGCTGTACCGTGGTCGGGTGAGGTACGTACAATGGGCAAACCTGCTGTATAATTAGTGCCTTCGCCGGTGGCTAAAGCCTTAAATGGTATAAGCCCTTGGTCGTGGTACATGGCTAGTACACCATCAAATTGTTGAAAACTACTACGGGCAAAAAAAGCATCGGCACTGTATGGACCAACGGCTAATATATTTTGCATTTTTGCATCCTTTATGGCTGGTTTTACTAGGGCTTCTTCCTCTTTGCCTATTAAGCCATTATCGCCAGCATGTGGGTTAAGTGCCAATACTGCAATACGAGGTTTGGCTATATCAAAGTCGTACCTTAGGCTATGGTTCATAAGCTGTAGTTTGCTTACTATAGCTGCTTTGGTAATATGTTGTGCTACATCTTTTACGGGTACATGTTCGGTTACTAAGCCTACTTTTAAGTTATCGGCTACCATAAACATGAGTACATCTTTTGCAGCAAATGCAGCTTGTAAATAAGGTGTATGCCCAGTGTATTTAAACGTATTACTCTGTATATTTTTTTTATGTATGGGTGCTGTTACCAAGCCATCTATCCATTTATTTTTGAGGCAGTCCACTGCTTTATCCAATGCTATAGCCGCATACTTACCTCCTGCATCGTTTAACTCGCCGGGTGTTACAGGCACTTCATCGTCCCAACAGTTTAATACATTTATTTGCTTTGGGTTAGGGTGTTGTACATCTTTAAGTGGTGCAAAGGTAAAGTTGTATTCGGGCAATGATTTTTTATAAAAATTTAATATTTTGGCATGGCCAAAAATAACAGGTGTACAAAATTCAAGTATACGATTATCGGAAAGTGCCTTTATAATTATTTCCGGTCCAATGCCATTTATATCGCCAATGCTTATGCCTATTACAGGCTTTTTTAAATTTTGAATATTCATTGTCATACTTACTAAAGTTTATTAGTACAAAAATAAGGTATTTGTGAGGTATTACATTTTCCATATACAATTAAGCTACCTTTGTAGCAATGGAGTATCGTATAAAAAAATCGTTAGGGCAACACTTTTTAATTGATGAAACTATATGCCAACAAATAGTGGCAGCCACTATGGCAATGCAGCCTACACAGCTATTAGAAGTAGGCCCTGGCACAGGAGCATTAACCAAATATATACTACTGCAACCCAACTTAAACTTTAAAGCCGTGGACCTCGATACGGAAAAAATTGAATACCTCAGCCTAACTTACCCAGCCATAATACCTTGCTTAATTAACGAAAGTATATTAAAAATGGAGCCTCCATTTGAAGGTAAGTTTGCTGTAGTGGGTAATTTTCCTTACAATATAAGTACCGAAATATTATTCAAATTATTAGATTGGAAAATGCAACTCACCAGTATAGTTGGTATGTTTCAAAAAGAGGTGGCCTTACGTATAGCAGCAACACACGGTAGTAAAATATATGGTGTTACTAGTATATTATTACAAGCACATTTTGCCATTACTTATTTGTTTGATGTGGATGCAAAAGCATTTAACCCACCACCAAAGGTACAAAGTGGCGTAATACAACTAGTGCCATTGGCACAACCTGTAGTAACCAAAAGCGATAAAAAATTTAGATTATTAGTAAAAACGGCATTTACCCAAAGGCGAAAAACATTGCGAAATGCAGTAAAAAGTTTGTTTGTGGCAGAGCAATTACTCGACCCTATATTTAATAAACGACCCGAACAATTGAGTGTACAAGATTTTGCTGACCTTACCTTTAAAATGCAATAAGTAACTAATGCAACCTATTGTAATTATAACTGCACCAGTACACCCTTACCTAGTGGAAACACTTACCCACAAAGGCTTTGCCGTTAATTACCAACCCACTATAACTGCTGCTACACTGTACACATTACTACCAACTGCTACTGGGCTAGTAGTAACTACACGTATAGCAATTGATAAAAAAATGATAGATAATGCCCCCAACCTACAATGGATTGGTAGGCTTGGTAGCGGTATGGAATTGATTGATGACACCTATGCACAAGTCCATAATATAAAATGTATAAGCACCCCCGAGGGCAACCGACAAGCAGTGGCCGAACATGTACTAGGTATGGCACTTAACCTACTTAATAATATTACAGTAAGCCATAACCAAATAACCCAACAACAATGGCAGCGTAACCCTAACCGTGGTACTGAGTTGTATGGTAGTACGGTAGGTGTAATTGGGTATGGTAATGCTGGCAGTGCATTTGCTGCACTGCTACAACCCTTTGCTGTAAAGATATTGGCATACGATAAGTACAAAACAGGCTTTGCCAATAATTACATAACCGAAGCCACTTTACCTCAAATACAAAATGAAGCCTCAATTATAAGTTTGCATGTACCCTTAACTAATGAAACTAAGTATATGTGTAATCAATTATTTTTTGCTGCCTTACGGCAAAAACCTTTGCTTATAAATGCTTGCCGTGGCGAGGTGGTTAATACAACAGCATTAATAGCAGCACTGCAAAGCAACCAATTGAGTGCAGCAGCTTTAGATGTATTGGAAAATGAAAATTTGGAAAATTATACTACTACAGAAAAAGAGCAATTAAACTATTTATCTACACAACCTAATGTGCTACTAACCCCTCATATAGCAGGTTACAGCCACCAATCATTACTTAAAATGGCAGAGGTGTTGGTTAAAAAATTAGAGCAGTATTGGGCTGGGTAATACATAATAAATACTCCCTTATTTATTGCCCTTGTGCTAACGAGTAACCCCTTACACCATCAATCATTAGCAGCATTTCTACCGAGCATATACGTACTGCAGTACTTACCTGTTTGCACAATTCAAACAATTCAAATGGAGTTGTGCTTACCCCCTCGTTACACTCAAACCTTACACGATACTGATTAATACAATTGGTAAATACTGAGCCAGTAGGCCATACTTGTGTACCTCTATTGCTTATGGTAGTAATAGTATAATTAGGGTCGGCATATTGCAATAGCATTTCAGCTAATATGCTGGGTTGCTCTTCAAACTCTACAAACAAATCAACACCATGTAGGGTTTGTGGTTTTTTTGGGGCTGTGTGTAGTAGGGTGTTTTCTTTGGGTATTGGCTTCGCCAAAAAAGTGAGGGTATTGTTGCTCTCAGCTGGGTTAAGCTGTGCTGCTGTAGCTTGTTGTAAGTTGCTTATTATAGCATTGGTAAACTCAACTGTAGTAGCAGCTTGTACATTATTATTGCCAAAGTCGCCAGTATGTATACCCTGAGCTAAGGTTTGAAACAGTGCAGTTTCTATAGCAGCCGCATAACCATTGTAGCCAATATGGCGCAACATCATTAAGCCACTAAGTAGTAGTGCAGTTGGGTTAGCTATGCCCTTGCCCACTATATCGGGGGCAGTACCGTGTACGGCTTCAAATATACAAATATCGTTACCAATATTTGCTGATGGTGCAAAGCCCAAACCGCCTACTAGCCCTGCACACAAGTCGCTTACAATATCGCCTTGTAGGTTAGGTAGTACCACTATATCAAACTCATTAGGTTTTATAGCCAGTTTCATACAAAGGTCATCTACTATTATATCATCAGCTTTAAGGTGTGGGTATTGTTTGGCTACTTCGTAAAATGTTTGTAGAAACAAGCCATCCGTAAGTTTCATTATATTAGCTTTATGGCCACAGGTTATACGTTTAGCATTTTTTTTGGTAGCAAGTTCAAAAGCATATTGGTGTACTTGTAAGCTACCTGGCCTTGTTATAAACCTACGGCACAAAGCTACATCTTGTGTGAGGTAGTGTTCTATACCGCCATAAGTATCTTCTATGTTTTCTCTTACTATGGTTATATTAATAGGTATTTCGGCTTTGGAAAATACTGTATCTACACCATTTAGGGTTGTAAATACTCTTTTGTTGGCATAAGTATTCCATACCTTACGAGCTGTTACATTTATACTTTTTACACCCTTACCTTTAGGTGTTTCCATTGGGCCTTTGTATAGTATACCTAACTGTTCTACTGTTTGCTTAGCTTCATCAGTCATTCCGGTATTAAATCCTGCATCGTATATTTTTTTTCCCATTTCAATATAGGTATAACTAAGCGGCACTTTAGCTGCATCAAATATACTAATTACGGCATCCATTATTTCGGTACCTATTCCATCACCTTTGGCAACTGCTATTGTAAGTGTGTTGTTACTCATGTATTTATATTTATTGGGTTTATATTTTTTTTCAAAAAAAAGCTCGATAGAAATCGAGCTAGGTAATATTCAATTAGAAAAACATCAATCTCTAATACTTTGCAAAGGTGGATGCTTACACTCCAGTAATATTGGAGTAAGCAACTTTTTTTTGCAAAAAAATTGTTAATTTATTACGCATTTTCAAACTTCAACATCATAAGTATTTGCAACAAATTTTATGGTAAATTTTCCATCATAATCGTATTGGTAACGTTGCTGCATTTTATCGTATACTATTGGAGCACCAAGCTCTTTCATTACAGCAATAAACTCAAATAAAGTACTCTCCGATATTTGCAACTTATTGGCCAAATGAGCAGGAGTACCGCTACTTTTATTTTGTATTATTTCATCAATCCGTTTAAAGCGATCCAAAAATTTTCGAGGCATACGTATATTTTGTTTTGTTTTGTGCTGTAATGTACACTTTTACTATAAATATTATTACTAATTAGCTATTCATTTACAATTCGGTTAGTTTTAATTGCTATTATATTCTTAAAAAAAAATTGTACTAATAATGTTATAGGAATCTACTAATTAATTAATTATAATAAAGAAAGCGTATACAGCTATTTTAACTGTTAAAGAAAATTAAAGTATATATGTAAGGTTGGAATGGATGAGGAATTAATTTTTTTTACTTTAGTTATATTGACAAAAAATGTAAATTTGCATTGAACATACCAATAAATTTTAAAATTATTATATAAACCATTTTTAAAATGAAATCGACTAAAGAAAATATTTTAACTATTAATGGTGAAACTATTTCTGGTTCTCTTACTGTTTTTAAATTTAGAGATAAAGATACGAGGCAAATTATACACTTTGCTCCTACATTGGATTTGACAGGATATGGAATAGATGAAAAAAATCTTTTGAAATGCTTCAATTTTCTATTAAAGATTTCTTTAATTTTCTTTCTACACTTTCAGTAAAAAAAAGAAAAGTGCTACTTCAAGAATTAGGATGGATACAAAATTTGCAAAAAACAAAAGAATTTGCAAAATTATATGTTAACACAAAAGGAGAACTTAAAAACTTAAATGCAGTAGCAGATGAAGTTGAATTGCTAACACTTGAGGCATAATTATGAAAGAATTTAGACCATTACCCACCAAGTGATGGGAATATTTTTTAACCTATAAGGGCTTTACATATTCACGTACAAAAGGTAGCCACGACCAATGGACAAGAAAAGAATTTAGAACAATACCGGTGTGGGGTGATGAAAAAGAAATTCCAGCTTTCCACTTACGAACGGGGTGGAAACAATTGGGTGTACAATTGACGAGTTGTGCGTCAGGCTGTTTGACACACTCTAAAATTCAAAAACTAACAAATAATTAAAAATTAACTACTCAATAAGTAATTGCCATCACTCAAACAATGAAAAAAATAATAACCCTCCTTTGCTTTATTGCAGGTATGCAAACAGCCCTTGCACAAAGTAATAATACTGTAATTACAAAAGCCCAATTAGCCAACATTAAAAACCCTTTAGAGCGGTTTACTGCCACAATTAAATATTTAGAGAATGCAGATACTGGAGAAGGCGATGTAATAGACAGCACTTTATGTATTGACTTACAGAAAATGGCAACGCAGTTAAAAAACGATAGTTTACTTGCCATAAGCTATAATTGGATATACGCCTATTTTAATGCAAAGGGAAGAACAAATGAAGCAATAGAGTACATCTACAAAGCTTTGCCCTTAGCCGAAAAGTATAACGATAAAAGAAGAATTAGTTCTATTTATTTTGATTTGGCAAGTTCATATGGTGCTTTAGGTAAAAAGACAGAATCATACGAGTTTCTTAAAAAAGGTGGGGGAAATTTACCGGATAAAACATCACTCATGTACGATTACATGCTGGTACAATATCAACGAAGTATGGCTTTTATGTTTTTAAATAAAAAGCAACTTGACTCTGCCTTGTTGTATGCTCAACTCAGCAATGAAACAGCCGAAAGGTTAAATATTAATTTATACAAGTCCCAAACATTAGGGATACTTGCAAGAGTATATGAAGCAAAAAACGAACCTGAAATTGCCAATGTATACAGGCAAAAGGCGATGGTAGTAGCACAACTTTTTAAAGGCAACGTAAGAAAATTTGAAGCCTACAATGCTTATGTTGGGTACTTAATTAGAGCGGACAGCTTAAAACAAGCCACAGTACTGGCACAGAAAATGTGGATAATTGCACAGCAAGAGCAAAATCAGGGTTTAATATTAGGTGCCGCTACGGCAAAAAGAACTTTGTACGATAAATTAAATAAAACAGATAGTGCCTATTATTACGCCAAATTAGAAATAGAAACCAGAAAATTAGTTTTTGATGAGGAAAAATTATCCGGCATACAGGCAATGGGGCTTAAAGAGCAATTGCGCAAAATGGATGAAGCCGCAAAAGATGAAGAAGTAAAACAGCAACGCAAACAAAATATTCAATACATATTTTTAGCCATTGGTATAGTTACCTTTCTTATTCTTTTTTTTCTGCTAAGCCGCAGTATAGTAGTCAATGAAAAGTGGATTTCGTTTTTTGGCATTTTAGGGTTATTAATTGTATTTGAGTTTATCAACCTGCTCATTCATCCTTTTTTAGAACGGGTAACACATCACAACCCAATGCTTATGTTATTAGCATTGGTGGCATTGGCATCTTTGCTTATTCCATTACATCACCGTTTAGAAAAATGGATAAAAACAAAAATGACGGAGAAGAACAAAAAAATACGATTGGATGCAGCAAAGAAAACGATTGAGGAGTTGGAGCAAAAAGGATAGCCTTCAAGAAGCCCGAACGCACAACATTAGGTTTTGTGCAGTTTGGGGCTTGACGTTGAAACAATCAGCAGCAGTGCATGTCCCAGCTTTATATTCGGCGGACGGAATTCTGTTGAGCCTTAGTAATAACAATGAACATTTTATTATAAATTTAGCTGCGGTTACGGGCAGACAGTTGGTCAATTCCCAAACTGCACAAAGCCTCGAACGTTGTACAATTGGGCTTCAAAAAATTGTTAAAAATTTTTTTTATTCTATTTTCTACTCCATTCTTTTACAATAATATTAAAAAAAATAGTCAGATACCTTAGCTGCTATTATTTCCTACACATTTACCAATAATTAATTACCTTTGCAGCCCCAAATAAAAACATTGGGGATTAATAAAGATGATTTTTAACAAACACCTAAACGCTGATGCACAGGACGGAGCAGCTTCCCCAGAGGAAGTAACCCCAACAGCGACAACAAATGCACCTGAAGCTGCTGCCGAAGTAGTAGCAACACCTGAAGCAGTAGAAACTGCACCAGTGGTAGAAACTGTAACCGAAACCGTGGTCGTAGCACAACCTGAGGCTGTAGCCGAAGTAGCAGCACCTGCAAAACCTGCTTATGTACCACCCGTAGAAACACCACATGATGACTTTGATTGGAGCATTGACAAACGTAATGTGAGCCATTACAAAAACGATGAAAAGTTAAAGTTTGATGAAGTGTACGAAAAAACTTTTAAATCAATTAACGATGGTGAAATGATGTTAGGCAACATAGTTGGCCTTACAAAAACTGATGTTGTTATTAATATTGGATTTAAAAGCGATGGCTTAATATCACTAAACGAATTTAGAGATTTGCAGGGCATAAAAATTGGTGATGATGTAGAAATAATGGTGGTAGAAAAAGAAGACCGTGATGGTAACTTACACCTTAGCCGTAAACAGGCTCGTACTGTAAGGGCTTGGGAAAAAATAGTAGCCGTTAACAAATCTGGCGAAATAGTTACTGGTTATATTACTAGCAAAACTAAAGGTGGACTTATTGTTGATTTGTATGGTATGGAAACATTTCTACCAGGAAGCCAAATAGATGTAAAACCTGTAACCGATTACGATCAGTTTGTAGGTAAAACAATGGAGTTTAAAGTAGTAAAAATAAACGAAACTATAAAGAATGCCGTAGTAAGCCATAAAGCCCTTATAGAAAGCGATATGGAAGCACAACGTGCAGTTATAATTGGTCAATTAGAGAAAGGTCAAGTACTTGAAGGTACCGTTAAAAACATTACCGACTTTGGTGCATTTATGGACCTTGGTGGACTTGACGGATTATTATACATTACTGATATTAGTTGGGGCCGTATAAACCATCCTAACGAAGTACTAAGCATTGACCAAAAAATTAATGTAGTAGTATTGGATTTTGATGATGACAAAAAACGTATAAGCCTTGGCTTAAAACAACTTACGCCACACCCTTGGGAGGTATTGCCAGAAGGTTTAGCCGAAGGCGGTACAGTAACCGGTAAGGTAGTAAACATTGAAGACTATGGTGCATTTATAGAAATACAACCAGGTGTAGAAGGCCTAGTACACGTAAGTGAAATAACTTGGGCTAACACACCAATAAATGCAAGAGAATACTTTAAATTAGGCGATGAGCACAATGCAAAAGTAGTAACACTTGATAAGGACACTCGTAAAATGAGCCTTTCAATAAAAGGACTTACAGAAGACCCTTGGAGTGAAATTGAAAGTAAATTTCCGTTGGAAAGTAAACACAAAGGCACAGTTAAAAACATTACAGCTTATGGTGTATTTGTAGAAATAGAGCCAGGTATAGGTGGTATGATACATATAAGCGACCTAAGTTGGATCAAACGATTTAACCACCCAGGTGAATATATTAAAAACGGTGCCGAAATTGAAGTAATTATATTAAATATAGATAAGGATAACCGTAAACTACAATTAGGCCACAAGCAGCTAGAAGAAGACCCTTGGAACAGCCTTAGCGAAACATTCCCTGTAGGAAGTGTACATGAAGCAATACTCACCAAAAAAGATGATAAAGGTGGCTTAGTACAATTGCCATACGGCTTAGAAGGATTTGCACCGGCTAGGCATTTGGTAAAAGAAGACGGCAAAACAATAGTACCAGACGAAACTGCACAGTTTATGGTAATAGAATTTGACCGTAATGAAAAACGAATAATAGTAAGCCATACTCGTATGTGGGAAGCTGTAAAAGAAGGTGAAGTACAAGCTGAAAGAAAAGAACAACGAGTAGAAAGCGAAAAAACTAAAAAAGCGGTGAAAGACCTACAAGCCAAAGTAGAAAAAACTACCTTAGGCGACATAGGCATACTAGCCGACCTTAAAAAGAAAATGGACGATGGTGAAGCTAAATAAGCACTAACCAAAGCACACAACTTATAAAATGGCTACCAATACTGGTAGCCATTTTTTGCTTATTGGGGGTAAATGTGGGTTTTGTAGCTACTTAAACACCACTAACCTTGAAATTAAAAATAAAATTTAAAAAAAGATGTTGGACATTTTGATAGTAGCACATTTGGTAATGCAATTACTGTTGCTTAACTTTATTAAATAGTTATTATATATTGTTAACTACTACGCTACATATTTGTACTAAATAAATTATTAGAATTGCTATACACAACAAATGCATTTACCCCAATACAATGAAAACACTACTAACTATAACGCTACTATTGTTATTACTAGCCTGCAACAAAAATAAAAATAATACACCCACTAACACTACTGAGCTAACTTTGATATTTAGTGACGAATTTAACGGCACTACTTTAGATATGACCAATTGGAAATTTGAAAATGGACAAAGTGGATGGGGTAACAATGAACTGCAAAACTATACCGCCTCGGGCAATGTAGAAGTAAGCAATGGAACATTAAAAATAATAGCCAAAAAAACTGGTGTTGCTCAGCAAGTAGGTAATTATACATCGGCTAGGCTTAACAGTATTAAAGCATTTGAATATGGGCAATACGAAATAAGAGCCAAGCTACCACCAAGCCTTGGCAACGGACTTTGGCCAGCTATATGGATGCTCGGTAACGATGTAGCAGCAGTTGATTGGCCCAAATGTGGTGAAATAGATATTATGGAATACGTTAGTTTTGACCCACATAAAATATACTGTGCCTTACACTCCAACGCCAATAATTGGACACTGAATAACACCCTAAGCTCAGGCCCAATTGCACTGGCTAATGCCGAAAATGTGTTTCATAACTATGGTATATTATGGACAGAAAATAACCTAAAATTTTATATAGATGCCCCAACCAATATTGTGTATGCAGTAAACAAACCTACCAACCCAACCAATAATAACTGGCCTTACAGCAAACCATTTTTCTTTTTACTCAATATGGCAGTAGGTGGCAATTGGGGTGGCACTAATGGTATTAACGATGCTATATTTCCTGCTACATTTGAAATTGATTATGTGAGAGTATATAAATTATAGTGTTGCTTTGCAAATAATATTCTTTTCACAAGTTTTACTATAAAAAAATTTCTTGTAATGAAATACATACTATTTAATACATCTACAAATTTTTTATTTTAATCACTATATACAACCCTAATACAAACCGCCTAGCATAAGCATTTTGCCACTAATACCTATTTTAGTGTGCCAACACTAATATAACAATAACTTTATAGTATGAAGTATATTAACTGGCGTTACTGGACTTTCCAAATTGTAGGCTGGGGCTTGTGGTTTGCATTTGGTGTATACTCCAATTTGGTAGTATATAAGGAGTTTTTTGATCGGCTTTTTACCAACCCTACTAACGAAAAGCAAACCCTATTACAAATACAAAATGCTCAGTACAAATTTTTGGTAGCTTCGGCTATTACATTTATTTGTGCTATTGCCATTACACATATATTTAGGCTATGCCTAAAAAAGATTAAATGGTTGGATTTGCCTATTAATAAACTGTTCTCTGTATTTATTATTGTTGCCTTTACTAGTGGCATTGCCTTACACTTTGGTAGCGATTTTTTTGAACAAAAATTTAATGTATCCTTAGATGAATATCGCAATCATATACGAATACAGGGTGCTGAAAATAAAGAAAAAGAAGCCGGTATTACCATTAACAATTATAAGGATACTACTAACAAACAAATAGTAGCTATTAACAATGAAATAAAAAAAACAACAGGCCTATACCGCAACGATAAAGGCAAATGGGTAATACCCAACCGTAGTCAATTAACCACAATTTTATTCACTATACTATTAACAGCTTTGTGGTTTTTGATATACATAGTATGGCACTATGTGGGCCGTAGCCGTACCGACCAAATGGCACAAATACGCTTAGAAACTACCGTTAAAGAACTGGAACTTAAAACTATAAAAGCTCATATAAACCCCCACTTTATATTTAACAGCCTCAATAGTATAAGGGCATTGGTTGATGAAAACCCCGAAAGGGCAAGAGGTGCTATAACCGAGTTAAGCAACCTACTTCGTAGTAGTATGCAAGCCGAAAAAAACGAAACGGTTACCCTCGAAAAAGAACTTAAAATAGTAGAAGATTACCTAGCCCTCGAAAAAATAAGATTTGAAGATAGGCTACAAGTAAGCCTACATATTGATGAAGATACCTTGGACCAGTTAGTACCACCAATGATGGTACAAATATTGGTAGAAAATGCCATTAAGCATGGCATAAGCAAACAAATAAATGGCGGTACAATAGCCATTTATAGCGACTTTGTAATGGACCATTACCAGCTAAAAATAATAAATACTGGTACCTTAATACCCTCGGTTGATAGTGATGGCTTTGGGCTTAAAAGTACAGAAGATAGGCTAAAATTATTATTTGGCAAAAATGCCAACTTTACTATATTACAAGCCACACCTAACACAGTACAAGTAACTGTAAACCTACCTATAAAAATAAATATATAAATAACACGACAATGACACTTAAAGCAATAATAGTGGACGATGAAAGGCTAGCCCGTACCGAACTTAATAAGCTACTAAAGCAACACCCCGAAATAGAGGTAATAGCCGAAGCAAGTAATGTAAATGAAGCTATTGATAAAATTGAAGAACATAACCCCGACCTCGTATTTTTGGATATACAAATGCCCGGCAAAACAGGCTTTGATTTGTTAGAAGAATTAGATAAAGCACCCCATGTAATATTTACCACAGCTTATGATGAGTATGCCCTTAAAGCCTTTCAGGTAAATGCTTTGGACTATTTGTTGAAACCCATAGAACCACTACGATTAGCCGAAGCTATACACAAATTAAAAGTAGCCGAAGAAAAAGAAGAACAGCTGAGTACCACCCGAACTTTGCTAACCGATAAAGATCAAGTATTTGTAAAAGATGGTGAAAAATGTTGGTTTGTAAAGCTAGGCGAAATTCGATTATTTGAAAGTGTAGGCAACTATGCTAGAGTTTTTTTTGGTACTAACAAACCGCTTATATTAAAGTCATTAAATGCATTAGAAGAAAGGCTTGACCCTAAAACTTTTTTTAGAGCCAACCGTAAACACATAATAAACCTCAACAGTATTGATAAGG
This sequence comes from Chitinophagaceae bacterium, assembly GCA_043778255.1. Lineage (GTDB taxonomy): Bacteria > Bacteroidota > Bacteroidia > Chitinophagales > Chitinophagaceae > JAYWGN01. The sequence goes on along the minus strand of JAYWGN010000067.1, from coordinate 14,855 downwards.
TAGAACCTTACTTTAACGGGGGCTTAATAATAGACCTTAAAGGTGGCGATAAAATAGAAGTAAGCCGCCGACAAACGGTAAAGTTTAAAGAAATGATGAGCCTATAAGTATTGTTGTTTTTATTGTATACATTCAATATCGAGTAGTATTGGTTTGGTAGCTTTGCTTATATAACCTTGCAATACTTGCAAAAAAATTGGGTTAACAGTAGGGCAACCCCAGCTTACACATATAGGCTGTGGGTGTACTTCATAATTAGGCACACAGCTGTGGCTATGCAATACCACAAACCTCTCTAAAGCCTTACTATTAGTAGCATCTAGCCCGTATAACTTATAAGCTAAGCCAAATGTACCTTGGTAGCTATTGCCAATTTTGTACTTGCCAATGCTACTTGCATGGCTGTTAATTGTATTGTTAAATGTAAGAGTACCACCTTTAGTTTCGCTACCACTACCATGTGCTACTAGGCCACTGTTTTCAATACTGTCGTTAGTGCAATTAATAATGTAAAATCGTTTGCTGCCACTTGATACTGCCATATTTATTACAAATACATACTGAGTATTATAACCATGAGCAGCCGCATATTTTTTTAAGTTAGCTACTGTTTTTTTAAGCAGTATAATTGGTGGCTTTGCAACTGGTATATTAATGGCCACCTTTGGTGAAATGTTGTTGTTGTAATAGTGTGCACCAATACTTACACCAAGCCCAACTGTAAGTAGTAGTAATAATAAATATTTCATAGCTTTATTAATATAGGTAGATGTAAATTATACCTATTTCCATAATGTACTCAGCTATTATTTGTTAATCATTTTACAAAAATCGTTGCTTTAATTCTGCAGTAGGCATTATACAACTATTGGCTTTGCCAAACCAACGGTAGCGGTTTTTGGCAATTATATTATACACAAAATCTCGTATAAACTTTGGTATTACAATAAATATATAAAAAGCTCGGTAAGGGTATTGCAAATGCTTACATATAGCCAATGCAGCCGACGATTGGGTATATACCTTATTATTATGTATAAATACAACAGAACTTAAATTGCTAATACCTACATGGTGTGCCACTAATTGTTGCTGTGCATAATCACTTTGTAAAGGTGAAAAAAACAAATCTTTTTTGGGGTTATACTTTATAGCAAAGTTAACCCAGTAGTTACAAAAGTTACATACACCATCAAATAATATAAGGCTATTGGGATTCATAATTTGTAGGTTATTTTTTGTTTATACGGTTTGGGTTTTGTGTTGCAAAGCTTTCCCAACTTACTTTTTTGGTAGTAGCTGAGGTTTTTCGTGTTGGGGTTATTGTATTAGCTTCTATAAGGTTTTTGTTGTTGAAATAATGGCATATTGCCACACCTAAAGCATCGGTAGCATCGTAGTATTTTGGTTTATCTTTTATATGCAGTATGGATTGTAGCATACTCCATACTTGCTCCTTATTAGCATTACCATTACCGGTAACTGCTTGTTTTACTTTTTTGGGGCTATACTCTGTAACCTCAAGCCCAGCTTGCATTGCAGCTGCTATAGCTACCCCTTGTGCTCTGCCAAGCTTAAGCATACTCTGTACATTTTTTCCAAAAAATGGGGCTTCAATGGCAAACTCCGTAGGCTTGTATTTTTTTATAATACCACTTACGGTATTGTATATAAGGTATAGTCGTTTGTATATATCTTTTTGTGCTCCTGGCTTTAGCACATCCATATCTACCAACTCTACTGTATTGCCTGTACACTTTATAACACCATAACCCATTATAATGGAGCCAGGGTCAATGCCTAATATAATTTTACTTTTGGGTAGCACCATTTATCATAACATTTATGTTATACACAAAGTTACAAAGTATTAGAGTAAATATATTGATGTGGTAGTTATTGGTATAAATCAACCCATTTTTAAGATAACTAATTTTAATTTTTCCATACACAAAAAAAATATTTAATACCCAATTGTATTACTATGTAGCTTTGTTGTTACCATCTGCCTTACTAATGAATTCTTATTTACATAAAAAAATTGGCTTTTTTTTGATACTACTATGTACATGTTGCATAAACCCTATTGCACAAACAACTGCAATTGATTCGGCAAAAAATATTTTTAATAAATCAATAAAAGAAGATGCATATATACGTACCGCTTTTTTTATAGCCGATGAATATATGAATGTGGAACAGTACGACTCAGCACAAATATGGCTTAACAAAATATATGAAATATTACCAGCAAAAAAAGCATTGCTGTTTAATTATTTTTTAATTACAAGGCAAGCGGAAGTTTACTATTACAACGATTTGCAACAACTTGGTTTGCAAGAAAGTTATAGAGGGTTGCAAATGGCGCAAGATTTAAACGATAGTTTACTGTTAGCAGATAGCTATAATTTTTTGGGCTTATTTTATATGAATATAGATAGTTGTAAAAAAGCTATTCCATTTTATAAAAATGGATTACGCTATACTAGGCAACCACCTTACCCAACTCAATATTTAAGCCTTACCAAGCCACACCATTTGTATGGCAATATGAGCGAAGCATACTATAAAATAGGGCAGTTTGATAGTGCTTTATACAAAAGCAAAATATCATTACAAAAAGCCTCTGATATAAATGATGGTAGAGGCATTGCAGTAGGGCATGAGAGTGTAGGTGATATTTTTTTAGCTTTGCAAAAATATGATAGTGCCTTATACCATTTTGAAAAATGTAAAGTAGCTGCCATCAAATCTAAAGATATGGATGTGGAGTTGTTGTGCTATGGTGCTACTGCAAAGGCTTATAATGCAATGGGTAATTATTCGCAATCAACAAATAAATTAAACGAAGGGTTTCAATTATTAGGTAATCATCCTAATATTAATAGGTACTACTCGTTACAATTTATTGGTAATGCTATTGAAATTTATAAAAATAAAAATGACAATATTGCATTAGTTAAAGCTTTAGAACTAAAATCGAAACTAGAAGCGGAAAATTTGAAAAATAACAATACACAGCTAAAAACAATATTGAAAGCAGGTGTTGAAAACGAAAAAAGATTATTATCGTTAGAAGTAAACGAGGCAAGACAAAAACAAAAATTAGCCAATACTCGGCTTATAATTGTATTAATAGCATTTGTACTTTGTGGGCTTGGTTTTATACTATATAGATATTTACTAAATCAAAAAATTGCTGCTGGCACATTGAGGCAAAAAATAAGTCAAGATTTGCATGACGATATAGGAGCCTCACTTAGTAGCCTACAAATATATAGTTCCATAGCCGAAAAAAATATGGTCACCAATACCCCAAAAGCCATAGAGATGGTTAACAAAATTGCTGTACAAAGTAAGTTGCTTATGGAAAATATGAATGATATAGTGTGGAGTATGAAAACCAGTGCCGATGGTACAACTACATTGGAAGCTAAAGTAAAAAACTATGGGGCAGAATTATTAGGCGATAAAAATATAAACATTACCTACACTATAGATGATAATATAGATAAGCTATTGCAAAATGTACAAGCCCGTAAAAACATTTTGCTAATAACAAAAGAAGCCATGAATAATATTGCAAAATATAGCCAAGCAACCCAAGCTAACTTAAGCATACTTGTAACGGATACTGCAGTAGTGCTAGCTATTACCGACAATGGCATTGGTTTTAATATAGCGACAGCCACCAATGGTAATGGATTAAAAAATATGGAGTACAGGGTTAAAGAATTGCAAGGCACTATTAATTATGTATCAGCACCAAGCCTAGGTACTACCATTTCGGCATCTATTCCCATTACTGCTTTGTAAGCCATATACCTAATATTAGGTACTGCCATTAAAGCAATAAAAACTAATTTTGGGTATTGATAAAAGTATTTATATACGACGATAACTTAGCAAGGAGAGACAGCCTGAAAGCCCTGCTAGACCTCAGCCCCGAACTTCAGTTTGCAGGTGAGGCAGAAAATTGTGCTACCGCATTAACCGATATGGAAACTTATTTTCCCGATGTGGTGCTTATGGATATTAATATGCCTATGGTAAATGGTATAGAAGGATTAAAAAAAATTAAAGAAAACCATCCTCACATAAAAGTGCTGATGCAAACAGTATTTGACGATAGCGATAAAATATTTGAATGTATTAAAAACGGTGCTAGTGGCTATATACTTAAAAAAGATAGCCCACAACGCATATTACAAGCCATACAAGAAGTGTACGAAGGTGGTGCAGTAATGAACCCAAGTATAGCCTTAAAAGTGTTGGCCTATTTTAAACCACAGCAACAAAAAAATCCTTTATCGGATAGAGAGCAACAAGTATTAACACTATTAGCCGAAGGGCAGAGTTATAAAATGGTAGCTGATAAATTGTTCCTAAGCTTTCATACCGTAAATACACATGCCAAGCACATATACGAAAAACTACACGTTTCTTCTCTTGGCGAAGCCATAGCTTATTATTATAAAAATATGCAGCAATAGCCATTTTATATTTCACTAGTATTAGGTATATATAAAATTTTTACACAAAGTAATTTTGAAGTGTAAAAAAAGAATTATGAAATATATATCCCTTCTATTTATCACACTGTTTATTTGCCAATATGCCAATGCCCAAGGCAACTACAGCTTTACAAATACAAAAATAAACAGCAGCACATATACAGATATTGAAAGTACTGGCACTGCAATACCCATGACAAATGCTGAAAACGGCAACAGTACCACTCCACAAAGTATTGGTTTTAATTTTACATTTAATGGCTCAGTATTTACAGAAGTTATGATACATGCTGATGGTGTTTTAAAATTTGGCAATATTGCTCCAGGTGCAAGTACTGTAATTGCACCAAGCCCATTTAACTCTTATGCCAATGTTTTTACCAATACCACTACTGCATTTCAAAATATTGTAATGCCGCTTTTTTTAGATTTAGTGCAAGGTATAGCGGCACCAAAATTCCATATTGCTACAACAGGTACAGCACCAAATAGGATAACAACTATACAATGGAAAAACCTTAGAGATGCCGATAATTTAGGCAGCACACTACAACACCAGTTTGAAAATATGGAGTTTCAAGTAAAGCTGTACGAGACCACCAATAATATTGAAATGGCTTATGGCACATGGTTACAAAGTAGCAATATTTCAGTTACAAGGGGCAGTGCTATTGGTATAAAAGCAAGTAGTAGCAATTTTATTTCTTACACTAAAAGTAATGCAATAATAAAATTTGATTACGGAAATTTTGAAGACCCTGCAAGCACCAATAGTAGAATATTTTTAATAGAAAAAGCAGTATCACCCATAAACGGCACATCGTTTATGTATTTTGTAAGGCTTGCAAACGATATTAATGTGGCCAAATTATATGTAGATGATGCTGCACCACAAACACCAACTATTGGTAAAAATATACAAGCACTTATAAAAAATGAAGGCACATCAGCCAATACAAATATACCCGTAACCCTTACAGTTGCGGGTGCTAACAGTTATACCGAAACTATACTAATTGCAAATTTATCAACAGGTGGTAGCCAAGTAGTTAGCTTTACCCCATTTGTGGCAGCAGCCAAAGGCTTGCAAACGGTTACCATTTCTGTAAACCCAACTGTAGATGATAGGGTGGAGAACAACAGCCTGCAAACCAACCAAACGGTTACCCAAAATGTGGTAAAATTATATAACAACGATAAAAAATCTACAAGTGGGGTAGGTTTTAATGCTGTAACATCTATGTTTGCAACAAAAATATTTGGTACAGGTACTCGAAATTTATCACAAATTCGAACGTCGTTTAATACCAATAATATTTTAGTTGATGTACGTATTTATGAAGACAATGGTACAAGTAGTAGCCCAAGCAGTAGTCCATTATTTATATCCCCAACATTTAGAACCAACAACCAAAACGAAGTCGTAGTGCCTGTAAGCACTGGCATTGCTGTTACAGGAGATTATTATATTGTTGTGGCACAAAGAGAAGCATCAAATATGGCTTTATCTTTTTTTAACCAATACCCAAAGTTGCCTCAAAAAATATACACGGCCGCTTTGGATGCAAGTACTTGGGGTGAAAGCCCAACTTCTTTCAACCCTTTATTTACCGTTATTCAAGAAACCGATGCAGTAGATATTGGTTTTGAAACCATCACCTCACCAAGATGTGCTTATACAAATAACGAAATTGTAAAAGCTACTATTCGTAATTTTTCGAACCAAGTACATAATTATGCAACTAACCCTGTAACCGTTACAGGCTTTGTAAAAGATGAAGTTACTAATACTACTGTTCCATTTAATTTTATAAAAAATACAGGCACAATTGCAGCAGGTGGAAGAGATACAGTAACGCTTTTAAACAGTTATAATTTTACCTCAAAGGGCAACCATATTTTTTCAGCAAAAACTATTTGTACTGCCGATGCTGAGTCAATTAACGATAGTGTACAATTTGCTATTTTTACCAAAATTACTTTTAGTGGCGTACCAATAGATAGTATTTGCCCAAACACCTCAGTTACAATTTCTATAGCATCGCCATATTTAAGAAGTCCATTAAACTTTACTTCGGCAAGTGATGGCAGTACGTTTTCTCCAACAGCTACACTCACCGTTTCCCCAAATGCTACAACCACTTATTATGCATCGGGGGTAGATTATAGGGGCTGTACATTGATGGATAGTGTGGTAATAAAAGTAAAAAGTTTAGGTGTGCCTGAAGCACCCATCATTGCAACAGTAGATAGTATATTGAGTTATAAAAACGATTTTAGTATAGTGGTTACCGTACCTGCACTAGCTGGTCATACCATAATTTGGCAAAGTAGCAATACAGGCGGTGTGGCAACAAACGGTGGCACAACGTATACTTTCTCTGCAACCTCAAGTTTTGGCGGAAATGTAACCCACAAGGCATTTTATACAAGGCTTGCAGATGGCTGCTCTAGTGTTTTTTCAAACATAATTACCACATCGTATGCCACAGGTTTATTAATTAGCGATGCAGTTACCACAGTTTGCGATACTAGCTTTTACGATAATGGCGGCTTTACAGCAAACCATACTAACAATAATTTTACCAAAACATATACCCCAACAGATGCTGGTAAAAAATTAAAATTAACCATCAATAAATTTAGCTTAGCCCAGTTTGGCAGAATTACTATTTATGATGGCGATAATGTATTTGCAAACAGAATTGGTAGAATAGACAATACAACTGCCCCAGCTGTTAAATATGAATTTGTATCAAGCAACCCAAGTGGTAATATTACAATTGAGTTTGTTGCAGGTGGAATTGCAGGTGGCTTTTTAGGCAGCCTAACTTGCCAAACACCTCTTCAGTTTAGGAGCATTGCCAACGGTGTATTTACTGATAAAAATATATGGGAAAGTCGCCCCATTAGCAGCAATACATTTAGCCCTGCAACCCGTTTTCCTAACAAAGGGGATGATAGCATTTGGGTTATGCACAATGTAAATATTAATAAAAGTATTCCCTTAGACCAGTTGGTGGTGGAGCCTACAGGCAATGTAGAAGTTACCGGTGTAAATACTGATATAGCTTTGTACAAAACCATACCTGATAATGAGCTTACCATTAAAGGCATATTTAAAAACAATACAGGCACATTTGTAGGTAGAAACTCCACCAATATTTTACTACTCGGTACGCTAATAAATAACATTAGTATGGAAACCGACAGTGTAAAAGTTTTTGAAAATAGCACGGCTGCAATAATTAGCGGCAATGGTACTATTGGTAAATTAATTGTAAACAACAGCCAAGGGCTATTAGTAAATGGCAACTTAAAAATTGAAAACAACCTAAGTTTATTGAACGGAATAGTAAAAGTAAATGCAGCAAATTTTTTAACAATGGTGGCTGGCTTTAGCCCAATAATAGAAGGTGGTAACGCCAATAGTTATATAGAAGGAATATTGCGTAGGCAAGAATTTAGCAGCACCAACCCTATTTTATTTCCACTAGGGGTAAATGGATTGTACCGACCGGTAACCCTACTTGCCAACCAAAATAGTTTTGATAACGATGTGGAGTACGAAGCCAAGATGGTACTTGGTGCAGCCACTACAAGATCATTACCTATAACCTTAGCAGAAGTGAATAGCAGCTACTATCACAACATTACACTTACAAAAAACCCAAGCAATTTTGTAGATGCAACTATAAAAATAAATTATAACACTGGTGATGGCGTGTTTGATGCAGCTAACCTAAGAATAGCAAAAGACAATGGAGGCAGCAATTGGTTAGATATTGGTGGCATTGGCACAGCAAATAATAATGGCAATATAACAAGCAATACATTTACCAGCTTTAGCGATTTTATTTTAGCCAATAGCACGGGGGGGTTAAATACACTGCCGCTAACACTTTTAAGCTTTACGGGTAAAAAAATAAACAATACAGTTATGCTGCAATGGAAAACTACCAACGAAATAAACACTTTGCATTTTGAAATTGAGAGGAGTAAAGAAGGTGTAGCCTTTGAAAAAATTGGAAGAGTAACTGCTGCAAATACTAGTAGCAATAATAATTATATGTTTAAAGATGCAACCCCATTACTCGGTAACAATTACTACCGACTTAAACAAATAGATATAGATGGTAGGTTTACTTATAGCAAAATAGTTGCCATTACTTTCCAAAGTATTATTAATAGCTTAATTATATATCCAAACCCTGTTGTTGATTGGTTGTATTTGCAATATCCAATAACCACAGAGATGGTTGCCTTGCAAATATTGGATAACAAAGGAGCGGTAGTAAAAGCTGCAACTTTGCAGGGAGTAGGTACACAAAAAGTGCTAGTGCAAGCCCTTTCAAAAGGCATTTATTGGGTAAGGCTAATAGTGGGAACAAATTTGTACACCCAAGTATTTGTAAAGGAGTAAGAGATTGAAACAAAACACTGCTATACCTAAACAAACTAAAAATACCTACAATTAGGGATTGTACAGCACAACCAACGCCACTAATTTTACAATATTAAAAAACAACAATAAAATTTAAAAAATGAAAAAGTTATTACTCCTTACAACAATTGTATTATTAGCTATTACTACACAAGCCAAAATATGGCGAGTAAATAATAGCCCTACTTTAGATGGTGACGTATTACAGGTTACTACTTTATTTAATGGTACAAACTCTGCATCAGACCCCGAGGCTGCCAATGGCGATAGCATTTATGTAGAACCATCGAACCTTGCTTACAATAATTTTATCGTAAATAAACAAGTTTCCATTTTTGGTTATGGTTATTTTTTAGCTCAAAATGCAGGTATGCAAGCCAACACACAAAATGCTTTTACTGGCCAAGTTGAATTTGTTGCAGGTAGTGCAGGTAGTACTATATCGGGTTTTCAAATTAATGGCACCATTTTTACAACCAATGTATCTAACATTATTATTACTCGTTGTTTAATGAACAACTTTACGCTTTTTGGCTACACGGCTAATGCCACAGGTATAAGGCTAGATAAGTGTTTTATAACATTTATTGTATCCGAACAATCTTTCGCTGCCACTGCTTTTAGCGTAAGTGTTGCCATAGAGAATTGTATAATCAGTAGTGCAGGAAATTTTAATATAGTTGGTATTACTCTTGGTCAAAAAGTAAAAGGTTTAATACGCAATAATGTAATTAACCAACCCAACCAATTAAACTGTTTTAACTTTTTTATTGCCAACAATATTTTTATTGGCAATTTAGATTTTGGTACAATAGCCAATAGTGGCAACAATGTGTTTAGAAACAATATACTAAGCTACCCCAGCAATGCACAAAATGCTCAGGTAACCAATACAGGTGCTAATAGTGGTAATTTATTTGCACAAAATATGGCACCGATATTTGTGGGTGCTACAAATAATACATTTGTAGCAGGAACTACTTTCAATGATAGAATAAATATAGATGGTACAGGGTCTGATGTAGAAACTCGTTTTCAATTAGAACCAGTAGCCAATGTAGCAACTGCCGGCGGCGAGAGTGGTACTACATTTGGTGGTGCTACGGTAACTACACCGGCTTGTGGTGCTTTTGGTGCTACCGACCCTTACCGCAGAGGTGGCTTTCCTAACATACCACGTATTACAGCATTGGCCGTACCTGCTACCGTAAGTAATGGTGCAGCTACAATGACGATATCAGTAAGCAGCAGCAGCAATAATTAATTATTCATCTTGTAAAAAAAATTAAGATGAAGCAACTAATCATTTTACTAATAGCTTGTGTAGTGCAGCTATATGCTAAGGCACAATTGCCTACGCAAGACCCATACCCCAACACAGTTACAGCCGCTACGCAAATAAATAAATACAATTTTTTTGTAGATAGTGTGAGTACTGTAAACATTCAGCCGTTGGCTTTTACAGCCACCAATGGTAACACAACCGCCGCTACTGCAATAAGCCTTGTTGGCGTTACCTCGGGTGTACACCAATTGTATGCACAGGTAGTAGCTACCAATGGTGTGCCTTCTATAACCAACCTTGGTAATTTTTATATGGAAGGAGGCACTCAATATGCCAATGCACCTGCATCTGCTTCACAAATAAATAAGTATCGGTTTTATGTAGATAGTGTGAGTGCAGTAAATGAGCAAGTGCTACCATTTGCCGAAGGCTTTACAGATGTTACCCCTGCCGCTACTATAAATATTACAGGTACTACCTCAGGTGTGCACCAATTGTACGTTAAAGTGTCCAATCAAAATGGTGTAGAATCTATTACTAATATTGGCAACTTTTTTATGGCGGGTAATAACTTTTATAGCAATGCACCTGCTACTGCTGTGCAAATAAATAAGTACAGTTTTTTTGTAGATAGTGTGAGTACTGTAAATGAGCAGCCATTAGCATTTATAGCTGCTGCTAATAATAGTACGCCATCTACCCCTATAAATCTCACAGGAGTAACGTCGGGCGTGCACCAATTGTATGCAAAAATTATTACTATCAATGGCGTACCATCAGTAACCAACCTTGGTAATTTTTATATGGAGGGAGATAATCTATATACAAATGTTCCTGCAGCAGCTACAGCTATAAATAGATACGAGTTTTACTTAGATAGTGTAACTACTAACAACATTCAGCCGTTAGCATTTACGGCATCTACACAAAATAGTACACCAAATACTACTGTAAGTTTACTGGGTGTACTGCCAGGTATTCACCAATTGTATGCAAGGGTATTTACAACAAATAATGTACCTAGCATTGTAAACCTAGGGGTGTTTGCAATGGATCAAAACTTTAGGTATGCTGATGCTGAACCACCAGCTGCACCATTGCAAAATTTGGAATACTATATTGATGAAGACCCAGGCATTGGTTTAGCTAACCCCATAACTGTAAGTGGTACTAATATTACTGAAGTTCTAAATAATATCAACATCAATATTCCCAATAATTTAATAACAGGGACACATTTTTTACACATTCGTAGCAAACAAAACCCTTGGAGTATTGATAATGCCATGCCATTCAATGTTGGGTTAGTAGTACCAGTTACTTGGCTATATATAAAAGCACAGTTATTAACTACTGATAATACGATTATACAATGGGCTACTGCTCAAGAAACAAATAGCTTGCTATTCGATATTGAGTGGAGTATCAATGGCGTTAACTTTGTAAAAATTGGTAGTTTAGCAGCTAAAGGAAATTCAAGTATTGTTAGTACTTATAACTATATACATACAAAGGCTGCCAATGGCATTAATTATTATCGTATAAAGCAAATGGATGTAGACGGCAAATTCAAATATAGTGAAATAGTAAAAGTATTTCAAAAACAAAAAGGAACACTTACTATATATCCTAATCCTGCTACAACACTTATACAGCTTGATTTTTCGGGTAAAGAAAAAACTGTATTAATTGCAATATTTGATGCACAAGGCAAACAAATAATACAAACCTCAATACAAAATACAAGTCCTCTTAAACTAAATGTACAGGCTTTGCCTACTGGCAAATACTTTTTACAAATTAGTGATGGTGTGATAAATGAAAAAGGTAGTTTTATAAAGCAATAACCAATCCTATAGGTTGTATGTAAGAGCTTCCAATTATGGAGGCTCTTTTTTTAATATAATTATTGTTTCAGTGTTATTATAACTTTTGTATTGCCATAAAATAGTATTACCCATTTGCCAATATATAATACTTAATGGTACAACTCTGCTACTTCAATACCCTCAATTTTGTCATCTCTATATGGGTATCGGTTACATTAAGTATTTCAAATTCGTAGTTACCTATTATTATTCTATCTCGTTGCTTTGGTATAGTTTCATGCTCTTGTATTATATAGCCACTAAGGGTTTCGGAGTCGTTATCAATAAATTGTAGTTGGTAATGCTCCTGCAAATAATCCAACTCTATACGACCGCTAAATATATATTCATCCTTAGCTATTTGTTTTTCAACCAACTCATCGGTATCGTACTCATCTTGTATTTCACCAAATAATTCTTCTAACAAATCTTCCATAGTTACTATGCCAGCCGTACCGCCAAACTCATCAACCACCCAAGCTATGCTTTTACGTTCCTTTGTAAATTTGGTAATTAAATCACTAGCACTCATTGTTTCGGGTATTGCTGGTATAGGCAATAATATTTCGTTAATTGTAGTGGCATTTTTAAACATATCAAGCTGATGTACATAACCAACAATAGTATCAATATTATTATTATACACTATTAACTTACTCAACTTTGTAGTTACAAATAATTCTTTTACGGTATCCATACTAGCATCTTGCATTACCGATATTATTTCTTTACGTGGTATAAGGCATTGCCTTATTTTGGTATCGCTTAGTTGCAATGCATTTTCAAATAACTCTTTATCAAACTCTTGGTCATCTACATCGTGTATATTGCTTTGTTCCAAAAACTGTTCGAGGTCAGTTTTGCTTAATTTGGCTTTCGTGTTTCTAAAGTTTTTATTAAATATAATATTTAAAAAAGATTCGCTAACCGTTGTAAAAAAATTGGCAATATTGCCAAATATATTATAAGTGCTTTGTATTATAATGATTACAAAAGTATTGTTCAGTATTTTATCGTTATTGGCTTTAAACAATGCCTTAAATAAAAACACCACAAACAGCAGCAAACCTGCTGCTAGTAACACATCTAATGCTAATATACCGTAGTTATTTATAGGTAAGGTTTTCCAAATTTGTTGCAGCAGCATATATACAAATAAGCCGTATAGTACTATTAATATATTAATAACTACAATGGTAGTACCTATAAATTTTGAGGGGTTTTCAATAAAGTAAGCCAGTACAGTTCCACTCCGTTTGCCTTGCTTTTTTTTGAGTTCAATGTTAAGTCGGTTGGCACTTATAAATGCAATTTCTAACCCTTGATAAAAACCAATAAGTAGCAATGTAATTACAACACCAATTATTGGGTTAAGCGATATTTCCATAGGTATAAAATTAGGCTTTTAGTTTTACAAAATCCAATACTACAGTAGCTGCTTTGGCAAATGCATTTTCCAATATATCATTTACAATTATTGTATCAAAATGGTTTTTGAAGGTAAGTTCATAACTAGCTTTATCTACCCTAGCTTTTAGCGAAGCCTCCGTTTCGGTACCTCTACTTTGTAGCCGTTGTGTAAGGGCATCTACACTTGGCGGTTGTATAAATATACTTAACGAACTATTTTTGTATTGCTGCTGTACATGTATTGCCCCTTTTACATCAATATCCAACACCGGGGTTTTGCCCATAGCCCATATACGTTCCAACTCGGCTTTAAGTGTGCCATAGTACTTGCCCTCATATACCATTTCCCATTCTACAAATTCGTTATTATTTATTTTTTGGGTAAATGTTTGTTCGGTCATAAAGTAATAGTCCACTCCATGCTGCTCAGTATGCCTAGCAGAGCGGGTTGCAGCCGATATGGAAAATGATAATACATCGCTGTATTGCTGTAACAAATGCTTAACTATGGTGGTTTTGCCAGCACCACTTGGTGCAGTTATAATAACTACTTTATGTTGCTCCATATGCAAATATAATAAAGCCATAGCAACATTTGCAAAGCCAATATTATTTTTTAAAGCAAAGCAATAATTCTACTGTAATTTTACAAGTTATGATACAAGTAGCTGCATACAATACACTAAGGGTTGATAGGTTTGTTGACTTTGGTGCCTACCTCGATGATGGTGATAAAGGCATATTACTACCCAAAAGGTTTGTACCAACTAATTGTGCTATTGACGATATGCTTACAGTATTTATATACCACGATGGTGAAGATAAGTTAATAGCAACCACCCAAAAACCACTAGCAACTATTGGCCAAATTGCTTACCTCAAAGTGGTAAGCACTGCAGCATTTGGTGCATTTTTAGATTGGGGATTAATGAAAGATATATTTGTGCCAAAGGGCAAACAAAAAGATACAATGTATAAAGATAACTACTACTTTGTAAAGTTATATATAGATGAACAAACTGGCCGAGTAGCTGCCACTGAAAAAATAGATGTGCTTTTGCAAAATGAAACCCTTACTGTAAAGGAGTTAGATACGGTAACCGTAACAATATATCGCCAAACTAATATTGGGTATGCCTGTATAGTTAACCATACACATATAGGGCTGCTCCACTTTAGCGATGTATTTAAGCCAATTGAAATTGGCGAAACATACCCTGCATTTATTAAAAAAGTATATGACGAAAGTAATAATTTGGATATTGTATTAGGTAAAAAAGGATACCAAAAAGTAGAAGATGAAACCGAAAAAATACTGAGGTTATTGCACGAAA
>JAYWGN010000066.1:0-12050 GCA_043778255.1 Chitinophagaceae bacterium | reverse complement strand
GCACTTATATGGTCTATACCTGGGTCTAATCCCATTTCGTACAAAAACAATAAGTCGTTACTTTCTATATCACTTTTTAATGCTTTTATAGCTTCATCAATGTATGAAGCGGTAAGCAAATTTTTTTTATACTTTATACAATCTTTAGCCACTAATATATGCAAACTAGCAGGTAGCAACGATAATACAATTGCGGCATTGGCAATTACTGCTTCCCGTTTTTCGGTATCGGTTTCTATATTTATTACATGTGGTGTAGCATATTGGCTATTGTTAGTTTTTTGTAAAATGTTTGCTTCATCATTATCAATTATATGTATTTGCCAATTTAAGGTAGCAGCTTGTTGTATTAAATAATTAATTAAAACAGTTGCCGATTTGCCTGCACCAAATAAAACTATATGTTGTACCATATTAATAAGCTAGTTAAATATAGTTGCAAAAATATGTTTTTATACTTCAGAATAAAATTCATTTTTCAAAAAAATAGGTACAAAAAAAAGCTACACTTTTTATAGTGTAGCTTTTTTAAAATTTAAAAAAATAACCTTATTTTTTAGGTAACATTACTTTATCAATTACATGAGTAACACCATTTTTAGATATTACATCAGCAATTGTAACAGTAGCACCATCAATCATTACTTTACCGTCTTTTACTGATACTGTTAGTTCCTTACCATTTACAGTCTTCAATTTTTGACCATCTTTAAGGTCAGCTGCTTTTAAAGCACCTGCTACTACATGGTAAGTTAATATTCCAGCTAAGTCAGCTTTTTTCTCAGCTTTTAACAAACCTTCTACTGTACCTGCTGGTAATGCACCAAATGCTGCATTAGTAGGAGCAAATACTGTAAACGGTCCAGCACCTTTTAATGTTTCTACTAGGTCAGCAGCTTTTACAGCAGCTACTAATGTAGTGTGGTCAGCTGATCCAGCAGCATTATCTACTATATCTTTACTTGGTACCATGTTAGCACCACCTACCATTACACCTTTTTCTTCAGTCGTTGTTGCTTCTTTTGGCTTTTCAGTTGCAGTTGCGCCTGGTTCAGTTGTTGCAGGAGCTTCAGTTTTTTTGGCATCTTCACAAGCAGTAAACCCAATAGTTGCTAGCATTGTAAATGCTAAAATTGTTTTTTTCATTTATTTTATTTTTTAATTTAAAAAAACATAAACGTTAAATAGGTTATAAAAGTTTTATAAACTCCTATTATTTAATCAAATATTTTAAAAACTAATATAAAAACATACAATATCTTTGAACATTAACGTTATAAATATAATATGGAATTAGATATATTGGCATTTGGAGCACACCCCGATGATATAGAATTGAGTTGTGCAGGTACATTACTTACCGAAATAAATAGTGGAAAAACAGTAGGTATAATAGACCTCACTCAGGGTGAAATGGGTACAAGAGGTAGTGCTGCTATAAGGCATACAGAAGCACAAAATGCCTCAAAAGTAATGGGAGTAACCATACGTGAAAACTTGGCAATGGAGGATGGTTTTTTTGAAAACAATAAAGCCAATCAATTAAAAATAATTGCAATAATTAGAAAATATAAACCAGCTATTATACTATGCAATGCCCCCGAAGACAGACACCCCGACCATGGCAAAGGTGCTAATTTAGTAGCCGATGCTTGTTTTTTAAGTGGGCTTCGCAAAATAGAAACTTGGGAAAACAATACCCTACAAGAAGCATGGCGACCTAAGCAAGTATTGCATTATGTACAGGATAGGTACTTAACTCCTAATATTGTAGTAGATATAAGTGCAGTACACGACCAAAAAATTGAAGCAATAAAATGCTATACCACACAGTTTCACAACCCTAATTTGGATGAACCCGAAACTTATATATCAACCCCCAACTTTTTGGATGGTGTAGTGTACCGAAGTAAAATGTATGGCAAAATGATAGGTGTTGCTTATGCTGAGGGTTTTATAAGCAAAAAAATGATTGGAGTATCCAGTTTATTTAACTTAATAAATAAAGATACCTAATAAAATTTAGAGGTATTTAACCACTTAATATTTTTCAAAAAAGCTAACCGTTCCACCTACCCATTCTTTATCCTTATTGTACCGTGTACCTATCATTTTACCTTTGCTCATTCGGCTTAGGTTATGTACAGCTACGGGTCGGTCCCAACCATCTTTCCAAAAATAGAATATACGTATTTCAGCTTTAGCGGGTATGTCGGGTGTTGTAATTACATCGGCATATTTTACTTTGCGTTGTAGTATCCAATTTTCGGGGTCTGTAATAGCTTCTAAATCGGCTGCCACTAGGTCAATAATAACTCCTTGCCCAGCAAATGAAAATAAAGGCTTTAATACATACTCACTCAAGTTGTCAGGCACTTGTTTTATTTCATTTAAAAAAAATGTTTCGGGTACATACGGGTGTTTTATAAAGGGTAAAGTGTATTTGCTAATACGATAAAACCAATTAGGATGCCCCGCCCACTCAACCTCAATATTTTCAAATAATACCTTTGCTTTTTCTTGCACTTCGGGTGTTTGTTGGGCTACATCATCAAATATTATTCGGTTGTATATTCGCTTAACTAATGTTTTTACGCCTTGGCGTAAATAATACAATTGATTGCCCTCTTTTATTAAGTCAGTTACACATACAAAGTCAATACCAATAGCCATTTGGGTACAATAAAAATCAATTCTAGTTTTTTGTTTTTCAGGAAATATTTCTAACAATATTACATTTTCTGGAGCATGATTACCCAATACAATTTCGCCTAATAATTGCAAATAACTGGCCTCATTGTAACCACTCATATAAGCATCGTGGGTGTTGGGTACTTTAGCATACGTTTTAGTAAGTGCTGTATGGTAAGCCTGAAAAGCAAATAGTGTAGGAAATCCCTGCATCTCTATCAGTTGTGGCTCTAAGCCACCTTCCTCATTTTGGCAAATGCCAAAATCAAATGCAATAAAGTGAGTATGGTCGTTTTCATTAGGTACAGCCAAGTTGTTTGGTACTGCACGTTGTGTTAAGGTTTTAAAGTTTGGCGCTACTATTACATCGGTTATACTTTCACAGGCTTCTAGTATTTTTTGGGTAAATGCAGCATCTACGTATATAGGAGTTTCACAGTTTCTAAAATCTAATGAACCCTCATGCAGTGCATGTACTTTACTCATATAGTCAGCGTATTTCTGTTCGGTAAATTGTGCGTTAAATTCGTTTCTTAATAGCGGTACCATAGTATTTATTTGTATACTTGCAAATTACACATTATGGCATATATTTTGGCATTTATGCCTTATTTATTATTGCAGTATTTGCAATGGTAGTTTGATGCTAAACCATTAATTTCGCAACTATAACCCACAATTAACAATGGCGGAAAATAAACCACTTTTTGAGTATAATGAAGACAGTATAATAACCCTCGATTGGCAGGAGCATATACGGCTAAGGCCTGGTATGTACATTGGCAAATTGGGCGATGGCAGCAGTGCCGACGATGGTATATATGTACTACTTAAAGAGGTGGTTGATAATTGTATAGATGAATATACAATGGGCTTTGGTAAAACGATTGAAATAGTAACTACTAAAGAAAACGTTACTGTAAGGGACTTTGGGCGTGGTGTACCCTTAGGTAAAGTAGTAGATGTAGTAAGCAAAATAAATACAGGTGCCAAGTATGATAGCAGAGTGTTTCAAAAGTCGGTAGGGCTTAATGGCGTTGGTACTAAAGCAGTAAATGCATTGAGCAACCACTTTACAATAAGTAGTTATAGAGAAGGAAAAATGAAACAAGCTTATTTTGAAAAAGGCATTTTACTAAAAGATGAAAAAGAAACTACTACCAAACAAGAAAATGGTACGTATGTAGAATTTACGCCAGACGATACAATATTTAAACACTACTATTACATACCCGAATACATTGAAAACCAAATTTGGAATTATTGCTACCTCAATGCTGGACTCAAAATAAATTGGAATGGTAAAAATTTTGTAAGCAAAAATGGCTTGTTAGATTTGCTAAGCCGCAAAACAAATGAAGAGGAGCAACGCTACCCTATTATACACTTAAAAGGCTACGATATAGAAGTAGCCATTACTCATAATAGCGATTATGGTGAGGAAATATATTCGTTTGTTAATGGGCAATATACCACCCAAGGTGGCACACACCAACAAGCATTTAGAGAGGCTTATGTAAAAACGATTAGAGACTTTTACAAAAAAGATTATGATGTAAGCGATATACGGCAAAGTATAGTAGCAGCCGTAGCTGTAAAGGTGGTAGAGCCAGTGTTTGAGAGCCAAACCAAAACAAAATTAGGTAGCCAAGCCGTAGAAGAAGGTGGACAAAGTATGAAAGCTTTTATACAAGAATTTTTGAGTAGAGATTTGGAAATATACTTACATAAAAACCAAGCTGTAGCCGATGCCTTAAAAAAACGAATAGAGCAAAGTGAGAGAGAACGTAAAGATATGGCAGGCATAAAAAAACTTGCCAACGAAAGAGCCAAAAAAGCGAACCTACACAACAAAAAATTAAGAGATTGTAAAGTACATTTTAACGATGAAAGCCCCAGCAAAAATGCTGAAGCTTTTAATGTATTAAAGTTAGAGAGTAGCATATTTATAACCGAAGGTGATAGTGCCAGTGGTAGCATTACCAAAGCCCGTAAGGTGGACACACAGGCAGTATTTAGCTTACGTGGTAAGCCACTCAATTGCTTTGGACTTACCAAAAAAATTGTGTACGAAAATGAAGAATTTAATTTGCTACAACATGCACTTAATATAGAAGAAGGCATAGAAGGCTTACGGTATAACAATGTAATATTTGCTACCGATGCCGATGTAGATGGTATGCATATACGGTTATTGTTAATGACATTTTTTCTACAATTTTTCCCTGAGTTAATTAAAAATGGTCATGTGTATATATTAGAAACACCACTGTTTAGGGTACGCAATAAACAACAAACTATATATTGCTACAACGAAGATGAGAAACAAAAGGCAGTAGTAAAATTAGGCAACAAACCAGAAATTACAAGGTTTAAAGGTTTGGGTGAAATAAGCCCACATGAATTTGTACAATTTATAAACGATGATATAAAACTACAACCCGTTATACTGCCTGGCGACCTTACTATAAGTCATTTACTGGAGTATTATATGGGCAAAAATACAGGCGAAAGACAAGACTTTATTATTAATAATTTGAAGGTGGAACTCGATGAAGCAATTGTTAATTGACAATTAAAAATGAAAGTGGTAATTATCAATTACAAAACAACATAAAATGGTTACAATTAGCCTTTGTAATAAGAAAAAAAAAATATATTTTACTATTTCAAATAAAAATAATTGAACGAAATAAATAAATATACATTCACCAACATTGTCAATTATCAATTGTCAATTATCAATTATTAAAAGACTATGTTTGAATTTCATAACGACAGAAAGCGCTACTTTGAAATGCAAGTTGACAATGCAACTGATTATGTAATTCCATTTATTGAAAAAACAAAAAAAATAGGTATTGGAACACATGTAATGGAAATTGGCTGTGGCGAAGCTGGAGTACTTAAAGCATTTATAGCAAAGGGTTGTACCGCTGTTGGAGTTGAATTGGAGGAAGGTCGTATAGCGGTAGGCAAACAATGGCTGCAACAAGAAATAAGTGAGGGGAAACTACAATTAATATCGAGTAATATATATGATGTTAAAGAAAACTTTAAAAACCAATTTGATATAATAGTACTTAAAGATGTAATAGAACATATACATGACCAATCAAAACTGATAGCTTGGATGAAGGAGTTTTTAAAACCCGATGGCATAATATTTTTTGGTTTTCCTCCGTGGTACATGCCTTGGGGCGGTCACCAACAGGTATGCCATACCAAATGGATAGCTAAAATGCCTTATATACATTTGTTGCCCAACATACTATACAAACCCATATTGCAAAAAAATAATGAAGCTACAGAAGCCTTACTTGAGGTAAAAGAAACTGCCATAAGTATAGAACGATTTGAAAAAATATGTAAGCAAAATGGCTATACCATAACTGCAAAAAATTATTACTTAATAAACCCTATATACCAATACAAATTTGGGTGGAAACCTAGGTTACAATATAAAATAATAAGTATTATTCCATTTGTTCGTAATTTTTTTACTACCTGTGTATATTATACTATTACACCAACCAAAAACTAGCCATTAACCCATTTTTTTGCGAAGCATAATAAAAAAAATCTATGATACATATTGTATTTAACCAACCCGATATAGCTGTATTGCAACAAGTAATAGCATTAGATAATTCCCTTGAAGGTACTATACTACAAATTAAAGATGACTATGCAGTAGGACCACTAATTAATTGCTACCAAGATGATGGCATAGCAATGCGAAAGGCATGGTGGCAAATGGTAGTAGAGGGTGGCGACTACGCCCATACTAACCAAAATGAAGTAGATGATGAGGCTACATTTATAGAAATTAAAAATGCGTTGGAGCAAAATACAGCTGAAATATTGTGGCTATGGGTAGCCCAAAACAAACACGATGTAAGTGGCTATTATTGGCTTATGAGTAGGCTTAAAGAGTGGCAAGGTAGCATACATATATTATACTTAAATAACCTACCCTTTATTAATGAAAAGGGACACTTATTTTACCCAGAGTGGATAAGCCAAATACAACCAAGTGAATTTTTGAAAGCAAAAAAGTTAGCCAGAGTAATAACACCTAGCGAATTTGAAATTGACCCTGATGAGTGGTTGAAAATTTGTAACGAAAATAAATATGTTAGGCTATTAGAAGGTGGCAAAAAATTAACCCAAGCCAATGTTGATTTTTATGATGAAGCATTAATAAATTACATTACCAAAGATTTTCAAAAAGCTAGTAAAATAATTACTACATTTTTAAATAAAGAAAAAGTTACTACTGGAGATGCTTTTTTGCTCTGGCGACTAAAACAAATAATTACAAATACTAATTACGAAACACAAGGGGTGGTTGGAAAAATGAAAGATTTTGAAATAATAGCATTGTGAAATGGTATTTAGTCCAAAAGTATTTTACTTAATTAAAATCAAATGCCGACCTGCTTGCCGGCAGGCAGGTTGATTAAACAAACTTGCCTACCGGCAGGCATGTAGTACAATAAGGCGAAGCCGCAATTGGACTATATTGTTTATCATTTCGGTATAAAAAAAAATATAGGGCCTAACCATAAAAAAACCACCAACAAATGTTGGTGGTTAAGTCGGGAGGACAGGATTCGAACCTGCGACCCCCTGGTCCCAAACCAGGTATTCTACCGGGCTGAACTACCTCCCGAATGAGGTAATAAGTTGCGGAGAGACAGGGATTCGAACCCTGGGTAAGGTTTAACCCCTACGACGATTTAGCAAACCGTTCCTTTCGGCCACTCAGGCATCTCTCCAACCTTGTCCTTAACTTATAAGGGTGGCAAAAATAAGGTTTCCTCAGTACATATCCTAAATTTTTTTGTAAAAATATTTATAAATAAAAAAAGAAAACAAAACAACTAGACAAATAAAAACCAATTTCTATAAATTAAAAATAATGTGTTAGTTTGCTAATAGCATAACAAACTACCAAATAGGATACTTATTTTTGTAAAATAAAATAAAAAAATGGATATAAAAAATGTAACCGTAATAGGTGCAGGTACTATGGGCAATGGTATAGCACATGTATTTGCTCAGCATAATTATAAAGTTACAATAGTAGATGTGCAGCCTACACAACTTGAAAAAGCAATAGCAACTATTACAAAAAACTTAGATAGGCAACTAACCAAACAACTTATAACAGAGGCAGACAAAGCCGCTACCTTAGCTAACATTACAACCAATACCAATATTGCCAATGGTGTACAACAAGCACAATTAGTAATAGAAGCCGCTACCGAAAATGAAGCATTAAAAATTTCGATATTTAAACAAATTGATGAAGTAGCACCTACTGATTGTATATTGGCTACCAACACATCGAGCATAAGTATTACTAAAATTGCAGCTGCTACTAAGCGACCTACACAAGTAATTGGTATGCACTTTATGAACCCTGTACCTGTAATGAAATTGGTTGAAATTATAAATGGATATGCTACCAATAAAGATGTAACTGAAACCATTGTAAACCTTAGTAAAGCAATTGGCAAAGTACCCTGTGTTGTAAATGACTATCCTGGCTTTGTGGCCAACCGTATATTAATGCCAATGATAAACGAAGCAATATATACATTGTATGAAAATGTGGCTGGCGTAAATGAAATAGATACCGTAATGAAACTTGGTATGGCACACCCTATGGGGCCATTGCAACTTGCCGATTTTATAGGGCTTGATGTGTGCCTTAGTATATTGCAAGTATTATATAATGGGTTTGGCAACCCAAAATATGCACCCTGCCCACTACTAGTTAATATGGTAATGGCTAATAAATTAGGGGTAAAAAATGGTGAAGGATTTTACACTTATATAGCAGGAAGTAAAGATGCTGCTGTAAGCAAACAATTTGCCAATTAAACTTATAAGCCAATGTTTAGCTACTGGGAAAAAGAAAGCTATTTTGCGAAGCAACAAATAATAATAATTGGTGCAGGATTTGTAGGCTTGTGGAGTGCAATAGCATTAGCAGAACAACACCCTACTTACAAAATAACTATATTGGATAAAGGTATATTGCCTACTGGTGCTAGTACAAAAAATGCTGGCTTTAGTTGCTTTGGTAGCCCTACTGAACTATTGAATGATGCCGAAATGTATGGAGAAAATACTATGTGGCAAATGGTTGAAAAAAGATATAAGGGCATTGCTAAAATACATGCAACAATTAACCCAAACCTAATACAGTACAGCAATAGCGGAGGATATGAGTGTTTGGATACTGAAGATACTATAAAGGTAAATAATAAATTAGCTTGGCTAAATAAGGGTATAAAATACTTAACTAACAAAGCTGAAACATTTACATATTGCAATAATAAACTACAACTATTGGGGTTGCAAAATTTTGCAGGATTAATAAGCAATAGCCTTGAAGGTGCATTGCAACCCGCCTTACTACTACAACAACTTACACAAAAAGCTCAAGCACTAGGCATACAAATAATATATAATAGTGGAGTAAGTACTATTGAAAACAATAATAATGTAGTAACCCTATATACTACTAATAATATAAAATTATGTACAGAAAGAGTATTAGTATGTACTAATGGCTTTGTTAGTACACTGCTAACACAAATAGCTGTAATGCCCTGTAGAGGGCAGGTTTGTATAACTGAACCAATAAGTAACTTAGCGTTAAATGGATGTTTTCACTATAAAGAAGGCTACTATTATTTTAGAAATGTAGCTGATAGAATACTTATAGGTGGTGCCAGAAATACAGATTGGCAAAATGAAAATACTGATGAATTAGTAGTAACAGATAGCATACAAAATGCTTTACAATTATTTTTACAAAAGCATTTTGTAACAAACACACCAATAACTATAGCCATGCAATGGAGCGGTATTATGGGCTTTACCAATAACCATACACCAATTGTAAAAGAAGTAACCCCCAACATATATTGTGCAGTAGGTATGAACGGAATGGGGGTAGCCCTAGCACCTATAATAGCCGATGAAGTAGCAGCATTAATGAAATAGCATATTATAATAATAAAATATAAAATTACAAATGATAGTAGGCATTACTGGTGGTATAGGTACAGGTAAAAGCACCATTGCAAAAGTGTTTGCTACACTTGGTGTACCTATATATGATGCCGATAGTGCAGCAAAAAAAATAATGCAAACCAATAGTGCTGTTATTACAAATATTAAAAAACATTTTGGCGAAGCCGCTTATATAAATGGTGAAGTAAATAGAAAATATATTGCCAATATAGTATTTGCTAATAAAGAAAAGTTACAACTACTTAACAGTATAGTACACCCATACAGTATAGCCGATGCAGCTGCTTGGGCTGCAATACAAAATACTCCATACATTATAAAAGAAGCTGCTTTACTATTTGAATCGGAGGCATTTCATTATGTTGATTACAGTATTGGAGTAGCTGCGCCAATGGCCTTACGGTTACAACGAATTATTATACGAGATGGCATTACTAAAGAGGCTGCCATGGCGAGAATGGATAAGCAAATGGATGAAAATATTAAACTCAAATTGTGTGATTACATAATAACCAATAATGAAGCCTCATTAATCATTCCACAAGTGTTACATTTGCACCACACATTTATTAAAATGTGTGCTTCATAATATGCCTATTTCAGTTATCATTTTTTTAATTATTATAGTATTTGCTGTGCCAATGCTTAGCATTTATAATTTAAAAATGATAGAACAAATAAAAGAAATAATGCTCCCTGAAAAACGAAAATTATATTTTCAATCAGGGGTAAATCAACTATTTTTATGCTTTTTAGCATTATGGGCAGCTGATGCATCGGCCATAATGGTAGCGTATAAAGGCACACTTAGTAGCACTGCAATACTAGGGGGTTTTGTGTTTTTATGCATTGCATTTACCGTAGGTTATATTACTAACAAAAACGAAAAATTAACAGATGCCAACCCTGGCTTAGAGCTATTAAAACCTAATACAACACAGGAAAAAATAGGCTGGGTTGCTGTAAACCTAGTTGCTGCCACTTGTGAAGAAATAATATTTAGATCTGTACTGTACCAACTTTTTTTAAGAACTACCAATAATGTATTTATTGCTGCTCTTATTAGTGCAATTGTATTCGGATTTTCGCACAGTGTACAAGGTATAATGGGCATTATAATTACTTGCATATTTGGCTTAGGGCTGCAGCATTTAGTATACTTAAACAATGGTTTACTAATTGCCATTATTGTACATTTTACCTATAATATGGGGACTACATTTTTGGTATTAAGAAAAAAATAGTAATTTCATTTAATGAACTTTACTAAATACAAACTACTACTTACTTTCACTTTTTATAGCTTATACCTACAAAGCCAAACAATTAATTTGCCGCCCATTAATAGCTATGAATTAGATATTGATTTGGAAGCAAAAAAAATACAAACTAATGCTGGTGCTGTAGTGCTACTTGATTTTACTGACCTTCATATAGATGATATACCATTTAAAAAATATTATAAAATAGACAAAAGAGTAAGAATTAAAATATTAAATAAAAAAGGATATAAAGCTGCCGATGTAGAAATACCTTATATAACCGACGAAAACTTAGAAACCCTACAAGATATAAAAGCGGCTACTATTAATTATAAAAATGGTAAAACAATAGTAACCGAAATACCAAAAAAAGAAATTTATACCTTAAAAGATAATAAGTTTTACAGCACAAAAAAATTCACGTTTCCTAATGTAAACGATAGTAGTATATTGGAATATAGCTATACCGTAAAACAGAAAAGTAGTATTGCTATACCTATTATAAAACTGCAAAATAACTTACCGACCATAGCAAGTTATGTATTAGTTGAAAACGATAATACCGCCACAACCTTTACTAGCAAAGGATTAAACATATACAAGTTGAGCTATGCAAAATTTGATGGCGAAAATATTTTATTATTTGACAGTATGAGGAGCAATTGTAACCGACGTGCCTTTAGTGTATATGACGTAAATACAATAGAAGAGGAACCGTATATCCAAGGCCAATTAAATGATTATACCTCAAATTTAGAAATTAAAATTGTAACATTTAAAGTAGCAGGTAGTACTGCACTTGTGCAAAGGCCTTCATTAAGTTCAGTTAATATTTTTTTAAATGATTTTAAATATTTTGGCAGAATATTATACCATGAATATATTAATAAAGAGCTAGATAAATTAGTTGATGAAGCAACCACAACAATTGACAAAATAAACTGTGTGTATGTTCAAGTGATAAGTGCAACAGGTTGTAACCTCTTTGGGGCGAAGTGGAGCGAAGGCGTAGCCGTAGCGTAACGTAGCCCCAAAGAGGTTAAG
>JAYWGN010000065.1:0-13330 GCA_043778255.1 Chitinophagaceae bacterium | reverse complement strand
TTATTTTGGGTGCACTATTTTCGTTGCTTATACCTGCACCAAAAGCATTATCAATACCTGCAGCAGTATTATTGGTAACAGAGCAATTACGTAAAATTGGTGCACCATTTACATTGTGCATACCTGCACCACGGGCTGTGTAAGTGCCACCAACAAAGTTGTTGGTAATTGTACAATTTAAAAACTTAGGCGATACATTATAATTGAAAATTGCACCACCAATACCAGTATTATTGTTATAGGCACCTGTAAGTGTAAGGCCATCTAACACTGCTGTGGTATCTAAACCAGTATTGTAATTGTTTATTATATTGAAAACATTGTTAGCTATATTATTGTCTTGTTGAATTTCGCCAGAAAGTATTGCAGGGTACAATGTAGCATTTCTTGCAGCCAAAGTAGTTACACCATCTGCCACAGAAAAACCACCAACAATACTTAGGTTATTTTTCATTTGAAAGATAGCAAACCTTGTTGTAGTTGGATTACCTGCTATATCAGTATTTGGATAATACGTTCCTTTAGAAACATATATGCTTGTAATATTAGCACAGCCAAACCTTGTTACATACAAAGCATTTTGTAAATTGGTAAATGCGTTTGCCCAACTACTACCATCGTTAGTACCCGTAGTAGCATTGGCATTTACATATAGTATTGGAGTTGTATATACCGCACTATTAAAGGTGTTGGATTCGTAACAACCTAAGTCAACTACCCCATTTTTTATTCTAGCGGTATTATTAATATCTAGTGAACCGAATATAGAACCATTATCGCCTACATTGATTAATGGCGAACATGCTGTTAGTTGATAATCGGGAGTGAACAATGGGTTTTCATCCCTGTTAGCACCTGCATTAATACCATAAGCAGCATTCCATGCTGCACTGCCACCACTGCCTTGCACATCGCAATAAAAAAACGATGGTGTAGCTGAAATATTGGTAACAGAGCCAATTGTATTGCCATAGACAATAGTATTGAAAATATTGGGACTACAATTTATAAAAAACAAACCACCGGCTCTACTTGCTGTACCCGTATTATTGGCAATGGTATTGTTCCAAAGAAAAAAAGTACTAGCGTCTGCACAAATGGCATTACCAATATTATTTGTAAACAAACTATTATCAATGCCTGCACTACCACCATTGCTATATATGGCACTGCCTGCCGGGTTAGGGGCAGATACATCGTTATTGAAAAAATTACAACGGCTTATTTTTGGTGTTGCATTATTGTTACTGATGCCTGCACCAAAAGCATTGTCTATACCACTTGCCTTATTATTGGTAAAAGAGCAGTTAAGTAAAATTGGCGAACAACTAATATTATGCATACCTGCACCACGGGCTGTAAAAGTACCACCTGCAAAGTTGTTGGTGATTTTACAGTTTAAAAATTTAGGCGATGAATTAAAGTTGATAACACCACCACCAAGCCCTGTAAAGTTGTTAGTAGCTTTTGTAATTGTAAAACCATCGAGTACTGCTGTAGTATCTAACCCATTATTGTAATTGTTTATTACATTAAATACGTTATTGCCGTCAATATTATCTTGTTGTATATCGCCAGAAAGAATTGCAGGGTATAAACTTGCATTACGGGCAGCCAGGGTGGTTACACCATCTGCCACCGAAAAACCACCAATAATAGATAAATTGTTTTTCATTCTAAAACAAGAATACCTGTTATTTACAATTTCGTTAGATACATTTGAACTTGGGTAATAGGTGCCTTTAGATACATATACCTCAGTTACGTTAATACACTTTGCTAACCCTAATGCAGTTTGCAAATCGGTAAAAGCATTTGCCCAACTTGTACCATCGTTTGTGCCAGTTGCACCTGCATTTACATACAATTTAGTGCCATAAATACCCAAGTTAAAAGTAGATTCGTAACAGCCCATATCAACCACACTATTTACAATACGTGGTAAATTTTCTAAGTCGAATAACGGTAAAGGAACAAATACATTATCGCCACTATTGGCTGCAGGTGAACAGTTGGTTAGTTTAAAATTTGCATTAAATAATGGGTTGGCATCTACATTGCCACCGGCATTGGTACCATAACTAGCTACCCATGCAGCACTACCACCGCTACCTTGTACAAGGCTATTTTTTATACTTGGGGTTGCTGTAAAGTTTGTAATGTTTCCATTATTATTACCATAAAAAATACTGTTGGTAATAGTTGGCGCATTGTTGATGCTTAAAAAACCTCCGGCATTAGTGAGGATATTAGAATAATTATTTACAACTGTACAATTGGTGATATACATATTATTACCATCGGCACAAATACCACCGCCAGTATTGTTGGTGAATAAACTATTTTCTACAAGAAAAGGTGTACCCGCATTGGCATAAATACCTGCTCCAACAGAGTTGCCTGCACTAGTGCTGTTAAATGTAAACTTACATCTTGCAACCAATATACCTGTGCTTGATAAGCTATGAATGCCTGCACCAAAGGCATTAGATGTAGCAATAAGTTGATTGCCAGTAAATTCACAATCGTACACTTTAGTACCAGAATTTAAATTATAGATGCCACCACCGTGAGCAGCCAACGTACCAATAGTTGTGTTGGCAATAAACTTACATTTATTAAATGTTGGGCTGCCACTTGTTACATAAGCACCAGCACCTAAGGAACTGCCTTCCATATTTATTTTGTTATTGGTAATGACACAATTGGTAATGGTTGGCGATGATCCAGCAATATAAAAGCCTGCACCTACCGATGTGGTGTTGTTATATCCATCCCTAATAGTAAAGCCATCTAATACTGATGAGGCATTAAGCCCACTAATAGCGGTAACTACAGCCTTGCAATTATTTTCTTGTAGGCCATCTTTTTGGTGATCGGCAGAAAGAATGGTAGGGTATAAAGTTGGGTTTCTTGCAGCAAA
This sequence comes from Chitinophagaceae bacterium, assembly GCA_043778255.1. GTDB lineage: Bacteria > Bacteroidota > Bacteroidia > Chitinophagales > Chitinophagaceae > JAYWGN01. The sequence goes on along the minus strand of JAYWGN010000065.1, from coordinate 10,407 downwards.
AGTAATAATGCCATCAGCCACAGAAAAACCACCATAAATGCCTACTCCCTGACGCATAGCAAAAGTGGGTGCCTGGCTGTTTGCTGCAATACCATCGTATTCATCTAACGAAGGATAATACGTGCCTTTTGAAACATAAATATTGGTAATGCTAGTGCAATTGGTAATTTTTAGTGCATCCGATAAATCAGTAAATGCATTTGCCCAAGATGTTCCATTATTTAACCCTGTAGCCGCTGCATTTACATACACTGTGCTACCATAAGCTACAAGCAAGGTTTGTAATTCGTAACAACCCATATCTACGGTAGAGCCAATTAACCTTGGGTTATTGTCTAAATCTAGTGCGGCTATACCCGTATTTGTACCAGCATCTTTTGCAGGTGAGCAAGGTGAAATACGTAAACTAGGAGTAAATCTTGGGCTTACATCAAATATATTTCCACCGCCATTAGTTCCATAAGCAGGGTTAAAAACTCCAGGTCCGCCAGGGATGCCTATCAATGAGTTTTTAATTAACGGACTACCGGTAGCAGCTACAATATTGTTATTATTATTTGCCCACATTATACAATTGGTTACCGTTGAGTTGGCACCGCCATAATTATATAAAGCACCGCCAAAGCCAGCAGGGGCAACATTGGCGTAAAAAGTACAGTTAAAAATATTGGTATTGTTGGCATAGGTAGCTACAGCACCACCTACATTACCTGTAAATAGGCAATTAGAAATAATAACAGGACTGCCTCCTGCCGATGATATAGCACCACCATTTTGGTTACTAGCATTTGAGCAAAAATTTGCATTAAAAAAACAATTGGTAAAAGCTGGGTTACTATTATCATTATATACCGCACCACCAAATGCAAGTACACTGCCAGATGCAGTATTGCCTGTAAATTGGCAATTGCTAATGATAGGAGCACAATTTTTATTGAACATGGCGCCACCAAATCCATTGCTGCCTGCTAATACAAAATTATTTATGAAATTACAATTTCTTATAGTAGGCGATGAACCGCTATTGATCATACCGCCACCGTTGGTTGTACCACCACCAGCATCGTAATTATTAGCGGCATCACTTATAGTAAAGCCATCTATTACAGCGGTATTATTTAAATTGTTGCCTGCATTGTTTATTACATTGTAGCTATTGTTTATTAAGATATTATCCTTTTGTATTTCACCACTTAAAATTGTTACATTCTTTTTCCAATCTCTTCTAACTAATGTAGTATCACCTGTTTGTTGGTTAAAACCACCGTAAATAGTTACATTATTTACCATTCTAAAATTGGCAGACTTGCTAGAGGTATAATTGCCACCAATATCTTTAGTAGGATAATAAGTGCCTTTAGCAACCCATATTTGCGTAACGCCAGGGCAAATGGTAAGGTCGAGTGCAGCTTGCAAATCGGTAAAGGCATTTGCAAAATTTCTACCACTATTATCGCCTGCGGCTGCCGCATCTACATACAAAATGGGGCGGCTATTGATATTAGTTTGTAAACTAACTGGCGAATAAGCACCCGGCGACACATTATTGAAACAGCCATTAGCATCTTTTAGTAAATAGCTGTAATTGCCAGCCAGCCTATTGGGAAATCTGGCAGCACTATCAGCAGCAATGTTATATACAGGAATATTCCAGGGATCTAATACTACCAAAAATGGTGCTTTGCCTAAAGTAGGTTTAACTACTATAGTACCAGTATTACCACAATTATTAATGCTAAAAGTAACGGCTTTGGGGCTAGGCAATAATACTAAATCGGTTCTTATAACACTATCGCAACCATTAGCAGCAGGGAAGGTATTAAAATAGCTGCCTGCGGCAGATTGTGTTTGCCCAAAAATAACGGTACTTGTACCTTGGCAAATAGATACTGTATTAACGGTTAAATAGCCAGATGAACCAGCTTGTTTTTCGTAACATCCAATATCAACAAGGCCAAAAAACCTGGGCTGCCCTGCTATATCGTAATATAGTGTAGGTGAATTGGGTGGTATGTGAGCAGGGTTTCCTGCATCTACACATCGAGAACATGAGAGCAATGAAAAACCACCTTGAACAAATAGCGGATTTACATTTAGTACATTATTGCCACCATCGGTTGCTAAGTAAACACCTACATTAGGTGCACCAAATATATATTGAAACGGAATAGTACCCATACTATCTCTGGAAAATTTGTCAATAAAACAGTTGGCAATAGTTGGCCTGTGAGTATAATCTAAATATTCGACTATAATGCTAGGTGGAATATAATAAGAAGAAGTAGTTGGCTTTACGAAGAAATTTCTTTTCATAGAATCTTGCAACAATCCATTACCACCAGTATTGCCATAAATAATACAATTGCCGTATGTTGTTTTCTCTGCATAATATATTGGAGTTGATGATAAACCCGAATAACCTGCCCCTTCGTTGTATGTACCACCGCCACCTTGAATTCCTGCGGTATTATTAGCAATGGTACAATTGTTTATTTTAGCTGTACTTCTATAATTATCTATACCCCCACCTCTTGTAGCATTATTATTCACAATTAAGCAATTAGAAATAACGGGAAATGGCGATTTAGTGTTTTCTAACGAAATACCGCCACCCCACGAAAAGGGCTCATCGCCAGAATATCTATTTAGAACTGTTGCATTGTTATTTTTAAACGTACAATTATATATAGTTGTAGATGAAGCATTAATTTTAATTCCCCCTGCATTGCCGTCAAATAAGCAAGAAACATAGCTATCGGTAGCCCCACTAAAACTATTAACAGCCCTTGCAGTTGGGTTATTAGTAAAGTTGCAAGTTTGGAAAAAAGCAGCACCTCCATTGTTAAATACAATAGAAGATTGCCCCACTACACCACCCCCATTACCACTAAATGTGCAGGAGTAGAATGAAGGGGAGCTGTTGCCAAATTTAGGTTGGTTATCTATTACCAACGCTGCATTACTACCTGCGTAAGAAAAATTGTTAAGTGCTGTATTGCCACTAAAACTACAACTATTAAATCTGGGAGAACTGCCTGCATTAAATACTGCACCACCCCTGCCAGTAATGGTTACATACCCTGCTGGGTTATTGCTAGCTGTGTTGTTATTAAAAACACAAGAGTTAAACGTTGGGTTAGATTTATCGCAAAAAACAGCCCCACCTTGTGTGGCAATATTGTTTAAAAATTTGCAGTTGGTAATGGTTGGCGATATATAATTTAAATACAATGCCCCCCCATAAGTAGCTAATTCACTATTGGGTTCTACATAAGCATCTCTAACCGTAACACCATCAAGCACTGCAAAGCCGTTGCCAGGGCCTGTATAAATTATTCTTCGGCTATTGTTTGTGTTATTGCCATCTATTTGTATATCTCCAGAAAGTATGGTTAGGTAAGCAGTAGGGTTTCTTGCTGCAAAGCTGGTTACGCCATTCTCTTTAGAAAATCCTCCATATATTCTTACGTTGTCTTTTGCAAAAAATGCTGCATTTCTGTCGGCACCTTGTGTACCCAAAGCAGGTGCTTGTACTGGATAGTAAGTACCATTATTAAGCCATATTTCATCGTTGGCAGAAGCCCAATACAATGCATGTACTAAGTCTTTACAAGGCTTGGCCCATGAAAGCCCATCGCCGTTGGCAAAATTATTATTATTATAGCCAGTAGCTGGATCTACATAAATTATTCTTGCCTGAGTGGTAATTGTAAAAAAGCAGGATACTGCAAAAAACATTATTCGAAAATATGAGGCTGAATATAAGAGTATATTTTTATACATATAATGGGCTGTAATGTGATTATGGATTTGGGCTGTAATGTAGTGTACAAAGGCAGCAATTGCAAGTAATTGGGGTAGACAACTGTATACTGGGGTGAAATACAGCAAACAACTTTTGTAAAGAATATTATGCTGTTGAATATAAAAATGTAGTAGTGAAATAATAATTAAACCGAACATATTTGTTGAGTTTATAATAAATTAAAGTATCCTTTATTAACTAGAGTTTTCAAAATTTATTGTAGTACCAATTTTTCAACTAAAACATACTATTGAGTTGTGATTTGTTATTTAAGCGTAAGCTTACATAAAAATATGTGGCGAACTACCTAAATTAGGGGTGAATGTAACTTAGTATCAAAATTAATAATGTAGGTTTGTTTAATACCATTACCAAATCATAAATGATGCTTAAAAAATTTGCTTTTTTTGTAGTTACAATATGCTTATTAAAAAGTGTTACCGTTACTGCACAGGCAGATTATACTATTGGCAGCAACAAAAGTACCTCCATTAAAACCGTAAATGTATTAGCAGATAATAATTATACATTACAACAAATACTTACTGACACTGCTTTACATTTTGTAAAACAAGAAAAAATTAATATAAAAGGATTAACCCATTATTGGGCTAAACTTACCATTAAGAACAACTCAAGTTACGATGAGCAGTATGCAATTTGGGTGTCGCCTCCGTTTGATAATGTACTGTATGCATACAACCATGATTCGGTAAAATGGAATGCTATAAAGAGTGGACAAAATATAAGCAACAATACTAGCCTATATAGATATGCACCTGTGTTATGTAAAAGCAATTCGGAAACAGTTTTTTATTCAAAAATAAATGTATCAGCATTTAAGGGCAATAATTATGCTTTGGGTACTGAAATATCGGTGGAAAAGTTGAGCAAAGTTGAAAAACGATTACAAGATAATTATACTTTGTGGTTGGTTACTATTTTTATAGTATTATGCTTTGCTTTGTACAATGCTTATTTATACTATATGTTTAAAGATAGGGTTTACCTCTATTATTTATTAGCATTAATAAGTGGCATTGTATACATTACTGGTATTAGTTTTAATATGGCTAACTTAACTAGCTTTAAAATATTAACAACTAAGCTATACACTAATGGTGGGTTTGGTTATTTACCTACCGATATTGCGGTTGCCAATATAGCTATAGCATTTGTATTGTTAGGGCTTGTGCAATTTGCAAGGCATTATTTACAAACAGCTTTGTACCTGCCAAAATGGGATAGGTTGCTTAAATACACCATTTCTTTTTTTGTTGTATATCAAGTTAGCTATGTGTTAATACAACTTAATGACCTTTCAACTAACGAAAATTTATTTATACAATTATCGAATGTGTTTGTGTTTTTATTAATTGCATTAATGCTTACCACTGGGTTTGTTGCTTATCGCAAAAAAGTAAAACAGGCAAAATATTTTATACAAGCACAATTATTGCCCTTAGTGCTAATTATATGTATTGTAGTTGGGTTGCTTTTTAGTTACAACAATTCGTCATGGGCTTTGCATTTGTTACCTAATATTGCCATAGTGGCACAAACACTCACCTTTGCTATAGCATTAGTAGCAAGGGTAAATTTATTGAAAAACGAGTTGCATTTTAAAACACTAGAGAATCAACAAATTGCTGGACAAATAGCGATAGAACAAGAACGTAATGTACGCCTTGAAGAAAAAATAGAATTTGATAAACGTGATATTGCTGCTGCAAAGCAAATTAAATTATTGATGAAGGAGCTGCACCATAGGGTGAAAAATAATTTGCAAATTGTATCAAGTTTATTAAGCTTACAATCGTTCAGAATAACTGATACAATAGCAGCAAATGCAGTGAGAGAAGGGCAACACCGAATAGAAGCTATGAGCCTTATTCACCAACGGCTATATACACATGATAACATTACAGCTGTAAATATAAAGGAGTATGTAACTGATTTATCGGAAAATCTTATGTTGGCCTATGGGTATAGTAAAACTAATTTTGTACTCAACTTAAATATTAATAACGAAATGATGGATGTAGATAAAGCTATACCGTTGAGTTTGATTATAAATGAATTGGTAACCAATGCTTTTAAATATGCTTATACTACAGTTGCAAAACCTATATTGACTATTACCCTTACTAAAGAGCAAAACGATATGCAATTATACATTGCCGATAATGGAAATGGGCTTGATATGGAGGCATGGCAAAACAACAAAGGATATGGTAAAGAACTGGTGCAAACATTTACCAAACAATTAGATGGAGAGATTACTGTAACCATAAATGGGGGCACTACATTTACTATAATATTTCCCTCACACTTAACCGAAGCTACCTAAACCAGCCCTATAAAAAACCAACTTATGCCTAAAGAATTATTTAGTATATTAATTGTAGAAGATGAAGGATTAGTAGCCAAAGACCTAGCAGCAAGGCTTATGCAAACTGGTTATGCTATTGCAGGTATTGCCGATACGTACAATGATGCTATTGAATTATTTAAATTAAAAATGCCTGACCTTGTACTACTTGATATTACCATTAAAGGCAATAAAAATGGTATTGATATTGCAACTGAAATTAATAATTTATTACCTACACCATTTATATTTGTATCGGCACATACTGATGCCGAAACATTAGAAAAGGCTAAGCACACATTTCCTGCATCATACATGGTAAAACCCTTTACCACAAGCCATTTGCTTATAGCTATTGAATTGGCCATACATAACTTTGCCTACCAAAAAACAGTAGGAAGTAGCACTACCGAAACTACTACCGATACACAAGAGGAACTTTATTTGAAACAAGATTTTATATTTATAAAAGAAGCCCATACATTTATTAAATTACACCAGCCCGATGTACTATATATGGAGGCAAAAGATAACTATATTAAATTGGTTACTACTGAAAAGAGCTATTTGATTAGATGCACCTTAATGCGACTATTAGATAAAATGAATAAACATTTTTTTGTGCAAATACACCGTTCCTTTTGTATTAATATTGATAAGGTAGAAAGCTTTACCGAGTACGAAGTAACCTTAAATAATTGCAAATTGCCTATTGGTAGAAACTATAAGGAAGATTTTGTAAAACGATTTCAATTAACGTAATGGTATAAAAATGGGTGTATTGCAATATAACAGTAAAATACATTTACTAATAAAAATAAAAAATTGTAGATAAAAAATATTCAAACTTTTACAGTTGCATTTACCCTAACTCTTAAATAAAAAAAAAGCAACTAACCTAAAGTTAATTGCTTTTTTTTTAAAGTTGGTTTACCAGGATTCGAACCTAGACAAACAGAACCAAAAACTGTTGTGCTACCATTACACCATAAACCAAGCTTGTTACGAAAAAAATAATTTTACATTTTCAAAAAACTCTGTAGAGTTGAACCAATAATAATTGGAGATTAACGACTCACGGTAGTTACAACCACCCATACCGCTCTATCAATTTATCTTTTTGGGTACGGGCTACGGGTATTTTTTCGCCACTTTCCATTACCAGGTACATATCTTCTCCTCTAAAAAATTGTTTTACCAAATTAAGGTTTACAATGTATTGCCTATGTACTCTTAAAAATTGATGTACTTCTAACACCTCTTGCACTTCTTTCAATGTTTTTGTGATAAGATGGTGCTGCTTATTTTGCAATACAAGTTTAGTATAATTATTACTGGCTTCGGCAAACTCTATATCATTGATGCTAATAAACGATACACCATTTTGGCCAGGTATGGCAATTTTACTTACCGTGCCTACTTTAAATTCCTTTTGTAATATTTCCATTTGTGGTATAGATAGTAGAGTTGTATTTTCTACTTTTGCTACTGCATTTACTAGCTCTGTTACATCAAATGGTTTTAATAAATAATCGATAGCATTAAACTTAAAGGCTTTTAAAGCAAACTGATTATAGGCAGTTACAAAAATAACTTTAAAATTTACGGGCATCAATTTCTCTAGCAGTTCAAACCCATTTATATAGGGCATTTCAATGTCTAAAAAAACTAAATCGGGGTTTAGTAGTTCTATTTCGGGCAATGCTTTTGCACTGCTATTAAATACTGCTATTACCTCTACATTGGGGCAATGTTTACCTAATTCAAACTTTAATAAGTTAGAACTATCAGGTTCATCGTCGATAATAATTGTTTTTAACTTTTTCATTCAATAGGTACTTTATTGGTTACAAGAGTACCAGCTATTGTACCGTTATTATCTAGCACATCTTCAGTGGTTACACTAGCATTTGTTTTATATATTTTGTTAATTAATGCTATTCTTTCGGCGGTAACTTTAGTGCCTTGCGATTTGTGTTTGGTTGCTGATTTACCCCTCAGCAATGCCGATTTTTCTCTGCCAACTCCATTGTCTTTTATGGTAATACTTAGCAAGTTTTCTGTTATAATATTTACGACATTTATTTCTATTAAGCCACCCTCTACTTTGTGCATTAGTCCATGCCATATTGCATTTTCTACAAAAGGTTGTAGTAGTAGTGGTGGTATATCTATAAAGGTGATATCAACTGTTTTATCAACTGTAATGGTATAGTTTAGTTTATCTTTAAATCGCATCGCTTCCAATTCAATGTATAATTCTAATGCTTCTAATTCTGTTTGTAGGGTTATTGTTTCACTACGTGAATTTTCTAATGCCATTCTTATTAATTTACTAAATTTAGTGAGGTAAATACCAGCTGCTTCTGTTTCGTTTTGAGCAGTATATAATTTTATAGAATTTAAGCAATTAAATATAAAATGAGGGTTCATTTGGCTTCGCAATGCTTCTAACTTTGCAGTTTCTAATTGTTGATTACTTATTTGTAATTCTTGTTGTTTTTTTTGTGTACGTTCGTTGGCTTGTAATGCTCCAAGCTTACTAGCAGTAAGGGTTGCAATATTTACTAAGGTTTGCAAATGCCTTTGTGTAAAATAATTTTTTTGTTGATTTTCGCTATCAATAATTCCAATCAACTGTTCATTATATAACATGGGTACACATATTTCACTAAGAGCCATTATTTCATCTATTCTATACCTACTTTCTTTGGTGGTATCTTGTAATAATATGGGTTCTTTTGTTTGCATTACAATCCCTACAATACCTTGTCCTGCTACTACATCAAATGTTGGTTTTTCAATTTCGTCAATACTGCCTGTAAGGCCATAACCAGCTTTTTGTATCATTTTTGTTTTATCATTATTCCATTGGTATATTATGCAATCTTCAAAACCTAATTTACTAATTAGGTTTTTTGCTACATCCCATAATACAGCTTCTTCAGTATTAATATGTTGTATTGAGGTAGAAAAATAATTGGTAATTTGCTCTTGTTCTAATTGATTTTGTAGTTCTTCATTTTTTAATTTTTCAATTTGTGTTTGTTGCATTTCCGATTTTTTTGCCATATTTACTCTCCACCTAAAAAATGCAATTATTGCAATTATAGATATTACAATAGCTAGTACTTTAAACCATAAAGTTTGGTACCAAAATGGTGCAATAGTAATAATTATACATTGCGGATTAGCACTCCATACATCGTTAACAGAGCCAGTAAACCAAATTTTATATTTACCAGGTTTTATAGTATTTAGTGGGTAAATGCCATTGGTCAAAAGTTGCCAACTGGTATCTTTTGTTCCTTCTAATGTGTAATAATATTTGCGTATACTAACAGTATTATAATCTATAATATTGAATAAAATATTTATAGGAAAATTTTTAAAGCTTACCGTAGTTTCATAAATATTATTATCTACTTTTTTAATGGGCAACAAGGTATCTATTCCTTCAATTTGTAAAATAGTTACAATAGGTTTTTTTATTTTTATTTTTTCTAATGCAGTAGTATTTACAACAGTAAAAACACCTTCGCTACCTAGAAGTAATCTTGTAGAGTCTAGTTTAAAAAATGCTACGTCTCTACTGTAGCTACTTGTTGGCAGACCCTCATTTACCGAATAAAGTGTGGAAGTGTTTGTAGCGGTATCATAAATTGCAAGCCCTTTGTAATTAAAAATCCAAAGTTTGCCGTTGTTTCCCCATATCGTTTTATAAGTAAGGTTAGATGAGTTAGACTCATAATTGATGTGTGTAAACTGCTCCGTTATTAAATTATATTTTACAAGCCCTGTATTTGTACTTATCCATAAATAATTTTTTGCCTCAGTGTTTATAAAATATATATCGTTGGTTTGGTAAGCACTTTGGGGGGTTCTAGATGGTATTTCTTTAGTCCTAAAACTATCTAATCTTGTATCGTAATAAAATAACCCTCTATTGGCTGCTATCCACAATTTTTTGTTAGAGTCGTAGCAAATGCTCCTAGTTTCTATATCATTTGTTTTTGAAAATAGTTTATAGGTTTTTACAAATTTGTTATCCTTTACATTGTAAACACCTACAATATGGTTAAAAAACCTTACCCAGTATAAGTTGTCTGTTATGGGCAACATTTCTCTCCACTGGCTTGTATAGTTTATAGAGTTTATAGTTGGTGCTTTGCATAAGTATTTAATATTTCCATTTTGGTTAAAATAAAATGCTCCATTTTCTCCACTACTT
>JAYWGN010000064.1:0-4205 GCA_043778255.1 Chitinophagaceae bacterium | reverse complement strand
CTTTAGCAGGAAAATTAACATTAGGATATTTGGTGGTACCTGTATAATTAAGGTTTTGTATAGGGTAAGCAATTGTAGCACCTAATGATGCTACTACTATACTTGTTGCAGCATTTTGGCTATAGCCTAAATCAAAAAAGCCTGCATCGCTTACTTCATTAAAATTACTAGCTGCAACTGTTGGGCTAGTTGACCCACTTACTGTCCAAGCAGTGGTACTTGCAGTCATGTACGTTGCACTTGGGAACGTTGCATTGGCAGGTGTTACAAAGTTACTTCCACCTGTGGTAGTGCTACTAGTTTCGGCTAAGGTACTAAAATCCCAGGTTTGACCTTCGCCACTAACTGGTACCGTGGCCGCTGCTGAGTTAACAGTTGAAAAACTAAAAGCTGTACCGCCAACCTTGTTATTGCTGAAATCTGCTTTGGTAATTACTAACGGTGTTTGTGGTGTAGGGTCTGGTTCTGTTTTATCACATGAACAATAAGTTACAAGAAATAATAATGGCAATAATAATTTTTTCATTTTTTTTAGTTTAATGGTTTTTGAGTTTAATTGATGTGGCGAAATTATAGTCAAATTTTGGGGCTACATAATTAATGGGGCAAACAACCCTATTGTGTGGCGAATGTTTTTAATAATAATTTAGATAATTATTGAACATCAAATTTTAAAAGAAAATTAATTCTTTACGCCTATTTTTTTATTGTAAAAGTACATTTCAGCTTGCCTGGTTGGTATACATAATTACCCTTATTAAGCTGCTCATAAAGCATAAGCTTGTTGGCTTTTATTTGCCATAAGTAATATGTTTTACTCCCTTCATTATTGGTAAATGTTATAACATCGTACTTTTCATTACCTAGCATTTTTGGTCTTATTGTAAATAAATCTACTTCGTATTTTACAGCATCGGCTAACCCAAATACATTACCATCATTAGTAAATGATACAGTTAATTGTTCGCTAGTCCACTTGCCAGAGAGTATAATTTTATTAACCTGATAATGTAAATACCCTGACTCTAGGCCTGTTGTATTAGCAACATTACTTTTTACATAATTTGTAGTGCTCAATAATTTTTTAGCTTTTGAATAATTATATAAAACCAGTAGGGTATCTTTTTTAATTACACTAAACCCAATGTCAATGGTAGTTACAGCCTTATTATTAAAATTTGTTGCATTGGTTTTGTAAGTGCCTTGTTTTATGCCGGGTTTCATAAATATAGTAAATCCATATCCACCTTCGTTGAGTGTTTGTCCATCAACTTCAATATCATTTTCCTTAAAGCCATTTTCAAAAAAAATTATTTGTACAACCTCATTTTTAAGTAACTGTGTTGTAATAAGTGACTTTGTTTTTAATAATGATTGTGTATAGGATTGGGCAATAAAATTTGAATTCCCCATTGTTTTTAAAGCTGCGATAATACTATTTTTATTTTGTGCATTTGTTGCAAAGCCGCAAAGCAGTAGGCTAATAAATAAGCAAATTTGGTTCATGTTCATATTTTTATAATTTAATTATTTGGTGTAATTGCAATCAATATTATTTAAAGAAGAAACTATTTTTATTAAGATAAAAACCGCCTCGTTTTTACACAAGACGGCTCTCTTTGAAAAACAACCCTCTTCCTTTATTCTTTTATAATTTTATGTGTTTGTCCGTCATCGGTTTTTAAAATATATACACCGCTACTATAAGTACTCATATCAATTGTAAATGATGTATTAGTAATATTAATTAGTTGTAATAATTTTCCGCTTACATCAAATAATGTTGCTTTGCTACCAATAGTAGCCCCACTTATACTCAACATATCAATTACAGGATTAGGGTATGTAGTTAAAGGTGTTAAGTTATAGGTAATTAGTTTTAGTATTGTTGAGTAAGCTACTTTGCCATCTTTATCTATTTGTTTAATTCTGTAATAGCCTTTGCCAATTAGGCTTATAACTTCGGTATAGGTATAGTTGTTAGTCCCATCGCCCTTACTAATTGTGGTACCTATTGGGCTAAATGTACTGCCGTTATTACTTTTTTCTATTACATATTTTACCACATTATTTTCTTGCACCTTCCAATTAATAGTAGCTTGTTGTTGGCTATTAAGTTTACCACTAACACTTAACCATTTTACTGGCAATAGTGTAGTTTCTGTTATTACAAAAAAGCCACTAAAGCCTAGTACACTAAAGGTTACCTCCCATCGGTTTCCTGCTACATTCCATACAATATTTGCATCCGTTGGGTTAATTATAGTCATTGCTCCATCATAAGTTATAGGTGTACCTGTACCCTCACTCGAGGTTCCTGCATACTTCTCTATTAGTAAGTTTGCAATACCTGCCGAGTCGGTCGGGTTTGTTGGCAGTTTAATACCATTAGTACCAATTATAGTATTAAAATCATCAAACTCAGATTGGGTAAAATAAAGCGTTACTTTAGCTGTGGCTGTTTCTGCATTGTCATCTGGCGCTATTTGGTAGTGTCGTTTTACATAAGTTGTGGGCTGATTAGTTTCAATCCAAACGTCGGCTATGGTAGTACCGCTAAGAGGGCTTGCCCCTGTTGAAATTACTTTTGCAATTAAACTTGAACAACTATTGCTATAGTAAGTAGTATCTGATTGTAATTGTACACTACTGGTATAAGCAGAAGGCAAAGTTGCAAAATTTGTACTAATTGTTAGCTGTAAAGTTGCTGTTGAATCGGCGCCCATTGTAGTGGTAGTGTTATATATATAAGTTCCCGATACGGTGTAGGTAGTGCCATTCCAAGTATAGTTGCCACATGTAAAAACAGTAGTTAACGATGACGTTAAAACTGATCTTTCGTAAGCTCCCATATCAACCACACTATTTAATATACGTTGGTTACTAGCCAAATCTAATGTACCTATAACTGAGGCATTATCGCCCATATTAATAACTGGCGAATTTGGTGTAAGCTTGAAGTCAGTTGCTAGTAAAGGATTTACATCTTTATTGCCACCACTATTTGTGCCGTAGCTTGGGTTCCAAGCAGTAGAGCCTCCAGTGCCTTCAACATCGCAGTTTAAGTAATTAATGGTAGATGAAACTCTTGTTACACTACCAAAGGTATTGCTATAAATAATAGTGTTGCGGATATTAAAAGTAGAACCTATTACATACATAGCACCGCCAAAATCGGCACTGCCAATATTATTGGTAAGGGTATTATTGGTAAAGGTGTAAGTGCTACCATCGGTACAAATAGCAGCTCCATTGTTGCCTGTAAACAAGCTGTTATCTACACTACCACCGCCACCATTATTAAAAATAGCACCACCATTAACATATAAAGCTGTAAGGGAATTATTGGTAAAAATGCAACGGCTTATTTTTGGAAAACTGTTAATAGCATTATACATGCCTGCCCCACAGGCAATAAACGACCCTACACAAGTATTATTTGTAATTTTGCAATTACGCAAAGTAGGGGATGCATTTGTATTGTCCATACCAGCACCTCTTGCAGTAGTAACCCCAATAATAAAATTATTGATGATGGTACAATTTAAAAATTTAGGTGATGAATTATAGTTGAGAACCCCACCACCAGTACCTGAAAGATTATTATAAGCATTTGTAATAGTAAAGCCATCAAGTACGGCGGTAGTATCTAAAGCCAAATCGTAATTGCTTATTACGTTGTAAGTATTATTGCTATCCAAATTATCTTTTTGAATATTGCCCGATAGTATTGTTGGGTACAAACTTGCATTTCTAGTAGTAAATGTAGTGGCACCATCTACCACTGAAAAACCACCAATAATTGCAAGGTTATTTTTCATTTGAAAAACAGCACTTCTATCGTTTACAAAATTACCAGCTACGTTGGTGTTGGGGTAGTAACTTCCTTTTGATACATAAATATCGGTAATGGTAAGTGTGCTAATTTTTGCAACGTTTAGAGCATCTTGGATATCAGTAAAAGCATCGGCCCAGCTAACACCATTTTTGGCACTACTGTTAGCAGCAGTTTGGTTTACATATAGTATTGATACGCCATTGTATTTATCGGTGCTGTTAAAGTTACTTTCATAACAACCCATATCAACCACTCCATTATTTACACGGGCTGTATTGTTTAAATCTATGTTACCCATTACTAGGGCATTGCTTCCTGCATTAATTAATGTAGAGCTGATAGGCAGGTTATAATTGGCAGTAAATAC
>JAYWGN010000063.1:0-4247 GCA_043778255.1 Chitinophagaceae bacterium | reverse complement strand
GCATCGGTAAGGGTCATACTTTTTAGGGCATCTACAAATATTGGTTTGGCATAACCCACTGCATCTTCGGCACCACGGTTAATGCTTAGTATGGCTTTATCTACCGTTTTGCCCATACCAAATTTTCGCATTGTTTTTTCTACTTTTTGGGCATCGGGTGGTAGTAGCATTTTGTAAAATTCGCTACCAAAAAAACCATCTTGCTTATTAAGCCCTAATACTGCTTTTACAAGGCCATTGCCCAAAGCTTCTTTTATACCATTGCCTGCCTCATCGTTAGTTAACCCACCTAGCTTTATAGTTTTACTTATTTGGGCTAAGCTGTCGCAACTTGTAACGGTTAGGCTTGTACATACTAATACTAGTGCTATTATTTTATTCATTTTTTTGTTTTTAGGGTTTACTTATACACTTTTCAAATTATATGCCATAGTTATAAGCCTTTGGCAAATGCTTAGTTAATTACAATTGTAAATATAAGGTTTATAATGAGTGATGTGGCTAAATTGGTATTATTGGCATAAAAATGTTGGGTTGGCTATGCATTTAACCCTAATAAATAAAGTAAAAGCAAAAAATAGACCCGTTAGTAGAAACTACGGGTCGTAAACATCAACTCTTTGATTTGACTTCTCTGTATATCAACTAGAAAATTTTCATCTCTGTTGTTATTAGTAATGCAAAGTAATATGTAAAAAAGGTATAAAACAATACTACTTTGTGGTAGTTTTTTGACGTTTGTTTTACGTTATTCCATTTTTGTGGTAAAATAGTTAAACAAAATTTAGTCATTATCTTCCCAAAAAAATGTTAACTGCCTCTATTCGGTTGTTTACATGCAACTTTTCATAAATATTATACACATGTTTTCTTACTGTTTCGGAACTTATACCAAGCTCAATAGAAATTTCTTTATAAAGCAACCCTTTGCTGAGGTGGTCCAGTATTTCGTTTTCTCTATTGCTGAGTGTATTGAGTGATTGTTGGTTGCTATTAGTAGTTTGTGTTGGTATGCCTTGGAATGCCATTACTACTTTTGCAGCTATTTGGCTACTCATAGGTGCACCACCGTGGTAAAGCTCTACAATAGCTTCTAGCAGTTTGGTGGGGGGTGTTTTTTTTAATATATACCCACTTGCCCCTGCTCTTAATGCATCAAATATTTTTTCATCTTCTTCATACACCGTACACATCATGTAACGTATGGTTGGGTCTATTTTTTTTATTTGCTTTACACACTCTATACCGCTAATGCCACCAAGGTTTATATCCATAAGTACTACATCGGGTTTTTCGGCTAATATACCAATTGCTGCATCTTCGCCACATATATAGCTAGTGGCTAGCCTACAATCGTTACTCATACTTATTATTTGCTCTAGTGCTAAGCGGAGGTCTGTTTTGTCTTCTACTATCGATACTTTTATTTTCATGTTTTAATTATTTTGTATTTGCTATAAGTGTTACTAATACATTTTGTTTTGTAATTATATTATAGTACAATCTTACTTTGTAAAGTTGACTATAATAATTGTATAAAACAATACTACTAAGTGGTAGTAAGTAAAGGTAACTTTAAGGCTACTACAGTGCCGTTTTTTTTGGCTATTGTTAGTACACCTTTATGCGATTCTATTCTCTCTTTCATATTTTTTAAGCCGTTGCTAAATGGGCTAATTTTTTCAAAGTCAATACCAATGCCATTATCGTATACTGTTATTAGTAAATCATTGTTTTCAAACTGCACATCAAGGGTTATAAATGTGGCACCTGCATGTTTCACAATATTATGCAATGCCTCTTTTATGGTTAAAAACACGGAACGGCGAAACTCTCCATTAATATCAATACTAGGAATACTATTCGTTATTTTTGTTTTTACAAATATAGTATCGCTATACTCAAAGTAAGTAACCACATACCTTCGTATGTAAGCTATAAGGTTGGGTAGGTTATCGTTTTTAGCATTAATTGACCATATAATTTCGTTCATATTTTCAATTAATTCGCTTGATGTTTCCGATATTTTTTCTATTTCTACTAGTGGAGCAGTTTTGTTTTTTTCAATAGCTATTTCGCTAAGTAACCTTATGCTAGTAAGCCCCGAGCCTATATCGTCGTGTATTTCTTGTGCTATTCTTGTACGTTCTACATCTTTAGTGCTTAGTACTAATTTATAATTTTCAAACTCTTTTTTTTCGTTTTCAATTTTCAATTTCTCCGAATACAATAACGTTTCTTTTGTAAGCAAACCAGCCTTGTATTGCAAGGCAATGGTGAACAACACTAGTTCTACAAATATGCCAATTTGGTACCAAGTTATTCGCATATCAAAAAAGTTATAGTACTTTCCACTTTGCATTTCCAAAGTGGTATACAGTAACGATATTAACCCACATGTAAAAAGTAAAATAATGCCTACTGATATGTAAATACTTAACCTGCTATTAAGTATAGCCAACTTAATAGCTATAAACAAGCTGAATAGTAATAATGTAAAACGGATGTATAAAAAAGCATTGATTACATAGCTTACATTAGTAGTGTAATATATTGCTACAAAGTCGGCTACTAAGTAAACTAGTAAAAACAAATTAAATACTTTTATTAAATTGTATAAGCCTTTGTGAACATTTTTTAATTGTAAAAATGCATTGATAAATGATGCGTAAAACACATAGCCAACAACTAATAAAAAATGTACTGCAAATAAATTATGCCTAACTATACTGTAGTCAGTTTGGTATATAAAGTAAATTCGTATTTGAAAATAAATGATAAAAAATAAAACATAGTTGCCGTAGAAAAAATATTCTTGCTTTCGTTGTAGGTACCAACTAATATAAGCATATAAAAAAACTGCCACTAAAATACCTAAAAATAGGTAAGTAATATTCAAATAAATTTTTTGGTTAGTTACATAATAAGCATAGCCAAACTCATTGGCATAGCCGTACTTAATTAGGTGAGGATTTACAAAATTATAATTAAACTTGTGCAACAAAGGTTCAATTATAATTGTAACACTATCATTAGGTGGTATAGTAATGGTTAATAGCGGTATATAATTATTAATAGCTGTATTGTATACATTGCTTACTAGCAAAGGCTTTGCTGCATTGTTTCGATAATTGTATGCCTTAAAATTAAGCCAATGTCCACAAAAGTATTGTATACTGTCAGCAAGGTTTGTTGGGTTTTTAAGTTTTAATACTAAATAATTAGTGTTGTTATAATTATTGGCCGTTATTGATTTGCGGTATTGAAACTGTTGTGTAGTATTGGCATCAAGTGTATTGGTGTAAAAAATTTTATTCAGGAGCATTTCCCATTTCCCATTATCAAATTGGGGTTGTATGTACTGTGCCTTACTTGTAAATGCAATTAAGAGTACTTGCAATAACAAAAAACATTTATAAAAATATTGGCACACATTGGTATTCATTAATTTAAAGATATAAAATAAATAATAAACTATTTGCTAACCTGCAACATATACTTTTGATTAAAGAATGGCGTAGCAAACAACTGTTCCAAATCCCATACACGTGGTTTGGTTTGGCTTGTTTGTATTTCGGCTGCTAAGTCGCCACCTTTGAGGCATATTAGGCTATGCAAATTATTAGTATTGTCTATTTTAATAGCTGTATTGTTTTTTTTAAGCAAGGGCTTACTCCACTGCCATAGTTGGCTAAGGTTAGCTACAGCTCGGGTTACTACATAATCAAAAGCTTTATCTTTTATATCCTCTACTCTTGTGTGTATAGTGGTTATATTGGTTAACCCTAGTTCACTTGCAATGGCATCTATTACTTTTAATTTTTTGTTTATACTATCAACTAATGTAAATTGTACATTGGGGTAATATATGGCCAAAGGCACACCAGGAAAGCCTCCGCCAGTACCAAGGTCGAGTATTTGTGCATCGTCTTTAAAATTAAATACTGCTGCAATTGCCAAACTATGCAGTATATGTTTTTCATATAATGCCTCAATATCCTTTCGGCTTATTACATTTATTTTAGTATTCCACTCGGTATATAAGGGCTGCAAAGCAGCAAACTTTTGTAATTGGTTGCTAGTAAATGCTGTAAAATATTGTTGTATTAATTCCATCCTGTTTTAGTTTTTTTAAATAATGATGGGGCAAAGGTGAGCATATAAAAAAACAAGGCAATATCGAACAGTAAAAACCAAGGTTTTAAATCATGCTC
Organism: Chitinophagaceae bacterium; assembly: GCA_043778255.1. Lineage (GTDB taxonomy): Bacteria > Bacteroidota > Bacteroidia > Chitinophagales > Chitinophagaceae > JAYWGN01. The sequence goes on along the minus strand of JAYWGN010000063.1, from coordinate 33 downwards.
TTTTAATTTGTGCATAGCACCAAGCCATACTAC
>JAYWGN010000062.1:0-13923 GCA_043778255.1 Chitinophagaceae bacterium | reverse complement strand
AGCTGTATATGCGGCTATTACAGGCTTCGCTTCGCTACGGCTCTCCGTTATTGTTTACAACAATAACGGAGGAGCTACCCTTTCATATCCGCCATTGCATCGGCAGTATAGTTTCAATTGGGCAAGTGCAGGGCTAGTAAGTTTTATTACAAAGCATATTATACTACCACATTTTTCGCATTTTTTGTAACACATTTAAGCCAACTACACCGCTACATAACCATTCTTTTTTTGCATCGGCAGTGCATATATAAGGGTAATAAGCATCGGCTACATTGTAGGTTATTATGCTAAATGTTTGTAAGCCTTCGCCCCAAGTTTCCCATATACCACATAAGTGTAAGTATTGGTGTTGGTTGGCATAATATTCTTTTATTTCGGGTATATTATTTTTGCTGCTACCCTTTACCACAGGCATTTTTACACTAAAACTAGTAACGGGTACTAAGCACCTACGGTATTTATATATGGCTTGTAAAGCTGGTTTTTCTACAAGGTTTTCGTACTTTGTATTGTACATATTTTTGCCCATAGTAGGTAGCTTAGCCCAGCTAGGCACTAAGCCCCACTGGTATAGCTGTATAGTAGTAGCAAACTCATTGGTAAGTACAGGCATAGCAGCACCACTTATAACGTTACTAACTGGTTGCCAAGGTGTAAGTATAGCAGGTGTAGCAGCGGCAAATGTTGCATACTGTAGTAGTGGGGTAGCAAAGCTAATAGCAAAGCACATAAGCCAATATATTTTTATATAAAAATAATATAATTAACCATACATTTGGGTTACCTTTATTATATTACGTATTAAACAAAAAACAAAAAATAAATTAACATGAAAAACAAAGGATTATTAATTATTGGAGCTTTACTGGTAATATTATTTGTTTGGGGATGTAATGCCCGAAAAAACTTAATAAATGCAGATGAAGACATCAATACAAAATGGGCAGCTGTTCAAAATCAATATAAAAGAAGAGCAGATGTTTTTATGAATCAAGCAGAGTTGGTAAAAGGTGCTGCAGCAAATGAAAAAGGTATTTTAACGGCTGTTACCAATGCAAGAGCTGGTATAACTGATGCACAATCAAAAATGGGCTCCGCTAACACACTTGCAGATATGGATAAGCAATTGGCAGCAGTACAAACTGCTGCTACGAATTTTAAGATTACCGTTGAGCAATATCCTAATATTAGGTCAACAGATGCTTTCCTTAAATTTCAAGATGAAATATCAGGTACAGAAAATAGAGTTAGTAAAGTAAGAGAAGATTATATTGATTTAGTTAATCCATATAATAAAATGGTGAGAAATTTCCCCAACAATATTTTTGCATCTATGTTTGGATTTAAAAAGCGAGATAATTTTACAGCCAAAGAATCTGAGCAAGATGCTCAAAAGATTGATGTAATGCCTAAGTAATATTCGGCAATTATTAATTGTCAATTGTCAATTGTCCATTATTAATTGTCAATTGTCCATTATCAATTATCAATTGTAAATTATTCATTATTCATTATTAATTATTAATTACTTTGTTTTCTCTATTTAAGAAAAAAGCATTTTTTACACCAGCCGAAGCTGCAACAATAGTAGCTGCTATAAAGCAAGCCGAGTTACTTACTAGTGGCGAGGTAAGGTTATATGTAGAAACAAAATGCGATTATATGGATGCAATGGATAAGGCAAAAGAAATTTTTTATAAACTTAACATGACCAAAACCCTGCACCACAACGGGGTGTTGGTATATGTAGCCACTAAGGATAAGCAGTTGGCCATATATGCCGACCAAGGCATACACCAATTGGTAGATAATGCAATATGGCAAAGCACTTTCCTCACTATAAAAAAAGCATTTACTAATGATGATTATGTAAATGGCTTGGTTAATTGTATACATACTATTGGGCAATTACTACACCAATATTTCCCGTATAACAACGACGATAAAAATGAGCTACCAGACGAAATTATATTTGGTAAATAACCACTAATGAAACTACCTAAACTACATTGTTGCTTATACTTGCTGCTACTATTTGTTAGTACTTGGGCAAATGCACAGGCTGATGTAAAGGTGCTACCAAGGTTAACCAATCCAATACGGGCAGTCAATGATTTTGACAATGTATTTTCCGCCACCGAAATAATTACCCTCGAAAACCAAGTACGTAAAATATACGATAGTACTTCAAACGAAATAGTAATAGTTACCCTTAACTCACTTAACAATTTTGATATTGAAGATGTGGCTTACAAATACTTTAATACTTGGCAAATTGGTAACAAACAAAAAGATAATGCCATACTAATAATATTTTGCAAAGCAGAAAGAAAAATAAGGATGGAAATTGGCAAAGGCCTCGAAGGTGCCATACCCGACGGAGTTACAGGCTCTATAATTAGGCAATACATAACCCCAGCATTTAAGCAGCAGCAGTATTACCAAGGCATATCATCAGCGGTTACACAACTCGCTATAGCATCTAAAGGCGAATATGTAATGGACGACCCAAGTGATAGACGAGATAGTAAAAAAGGAATAAGCACAGGGCGAATAATATTTATAGTTATACTAGTAATAATAATACTTATAATAATGAGCCGAGGCCAAAGTGGAGGCAATAACGGTGGTATGCTTAGCCGCCGTGGTTACCGCCGTTGGGATACCCCAAGTGTATTTGGTACGGGTATGGGTGGTGGCTTATTTGGTGGTAGTGGCGGTTGGGGTGGTGGCTCAAGTGGTGGAGGCAGTGGCGGTGGTTTTGGCGACTTTGGAGGCTTCGGCGGTGGCTCAAGTGGCGGTGGCGGAGCCAGTGGTGATTGGTAATTAATTATTCATTGTTAATTGTCAATTATCCATTGTCAATTGTTTTTTATTAATTATTTTTGCATTCTATGCACGACCCAATATTTAACCTAATAGATAAAGAATTAGTACGACAAAGAACTGGTATTGAATTAATAGCTAGTGAAAACTTTACATCGTACAACGTAATAAAAGCAATGGGCACTTGCCTTACCAACAAGTATGCCGAGGGTTACCCAGGCAAACGGTACTATGGCGGTTGCGAAGTAGTAGATGAAATAGAGCAATTGGCTATTGATAGGGCAAAGCAAATATTTAATTGTGCTTATGCCAATGTACAGCCACATAGCGGTGCACAAGCCAATGCAGCAGTAATGTTAGCTATACTACAACCTGGCGATGCTATACTTGGCCTCGACCTTAGTATGGGCGGACACCTCACCCATGGCAGCCCAGTAAACTTTAGTGGTAAGTACTACAAACCATACTTTTATGGTGTAGCAAAAGATACAGGGTTAATAGATTATGAAATGCTAGAGCAACAAGCCCTTACTCACAAACCAAAGCTAATAGTGTGTGGTGCAAGTGCATACAGCCGAGATTGGGATTATGCCCGTATACGAGCAGTAGCCGACCAAATAGGGGCATTTGTACTATGCGATATGGCACACCCAGCAGGGCTTATAGCAAAGGGTTTATTAAGTTCACCATTTGAGCATTGCCACTTTGTAACTAGCACTACTCACAAAACTTTGAGAGGTCCACGTGGTGGTATTATATTAATGAAAACCGATGGCGAAAATACCTTAGGTAGTAAAGATATGAAAGGCAATTTGAAGCTATGGAGTAACCTATTGGATATGTCCGTTTTTCCAGGTACACAAGGTGGTCCTTTGATGCATGTAATAGCAGCCAAAGCTGTTGCATTTGCCGAAATATTAACCCCCGAATTTATGCAATACCAGCAGCAAGTACAAGCTAATGCACAAGCTATGGCAGCAGCTTTTGTTAACCTTGGTTATAACTTAATAAGTGGTGGTACCAACAATCACTTAATGCTTATTGACCTACGTAATAAAAATATAACTGGCAAAAAAGCACAAGAAACCCTCGATAAAGCACATATAACCCTTAACAAAAACTCCGTACCTTATGACGATAAAAGCCCTTTTGTAACCAGTGGTATAAGGGTAGGCGTACCAGCTATAACCACCCGTGGCTTACTAGCAACCGATATGCTAACTGTGGTTAACATGATTGATAAAGTGTTAATGAACCTCGATGATACAACTGTAATTGCTAATACTAAAGCAACTGTACAAGAATTTATGAGCCAATATAAACTTTACCCCGAAATTTAATTTTACCTTTGGTGTAATATAAAAAATACATGATACAACGACTACAAACACTTTGGTTATTATTTGCTGCAATTTGCATGGCATTTATGTTTAAGCTATCATTTTACAGCGGACAAATAAGCGACGTAAATAAAGAAAATGTAAAAATATTAGGCAACAATACTATTCAATTGGGTATACTAATTTCCATATTTACTACATTAGCATTGGTACTTATTTTTTTGTATAAAAATAGAAAATTGCAAATGAGGTTAGCCGCTTTAAATTTAATAATAGCATTGTATATTTTGTATTGCTTGTATGCCCAAACAAAAACAGTAACCAACGGCACCTACAGTTTAACAGCAGTATTGCCTATATTTGCAATTGGCTTTACCATATCTGCCATACATTGTATATGGCAAGATGAACGAAAAATAAAAGAATTAAACAGTAACAGAATTAGGTAAAAACGATGTTGTGGCAAAAGAATTTTACCGCCAATAAAAATAATTAAAATGAAAAATATAGTAATTGTAATAGCAATAGCATTAACCTGTGTAAGTTGTGTAAAAAATGCTAACAAATGTATGCAAAAAACCCCCGAAAGCCAAGCCCCTAATAGCGAAATAGCTAATGTAAAAGCCTACTTAACTGCTAATAGTTTAGTAGCTACGGAGCATCCTACGGGTTTATTTTATAACATTACTAACGGTGGTACAGGCAATGCCGTAAAAGACCAATGCAGCCAAGTAGCAGTTAATTATAGAGGTAAGTTAACTAATGGTACACAATTTGATGCAAGTACAGCAACAGTTACATTTAATTTATTTCAACTTATTAATGGGTGGCGTATAGGCATACCATATCTCAAAGCAGGTGGTAGTATTAAGTTGTATGTGCCTCCTAGCCTTGGTTACGGTGCTAATGCTACACCTACAATACCAGCTAATTCTATATTAATATTCGATATTGATTTGGTTGGCACTAATTAGTTGGTACTGTTATATTTATTATTTTTTTTACACACTTGTGTAAATAATTTTGTGTGCACTCTTTATCTTTTTTTAAGTAACATTGAGAAAGCTATTTTTAAGTGTATTTTTTATGCACTAGTTATTTTTAGCAATCATTTTTAAAGCATAATTTTAATAGTATCACTAAAAAATTTTTTAAAAATTGGGTATGTTAAAATTTCTCAATTTTTATATTGTTAGCTTCAATATTTTTTTGAGTACTAAAAAAATGTTTACCTTACAGCCCAGTAACAATAATTATAAAAAAAACCATTTATGCTACAATTTTGGATGCAACAAATTACTACTGTTGCCAAGGATACATTAACTAGCAAAGCCAATATATCAGGCGATGTAACTAAAAATAGTTTGTTAGATACGCTATTACTCGGCGGTTGGATAATGCTACCTTTAGCCATACTATTTGTACTTACATTATTTTTCTTTTTTGAGCGGCTTATTGCTTTACGTAAAGCTAGCAATATTGACGATAATTTTATGCATATTGTAAAAGACCATATAACTAATGGCAATGTAACCGCAGCTCGTAGTATTAGCAAAAATACCAATAACCCAATAGCCCGTATTATTGATAAAGGTATACAACGTATAGGCAAAAAAATTGAAAGTATTGATAAAGCAATGGAGTCAGTTGCTAATTTAGAATTGTACAACCTCGAAAAAAACTTAAACATATTGGGTATGATTGCTTACATAGCTCCAATGTTTGGTTTCTTAGGTACTATTATTGGTATGTTTGAACTATTTAGCAGCCTTGGCCGAAGTGGCGAATATAACATTGCAACTATAGCCAATGGTATATATGTAAAAATGATAACTAGTGCCACAGGGCTTATAATAGGAATGATGGCTTATGTAGCTAACCGTGTACTGAGCAATATGGTAGAGCGAAATGCTAATAAAATGGAAATTGCTAGTGCCGAATTTTTGGACATATTGCAGGAACCTAGTAAATAAGTAATAGCACCCACAACACATGAAAATACGACGTAAACATAAAGAAGAAACTGAGCTACACGTAGGGCCACTTAATGATATTTTGTTTATACTGCTATTCTTTTTTTTATTAGCAAGTACATTTGCTGGGCTTAATGCTATAAAGGTAAATTTGCCTAAAGGCAAAAGTACTACTAAAGTAGAGCAGAAAGTAACTATTACAATGGACAGTACTAAACAAATGTACCTCAATACAAAAACAATTAATAGCGACTCTTTATTTGCTTACCTCAATAGCGAAAAACAAAAAGATACGACCATAAGTAGCATAGTATTTAATGGTGACCTAAAGGTTAATTATGGCGATTTTGTAAAAGTAGTAGCAGCTGCCAATAAGCTAAAACTTAAAGTGGCACTCAATGTTAGCGGAGTGGAGTAATTTTTTTTATTTTATTGTATAAAAATATTGTACTATGAAATTCTCTAATTTGTTTACAAAATTTGCAGTTTTACTTATACTACAAGGTGTTACTACTGTACATGCTCAAGGTGGTAAATTGTTATCGTCCCAATTTTATTTTGCAACGGTAGGTTTTGGATATGGCAGAGCCCAAATTAACCAATTTACACAATCTTATTTAGTAGCACCAAGCTTCGATTTTAATTTACAAAAAGGTAAGTACTACTATAGTATAGGCATTAACAGTGTAACCGAGGCACAATTATTTGGTGGTTATATGCCTAACGAACATATTAATGGTATAAATGCTATGGTGGGCAAAGTAGTACATTTTAATAAGTTTTTTTGTGTAGTAAAGTCGGGTATTGCTCATGTACGGAGTACCGAAAGGGGTATGTTATTAGAAAGAGGCACAGGGTTATTTGACAATAGCTATTTCCAAGCCTTACATAAATCAGGTATTGGTGTACCAATAATGGCAAGTATAAATTGGTCGCCTATTAGAAATGCTTCATCTGGCATTCAATTATTTGCTAACATCAATACAGTAAAAAATTTTTATGGTATACAATTGGTATTACACGGTGGCAGAATTAGAGAAACGGAGGGTAAAGCAAATAGTAGGTTTTAATAAATATATTAATAAGCCATTTTAATTGAAAAACTACAACAGTTTATTAATTAGTACCTTTGTAGCTTATGAGTTATACAGTAGCCATTGTAGGCAGACCTAATGTAGGTAAAAGTACCCTTTTTAATAGATTATTAGAACAACGAAAAGCCATTGTTGATGATATAAGTGGCGTAACCCGAGATAGGCAATATGGTGTAGCCGAGTGGATAGGCAAACAATTTAATGTAGTAGATACAGGAGGGTTTGTAGAAGGCAGTACCGATATATTTGAACGTGAAATACGTAAACAAGTAAAAGTAGCCATTGCAGAAGCCGACGCTATTTTTTTTATAGTTGATGTAAGTACTGGTATTACCAGCCTCGATGAGGAAGTAGCTAATTTGCTGCGCCGTAGTACAAAGCCAGTATTTTTAGTTGTTAATAAGGTTGACAATAGCCAAAGGCAAATGGAAGCAAACGAATTTTACAGCCTTGGCTGGGATGAAATTTACAATATATCAAGCATGAGTGGCAGTGGTACTGGCGAATTGCTAGATGCAATGGTGGCCCAAATACCCGAAGACGATGTAATTGAAGACTTTGGCGAATTGCCAAAAATAGCCATATTGGGCCAACCCAATGTTGGCAAAAGCAGTTTGTTAAATGCCCTTGTAGGCGAAGAAAGAACAATTGTAAGTGATATAGCAGGTACTACAAGAGATACCATACACACACACTACAATATGTTTCAAAAAGAATTTGTGCTTATAGATACTGCAGGTATAAGGCGTAAAAATAAGGTAGAGGAAGACCTCGAATTTTACTCCGTTATAAGAGCTATACGTGCTATGGACGAAGCCGATGTATGCCTCATAATGATTGATGCTAAAAACGGTATTACTCAGCAAGACTTAGCCATTTTTTCGTTAGCACAAAAAAAAGGACGAGGTATTGTGTTTTTGGTAAATAAATGGGATACTATGGAAAAGCAAACCAATACTGCCAAAGAGTATGAAGATAAAATAAAAGAAAAGTTAGCACCCTTTAATGACGTGCCAGTACTGTTTATAAGTGCTATTGAAAAAACCAGAATATTTAAAGTATTAGAGGTAGCCCTACAGGTAGCCGAAAATAGAAGCCAACGAATTAACACCAATAAACTTAACGAGGTAATGTTGAAAGCCGTTGAAAGTTACCATGCACCAGTGGCAAGAGGGCATTCCATAAAAATAAAATTTGTAACACAGTTACCTACACCTGTACCAAGCTTTGCATTTTTTGCCAATTACCCCGATGATATTAAAACACCTTATCGTAATTATTTGGAAAATCAACTCCGCAAAAACTTTAACCTCACAGGTATTCCCATTCGTATTTATTTTAGGAAAAAGTAATTTTTTTAATTTTTAGTTGTGGCTTGTTACTTTATACCATTGTACAATTCAATTGGTACTAGTATAACTACACTAACTTATTTTTTTTTGTATAAATGTTATGGTGACATTAGGTAGAAATTATTGCCTTTTTGTAAAATATGTTGGCACATTTCAACCATTTATTTACATAATTTTACTTGCTTTTTTTACTAAGGTACAAAACCTACTTTTTTTCAAAAAAATAGTCATTTGTACAATTTAGTTGCCATTCAATGTTAACAACAAATTAATTTTTACGCCTAAAAGCCCACTATTTTATAAAATGTGGATAACTTTTGTGCTGTTTATTTGGATATGCATCAAAATAAATAGTATTTTTAACATTCTATTTGCAATAACTACGCAATTCTGTAATTTTTATACTACACAATTGTACGATGTTTCAAATAGTAAATCAAAAAAAAACCACAGACCTAATTTATTGCTTTTGTTAGCTACTAACAACATCCCCACTAAATTAAGTACAATCCATTTCCAGTGCAAAACGCTATTGTAAAATATTGTATCTAAAAGCTATGCTTTAAAAATACTTTACTTTATTATAGTTTGATCAAAACTAATCAAAACAACGGCTTTATAAACTAACTGATCAAAAACCATTTTTAATTAATGACCTATAATACTATATATAGTATTGGAAAGGTTAATAACTGTGCACACCTAAGCCTTTTATTAATTACTTTAAATTACCTCTACAACTTACAGTTAGTAGTAGTTTCAAATATTGTACCAAACAATTTGAAACCCAACCTTTTATTATCTAAACCTTACTCACAAGGTAGTAATACCCAAACATTCCGATTATATTTTTCTAGTGGTTAGCCATTAGAGATTTTATTTTAGTTTGTATAAACTACTTCAATTTTTTTTAAAGCATAAAAAATTTAACGCTTTATTTAACAATCAAAAACCCAAAAAAAACAATGAAAACAATTAACAAAATTTTAATGCCGCTGCTGATGCTATTTTGCTTCTGTTGCGGTATTTCTCCCTTTGCAAGTGGGCAAGGAGGTCTAGCGACCTACTCCACAGCAGGGGCTGCTACATTTACAGTTCCCCCTGGTGTAGCTAATTTTACTATCAAACTATGGGGTGCTGGTGGTGGCGGTGGTGCTACCCCAGGTACCGATGGACAAGGCGGCGGTGGCGGTGGAGCCTTCCAACTTTTAAATGTAGATCGTACAGCTTTTCCTCCCCTTGCACTTTATAATCTAGTAATTGGTGCAGGTGGTACGGCAGGTAATGCAGGAGGTAATACCACAGCTGGTGGTACATTTATTGCCTCTGGTGGTGCTGGTAGCAATACAGGCAATGGCTTTGGTGGCTTTGGCGGTATTGGCGTTGCACAAACATTCTCGGATGTAACCTCTTCATTTGCATGGAACGGTGGTAATGGCGGTGCTTCTGCTAATCCACAACAAACCTCATTTGGTGGTGGTGGTGGTGGTAGAGGAGATAATGGAGCCAATGGCGGCAATGGCGTAAATGGTGGCACAAGTGGATCAGGTGCACCAGGTGCTGGTGGCGTTATAGGCGGCGGTATTGGTGGCAATACTGGCGGTAGCGGTGCTAACGCTACTTCTTATGGTGGCGGTGGTGGTGGCCGTGGTTTTAACGGTGTTACAAGTGGTACGGGTGGCGACGGACGTATTGAGTTTTCTTGGATTTGTCCAACTTTAACTTCAATAACTTACCCTGCTACTACTTGCAATTATGCTTTTGCACTTAACCCTACTATATTACCTGCAACTGCTTTAGGTGGTACATTTAGTTCCCCTACTTTAGGTGCATTTTTAAATACAAGTACAGGTGTAATAGCAACTGGTGCTCCACAAGGTACACACGTAATTACTTATGGTTGGGTTGCCAATGGTGGTTGCCCTGCTGCTAGTGTACAATTTACATTAGTTATACAACCTCAAGCAGTAGTTACTTCATTAACTTATGCAGGTACACCTTATTGTACTAACTTAACCAATGCTCCGCCTACATTAGTAGCAACTGGTGCAGCTGGTACGTATAGTTATAGTGGTGTCTCTGGTAATGTATTAAGTATAAATGCTGGTACTGGTGTTATTAATCCTTCTTTATCTACCCCTGGTAATTACACGGTTAAGTATGAAGTAGCTGCTACAGGGCAGTGTTTAGCTGTAATAAGAACTACAAATGTTACAATTACTCAATTGCCAACAATTACTAATTTTGATTATCCTCCAGCAGGAACTCCAAATAAATATTGTAAAAGTGCAGGCCCTCAAACGCCTCTTACAACAATAAGTAACCCTAATAACAATGTAATATCTTATACCTCAAGCCCAAGTGGACTTACATTAGATGGTACTTCGGGCATAATAACGCCAACTACAAGTACTGTAGGTGTTTACACAGTAACTATGCAAATAGCAGCTGGTGGTGGTTGTGCTGCTGTAACAGCCACATCACAAGTAGAAATATTGGCCTTACCAACCGCAACATTTAATTATGCAGGTTCGCCATATTGTCAAACAGTTGGTAGCACACCTCAATTAGTAAATATATCAGCTACTACAGGTGGTGCATTTACCGCACCAAACTTTAGTGCTACCCCAAGTGGTTTAACTATAGATGCTACAAGTGGAACAATTAACTTAAATAGTGCCCCAAATACTTATACTGTAACTTACGCCTTTACTGGTGCTAATGGTTGTACTAATACTGCTACCACTACAGTTGTTATAAACCGTCGTCCTACTGCTACTATAAGCTATAGTGGCCCTAGTAGTGTATGTAGCAATGCAAGCCCAACTGTGAGTGGTAATGTATTGGCAACAGGCCCATGGACATTAACCTTAAGCAATGGCCAAACAGCAACTGGTACAGGTAATGGCACATGGAGTATTAATATAAATACTTTAAACCCTGGCGATCTTTTAGTTAATATTAGTGTTGCAAGTTTAGTAGATGCTAATTGCAGTGCAGTAGCTAACCCCGATTTACCAGGTAGCGTAACCATATCTAAATACACTATTACCTCTGGTGATATACCAGGAGCATCTAATGTAAAAGTGTGTGAAGGTCAAGCAGCTAATATTAATGTAGTGCTTACAAGTATGGCTGGTTGTGCTCCTAATCCACGATTCAGTGGTGTATTTGCTATTGAGTATTGGGATGGTGTAAATTATATACCGCATCCAACAAACCCTACCTATGCTTGGACAAGTAATGCTGGTGCTTCCACCTCTGGTGTAAATACCTCAATCTCTATTCCTGCAGCAATTTTAAATAACCCTAACTCTTATACCTTACAATACCGCATTAGTTGGGTATCGTTGGTAGATTGTAGAGGTTGTGCTGCTGACCCACTTACAGGTAGTGTAATAGTAGAAGTAGTACCAAACCCAATACTTCTAATTACAGCAGCTCCTACAGCTGATGTATGCCCAGGTACAGTGGTACCATTTACACTTACACAAGATCCTAATAGTTATGTACAACCACAGTTTGCCTTATTCAATTGGGTAGCTACTGCTACACCATTAGTTGGTACTCCATTTATTATTGGCCAAGGCCAAAATGTATCACTTGGAACAATTAATGTAACTACACCTAGTTGTCCATTTAACGGTACTATTAGTGTACGCTTTACTCCAATTAATGCAAGTTGCTGTAACTGTTTATATGCTCCAATTACACGAACATTTGTAGTAAGAGATATAACAGCCCCAGTATTAAGTGGTACTCTACCGCCTAATCAGCTTAACTTGAACTTATGCTTTAGTGCAATACCAACTCCACCAACAGCTGCTACAATAGCTGGTTTATATACCGATAATTGTAATGGTCCAGTAACAGCAACTAGAACAGGTGCACCTACTGGTAACAATTGTACTTGGAGTGCAGTATACACTTATGTAATGAGCGACCAATGTGGTAATACTACTACAGCAATAATAACTTATACTGGTGGTGACAGAACACCTCCAGCACTTACAGGAACTATACCTCCAAGTCAAATTAACCTTAATTTGTGCTTGAGTGCAATACCAGTGGGACCTACAGCTGCTGATATAGCTGCATTGTATACAGATAATTGTAGTGGTAATACTGTAACAGCATCTAAAACTGGTGTAACAACTGGTAGTAACTGTGCTTGGAGTGTTACTTACACTTATATAGTAAGCGATAATTGTGGCAACACAACTAGTGCAACTGTAAGCTATAGTGGTGGCGACAAAACTGCCCCAGCACTTAGTGGTAATAATACAATTCCAGCTGGTCAAACGAACATTAATGATTGTTTAGCAAATGCTCCAGTTGGACCAACTGCATCATTCATTGCAGGATTATATATTGATAATTGTACTGGTAACACGGTATCTGCAACTAAGAGTGCAACAACAACTGGTACTAATTGTGGTTGGACTGTGGTTTACACTTACATAATTAGCGATAATTGTGGTAATACTACATCTGCAACTATAACTTATACAGGTAGCGATAGAACTGCTCCAGTACTTAGTGGCAACAATACAGTACCTCAAGGTCAAAGTAATATTAATAATTGTCAAGCTAATGCTCCTGTAGGTCCTACTGCACTAGCAATTGCAGCATTATACACAGATAATTGTAGTGGTAATTCGGTAACTGCTACCAAAACAGCTACAACATCTGGTAATAATTGTGCTTGGAGTGTAACTTATACTTACGTTATTAGCGACCTTTGTGCTAACACTACTACTGCTACTATAACATATAGTGGTGGTGATAGAACTGCACCAGTATTAAGCGGTAACAATACAATACCTCAAGGACAAACTAATGTAAATGACTGTTTATCTAATGTAAACCCTGGCCCTACTGCAATTGCAATAGCTGCCTTATACATTGATAATTGTAGCGGTAACTCGGTTACAGCCACAAAAGCAACAACTACAACTGGCAACAATTGTACTTGGAGCGTAACATATACTTATACCATTAGCGACCTTTGTGCAAACACAACAACTGCAACTATAACATACAGTGGTGGTGATAGAACTGCACCTGTACTTAGTGGTAGCAATGTATTTCCAGCAAATGTTACTAATGTAAACAGTTGTATTGGTACTGCAAACTTACCTGTTGACCCTAGTCTTGTACCTACTAATGCAGCAATAGCAGCATTGTATGTAGATAATTGCAGCGGTAATTCAGTAACTGTTACTCGTACTGTAGGTTCATTAAGAATTGAAAGTACTAACTGTAATTGGTTATATAACTATACTTACACTATAAGTGACTTATGTGGTAATACTACTACAAGAGCATTTACTGT
>JAYWGN010000061.1:0-14341 GCA_043778255.1 Chitinophagaceae bacterium | reverse complement strand
GTAGCCGTAGCGTAACGTAGCCCCAAAGAGGTTAAGCTGAATAAACTACCTTTGTTATTACAACATGACAAAGAAATATCTCCAGCTCAACCAAGAGCAAAGGTACGAGATTGGAACGTACCTAAAAGCCGGTAAATCACAAACATTTATAGCCAATGCTTTGTGTGTACATAAAAGTACAATAAGTAGAGAGCTTAGTCGTAATGTGGCAAAACGTGGCCTGGGTGCAAAGGTTTATGATGCTAAAAAGGCACAAATTAAAACAATGGCTAGGCATGTTTCCAAGCCAAAGTATACCAAATTTAACGATGTGCTTAAAAAGCAAATGTTATACTGGATAGCAGTTAAAAAGTATAGCCCTGAGTTCGTAGCGGCACAATGGGTTCGCAACGGTAAGGCTGGAGTTAGCCATGAGTGTATTTACCAGTTTATATGGCAATGTAAACATACCAATAAGCGAATTAATAAAGCATACAAAAATTTGTACAAACACTTAAAACACGGAAAAAGACGCCGTAAACGTGGCAATTATAAAGATACCAGAGGTATAATACCCAACCGAGTTTCAATAGACAAACGCCCTAAAATAGTGAACAAACGTAAAAGGTTTGGAGATGTAGAGGTAGACCTAATTATAGGACAAAAAAGTCAATCTGCTTTATTAGTGATTGTAGATAGAGCAACCCTGATTACTACAATAGATAAACTAAAGGGTAAAAATGCAAACGTAATCACAAGAAAAATAATTAAAAGAATGAAGCAGTTCCCGCCATTAAAAACAATGACATTTGATAATGATCTAGCCTTTAGCCAACATGAATTCATAGCAGAAGAATTATCAATTAAAACATATTTTACTAAACCTTATACATCCCAAGATAAGGGTACAATTGAGAATAGAAATGGTGTTATAAGAAGATTTTTTCCAAAGAAAACTAATTTTAATGAAATAGATAATAAAGAAATAAAAAGAGTGGAAAAACTATTAAATAATAGACCAGTTAGAAAATTTAATTACTTAACCCCAAATGAAGTATTTTTGAAGATGACAGGGTAAGTGTTGCACTTATCTGTTGAACACAGCGTGTATATAATTATGTAAAAAAGAATTATACTTACAATGGAGATAAAAAAATATTTTGCGAGGGTATAAGTGAAGTTGTAAATGCCAAAGGAGGTTCAAGGGGTGATTTGAATTTGCTGTTTTTAAATATATTGCGAAAGTATAAAATAAATGCTGCTCCATTTGTAGGTAAAGAATATACAAGTGGCGAAATAGATGAGTATAGCCCAAACCCTTTTGAATTCAATGTTGTAGGTGCATACATACCCGTTGGTGATACAATATTATTAGTAGATGTAAGTTTGAAAAATTATAACTTGTACCTTACTCCAAAGCTAATAATGACAACTCAAATATTAAAAATTGGAGAATCTTTTACCCCTTGGTTTTATGTGTGGGATGGCTTTGCTAACAACAAACAATTTGAATACACAGAACTAAACTTACTCAATAGTGAATTAGTTACAGGTACAGCCAAGCTTACAAGTAGTGGATATGAAAGTGTAGAACGATTAACCAAATGGCAAAAAGATAGTACAGCATTTAAAAAATACTACCTAGAAACTAATGATAAAAACTTTAAACAACTAGATATTATTACCGATACAACACAAGATGAATTTGTGCAGCAACTCAATTTTGCTTTTAAACCTACTCAAAATGGTAAATTCGTGATACTTAACTGTAATAATGTTTTCAATAATTACACCAAAAATCCTTTTATAAATGCTACTAGAATTACTGGTATTAACTTTGGTAGTTGCTCTATACTTAACGCTACTGTAAAAATTAATATTCCCAGCAACTACAAGCTTACAAGTACTGTAAAAAATAGCACCCTATTAAGTTCCGACTCCTCATTTACATACGAAAAAAGGGTAAAAATAAAAGAAAACTATATTATTATTAACAATGAAGTTACTTTTACTAAAGCCTTATTTACTACTAATGAATATCAACTTGTAAAGGATTTTTACACAAAATTAATAGCACTTTTTAACGAACCCTTGGTGTTTGAAAAAAAAGAATAAAGAACTATTACAATCCCCATTCAATGCCTTTGTCAATAGCAGCTACACCTTTTTGCATCCAAGTTGGTTGTGGTTTATTTTTCAAATAATAGTCGAAAAACTGAGCTAACCGCTTACTCAAATCCTTTCTGTTACGACGTTCCACAAGGTTATGATCTTCATCGTTGTATTGTAACAACCATACTTTTTTGCCTAATCGTTTGAGTGCTGTAAAGTATTCAATACTTTGGTACCAAGGCACTGCACCATCTTTATCGTTGTGCATTAATAGCAGCGGCGTGGTTACCTTATCGGCAAAAAACAATGGAGAATTTTTAATATACAAATCTCGTTTGTTCCACAAAGTACCACCTATACGGGTTTGGCTTTTTTCGTACTGAAACTGCCTACTAATACCACTACCCCACCGTATGCCACCATAAGCACTTGTCATGTTACTCACAGGTGCACCAGCACTAGCAGCAGCAAATATATTGGTACGTGTTACTAAGTAAGCTACTTGATACCCACCCCAACTTTGCCCTTGTATCGCCATTTTTGTGCTATCAATCCAGTTATAAGTTTTGGTTAAATATTTGGCTGCACTCACTACACTATTAAAAGCACTTTGGCCAGGTTCACCATTTTTGTAATATATATTAGGGTCAAATACTATGTAGCCATTACTTACAAAGTAAGGAATATTAATGGTACTTGCACTTGGTGCTGGCCCTCTGTAATTGTACAAATTATCAGCATCTCTTTCATAAAAATAAAATATGATAGGATACTTTTTGGTAGCGTCAAAGTTTTCGGGTTTGTACAACAACCCTTCACTCATTTTACCATCGTACATTTTCCAATTTATTAATTCAGTAGTGTACCAGTTATAGTTATTTTGCTGTTCGTTGGGGCGGTGTATTACACTATTATTTGATGAGGTGTTGGTGTTAGTATAATGTACTAAATAAGGCGAATTTTGAGAGTTTTCACTAGTGTACAACAAACAGTTTAAGTTATCTTTTGCCCTTACAAAACCTTTAAAAAATGAGGTGGCAAAAGGTTCTTCTAATTGCATTATATTATTAATAGGCTGTAATGCTATACCCATTTTTTTTGTAATTTCATTAAATGTTGTAAATAAATAAGCTTTGTCGTTTACTAAATATTTATCGTCTGCATCGGTATTTACCCAACGGGTTATTGTTTTGGTAGCCCTACCATTAGTTATAAGTGTTGGCTTAGTAGCAGCACTTGGGTCGCATTGCCATATATCATATTTATCGTACAAATAAACATACTTGTCGTTAGCTGCCCAACGTACCAAACCGTGTGGTGGTGGTGCATCGGGGTGGTCATCATCCTCATCGTACAAGGGTACTTTAATGTTTTTGTTGAGTTCCGTTTTTACAGCATTTTTGGTATTATAAGTAATCCATTTACGAGTATCCCAATTGTACCATATTACATAATTTGCATTAGGCGAAGCTGAAATGCTTACTCTTTCATTTTGCAAAATAGAAGTGATGTTTCCGGTAACGGCATTAATTAAATAAGCATTGTTATTGGTATAGCCTTGCCATTGCCCTGCTGCTCTTTTGCCATAATCGCTTATGGCTAATAATTGGTTGCTATTACCGTCAGTAAGCAATAGTACAGCCTCCAAGGTATCGTTACCTAATTGTACATGCTTATCTGTATTTGTATGAAACACACATAAATTACTCCGTTTTAATTCGTTAGCGGCTTGTAGTAATTGTTGGGGTTGTAGGTAATCATCGTTATAATTCCAAACGTCTAATTTTGCAGTTTCAAAGTCAACTAAGGTTGTATCTTTTGGCTTACGAACAGGTGCTATACCGTAGTACAATTTAGTACCATCTTTGCTAAATATATTATTATAATCGGCACTTACAGTAAAGTTATTTTTAACAATTCCTGTATTTCTTGTAGCTATAACTGTAGCATTTTTTTGAGTTGTATTATAATATACAAGTTTATAAAATTTTTGCAAAGCCTTTGCCACACTATCTTTTTCCATTACAAAGGCTAGTTGTGTAGCACTATCATCTATAGCATAATTTTTTGCATCGTTAAAGCCTGTATATATGGTATCTACAATATTATTGGCTAAGTTAAGCCATACTATTTTTGCTTTACTCAAAGTATCGGTATTCTTTTTGGTACTTTCTATCAACAATTTTTTGCCAACTTTATCAAAGTAATATTCCGTTACCATCTTGTAAGTAAGCTCATTATTTTGGTTCAAATTTTTTATTACTAAGTCAGTCCCTTCCTCAATTAGGTCTTCTAATTTTGGAGTAGGTTTACTTTCTTTTTTTGCAGGTTGCAGTACTAATAATCCTTTAGCTTTTGCTTCCTGTGTTTTTGCTATTAAGCTATCGGCAACTTTACGTAAGCTATCTGCCATTTTAAGTAGTGTATTTATTTGTGTTACCGAGTCAGGTAGTACTATTGTTTTTTTGGGAACTTCAATTTTTTCTAATAAGTAAGCTATGTATCCGCTACCCTTCTCGGCTGTTTTATAGCTTTTTACTTTGGCTATTTTTGTAAGGCTATCGGTAGTTATATTGTATATAGCCAAACTATCTTTTGGCATATCATCTGCTTTTTTCTTTTTTATTTTTGCCTCTCTAGTTTCTTTAAACAAAGGTCTTATTTTACAAATAACAAATAAATTATCGTTAGTAATAGTAGCATTATAACCTCTATTAATTTTAAGTAATAACTTTTTATCAGCATTTTTAATGTACAACGTACCATCACCCTCTTGTGGGTTTACTGTATATACTATTATGTTACCATTATTGCTTATAACCCTTTCTGTTAGGGTTTCCCAACTATCGTATACATCATGTGTAAGTGAGGGTTTATTTACAGCTGCCTCTAGCAAAGCCGTTTTAGCTGTTACCGCTACCCGTTGCGAAAACATAGTAGTACTCACAGCAAGTAACCCTATTAAAATTATAGTTTTCAAAGTAATAGATATTTTATAATTAGCAAAAAAAGGTGAAAATGATTAGTATAAACTCAACTTACTTTTCATACACTACAAAGCCCCAACTCTCCAACATAAACGATTTGTTGGTTGTAAATTCATTAGCTTCTTGGTTTTGCATATTGGTATATTTTCCTGTAAGTCTATTATCGTTTATATCAAATTTTATATTGTTATCGTTACTAAGGTTCACTATTACCAATACTTCTTTGGCTAATTTTTTTCGTATAAATGCAAATATTTTGTCGTTGGCTGTAGTATTTAACCGTAAGTATTGTACACTACTATCGGCTGCTAGTGCAGGGTTGGTAGCTTTGGTACTTAACAATGCTTTGTAAAATGGTGCAAGTGTATAGTTAGCAAAGCCAATATTATCTTTATTAAAAAAGTTTAATTTTTTCATTAACGGCTCTTCTTGCCCACTGTATACTAATGGTACACCGGGTAGTGTAGCACAAAGTACTGCAAATGCTTTAGCACTAGCACCAAGCCTTTTATACTCGGTATCTTGCCAACTGTTTTCATCATGGTTACTAGTAAATAATATTCTAAATTTATTGTTGTTATAATCTTTATTATAATTTGTAATAATGCTATCAAGCCCTGCTATATTGGTTTTGCTGTTATAATAATCTTCCATTTTGTGTAGCCATTCCCATCCATATATTACATCAAATGCTTGGTAATAAGGTGCATCTTGGCTTTCGGCCAACCAAAATAATTGCCTTGCACTATCACAGGCTACTCTTGCTTTTTTCCAAAAGTCGAGTGGCGTTAAGTGTGCCATATCGCACCTAAAGCCATCTATTTCCGTATTGGTTACCCAATATTGCATAGCATCAACCATTGCATTTTGTTGGGCTTCATTTTTATGATCAAGCTGCACTACATCACTCCAATCATAAGGGCTGTGCATTTTGCCAGTAGTATCTTTTTCATAATATTCGGGGTGTTGGCTTACCCAACTGTTATCCCAACTGGTATGGTTAGCCACCCAATCAATTATAACTTTCATACCATTATTATGGGCTTCAGTTATTATATTTTTAAAATCTTGGAGGTTCCCAAATTCCGGGTTAATGCCTTTATAATCTTTTATGGAATAGTAGCTACCCAAAGTTTCCTTACGGTTTACT
Source organism: Chitinophagaceae bacterium (assembly GCA_043778255.1). Lineage (GTDB taxonomy): Bacteria > Bacteroidota > Bacteroidia > Chitinophagales > Chitinophagaceae > JAYWGN01. The sequence continues at coordinate 8,113 of JAYWGN010000061.1, read as the reverse complement.
ACGCCAATTGGCTGTATAGGCATAAACCATAAAACCTTTACTCCCATTGCCTTTAGGCGAGGTATATGTTGTTGAAAAGCTGCAAATGTACCCTCGGCTGTATATTGCCTTACATTCACTTCGTATATGTTGGTATTGCTAAGCCAAGGCACAGCTTCGGTAGTTAGTGTGTTGTTCACTAGTGTAGTTTTGGTTTTATAATTGGTGGTAGTGTTACAAGCTATTGTAGCTAACAGTACAATAGGCAATATTATTTTATACATATAGTTATATACTTTATGGTGCAATTTATACCATTTACAATTGGGTACAAAATGTATTTGATGGGTGCAGTATTGAATATCTTTTTATTACTTCAATAGTTTTTTTACAATAATTCCTTGGTAGGTATTTAAATGCAAAGCATAAAAACCATGAGGTAAATTACCTAAATTATTAATAGTAAAACTGGTTGTATAAATCATACTTTTTGAAAGTACAAGCCTACCATATGTATCATATAATTGATACTCAAGTTTGCTGTTAGGCAATGGTAAAGATACAGTAATGCTTTGCACAAAAGGGTTAGGATATACATATACAGGGTTGCGGTATATAACATCAATAATTGGTGTAGCTAACAAGCAGTTAGTGGTTGTACTATTTTCGGTAGCTATTATTACAGGTTTAAAAAACTTTGCTATACTATCACTCAATGCAATAACATTAGGTACACTATGGCAAGGTGGCGATGCCAAACAAGCCAATGCACTTGGTGCTCCATTAAGTACGGGGTTAAATTTGTACCGTGGTTTTTGTGCCGTAGGCAAGCTGCTAAAATAGGTATCTAAATATTTGCTACCCAAAAACCATGGCACTTGTGTTACAGGTGTATAGTTTTGAAACGGTGGAGTAATAGCAATAAGTGGTAAACAATTTACATTAAATGGTGCATTGCCAGGTGCCCTTACAAAAGGCACAATAATATCACACTCTTGGTGAAACATAAATATAGACGGTGTATCAACCCCTTGTAATATATTAAGCACATTTGCCCTATCCATAAGTCCGCCATACATGGAGGCTACACCTTTTATTTTGGCTGTATAGCCATTCATATTAGTACGCCCATCAACACTGCCAAGGTCAGGCCTAGTACGGGTTACAGGGTAAGTTATAGGGTTATTTAAGTTTTTGCAAAATGTTAGTTTTGTATCAGGTGCTGGTGCATCGGGCAGTGCAAAAGCATCAATTGGTTTTTCGGTTGCATTATCCATAAGGCCAGTAAGCAGTGTTACAAATGCACCGGCACTATAGCCTGCTACATAGTAATTGAGCAAACAAGTACTATCCTGCAAATGCCTTGCTTTTACAAATCGTATGGCCGATTTTGTATCTTGCATTCCTCTATAATTACCTCTTATAATTTCCGATGTATCAGCCGGATATATACACTGTGAGGGGTTTTGGTCGTTAGGGTTTAATGGGTCACGGAGTAGTGGATTGGGTACATTGCTATTCATGTGCATACCCAATCGGTACTTTATAGCCGCTACTGCATATCCACGTTTTGCCATATAAGTGGCTAGTGTTACCACTTCGGCATCGGTTGGTGCACCAAACATCCAAGCACCACCATGTACAATTATCAATACAGGGCGAAACCTATTATTGTCGCCAATTGGTTTGTACAAATCCATAAATAATGAATCGGGCCGGCCTACATAATTAGTATCAATGGCATATAATATTTTGGGCTGTATCCTAATATTAAAGGTAGTATCGGTATATACATTTTGGTTAAATGCTTTTGTGGTTATTAATAGGCTTAGTAGGAGTAGTAAGTTTTTCATTTACAATATTATTATTGAACACTAAAATTACTTAATTTAATTTAATTGTTAGGCTCTAAAAAATATATAAAATTTACAAACTACCTTTACCAACAAACAATACTACTATAATGGCACAATGGTTCGAAAATTGGTTTGATTCACCGTACTACCACAAACTATACTTTGATAGAGATGAAACCGAAGCAGCTGCATTTATACATAAAATAATTGATTATGTAAAACCCTTACCTAATGCTTATATGCTTGATGTGGCTTGTGGCAAAGGACGCCATGCACTTACTATGGCTCAGCACAATTACACGATTACTGGCATCGACATTTCACCAAGTAGTATTGCTTATGCCAAACAATTTGAAACAGAAAAATTAGAGTTTTTTGAGCATGATATGCGGTTAACTTTCCGTATTAATTATTATGATATTGCATTTAACCTATTTACAAGTTTTGGTTATTTTAACACCTTACGTGAACACCAAGCAGCGTTAAGAACAATAGCACAATCCCTTAAGCCTAATGGCTTGTTTGTAATGGATTATTTGAATGCTAATTATGTACAACAACACCTACAAGCTAACGAAATAAAAGTAATTGACGACACTACATTTACCCTTAATAAACACCAAACTAACTTGCATTTTATTAAACATATAAAAATTGAAGATGCTGCATTGCCCACTGCACTTGACTATACCGAGCAGGTAGCCACATTTACATTACCCCAATTTGAAACAATGTTTGCTAAGCAAGGCTTGGTTATAGAGCAAGTATTTGGCAATTACAACCTCAATGCTTATGATAGTAGCAACTCCAAAAGATTGGTAATGATTGCAAGAAAAAAAGGTTAATTTTTGGTATTATTATGTATCAAAAACCATTTGCTAGTTTCATATATACCCTCAGTTAGTTTAAAATAAGCAGGTACTTTTTGTTGTATAATTGCCTTACTAATTTTAGTATTATTGTACATAGGTAGCAGTTCATCATCATCGGTATTATAATTGTGTATGTAATAAAAACTATCGGTTACCAAACCAATTTTTCCAGCATCGTGGAATATGGTAAATGCATAATTTCCTTTTTTATTACTATCTAACAAATCTCTACCTAGGCTAGTGTTAGTATAACTTTGCTTAGCCAAACCCGCTACAGTAGGCAATATATCTATTTGGCTTACTGTTTCATTTCGGTTTTGGGCAGGCAATAGCATTGGTGCATAGTACATTAATGGCACATGTTCTTCGGTTAGTCGGTGGCTAGTCCATACATCGGGGTATAGGCTACGAGCATCGCCAATTACACCATGATCGCCAAAAAAAACAAATATAGTATTATTAAAAAATGCTTTTGTTTTTGCATTTTCAATAAATTTTGCTACACTATAATCAAAGTACCGTACAGCATTATATTCCATATTATTAGTAAAGCCATATTTGGTTAATAATGCCTTGTCTATATTGCTTATTTTAAATGTTGTTTCGTTTGTTGGTATGGTATAGGGTTCGTGGTTATCGGCTGTTTGTATTACAGCAAAAAACGGTTTTGTTTCTTTTGCTAATATCATGTTGGCTTCCAAAAACATATCTTTATCGCTTACACCCCATACATTTACACGTTTGGCATTGTAGTCTTTTTCCTCATACAAGTGTACATTATTTATGTTGCTTATAAGCCCATTAAAGTTATTAAACTTTGGACTACCCCCAATAAAATAATATTTTTCGTACCCTTTAAAATCGTTAATAATGGTGTGTTGGTGTATAGCGTTTTCGTTACGGCTACTAAACTTACTAAGTTGTACATCAGGCACACCAGTAAGCCATGCAAACAACCCACGGGCAGTGCCAAATGTAGGAGTAAAGCATCTATTAAAGTATATACTTTGCTGCCGCATACTATCCATATAAGGTGTAGTATTTAAGGCGTTGCCACTCATAGTTGTTTTGTAAGTACTCAACGATTCGCACATTACCAACACTACATTAGGTGGTGTGCCATTGGGTTGGTTTATAATGGTACGGGTATAGCTAGTATCTTTATGCAAAGCATTAGGTAGTTGCAATAGTTGGGCTATACTATTATAATGTAGGGCTCGTTTTTGCTCATCTACCATATTGCCTTTAAAGCCAGGGTTTCTAAACTTTAGTGAAGTAAAAAAATTTTGAAAAGGATTTAATGCCAAAAAACCTGTAAACTCATCGTCCATTTTTCTAAAGCTATCGTTAGTAGTTAAGGGTTTGAGGGTAATGCTACCGTATATAAAAAAAGTCATTGTAGCCAGTGTAACCAAGTACCACCGCCGCTGATAATCATATTTACTTTTGTTGCTATTTTTATATTCAACTTTAAAATAGGAACGATTAATAAAATAAGTAAGTAAAAATATTACAATGCCTAATGCCAAAAATATCCAGAGTATTGGATAGCTTTCCCATAGCATTTCTAACGATATTTTTGCATCTTCAAAAAAGTTTAATGCACTAGCATTAAGCCTTGTACGTACATACTGAAAATGACCAAAATCGGCACCAAAAAAGAACAGCATCATAAATGTAATGGCTACTAAATATATAGACCAAAATATTTTATTACGCCTATTTTTAAATGGTGTAAATAATGGTATGCAACTAGCCATTACAATTGGTGCAAGTATTATTGATATCCAACGTGCATCGTACATAAAACCTAGTAGAAATGCAGGTATAACTTTGGTAGCCGTGTATTGGCTTACTGCTTCGCCATGCAAAGTATATTTATCGGGGTTAAATAGTATGTAGGAGGCCAACCTAAATAAAGTAAATATTACAATATACATTATAAATAAACGAACAACCCATTGTAAGGTATGTGGTACTTTAAGCCGTTGCAGCATGTTGGTATAGTATAGTTTTTATTTAGCTTATAAATATACAGCAATATTTTTTAAACCCTCTTAATATTCTGTTTAGTGGTTGTTGTATATCATATATTTGGATGTTTCGTACATACTATTAGCTAAGTTTTTGTAGTAACTTATTGGTGGTGTATTATTGTTATTTGCCAAAGGCAAAATACCCTCTTTCCCTCCTTTTATTTGGGTAAAATAATAATTGTAGTTATCAATAATTCCGTACTCTTTTACATCAATATCAAATATAAATGCAAACTTTTGAGCCGTGGAGTCTTTAGCTATTTGCAACAAATTTCGACCTAATGTAGTGTTGGTATGTTGCACACCTGCAAGTGCTGCAAGGGTGGGTAAGGCATCTATTTGCGAACAAGGAAAATCATACTGCTGTGGTTGCAATAAGGGTGAGTATATAAGCATAGGAATATGTTCACAGGTTAGGCCTTTTTGGTTATATACTTCGGGTATTAATGTACCTCCATTGCCCCTAATGCCATGGTCGCCCATAAATAAAAAAATAGTATTGTTGTACCAAGTTTCTTTTTTAGCTTTCGCTAAAAAATCGTTAATACAAAAATCCATATACCGCATTGCATTAAATTCTTCATTAGTTTTTGCTTCATTATTTTCAATATTGTAACCATATTTTATTAAGCTATCCAAGGGTTGTTTTTGCAAACCCATTTCCTCAGTATCGGTAGCTGGTATAGTGTATGGGCGGTGGTTATTAGCCGTTTGTATTATTGCAAAAAATGGTTTGGTTTCCTTACTTAATGTTTTGTTTGCTTCGCTAAATAAGCTTCTATCACTTACACCCCACACATCCATTTTGGGTTCGGTATAGTCATCTTGTTCATATAATTTGAGGTCGGTTATATTGTTTTTTATAAGCCCTCTAATATTGGCCCAGCTTGCATCGCCGCCAATAAAGTAATATTTGCTATAATCTGTAAAGTCGTTAATTATGGTATGTTGCTTTACTGCCCGTGGTATTCTTGTTGCCGTTTTGGTAAGGGTTACATCGGGTATTCCGGTTATAGTTGCCCATACACCTCTTGCTGTACCATAAGCAGGACTAAAGCATTTTGTAAAAAAAATACCTTGCTTACTCAATGCATTAAAGTAAGGTGTTGCATTAAGCGGGTTACCACTCATACTCGATTTGTAATAACTATACGACTCACAAAATACCAATACTATATTTGGCTTTGTAGTAGCCGTACCTTTAACTAAACGTGTATAATTAAATGCAGTATCGGTTACTGGTAATTGCAACATAGTAGCAATAGTGCTATAGTATTGTTTGGTAGCAGCTACATTGGGTTTTTCATTAGCATACTTTAACGAACTAAAAAACGATTGCATAGGATTTAAAGCCATTGCAGCTTTATATTCATTATTAATATTGGCAGCATCACTCCACCGTAGTGGGTATTGACCTAACTTACCATATATGCTAAGCAGCATAACTAATGTATAGCATATATGTAGTGTTACCTTAGTCTTATTATTTTTTACTGTCGTAAAATGTTTAGCCTTTTTATTTACAAACTTTATAACTAAGTAAACTATAATTATAAGTAAGCCTAAGCCAAACATTATTTTAAGTATTGGGTAACTTTGCCAAGCCATTTGCATACTTATGGCAGCATCGTTAGCATAGCTAATAATTTCACCATCGAGCCGTGTACTGCGGTAGGCATACCACTCATAATCCACTACAAAAAATAAGAGTGTAATGCTATAAAATAAAGTAAGGTATATAGTCCAAAACTTTTTATTGTTATTATGGTAAAATGGTGAAAGTTTGCTAAAGCTACTTACAATATATACTGGTAATAGCATAGCAGCAATTATACGAACATCGTACCTAAAGCCATACCACAACATATTGCCAGTAAGGCTTTGGTGTGTACTATTATAGTTATAAAACAATAACAACCTATAACTACTAAATAGTAGGAGTAATATGAATGTGTGTAATAGTAACCATTTTATTTGTTTGGGAAAATGCATTGGTCCGTTGTTAATTAAAAAACAATAATATAATAATGTAAAGTTAACTATTAGCTTTTACAACAACCGTACTTTTAGCCGTTACAATTATTATATAAAATGTTTACCTATTGGAAAATAATACAAAAAGACCGGTAGAAATATTAGTACTATCCGATATACACTTGGGTACTTATGGTTGCCATGCTAAGGAGTTATTGCAATATTTAAAATCGGTACAACCAAAAATGGTGGTACTCAATGGTGATATAATTGATATATGGCAATTTAGCAAAAGGTACTGGCCCAAAAGCCACATGAAAATAATAAAACATGTACTTGGTTGGATAACCAAAAATGTGAAAGTTCATTACATAACTGGCAACCACGACGAAATGCTAAGAAAATTTGTTGGCTTTAAAATAGGGTCTTTTAAAATTGCCAATAAATTATTACTACCAATGGAAAACAATACAGCCCTTGCTTGGTTTTTTCATGGTGATGTATTTGATATAACTATGCAACACAGCAAATGGTTAGCAAAGCTAGGAGCAGTTGGGTACAATACATTAATTATAATAAACAGAGTAGTTAATTATATAAGCGAAAAAATATTGGGAAGAGGTAAACTATCGTTATCAAAAAAAATAAAAAATAGTGTAAAATCGGCAGTATCATTTATCAACAATTTTGAAAAAACTACTGCTGATATTGCTATTAGTAATAAGTATGACTATGTAATATGTGGCCATATACACCAACCCGAAAAAAAAATTATAACCACCGAAAAAGGTAAAATACTTTATCTTAACAGTGGCGATTGGATTGAAAACCTTACTGCACTTGAGTATAACAATGGTAATTGGCATTTATACAAATACAACCCTGAGCTTTTTAAAAATGATAAAGAATTGGTACCTAACGATACTGAAAGTATGGAGTTAGATAATGCAGTACTGTTTTCAAAAATGCTTACAGAATTTAATAGCTTAAAAAAATGATTAAAATATTATACGGCATTCAAGGTACAGGGAACGGACACATAAGTAGAGCTAATATTATAATACCCTTATTGCAAAAACATGCAACAGTACATGTACTACTTAGCGGTACAGAAAGTGAGTTAAAGTTGCCTTACAAACTACATTACCAATTAAAAGGATTATCGTTTGTAGCTAGTAAAAATGGTGGCATTGACCTTATACAAACTTATAAAAAAAGTAACCTTAAGCAACTTTATAAAGATGTAAAAAAAATACCTGTTAATGATTACGATATTGTAATAAGCGACTTTGAGCCTGTAACAGCTTGGGCTTGCAAATTACACAAAAAAGAATGTATTGGCCTAAGCCATCAAGCAGCAGTAATTCATAAAAAATCGCCTAAACCAAAACAAAAA
>JAYWGN010000060.1:0-4357 GCA_043778255.1 Chitinophagaceae bacterium | reverse complement strand
AAACAAACCACTAACATTAGCACACCATTTTGGCGAAGCCTTAATACAAAAAATAAAAAATTTAAAAGTTGAAGCACATAGTGAATACAACTATTGGGGAAATAAACTATATTGGCGGAAGGCTGTAGCCATTCCGTCAACGGCGGAGGTAAAAGCATTTTGACCAACAAACTATAATATGAAATATAAAATCGGTAATGTTTTGATTAGGAAATTATAGGTATAATGCATTTTACACTAACAAATTTTGTGTAAGTTTGCCAAGTCAAATGCAATTAATGCATTTGGTGGCTGAGCCACATATTGTACGAAATAAATTATTTGCTAAAAACTAGCTTATGAGCGACGAAATAAAAAAAACTACACTCACCGTTACGGTAGACAATATTACTATGGAGGTAGCCCCAGGCACATCCATACTACATGCTGCAAGGCTTATAGGTGGCGATGTAACACCACCTGCAATGTGCTACTACAGCAAGTTAGAGGGCAGTGGTGGCAAATGCCGTACCTGCTTAGTAGAGGTTGCTGCCGGTAGTACTGCCGACCCAAGGCCTATGCCAAAGCTAGTGGCTAGCTGCCGTACCAATGTAATGGACGGTATGATAGTAAAAAATATAACTAGCCCCAAAGTAACCGAAGCACGAAAAGGTGTAGTGGAAATGCTACTGATTAACCACCCACTTGACTGCCCAATATGCGACCAAGCTGGGGAGTGCCACCTGCAAGACTTAGGCTACCAACACGGTGCAGAGGGTACAAGATACCAATTTGACCGACGTACATTTGATAAAGTGGACCTTGGCGACAAAATACAACTACACATGACAAGGTGCATACTTTGCTACCGCTGCACTTATGTAGCCGACCAAGTATGTAATAGCCGTGAGCATGGCATACTAAACCGTGGCGACCATGCCGAAATAGCTACTTATATTGAGAAAAACTTAGACAGCGATTTTATTGGTAATGTAATTGATGTATGCCCAGTGGGAGCATTAACCGACAAAACATTTAGGTTCAAAAACCGAGTATGGTTTACCAAGCCAGTAGATGCACACTGTGGCTGTACCACGCCAGGCTGTGGTGGCGAAGCTCAACTATGGTTACGTGGCAACGATGTGTATAGAGTAACAGCCCGTAAAGATACTTGGGGCGAAGTAAAAGATACCACCAAAGGCGAAAAGGGGTGGATATGTAACACCTGCCGATTTGAACGTAAGCAACTAACAGACTGGGTTGTAGAGGGTGTAAGTAATATAAAACGACACTCTGTAATAGCACAAGGACATTACCAAAACTTAACCATACCCACCGAAACATTTAGGGCAGTAAACAATGGGCGAAGCCCAAAATTGTTATTGGATATACATGAGGTTAGTGAGGTGAATAAAAAGTAAGTGCGAAGTAAAAAACAGTAATGAACCATATACATAATATAGAAATAAATAACTTTAAATCGATACGAAATACAACTATTGCAGATTGTAAACGAATAAACTTGTTTATTGGACCACCCAATGTAGGTAAAAGCAATATATTGGAGGGGTTGAGTTTGTTTGAATATTTTGAAGTTAGTAACTATAATAAATTAAATGAGTATATACGTTTTAATGAATATTCTGATTTGATATATAATGGGAATGTAAAGCAAATAACTAGTTTAACTTTAAATAATAATTACAAAGTAACATTAAATTATAAAAGTGAAAGCCAAATTGAATTGGAGTTTATTAAAAATGGTTCTAATAAAAACTTAAACGAAGGGAGTACGATTTTTAAATTAAAAGATTCTAAGAATATTGAATTTGTAGAATTTATTGATACCAAAGCTAAAAAAGAAATTAAAGATATTGATGGGTTATTTAAACCAGTGAATAAGCATAATGAACAGTTGTTTGAAACCTTTATTATAAATAACAAAGAAGCTGCTTATAACGAAAATGAAATTTCACAAAATGAAATACCATCTGTTCGGTTTTACAAATTCAAGCAACTATTATTTAATATATTGTATTCCGATAGCCATTTAAGCACACCAAATGGCAATAACTTATTTCAAATTTTAGAACATAACAAAGAGTTAAGAAAATTAATTATAAATTTATTTAGCAATCAAGGTATTAAATTACTTTTCGAAAATAAAGTATTAAAATTTTATAAAAGTGTGGATGAATATGATACAATTTTTCCAATTTCTTTCAATCTAATAGCCGACACTTTACAAAGAGTAATTTTTAATTTGATAGCCATAAAAACAAATAAAAACTCAGTTTTATTATTTGAAGAGCCAGAGGCACATTGCTACGAACCTTATATTTTAGATTTTACTAATGCAGTAAAGTACGATAAGCAAAATAATCAATATTTTATGGTTACACATAGTAACTATATAGTTAGCGAATTTTTAAGAGATGAGGAATATAGAAACCAAACTAATATTTATTTGGTAGGATTGGCAAAAGATGGTGATACAATTGTTAAACTTTTAGATAGGCAAAAAGCTGACGATGTATATAGGTATGGAACAAATGTGTTTTTTAATTATGAACAGCTATGGAATGAAAATTAAAACTAATGAATCGATTTATTTTCACTGAATGTTATGCGGATAAATATTTTTTTGGTAAACTTTTACAAAATGAAGAATTATTAAATAAAGCATCTGGTAAAGATGCTGTACTAAAAACCGTACTCTTAAAAAGAGTTGACTTATTTACAATAGCAATAATTGATAAAGACAAAACTGAATTAGACGTAATTTTAGAAGAAAATAAAGAGTTAAATAGCAAAAAAATAGAATATAAAATAAGTATTGACAACGAAATTGATATACTAAAAATTAGCAAACACCCAATTTATATAATACAGATTGGCCCAATAGAATTGGAGAAGTGGTTAGTTAATTTTTTAAATAGTGTTGATAAAAAAATAGAAGATTTTGGGTTTGAAGATTTAGCTGACTTTGAGGAAAATCATTGTAAAAAACGAACGGATAAATTATTAAAAGATGAAAAATTTAAAGAGGTAATAAAATTTATAATATCTAATTTTGAACAATCAGAAAATTCAATATTAAAGCTAAAAAATGTATTGACCTATCTTATTGAGTATAATTATAACGTAAAAAAAGATGAACTTAATAACCTATTAAACTAACCTATGCAACTACTCACTATCAACTGGGAATTTTGGGGATTAATTATTGAAAAAGCTGCCCTTATATCTATTATACTTGGTGTATCGTTATTGGTGGCAATGTACACCACATTTGCGGAGCGTAAAGTGGCTGCTATACTGCAAGATAGGCGAGGTCCTAACCGTGCCGGGCCGTTTGGTTTGTTACAACCCCTAGCCGATGGGGTTAAGCTTTTTTTTAAAGAAGAAATAATACCTACCCACAGCAATAAAGCCTTATTTATACTTGGCCCATGCCTAGCTATGATGACCGCCATGATGACTAGTGCCGTAATACCTTGGGGTAGCGATGTTACCCTCTTTGGGCGTAATGTAAGCCTACAAGTAGCCGATATTAATATTGGTATATTATATGTATTTGGTGTAGTAAGTATGGGTGTATATGGTATTATGATAGGGGCTTGGGCTAGTAACAATAAGTACTCACTTATGGGAGGGTTACGAGCCGCTTCGCAAATAATTAGCTACGAACTTGCTATGGGTATTGCACTAATAGCTTTGCTTATGGTAACCCAAACACTCAGTATTAAACAAATGGTGCTACAACAGCAAGATAGTTATTGGAATGTAGTAAGGCAACCACTTGGGTTTATTATATTTTTAGTATGTGTATTTGCGGAGTGCAACCGTACACCGTTTGACTTACCCGAAAGTGAAAACGAACTTATTGGTGGCTACCACACTGAGTACAGTAGTATGAAACTAGGCTTTTACTTATTTGCTGAGTATATTAATATGTTTATTAGTAGCGCAGTAATGACTTGCCTGTTTTTTGGAGGCTACGATGTACCTTTTTTGAACGATGCTAAATATGCTGATACCACTTGGATAATATTTGCACACCTAGCAGCATTATTTGGTAAGGTTATATTCTTCCTATTTTTATTTATGTGGGTACGGTGGACTATACCACGGTTCCGCTACGACCAACTAATGAACCTCGGTTGGAAAAAATTAATACCACTTGCCTTACTTAATTTACTAATTACTGGTGCAGTTATTTTATATTTGCAAAAATAATTAATGATATTAACTAACCAATATATTAAGCAAGTAGTGGCGGACTATTTTAAAGATAAGCCAGTACACCAAGTATATTTATTTGGTAGTTATGCCCGTGGCGATGCAGACGAAAATAGTGATATTGATTTAATGGTTG
>JAYWGN010000059.1:0-14558 GCA_043778255.1 Chitinophagaceae bacterium | reverse complement strand
TCGTGGTTTATCGTCTATTGTTACAAAAGTCCGAAGGACTTGAATAATAATTACAGCCAATGAAATTGGTTGGCATTACAACCCATGTAATTGGTTGGCTTAATAGCTTAATGCCTATTTCGTTTTTCGTATCAACACGAAACACCCTATTATTATTTTCTATAAATTTTATTTTCTGCAATTATTATTTCCTATAAATTTCATTTATAGCAATTAACATTCAACCACTTCGTGGTTTATCGTCTATTGTTACAAAAGTCCGAAGGACTTGAATAATAGTTACAGCCAATGAAATTGGTTGGCATTACAACCCATGTAATTGGTTGGCTTAATAGCTTAATGCCTATTCCATTGTTCGTATCAAAACGAAACACCCTATTATTATTTACTATAAATTTTATTTATAGCAATTATTATTCAACCACTTCTTGGTTTATCGTCTATTGTTACAAAAGTCTGAAGGACTTGAATAATAATTACAGCCAATGAAATTGGTTGGCATTACAACACATGTAATTGGTTGGCATTACAACCCATGTAATTGGTTGGAGTAAAAACCACCTGCAATTGGTTGGCATAACAACTGAAACCCTAAATAATTAAAAATCCTTTCCCTATTTTATACCATAAGTATTTTACCAAAAAAACAAAAAGTACTACATTGCGGTATGGAACAAAAAAAATTATTTTTGGTAGATGCTTTTGCCATTATTTTTAGGGCATATTATGCCCTTATACGTAGCCCTCGTATTACTAGCAAAGGCAAAAATACCAATGCACAATTTGGATTTACAAATGCCATAATTGACCTACTCAAAAACCAAAAACCGAGCCATATAGCAATATGTTTTGATAGTAAGGGCGAAACCGAAAGGCATGTTGACTTTGCCGATTATAAAGCCAATAGACAAGAAGCCCCAGAGGATTTGCTACTAGCCATACCCGATATAAAACGTATAGTAAAAGCATTGGATATACCCATAATAGAAGTTACAGGTTACGAAGCCGATGATATAGTAGGCACACTAGCCAAACAGGCTAGTGCAGCGGGTTACGAGGTACTTATGGTAACGCCAGATAAGGACTATGGGCAGCTAGTAAGCGATACCATAAAAATATACAAACCGGGCTACCAAGGTGGCGATGTAGAAATAATGGGACCCAAAGAGGTATGTGCCAAATGGGGTATAAAAAGAGTGGACCAGGTAATAGATATGCTAGGCCTTATGGGCGATGCTGTGGACAATATACCGGGCATACCTGGTGTGGGTGAAAAAACTGCAGCTAAATTATTAGCCGAGTACGATACCCTAGAAAATGTGCTAGATAATGCACAGCATATAAAAGGTAAAATGGGAGAAAAAATAACAGCGGGTAGAGCCTCGGCTATTATGAGTAAAAAGTTAGCAACTATAATACTAAATGTACCCTGCCAGTTTAATGAGGCTGATTTTAAAGTGAGTGATTGGCATAAAGATGAGCTTATACAAGTGTTTGAAGAGCTAGAATTTAGAACTATGGCAAAGCGTTTATTAGATGTAGAAATAGGTAATGCACCAACACCACAAACTGAAGGGCAGTTAGATTTATTTAGCCCCCCCACCCCCCAAGGGGGGAGTTTAGCAACACCCCAAGTAGATAAAAGTATTTTTTTAGCAAACCCAAACATTGATTCTAAAATTGAAATACCAGATAATTTAGCCCAAAATCCCGCCTTGGAGGGCGGAGTTGCATTTGCAACCATTAACACTACTGAACATACCTATACTTTAATACAATCTAAAGCAGAAATTGAAAACCTGGTAACCCTACTTTTACAACAAGCTGAAATATGTATGGATACCGAAACCACAGGACTCGATGCAATGGCTTGTGAGTTGGTAGGCATTAGCTTTAGCTACCAAAAAGCAAATGCATACTATATACCTTGCCCCGAAAATCAAACTGAAGTAAAAGAAATACTATATGTATTACAGCCACTATTTGCCAACAAAAATATAACATGGGTAGGGCAAAATATTAAGTATGATTTGCTAGTACTTAAAAATTATGATGTTACTATAGCAGGAGGTATACTAGACACTATGCTTATGCACTATGTAACAGAGCCTGAGGGCAAACGTAGTATGGATGCTATGGCTATGCAATACCTCAACTATAACCCCATATCTATTACAGAATTAATAGGCAAAAAAGGCGTAAACCAAGCCGATATGCGGAGTGTAGATATAGAAACAGTAAAAGAATATGCTGCCGAGGATGCGGATATAACCCTACAACTCAAACACATTTTATTACCTACACTTACACAAAAAGAGGTGGAAAAAGTATTTTACGAAGTAGAAAACCCACTAGTAAAAGTATTGGCAAATATGGAATATGAAGGTGTAAAAATTGACGTTGAATTTTTAAATAATTACGAAAAAGAACTACAACAAGAAGCGGATATAGCCGAGCAAAGTGTGTACAGCCAAGCAGGTATTAAGTTTAATTTGGCTAGCCCAAAGCAACTAGGCGAAGTACTGTTTGACCACCTAAAGCTTGACCCCAAAGCCAAAAAAACTAAAACTGGGCAGTATGCAACCGGCGAAGATGTACTAACCAAACTAGCCAAACAACACAAAATAGTAGATGATATATTAGCATTTAGGGAACTTACCAAACTTAACAATACTTACGTACAAGCCTTACCTACAATGGTTAATAGCAAAACAGGTAGGGTGCATACTTCCTACTCACAAGCCATAGCGGTTACTGGTAGGCTGAGTAGTGTAAACCCTAACTTGCAAAATATACCAGTACGTACACCTAAAGGTAGAGAGATACGAAAAGCATTTATACCACGTAATACGGACTACACATTTTTAAGTGCCGATTATAGCCAAATAGAGTTACGCATAGTAGCTGCCATAAGTGGCGACCCTGCCATGTGCCAAGCATTTATAGACGGTAAAGATATACATACTGCCACAGCAGCCAAAGTATATAATGTAGCCGAAGCCGATGTTACTAAAGAAATGAGGTACAAAGCCAAAAGTGTAAACTTTGGTATTATATACGGGCAAGGTGCATTTGGCCTAGCCGAAAACTTAGGCATTAGCCGTAGTGAAGCAAAAGAAATAATTGACAATTACAAAAGAGAATTTACAGGCATACAAAAGTATATGGATGATACTATAAATTTTGCTAAAGAAAACGGCTATGTACAAACACTTATGGGGCGTAAACGATGGTTGGCAGATATAAATAGTAGCAACTTTACCGTACGTGGCTTTGCAGAGCGTAATGCCATAAACAGCCCTATACAAGGCACTGCAGCCGATATGATAAAGCTAGCCATGATAAAAATAGATGCTGCCATGCAACAGGCAAACCTTAAAAGTAAAATGATATTGCAGGTACACGATGAACTTATATTTGACACCCACCTTAGCGAGGTTGCTACCCTAAAATCGTTAATATTAGCCAATATGCAAACGGCAATGGTATTGCCAAATGGAGTGCCAGTAATAGCCGAGTGTGGCGAAGGTAGTAATTGGTTAGAGGCTCATTAGTAAAGCAAAGGTTGAGTAAAATAATACTTAAATTCAATGTGATACAACAATATAACAATTAGTAAATAATGTGTTAACAATCATTGTTTTATTTTAATAAAACAATACATGTTAGTTAACCTAAAATCATATTGGTATAGTAAACCATTTACTTTTCTTACAATAGTATTTGTAATTATAACGGCAAATATTTGTATTTGGATTGGTAGTAATAACCTTTTTATTAGTGTAGTCAATTTTTCTCATTTCCGTTTTTCAAATATAGTTTTTACTTGTATCAGTTTTTTAGGTAATGGTTATTTTGCTGTAGGTTTATCCTTTTTATATATTTTAAATAATAGAACTACAATAGTTGGTATACAATTGTTATTGGCATTTATAGTATCAGGTTTATTAGCTCAATTTTTAAAAAAAATATTTAACCTACCAAGACCTAGGGAGTTTTTTAATAACACAATTTACGAATCCATATTGACCAACGCCCATGGTGGATACACAAGTTTTCCATCGGGGCATACCACAACGGCTTTTGCATGTGCATTTATATTATGCCATATTTATAAAGGCAAATTGGTACAAGTTGGTTTGTTTATTATAGCAGTATTGGTAGGCTATAGTAGGGTTTACCTAGGTCATCATTTTGTAGAAGATGTACTGGCAGGGGCTGTACTAGGCACTTTGAGTAGTTGGCTAATTGTCAAGTTATTTGTGCCTAATAACAAAGTAAAAATGTATTCAAAAGGTAAAAAATATAAAACTATAATGTAGATGATAAAAGTATGAATTACAAAAAAGCTACAATTTGGGTAATAATAATTTCAAGTGCTCTACGTATTATAATTGCTAACACTATATACCTAGGTGTGGATGAAGTATATTATAGACAGTTTGCAAATACCTTACAAATTAATTATTTGGACCACCCGCCAATGGTAGCATGGCTTATAAGGCTTACTACCATTAACTTACAATATAATACAGATGTAGCTATAAGGCTAGGTGCTATACTATGTGCGGCAGCTGCTACTTGGGTTGTATATTGCTGTGGCAAACTATTACATAGCTATAAGGCAGGTTACTATGCAGCTATACTTTATAGCACTAATTTGTACACAAGCATAATTGCAGGTACATTTATATTGCCCGATTCGCCACAAGTTCTGTTTTATACCCTTGGGTTATACTTAGCATTGCACATAGTTAGTACTAAGCAAATAACTATACCTAAGGTAATGTGGTTGTATGCTTTTTCTACAATGGTTGGTCTAGCCTTTATGTGCAAAATACATGCTGTATTTTTATGGTTTGGCTTTTTGTTATATTGCATTTTATATAACAGGCATTGGTGTAAGCATAAAGTATTCTACTTTTCAATATTGCTAAGTTGTGCTTTTGCAATGCCTTTACTGTATTGGAACATAAAACATAATTTTATTACATTTACCTACCATAGTAGTAGGGTTAATGTACTTAACAGTCCTATTAATTTTACTACTTTTTTTCAATTTAATATTGGACAAATTGCTTATTCCAACATCATTTTTTTAGGGCTATTTATAAGGGCTATAAGGGCTTATTGCCAACAAAAAGTTATAATAAATAACCTACAATATAAGCTGCTTATATGTTGTATACTACCTATTGTTGTAGTGGCTAGTATTATATCACTATTTAAGCAAGTATTACCCCACTGGACAGGTCAGGCATTTATACCCATGATGTTACTAACAGCAGTGTGGCTAGCACAATTACCTACTATTTCAACAAAAGCATTGTTACCCAACAGTATAAAATTAGCCATATTATTTTATGTACTTGTAATTAGCATAAGCCTAGTTAGCATAAAATATTTGCCCACAACATTGGGCAAAAAAAATATTGCAAACCTTGGTAGCAATGACTTTACAGCCGATTTAGTTGGTTGGTCAGGTATGAAAAATCAAATGCAAAAAGTAACCACCCGAGTTAATGACAATACTGCAATATTAATTTGCAATGGTTGGTTTCCGGCAGCACATGTGGGGCATTATATAGCCGAACCATTGCATATACCAATTATAGCACTTGGCTCAATTGATAAAATACACCAATATTATTGGTGGAACAACAAAGTAAATTATACTAACAAACCAATCAATGCCTTTATAGTAAAGCCATCTAACTATACTTATGCTGTTAGCGAATTTGCATTTCTGCAAAATAAATTACCCACAAGTATTGATACACTTTATAATATTCGCAACAACTACTTAGTAAATTATTTTGTAATTTATTACTACAAAAATGTAGTAATAGCTAAATAGCCATACAACTTTTTTAATTTTACATGTTAAAAAAACATAGTTAGTTTGTGTTTTTTAATAAGTATGGTTCAACAGTTCTACACATTATATAACCCCTAATGCTATTTTATTTTACTATTTTATTTTTAAAAATATCTCTAGCTTGTTGCACTTGTTCCATTGTAAAAGCATCTTTAGGTAGTATAAAAAAAGAATTAGCTCCTACATACAAATGGAAAAAATACGGACTTTCGAACCAACTTTGAAATTGGCTATAGCTCCAAGTACGGCTACCGAGTTCTTGCTGCAATTCTATTTCATTATGGTCTATAATGGTTATAAATTTATCTTTAAATGATTTAGTACGGCTATAAATAAGCCTCGGCATAAACATCCAAAATACTAACATAAGTACAATCCAAAGTAAAGAGGTGAGTATAAAAACTGTAGGCAATATCATTTTAAAATAATACAAAATACCCGATGCCAATGCTAATATATTTACGGCTATAAGTAAAATACGTATATCATTTTTATTAATAAAATGATAGCGTAAAGCCTGCAACACTTTTGGTTTATCGTAGCCATAACTTATAGTCATATTGTTATTTATTTATTTTGCAAAAATACAGTAATACACCAACTTTTTTTTACTTGATAAATGCAAAAATTAATATTGTTTATCATTTTACCTAACAAAATAACTTAGTAAACAAACTTATTGTAAATTGTGTAAAAATAAAGCTTTGCTACAATCAATATTATATACCATAGTACTAATAATAGTGTATGGCAATGCCATAGCCCAAGCCCCACCTGTAAGCCAAGTAGTACATAACAAAAACTACCCCAATTCCCCTCAGGATAAAAGTTTTATATACCAATTGCCATTTATTATTGGCACCAAACATAAAGTAGTACAAGCTGCTTATAGCAAACTTAGCCACAAAGGCGAAATAGCTTTGGACTTTAATGCAAAGCTAGGCACAACAATATGTGCAGCCCGTGGTGGAATAGTTACTGCTGCATATAGCAATAGTAAAATTGGCGGATTAAATGAAAAATACCTTAACGATGGCAACCATATAATAATACAACACAACGATGGTAGCCAAGCTATGTATTGGCATTTGCAATACAAAGGAACATTAGTTAATATAGGCGATACTGTAACAGCTGGGCAAATAATTGGCAAAACGGGCAATACTGGTTATACCGCATTTCCACATTTGCACTTTGAGGTAAATGGCCTTACGGCAAATGGTACTTATAGCCAATTGCAAGTAAGGTTTTATACCCATAAAGGCATACAATATTTGCGCCCATTAAAAAAATATAAAGTTGTGTAATTTGTTATTAGTAATTAATATAAGTTGCACACAAATAAAAACGATAAATACTGCTCACTCAAAACAAACAAAATAAATGTTACAATCAAAAATTGCTGGTATAGGAATGTACGTACCTACTAATGTAGTAACCAACAACGACCTTACCCAATACATGGAAACCAACGATGCTTGGATACAAGAACGTACTGGCATACAAGAACGGCGCTATGCACACCGTACTCAAGAAACCACTACTACAATGGGTGTAGAAGCCGCTAAAGTTGCTATTGAAAGGGCTAACATAACGGCACAAGATGTTGACTTTATAATATTTGCTACGCTCAGCCCCGATTATTATTTTCCTGGTTGTGGTGTACTAGTACAACGTGCCTTACAAATGAAGGAAATTGGTGCTTTGGATATACGTAACCAATGCAGTGGCTTTATATATGCCCTTAGCATAGCCGACCAATATATAAAAACGGGTACTTACAAAAACATACTAGTAATAGGTAGCGAAAAGCATAGCTTTGGATTGGACTTTACCACCCGTGGCCGTAATGTAAGTGTAATATTTGGCGATGGTGCAGGTGCAGTTATTGTACAGCCAACTACAGCCAATGGGCAAGGCATATTAAGCACTCACTTACATAGCGATGGTGAAAGTGCCGAAATATTGGCTATGTACAACCCCGGTACACATGCCAACTACTGGACCGATAAAACATTAGCCAACTTTGACGATGCCGAAATAGGGCAAATGTTTATGAGCCACAATATGGTGGATGATGCACAAAATTTCCCTTTTATGGATGGGCAACATGTGTTTAAAAAAGCAGTGGTGAAGTTCCCAGAAGTTATAATGGAAGCATTAGAAAAAAATGGCTTTACAACCGCCGATTTGGATATGCTAATACCACACCAAGCTAACTTACGTATAAGCCAATACATACAACAAAAGCTAGGCTTAAAGCCCGAACAAGTGTATAATAACATACAAAAGTATGGCAACACTACAGCAGCAAGTGTACCCATAGCACTATGCGAAGCATGGCAAAATGGCTTAATAAAACAAGGCGATTTGGTATGCCTAGCAGCCTTTGGGAGTGGCTTTACTTGGGGCAGTGCATTAGTAAGGTGGTAAAAAAAAATTTTTGTAAATTATGTAATTCTTTTGTATTGAAATTTATTATTAAAATTAAATGAATAATAATTCAAATAGAACTAAAGTTGTAACCATAATTAAATGCCTCGAAAAATTTATATACGATTTGGCGCAAAGCGTAAAATAAAATTTATAGTATGCAGGATTGGCAAATTAGTATCTTTAAAAAAAATCGATTAAGAGTAGAAAAGATATACTATTTTTAAAAGTTGCAATTTGTTTATATAAGTTTAAGCTTTCCCCTAAAAAGGGTGTAAGAAAAGAGTTATTTTAAAATGTTAATTATTTTAAAGTAGTAAATTATAAATACAGTTAAATTTGCTCAATGTATCAATTTTCATTGCATAGTTTAGAACAGTTAGCAAAAAGAAATATAACTGAAGAGGTGACCCTTTGGGTAATTCAAAATACAACAGAAAAAATAATAGAAGATGAAGTAACAATTTATCAAAGTATGATTTTAGAAAATAACAAATCCTATTTAATAAGAGTATTTGTAAATGAAAATAAAATACCTCCATTAATTATTACAGCATATAAAACAAGTAAAATTCAAAAATATTAATTATGAAAATAAAATATGATAAACAAACAGATGTGTTATATATTCAACTTAACGATAATCCTATTTCCGAAAGCGGCGAAGACCACAAAGGTGTAATTGTTGATTACGATAATGATAATAATGTTGTTGGAATTGAAATATTAAACGCTTCGACTAAATTGCCACAACCCAACGTTGTTGAGTACGAAATGGCTTAGTTCCATCCGATAATCCGAAATCGTAATATAAATGCATTGTTTTATTCTAAGGTAGAGACAGTTTTATAAAAAGAATATAAATGCTAATTCTACACTCCATTTTTTAACAAAACTATACTACTATTAACCACCGCCCTAACATAGTTATGATTTAACTTTGAGCAATAACATTTTACCTAAAAAATAATAAAATAACAATTATGAAAATTATACTAGCCATACTACTAATAGCTGCTACAATGCCTAATGCCACAGCACAAAAGAAAAATGTATTTACTATAAATTTTATTGGTAAAGATATTATAAGAAATAAACCATTGCCCGATGCAGAACCCTTGATGGCTGTAGTAAAAAAGAAAACCATAACCGAACAGGTTAATAAAATAACCATTACTATTACTGAAGCCGAACCCAAAAAAGATTGGTATAGAGTATTTATATTTAACAACGAAGATGGCCAAGAAATATATAGAGTAGCCGAAAAAACTACTTCAGGAACTTATACTGAAAAAATTAGATTCCCTGGAGATTATAAAAATGGAGTGGTAAAAATAATTACAATGACCTTACCTAAAGATGAAGCAGTAGCTGCCACTATGCGGTTACGTACTTTTCCATTAGCTACTATTACGGTTAATTAATTTATAACTAGTAATAATTAAAATTAGTGTTGCCAATACGTAAAATTATATATGTAGTGAACCCCATATCGGGTACACAGAAAAAAGATACTTTGATAGCTTATGTAAAAGCTACAACCCTAGCCAACCATATAGCGTTTGAAATATATGATACTAACGAAGATGGTAATTATGATTGGTTAGCAGATAAAATAGTAGCTGAACCAATAACTGATGTAGTAATAATTGGTGGCGATGGTACTATTAACTCGGTAATAGCAAGTTTACATGTGTACAAAATAAACTTTGGCATTATACCAAGTGGCAGTGGTAATGGCTTGGCTTATGCAGCCAAAATACCCAAAAACTATAAACAAGCCCTAGCTATAATACTCAAAGGTAATGCAGTAGCTACCGATGCATTTGTGGTAAACAATAAGTTTGCTTGTATGCTTAGTGGCATTGGGTTTGATGCACAAGTGGCACACGACTTTGCTCAGCAAACAAGTAGAGGCTTAGTAACTTATACCAAACAAAGTTTGCTTAATTACTTTAAAGCAAATCCTTATCAATTTGAAGTAACAATTGATGATTTTACATTTTTTGTAGAAGCATTTTTTATAAGCATTGCCAATAGCAACCAATTTGGCAACAACTTTACTATAGCTCCAAAGGCAAGCCTACACGATGGTTTGTTAGATATAGTAATAGTTCAAAAAATGAGTAAACTCAAATTGCCATTTGCCATACTACAACAAATAAGTGGCAAAAACAAACTACAACAATTAGTAGCCGACTTGCAAAAAAATACGATTATATATTTGCAATCACCTACAATAACAATTACTAATGTACAATTAGCACCCATACATATTGATGGCGATATAGCTGCTACACAGCCTACTATTAACTATACCATTGTACCCAATTGCTTCTATTTATTGCTGCCTTAAATATTATTGTTACCTGAAAGGCTTTCGGACAAGGTACAAGTAATTCAATTTATTTTTAAATTGTATATTCGCAAGACATTACTCGACAATTAACAAATGACAATACAGCAATATATTGACAACCTAAATCAACGATACAAATTAGGAAATGCAACCGAACATACTTTTCGTGGTGACTTGCAAACATTGATTGAAAGCTTAGTACCCGATATACGAGCCACCAACGAACCAAAAAGACAATCTTGTGGTGCACCCGATTATATTTTAACCAAAAAAGATAACTTGTCTCGACCTTTCGGGATTCCAGTTGGTTATATTGAAGCCAAAGATATTGGTGACAAAGACCTTGCAGGCTTAAAGAAAACAGGCAACAAAGAACAGTTTGACCGTTACAAAGCATCGCTAAACAATTTATTTTTTACGGACTATTTAGACTTTCATCTTTATATAGACGGACAATTTGTAACCAAAATTGCCATTGCCGAAGCAGTTCCCCTCTCTTTTGGAGAGGGGTTAGGGGTTAGGCCTCTCCCACAAAATTTTGCAACTTTTGAAAACCTCATAAAAGATTTTTGTTCTCACATTGGTCAAACCATAAAAAGCTCAAAAAAATTAGCAGAAATGATGGCGGGCAAAGCCCGCCTTCTTTCTGATATTATTGAAAATGCTTTAACTACCGACGAAGCAAATAAAGAAAGTACACTTAAAGACCAAATGAATGCCTTTAAGGATATTTTAATACACGATATTACCCCAAAAGGTTTTGCAGATGTATATGCTCAAACTATTGCTTACGGTATGTTTGCTGCAAGGCTGCATGATCCTACTTTGCCAACCTTTAGCAGACAAGAGGCGGCTGAACTTATTCCTAAATCAAATCCCTTTTTACGCAAACTTTTTGGCTACATTGCCGGGCCCGACCTTGACGACCGTATTAAATGGGTGGTAGATAGTTTGGTAGATATATTTTTGGCTTGCAACGTAGAAGATATTTTAAAAAACTATGGCAAGACAACAAAAATGGAAGACCCAATTATCCATTTTTACGAAACTTTCCTAAGTGAGTACGACCCAAAATTGCGCAAAGCAAGAGGCGTATGGTACACACCTGCACCTGTTGTAAATTTTATTGTAAGGGCAGTTGATGATATTTTAAAAACCGAATTTAAATTACCACAAGGCTTAGCAGATAACAGCAAAGCAAAAATAAAAGTAAACATACAAGGCAAACAAGTAGAGCAGGAAATACACAGGGTGCAAATATTGGACCCTGCCACAGGCACAGGTACTTTTTTAGCAGAAGTGGTAAAATTAATACACAAAAAATTTGAAGGGCAACAAGGCATTTGGAGCAGGTATGTAGAAACCCATTTGTTGCCTCGGCTTAACGGTTTTGAGTTGCTTATGGCAAGTTATGCAATGGCACATTTGCAATTAGATTTGTTATTGACCGAAACGGGTTATAAACCAACGTTACCCTCCTTGGGAGGGGCTGGGGGAGGCCGTTTAAAAGTATACCTTACCAATAGCCTCGAAGAGAGCCACCCCGATACAGGAACACTTTTTGCCAATTGGCTAAGCACCGAGGCAAACGAAGCTAATCATATAAAAAGAGATACCCCAGTTATGTGCATTATGGGCAACCCACCCTACAGTGGCGAAAGTGCTAACAAAGGAGATTGGATAATGAAGCTGATGGAAGATTATAAAAAAGAACCAGGGGGTAAAGAAAAATTAAAAGAAAAAAATCCAAAATGGATAAACGATGATTATGTAAAATTCATTCGCTTTAGTAGCCATCTTATTGAAAAAAATGGAGAAGGAATTTTAGCCTTTATAAACCCCCATGGATATTTAGATAACCCAACGTTTAGAGGAATGCGATGGCACTTACAAAAAACATTTGATAAAATTTACACCATTGATTTACACGGCAACAGCAAAAAAAAAGAAACAGCACTCGATGGAAGCATCGACCAAAATGTATTTGATATTATGCAAGGCGTAAGTATTAATATTTTTGTAAAAAAGAAAAAGTAACTAATGCAATACATACAAGAAATAAAAACCATACTAAACCAAGCCAGGCAAAAAACCTACCAAGCAATAAATAGTGCCATGGTAGAAGCCTATTGGAACATTGGCAAACGAATAGTGCTAGAAGAGCAAAATGGAAAAGACAGAGCCGAATACGGAAAAGAAATAATTAAAACAATTTCACAAGAGCTATCTACCGAATTTGGCAAAGGGTTTTCTGAACGAAATATTAGAAACTTTAGAAAGTTTTACCAAACATTTCCCGAATTAGAGAATTGGCAGACACTGTCTGCCAAATTACAGTGGTCTCATTTTGAATTAATTATGAGGATTTCAAGCCCAGAGGCTAGAGCCTATTATTTAACAGAAGCTGCTGAACAAACATGGAGTGTACGTACTTTAGACAGAAATATAAGTACACTCTATTACCAACGATTACTATCAAGCCAAAATAAAGAAATAGTTGCAAACGAAATGCAACAAAATACAGCAGCGTTACAAAATAATGCTTTCGATTTTATTAAAAACCCAACAGTATTAGAGTTTTTAAACCTACCTACCAGCTATAGCTATACCGAAGCCGAATTAGAAAAAGCATTGATAGATAATTTGCAAAAATTTATACTAGAACTCGGCAAAGGCTTTGCGTTTGTAGAGCGGCAGCAACATATTAAAACAGAAACCGACGATTTTTATATAGACCTAGTGTTTTATAATTACTTGCTTAAATGTTTTGTAATTATAGAACTTAAAACCACTAAAATAAAACACCAAGATATTGGGCAGTTAGATATGTACGTAAGAATGTACGACGATCTAAAAAAACCAAAAGAAGATAACCCTACCATTGGCATATTGCTATGTACCGAAACCGATAAAACAATAGCAAAATACTCCGTATTAAAGGATAACCAGCAATTATTTACCACAAAATATATGGATTACCTACCCACAGAGCAAGAGCTTATAAATGAAATAGAAAATCAAAAAACTTTATTAAAACTTAATAACAATAATGAGTAAAGATAACCTAGTCCAAGTTTTTAGGTTTTAAATGTACACGGCAACAATAAAAAGATAAACAGCACCAGATGGGAAGCATCGACCAAAATGTATTTGAAATAAAGCAAGGCGTAAGTAGTAATATTTTTGTAAAAAAGAAAACTAAATAATGCAAATTTTAAAGTGATCGAATTTGACCACTTTAAAACACAACTGTAAATATTTAAAAAAATAAATTAAAGGTTATCAAAAAACTTTACTAAAATGATTAAGCTAAGTAAAAAAATAATTGATATTATAAACGAAGCAAGAAGCAATGTAATACACTTTGCAAATACATCAATGGTGGTTACTTATTTTGAAATAGGTAAAATGCTTGTAGAAGAATTGCAATTGGGCGAAACAAGGGCAGAATACGGTGCTAATTTACTTTTTCAAGTATCAAAAGATTTAACCCAAAATTTAGGCAAAGGTTTCTCCGTTCAAAATATAGAACGAATGAGAAATTTTTATTTGGTGTATTCAAATTCCTCAAAAGCATTGAGGAATTCCGATATATTCTTAAAATCCTCAAATGAATTGAGGATTTCCAAAAATCACCAAAAAGCTTTAGTAGAAATTACTTTGCCAAAAGAAAACAATCAAATATTTGCTACAAAATACCAAACCTATTTACCTACAAAAACCGAACTTCAAAAAATTATTAACCAGTATGAATAACCCAACTAAAGAAGATAAACTTGCCCAAGTACTTCACTTTGACCTTTACGGTAAAAGAGAAAATAAATACGATTTTTTAACCGAAAATAATATTGCATCCATACCATGGAATGTACTTGAACCTACAGCACC
>JAYWGN010000058.1:0-70937 GCA_043778255.1 Chitinophagaceae bacterium | reverse complement strand
ATTTCTATTTCCACTATTTTTTTATCATTTGCTAATGTTAGTATAGCATTCAAAAAAGAAATAAGCACTTCTTTTGTGTTTTCATTTCCAAATATTTTTCGAAATGCTAAGTCATTTTTAATATCAACAAATTTCATATTGCAAATGTAACAATTTATTGTAAATGCAATAAAAATGTAAAATAGCTCCTTTTTTTTTGAGAGAAACCTAGATTTTAGCTTAAAAGCAGCGTTTTTTATAAAAGTATTGTCATACCTTTAAGCAACAATAATATACATACTTGACTACCGAAATAGAAATATTAGAAGGCTGTAAAAAAAACAATGCAATTGCACAGCAATTGTTATATGATAAGTATAGCCCAAAAATGTTGGCAGTGTGTTACCGTTATGCAAAGAATAGAGACGATGCCGAGGATATGTTACAAGAGAGTTTTATAAAAATATTTACAGCCATTAAGCAATTTAGAAACGATGGGGCTTTAGAAGGATGGATACGTAGAATAATAGTACACACTTGTATAAATAGCCTTAAAAAGAATAAAAAATTTAGTGAAAACGTAGATATATTACATGCTTATACCCTAAAGGCAACAACAGAAGATGCACCAGCTGTAATGCAAGCAAAGCAAATAATAGATTGTATAAGATTATTGCCCTTAGGCTACAAAACAGTACTTAACTTATATGCCATAGAAGGCTACAACCATAAAGAAATAGGTATGCTCCTCGATATAGAGGAGAGCACTAGCCGAAGCCAATATACAAGAGCAAAAGCAATGCTACAAGATATGCTTATACAGAAAAAAATAATAATAACAAAGGCAACTAAAACAATTGATACCGTAATTAATAGCAACAATTAATTAAAAAATGAAAACGAATTAACGATAATGGAAAACGAATTTGAAGAATACTTACAAAAACAAGTGAACGGATACAGAATGTATCCTAATAACCAAAGTTGGCGTAATATTAATAACCAATTACATAGCAAAGCAAAATTAACATTTGCTACAGTAGCTTGCCTATTTGTAATTATGCTTTTATTAGTAGTTGCCGAAAAACAATTGACTGGCTTAGCTACTACTAACTTTGCAATAGCAAACTATACACCTAACCGTAATGCTACTATAAGCCCCTACAGCAAACAATTAGCCATTACAAATGAGCTAAATACTGTAACACTGGCTACGCCAAAAAATGCAAGTAACTATAACAATAGTGAATTAATAAATAATGCCACCAAAACTACATTGTACAATAACCAACAAAATACTATAGCAAACAAAGCCATAGTAAATAATAGTATAATTGTAAATAGTACAAATGACGAAGCATTAAATACAAGTAATAATAAAGATAATAATGATGAATTAAATGAAATAAGTAGCAATAATATTGCTTATGAACCTACAACTGCTACACCTACACCAAAAGTTATAAATGAGAAACAAAAGGTAATAACAATTAGTAAAAATAATACACCAATAATAACTACTGAACCAATTAAATTGGTAGTAGCAAAGTATAGAAAAACAGTAACCCAATATTACATAACACCAAGCCTTAGCTACCGCCGACTAATTGATGAAAATGATATTAAACAAGCAACTAGTGGCACTAGCCTCGACAAATCAGTGTACCACAAACCTGCTATGGGCTTAGAGTTTGGAGTAAATTTGGTACGAAAATTAGAACCCACTGTAAGGTTTAAAACCGGGCTACAACTTAACTATAACCGATACAACATTAAAGCCTCAGCAGCCTTGCCAGAGGTAGCTAACTACCGCCTTACTGGCAGTAGCCAAAATGTGCAAGCCATATCAACCTTACGTAATAACGATGGCTTGTTTCCTAAATGGGTTGAAAACTCAAACATACAAATAAGTATACCTGTGGCATTTGAGTTTGATATAGCCGGTGGCGAAAAATCGAAACTTACCATTGGCACAGGCTTACAACCTTCGTACTTATTAAAAAATAAAAATTATGTACTTAGTAGCGACTTAAAAAATTATAGTGAAGCACCATCACTCATAAGAAATTTGAATGTAAATGCCAACTTAGAAACTACACTTACTATACAGGCAAAAGGCTTAAGATGGCAGATTGGCCCTCAGTTACGCTACCAATTACTATCAACCTACAAAGGCAAATATCCATTTAAAGAAAACCTTGTTGATTATGGTTTTAAAGTAGGTGTAAGCAAAAGTTTTTAAAGTATAAATAGCCTATAATTTTATTATATTTGCAACTATGAAAATACCCATTTACATGGTTATAATTGCTTTATATATAGTTAGTAACAGCTGCAAAAATAACAATAAATCTAAAGTAATTACCGATATATTGCCATACACCGATATGCTGCAAAACGATATAAAGACAGTACTTACAACACCCACAGCCTTACAATTATATAACTTTGATACAAGTGGCAAAGCTATAGACAGTACCATTATTGACACTACACTATTTAAACAATTGATTACCACTTTTATACAACCCAATATTGCTGATAGTACTATTAAAAATGAATATATAGAAAGCTCCTTTGAAGATGAAGATATTGGCTTAATTAGCTTTAGTTATGATACAAAAAACAAAGATTTGCCCGTAAAAAATTTGATAGTATCATTTAATAACGGCGCTGTAAAACAGCTTAAAATGGTACTCATACAAAAAGTATATACTGAAAACAAAAAGCAAGTAATGCAGCAATTATGTTGGAACGTAAGTAAGTTTTTTACCATTAATACTACTACCGATAGTAGTGGTATAGTAACCAATAGTTTTAAAAAAGTAACTTGGTATTTGTAATACTAACAGTACAATTATATACAACTATACGAATGAACGTTGAACAGTTTAAACATATACTACCAACCCTACCAAGCCAACCTGGTATATACAAATACTACCACAACGAACAGTTGGTGTATGTTGGCAAAGCCAAAAATATAAAGAAACGTGTAAACAGTTATTTTGCAAAAACATTTACCAGTTACAAAACACTTGCTTTAGTTAAAAGCATAACTAATATTGAATTTACCATTACAACTACGGAGCAAGATGCTTTATTTTTAGAAAACAGTTTAATAAAAGAATTTCAACCAAAGTACAATATAAATTTAAAAGATGATAAAACTTACCCTTGGTTAGTAATAAAAAAGGAACCGTTTCCGAGGCTATTTTTAACCCGAAAAAAAATAAATGATGGCTCCGAATACATAGGGCCATTTACATCAATATACTATGTAAGGGAACTACTAAGCTTTATAAAATACCAAATACCTATACGTACTTGCAAATTGAACTTAAGTGCTAAAGAAATAGCCAAACAAAAATATAAACCATGCTTACAATACCAATTGGGTAACTGTAAAGCCCCTTGTGCTAACAAACAAACTGAGGCCGATTATAATAACGATTTGCAACAAATAAGAGATATAGTAAAAGGCAATACACAGCCTGTAATGCAAGCCTACAAAGCAGCTATGCAAGAAAGTGTTGCTAATTTGGCTTTTGAAAAAGCTGAAATTATAAAAAAGAAAATAGAGCATTTACAACAATACACTACCAAAAGTGGCGTAGTAAACTTTAATATAAAAAACGCCGATATATTTACCATACAAAAAGAAGATGACCAAGCTGTGGTAAATTATATGATAATACAAAATGGTAATATTGTAAATACACATAACGAAAACTTGCACTTACAATTAGATGAAACACCAGCCGAAATATTGCAAACGGTAATACCCTACCTCAAAAAAATATTTAACAGTACCAATACAGAATTGTACTTACCATTTGACCTTGACTTTGCAATAGAAAATTGCACTATAACTATACCCAAAGTAGGCGATAAAAAAAAGCTAATAGAACTGAGCGAAAAAAATGCTGCCTATCAATTGCAAGAAATGCAAAAAGTAAAACGACTACATTTAACAAATGTGTTAGATACCACACAACTACTTAGCGACCTACAAGTAGATTTGCAACTTACCGAAATGCCCACACATATTGAGTGCTTTGATAACTCTAACTTTCAGGGAAGTAATGCAGTATCGGCAATGGTATGCTTTATAAATGGTACAGCAAGTAAAGAAAATTATAGGCATTATAATGTAAAAACGGTACAAGGTATTAATGACTTTGCAACTATGAAAGAGGTGGTGTATAGGCGTTACAAAAGGCTACTTGATGAGCAAAAGCCACTACCCCAACTTGTAATAATAGATGGAGGTAAAGGGCAACTGAGTGCTGCTTATGAAAGTGTGGTGGAGCTTAACTTACAAGGTAAACTTACCTTAATTGGAATAGCTAAAAATATTGAAGAAATATTTTTTGTGGGCGATAGTGATTCAATAAAATTACCATACAATGGCAATAGCCTTACACTTATGCGAACTATAAGAGATGAGGTACACCGATTTGGCATTACACACCACCGCAATAAAAGAAGCAAAGCTGCCTTTACATCGGACTTAGATGATATAAAAGGAATAGGAGAAGCTACCAAAACTATGTTGTTAAAACACTTTAAATCGGTGCAAAAAATAAAAACTGCAAACCCTACCGAATTAGAAAAGATAATAGGCTTAGCAAAAGCCAAAATACTTGCAGAAGCATTTAACATAAAATAAAAAAAACCTTAAGGTATGGGCAAAAAAGAAGGACCAGGATAGAAATCCAGTCCTTTTAAATCCAATATCCTATGAAAAACCGTTGCAAATATAACAACTTATCGTATTATTTGCAATGGTTTTAGTATTTTCCGCAAAAAATAGTATTTCACTTTGTTTAGCTATATTTTGTTGAATTATTTTCAATAATAAAGTATATATACTACTACTTTTACTAGTTCAATTGCTTTACTAGTAATGGTTTTGCTAATTATAGTACTATTTATTGTAATGTTTGTAAAGGCTTTTTTTATGTTATGCAGTAATTGTATTTGAAAAACCTCTACAATTATTTTACATTTGCCAATAACCCTATAAATTTATGTTTGCAAAAGCATTATACAACCAAACAAACTACTACAAAGGAAAAGTTAGAGATGTGTACACAATAGGTACTAACTTGTTGGTAATGCAGGCTAGTAACCGTATATCGGCTTTTGATGTAGTGCTACCCGAACCAATACCTTACAAAGGGCAGGTACTTAACCAAATAGCTAGTTATATGCTACAACAAACTACCGATATTTGCCCCAATTGGCTATTACAAACACCTACACCTACCGTAAGTATTGGGTACAAGTGTGAACCAATAGCCATAGAAATGGTAATAAGAGGCAACCTGACTGGCCATGCTTGGCGAACTTACCAAACAGGCTGCAGAACATTATGTGGCGAAAAAATGGAAGACGGTTTGAAAGAAAATGACCATTTTGCAACGCCAATAATAACACCTAGCACCAAAGCAACCGAAGGGCATGATGAAGATATAAGTGCCGAGGCAATAATTGCTAAAGGTATAGTATCAAAAGCTGATTGGGATACACTTACAGCATACACATTCGCCTTATTTGAACGGGGTAAACAATTAGCTGCAAAGCAAGGTTTACTACTTGTAGATACTAAGTATGAATTTGGTAAAATAGGCGAAACCATATACTTAATGGACGAAATACATACACCCGATAGTAGTCGATATTTTTATACAGAAGGATTTGAGCAACGGCAACAAAATGGCGAAAAACAAAAACAACTGAGTAAAGAATTTGTGAGGGAATGGTTAATTGCTAACAACTTTATGGGTAAGCAAAACCAACAAGTGCCTTACATGAGCAACGAATGGATTACTACTATAAGCCAACGCTACATTGATTTGTACACTATATTAATAGGCAAACCATTTGAACCCATAGCCATTAGTGATAATGAAAATTATGAACTTATTAATGAAGCCTTGCAAAAACTTAGCATAAGCTAACTACTACTTATTGAGCAAAGGTGTAAGTGTATAACCAGCTTTTTTAAGCAAA
Source organism: Chitinophagaceae bacterium (assembly GCA_043778255.1). Classification (GTDB taxonomy): domain Bacteria; phylum Bacteroidota; class Bacteroidia; order Chitinophagales; family Chitinophagaceae; genus JAYWGN01. The sequence goes on along the minus strand of JAYWGN010000058.1, from coordinate 64,940 downwards.
TTAAGTAACCCCTCATTACCTACCAAATGCCCTGCACCAACGGCTGCAATTATAGTTTTTGTTTTGCAAATTGTTTGCAATTGTGCCACCCAGTTTTTATTACGGTTAGTAAGCATTACATCCATATAGTTTTCCAACCCGGGTTCGCTTTTATTAATTAAGGCAGTTATATTCTTAATATTTTGCTCTTTATAAGCCGCTACTAGGTTTGCAGTTTCACTTTTAGTATTAGGCAAACTATCAACATATTGTAGCAACATTTTGGCTTGTTCACTATAAGGTATAGTATCAAATATAGCCAATTGTGCTGCGGTAGTTTCTAAGCCTAATATTTCTTTTTTGTTTACTTTATTTGCCTTATTTACTTCCATCATTTTCATTTCTATACCGCTTATACCGCCTTTGCAAGGCATTTCGCTTTCCATTATAGTACTTGCCATTAGTAAGGGTTTAAAGTTTTCCATCATACTAAAGGGTAACATTGATTTTTGCTTTACAAAAAATACTTTTACTTTTTCGTACTGTTCTGGTGTTAATAAATCTTTAAGTTTTACACCATTTTTCATACCCATATTCATAGCTCCTCCCATTAATTCACTTATATTGTCCATATCTAACTCAAAGTATATTTTATCAACTTGCTGCATTATACTCAGCAAATTTTTACTTAGTACTACATCTTCGGCACATAACAAATGCATAGTACCAAATAAGTAACTTGGCTGTATGCCTTTGCCAGTAAGCTTCCACAGCAGTGTGTTTTCATCTTTATTTTTTACTAAGGTTAGTTCTTTATTTTGTTGGGCTTTGCAGCCAAAAATAGAAAGGCATAAGCAAAACCAAATCGTATATTTCTTCAAATTCATTTGTATAATATTTATTTATAAAAATATTTAATTATCTTCAATTAGCTAAATTATTTTTTATTATGGTAAAATGTTTTTTCTCGTTATTACTAATACTATCAGTAAATGTATGTACTGCTCAAAGTGTTGAAAAATTTGGTAAAATAAGTAAAGAAGCTTTACAAAAAACAATATGTGATTATGATAAAGCTGCACCCGCCGAAATATTAATTGATGAAGGGTTTACTACCTTTGAGTGGGGAAGTAATAATTTTTTTAAAATGGTAAACGAATACAGAGTTCGTATAAAAATACTTACTACAAAGGGTTTGGACTATGCCAATATAAAAATAAGATACTTAAAGGATGACCGCTACGAAAAAATAAAAAATATAGTAGCCCATACTTATAACCTAAATGGAACTGAAGTTGTAGATACAAAATTAGAAAAAGAACAAATATTTGACTCCAAAGTAACCGACCAAATATCGGAAGTTGCCTTTAGTATGCCTGCTGCTGTAGTAGGTAGTATTATTGAATATAAATATACTATGGATAGGGAAAGCTTTAGCAACTTAGCGCCTTGGGTGTTTCAAAGCGAATTGCCAACTACTTACAGTAGCTATACAATAGCTATACCGGAGTACTTTAGGTTTACAGCAAGTACATTAGCCACTCAAGAAATTATTACAAAAAAAACTGATAATCGTAGGAGCATTTCCATTGATGGTAGCTTATTACAAATGGCCATAGTTAATTACAGTTATACCATGAAAAACTGTGCAGCACTTAACCGTGAACCCTACATGGGTAGTATTAACGATTACAAACAACGAATAATATTTCAATTATCGGAAATAATATTGCCCAACAAAAGTTATAACTATACTACCGATTGGGAGGAGTTAGCAAGTGAATTACGTAAGAGTGACCTATTTGGTATGCAACTTAACAAAACTGTAAGTACACCTGCATTGGATATATTAGTAACTACAGCAACCACTACTGAAAGTAAAGTAAAAATAATATACAACTACTTTAAAAAGTATTACAAATGGGATGGAACTAATGATATATACTGTACCAATGTTAAAAAAATAGCCGATGCAAAAATGGGTACAACTGGCGATATTAATTTGCTATTTTTAAACAAACTGGCAGCCTACAAAATAGAGGCTTATCCCCTGCTGGTAAGCACTAAAGCAAATGGTAGTGTTAATATGATGTACCCTTTTTTAAAACAATTTAATGCAATATATGCCTTAATACCTAATGGTAAAAGCAACTATATAATAAATGCTGCTGACGGTTACAATAGCTATACTAACTTGCCACCAACTATACTTAATACTAATGCACTTATAATTAAAAAAGATGTAGCTACATGGTACTTTGTAAAAGCACCACCACTACCCGAAAGAGAAACAGTAGCCTACCAATTAACAGTACAAGCTAATGGAAACCTTACTGGATCAGCATTTGTAGTAAGTGAAGGTATTAGTAAACTTAATAAATTAAAGGCTTTTGATACTGATAAAGATAACTTTACCAAAAAATATTACAACTATACTAACCTTAAATTAAATGCAAATAAACTACTCTTCAAAAATGAATATAATGACAGCGTTGGACTTGAGCAGGAGTTTTCATTTGAGGGTACAGTAGTTAAAAACGGAAATTATAATTTGTTATATACCAATTTATTTACTAACGAATTAACCAACCCCTTTATTAACGAAACAAGATACTCCGATGTTGACTTTAACAACGCAAAAACTATACAAATTAATGCCTACATTAGCTTACCAGAGGAATATACATTAGAAGCCTTGCCCAAAAACATAAAGCTTATAATGCCCGATACAGGAATAATATTTGAACGTAAAATTGATAAAGATGAAAATACCATTAGCGTAAATTACTCCTTCAAAATAAAAAATATAAGCTACTACGCAACGGAATACGACTACATAAAATCATACTTTGCTGAGGTTATAAATATACTAAACGAACCCTTGGTATTTGTAAACAAAGAAAAAAAATAAAAATTATACACTTACTACTTTAGCCAACCAACTATTTTTAATAGGTACAAGCCATTCCGTTTGTAGTGCTTGTAAGGTTAGTACAGTGTTATTAAAATATAATGTATCAATTGTTAAAAAATTATTTTGCAATGAATACTCCAATTGCGGTAGGGGTATAATTTGTAATTTATCCTTTACCACAAAGGCTAAACTTTGCCTATCAAACAGGCTTACTTTACAGGCTGTTTCTAGTTGTTTTATTATATGTACACTACTATCGGTACTACAACCACTTACAGTAGTAGCGGACTCATCGGCAATAAATACTATAAACTGACCAAATAATAAATTGGCGTAACCCTTTACTGGTGTACCATGGCTGTTCCAAGTGCCTACAAAGTTTTGCAGTATTTCTTCTATTTGTAGCGCTTCGCTCATAGCAAATAAACGGCTACTTTGGTATATCCATACTTTTGACTGTGGGTCAAAATGTTGAGGTAGTAAATGCTTATATTCAAAATTCATTGTTGCTATTATTCAATTATTTTTTTAAATAAAATGTAAATATTAGGATTTATAACTTCTTTAATATTTACAAAATTTTGTTTTAACCTAAGCTTTACAAACTCCTTATCGGCTACAGTAATTGTAGTTTCTGCTGTGTTAGCTATGCCATTATTTATGGGTACAGGCATTGTAAAGCCCTTTATACAATCAGTAAATTTGAGGTATAATACCAATTCATTATTTTCAAGTTTGGTATAAAAGTTAAGTATTGGTATTGTAGTGCTTCGCAAATATTGGTCAAATACTTTGGTTAAGTCTTTACCACTTTCATAAGTAATATACTCTTCTATGGTACTGCTAGTAACGGTTTTGTGGTAGTATGTAGCAGATATGCCTCTAAGTATTTGTCTAAATTTTTCATCATCGTTTATAATTTGCCTTATTGTGTGCATTAGGTTAGCACCCTTGTAATACATATCGCCACTACCCTCTTTATTTACGCCATAAGTGCCAATTATGGGAGCATCGTTCTGTATATTATTACGTATGCCTTTTACATATTCGTTACCAGCTCGTTTGCCATAATAATACTCTGTAAACAGTGTTTCACTATAGTCGGTTATACCCTCATGTACCCACATATCGGCAATATCGTTAGTGGTTACATTATTACCAAACCACTCATGCCCACTTTCATGAACTATTATATAATCCCATTTTTTGCCCCAACCTGTGCCACTCAAGTCGCTGCCTAAGTAGCCATTGCCGTACTTATTGCCATAAGCTACAGCACTTTGGTGTTCCATACCTAAGTGGTGGGTTTCTACAAGTTTATAACTATCTTCATAAAATGGGTAAGGGCCAAACCAATACTCAAAGGCACGTATAGTTTGTTTGGCTTGTACAAATTGTGTTTTAGCTTTCTCCAAATTATAATCCAATACATAATAATTCAAATCTAATACCCCTTTTTCGCCGTGTAGTGTATCGGTAAAGTTTACATACTTTGCAATGTTCATACAAGCATTGTAATTGTTTATTGGGTTACTTACAAACCATACAAAAGTTTTAGTTTTATTTTTTTTATCGGCTATTATATTTCTTAATCGACCGTTACTAACATCCACCAAAGTTTCGGGTACGGTTACACTAATTTGCATACTATCGGGTTCATCACTTTGGTGATCTTTACAAGGCCACCATACACTTGCTCCTAAGCCTTGGCAAGCCGTATTTATAAATGGTCTGCCTTTCGCATCTTTTGCCCACACTATACCCCCATCCCAAGGTGCATTTACTGCTTTGCGAGGTTTACCAGTATAGTGTATAGTAATACTTTGGTTGGTGCCTACTGCTAGTTTTTGTTTAAAGGTAATAAGGTAGGTGTTACCATTTCTTTTAAAGGTAAGCAGTTCATTTTTGTACAATATTTTTTGTATTTGCAGTGGTTGTTGCAAATCTATTTGCATTGTGTTAGCAGCATTTAACACATTAAAGTGTATACTATTAGTACCATTTATTGTTTCTAATACAAGGTTTGGAGTTACTTTAAGGTCGTAGTAAGTTACATTCCACCATGTACGGTTAGCATTAAGTGTGCCACGTAGTGTATCAGCATTTGTATAAGTTTGGCTGCTACATTGCAAGCTTATTATACAAAGTACAAATAGTATTATTTTATTAATATGCATAAGTTTTTTAATTTTTTTTTGCAAAAAAAAATACAAATACAGTAAATAATTAGCGTACAAAAAATAACCACTAAAACTTACCTGGGTACAATATTTTTATAAAATTAGCGTATTTTACAACGTCTTTATCTTTTTGTAAAATGCCTAAATTTTCTTCCGTTATTATTACAATTGAATATTTATCGGCTACCAACCAAGGTGCTATTTCGTTACTCATTTTTGGTTGTATAGTGTTTTTATAATTTATAGCATCGGCTGCATTTGTAAAGTTGCCTACCAACATCAATTTGTACTCAGCATCAATACCAGTGGGTGTTACACTAAGTGTACGGCCAGTACCACGGTTATATATTACAATGCCATTGCGTAATTCATTTACAAATATGTTATCTACTTTTTTAAGTATTACTGCTACATAATGTTGCTTTACACTATCTACCTTATAAGGGTAAGCAGCCAATGCACTTGGCACTTGTGGTGCTGTTACCATTGGTTTTTGTGTTGCCGTATCTTTTATTACAACTGGTTTATTATTTACAACTACAGGTGCTGTAGTAGTGGTAGTTGGTGTTGGCTTTATTATTGGTTTTACGGTAGCGCTACTATCAATAGTTATTACCGTTTCTTCTTGCTTAGTTACTTTCAAGTCAGTTAATTCTTTTTCTATAGCACCACGCCTTGCTAATACTTCACGTAATGTTATGGCCTTCATTGCCATGGGTGTTGTTGCATTTACATTTATAGTATTATCAAGCCTTACCATTGCTATACTGTCCTGCCGTTGCTTTATATAATATATTGACTCAATGTATAACAACTGCTGCGACCATAATGATTGGCTATATAATTTATCGGCTTCTTTTTTTAAGGCTATTGCTTCTTCAAATTTGCCTGCCACAAACAAATCATATATATTGTTGTAAGCCTTTGTTGCTGCTATTTTATTATTAGTTGGGCTGCTTGCCTTTGGGTTATATGTACTATTTGGGTATTTTGTATCTAATAATTTTTTAACTCTTGTAGCATTTTCTACATTATTAAGTTTGCTGTATGCCAAGTATAAATTGTACAATACTTCCTCATTTTTAGGGTTATTAGCAAACCGCCTCAATAGGTTTTCATAAGTTTCTACTGCTAGGTTTGTAGCATCTAACTCATACTGGTACAGCTTTGCAGTGGCTAATAATGAAGTATATATAGCTGCATTACTTTGCAACATTACCGAGTCGGTAAGTGGCACATTAGCTAACAAAGTTTCGGGTGTTAAGTCAGCCACACTTACTTTAGTATCGGTAGCACTTACTGTTGTTGTAGCGTTGGTATTAGTATTTCTGTTGGCTCCATTACCACCATTAAGGTTACTCGAAAGCCTCCACCCATCTATGTTTGGTCGGCTTCCCCATTTTGTTTTAAATTCATTAAATCCTCTAGTTTTTTGGTTACTATTATAAAAATACCAATCGCCATTACTGGGTTCAAATAAACTTGTATGTGCATTTCTATCGGCAAAATTGTTGCCTGCACCACCGCTACCAAAGTTTACCTCTTCTTTTAATCCTTGCTCTTTACGTAATCGTTTTAATAATTTTTTTATATAGTCATCTCTATCGTTTTTAGTCATTTTTGCAATAGTTTGCAAACTATCTTCATTGTTAGTAGTGTTTATGTATTGTACTAATTTTTTTAAGGTTATTTTTCTACTGTTTATTTCCTCAATATTTTTTAAGGAGGCATCACTCAATACAATGCTATCATAATAGTTATTGGCATTTTGGTATTTTTTTTGGGTAAATGCTATTTCGGCTAACGCCAAATAAGATTTGTTTTTTTGAGCAATATTAGTAGTTGCATAAGTAGTACTTTTTACAAAATAGGTGGTCGCATTTTCAAGTTGGTTCTGTTCCAACTCCATCTTAGCAGCAAAATAGTAAATTATATCTCTATAATCGGTATAAGCATCTTTACGAGCCATTTTAACCAAAGCTGCTATGTTTTCATTTACAAGCTTCGGATCATTATTCTTATTTAATTTAAGGGCATACAACCTTGCAAATACTTCCATTACAGGGTCAAGTGTATGCTTTACAGCATCGGCATAGTACTCGGTAGCTTTAGCGTTATTATTGGCTAATTCGTATAGTTGTGCTGCCAAAAATTCTCGTCGTGCCTTATCATTTTTGTTGTCGCTTTTACTTAATGATTTTATTATGTAAACTGCAGCACTATCATACACATTTTGCTTGTAATACATAAAGCCCGTAAGTTCATCTAAGTCATTCTCTAACCTTTTAGGAAATAAAGGGTCATTTTTTAAAGTTTCTACTAAGCCAGCTGCACTGCCAAAATCATTGTTTTCAATATAAGTTCTTATCATCCATATAAAGGCTTCGTTGCGGCTAGGTGGACGTTGCACAAGTTTGTGGGCAATGTTTTTACTTTCTTTTGTAGCTATGCTAAATGCGTTATTGGTAGCATTTTCACTACTGCCTGTTAGCACTCGTTCTTTGTCTTTATTACGTTTGCCATACTCATAATTTATAAAATTAAAAGTCATTTCGGCTGAGTCAAATTCTTTTTTAAGTAAATAAGCTTTGCCTATAAGCAAATAAAAATTATCGACCCAATTACTACGTAAGTCGTGTATTAATATACCAGTACTAGCTTTTGTAAGTACGGAATCTACCTCTAATTTTTGGCTTTTGGTATCGTTTAAGTTGTAGCTGTAGTAATTCAATAATCGGTCAAATGTATCTTTTTGAGTTTCTTTGGCTCGGGCTATTATATCCTTTACTTTTTCATTAGCATTAAAATAAAAATTGTAGTGGCTTGTGGTATTTTGTATAAATTTTCGAGGTAAAGCATACTTTTTAGTATAGGTATATTCGTACCCAATTTTTTTATCTTCGTACTTTTTGGGTCGGTCTATATCGTAAGTATCGCCAAGCTGTGCTTGGCAAATAATAGGTAGTGTAGCTATGGCAAAACAAACAAATATTTTAAAATACTTCATATATTTTTTTTGTAAAAAAAAGCACCCTTTATAATAGTTGCAATTTACTAAAAATATAGGTACTACTGCATAAAGACGTTATAAAAACCATTAATAGTTGGCAAAATATTAACAATTGCATCAAATGAACTTGTACTATTTTTAAATTACAATTGTAGCATTAAAACTCAATGATATTCCCTATGTTTATTACCAGCTTATTTAACTTAGGTTAAAATATTTAAACCATTTCAAAACAAAATAGCACAACTTGTACCGCCTAATGCGGTATTAGCACATTAGCTTATTATTAAATTCAATATTTTCAAATTAATTTTTTCATTACTTAATTCCTTAATTTGCATCAATGCTTCCCAACAAATCAATACTTATAATAGGCCCAGCTTATCCGCTACGTGGTGGCTTGGCTAGCTTTAATGAACGTATGGCTAAAGCCTTTACAGCAAATGGTTACCACACAAGTATAGTTACTTTTAGTTTGCAGTATCCTAACTTTTTATTTCCGGGTACTACACAGTACAGTACCGACCCAAAACCTAAGGATTTGGATATTACTGTAGCCATTAATTCCATTAATCCATTTAATTGGTACAAGGTTGGTAAAGCCCTACAAAAGCAAAAACCAACTATTGTAATAGTTAGGTATTGGATGCCGTTTGTGGCACCTGCATTAGGTACTATTTTGCGAAGCATAAAAAAAAATAAACATACCAAAATAATATGTATTGCCGATAATATAATACCACATGAACAAAAATTTATTGACAAACCATTTACCCAATATTTTGTAAAACCAATTGATGCATTTGTAACTATGAGTGAAAAAGTAATGACTGATTTGCGAAAATTTACCACTACAAAAGCCATACAAATTGTGCATCCGCTATACGATAATTTTGGCGAAGCCGTACCACAAATACAAGCCCAGCAACACTTACAGTTGAGTACAACAAAAAAAACAATGTTGTTTTTTGGCTTTATAAGGCATTACAAAGGGTTAGATATATTGTTAGAAGCATTGTACATGCTAAAGCAAACTAACACCAACTTATACCACAACCTACAAGTAGTAATAGCTGGTGAATACTATGAAGATGCTAAAAAATATACAGACTTAATAACCAAATACGAATTGCATAATTGTGTAATAGAAAAAACTAACTTTATACCCGATAGCGAAGTGAAATATTACTTATGTGCTGCCGATGTAGTAATACAACCCTACCGCAATGCTACGCAAAGTGGCGTTACTCCTTTAGCTTACCATTATAACAAACCTATGATTGTAACCAATGTTGGCGCATTGGCCAATAATGTGCCACACGGCATTGTAGGCTTAGTATGCCAACCCAATGCTACCGATATTGCTGCTACTATTACTACTTTTTTTAACACCAACACCAACATTTATATTGAAAATATAAAAGAAGAAAAGAAAAAATATAGTTGGGACAATTTAGTGAATTCAATAGTAAATTTGTGTAATGATAATTAGAAGTAAAGCACCCTTACGCATAGGCTTAGCAGGTGGCGGTACCGATGTAAGCCCGTATAGCGACTTACACGGAGGTGCTATATTAAATGCTACAATTAGCTTGTATGCTTACGCTACTATTGAAACTAACGAAACGAAAATAATTACTTTAATAGCTGCCGATAGAGCCGAACAAGAAATATTTGAATTACAAAATGAATTACCTATAAATGGCACTTTGGATTTGTTGAAAGGTGTATATAATAATTTTCAAAAAAATTATACATTTACCACTACAGGGTTTGTGCTTACCACTTATGTAGATGCTCCAGCAGGTTCGGGCTTGGGTACATCAAGTACCCTTGTAGTGGCTATTGTAGGGGCTTTTGTTGCATTACTTAAGCTACCCCTTAGCGACTATGATATAGCCCAATTAGCTTACCAAATAGAACGTAACGAATTGCAACTTGCAGGTGGCAAACAGGACCAATATGCCGCTACATTTGGTGGTGTTAACTTTATGGAATTTGGCAGTAACGATAGTGTAATTGTAAACCCATTAAGAATTAGGGATAGTTATTTATATGAATTAGAAAATAATTTAGTGTTATTTTTTACTGCTACAAGCCGTGAAAGTGCTACCATTATAAAAGAGCAACAATTAAATGTAAAAGCTAATAATGAAGATAGTATTAATGCTATGCACTTACTTAAGCAACAAGCTAGCCAAATGAAAGAAGCACTGCTATTGGGCAAGTTGGATAGTATTGGCGAAATACTAAATTATGGATTTGAGCAAAAACGAAAGATGGCAAAAAATATAAGTAATACCTTAATGGAACAGATATATGAAACTGCTCAACAAGCAGGTGCTACAGGTGGCAAAATAAGTGGTGCAGGTGGTGGTGGCTTTATGATATTTTATTGCCCCGGCACTACAAGGTACAATGTGGTAAAGGCTTTGCAGCAATATAACGGTAGCGTAAAGCAATACACATTTACACAAATTGGGCTTACTACTTGGACGTTGTATTAGTATCGCACTTGAGAATTGAACTTAGGATGCCATAATGTAGAAGAACTATTTTAAATTATAAAGTGATACACAAGTTAGTGGCCAAACCTCAAAAACTATATTACCCGAATACCTGCTAAAAAGTAACTATAAAGAACTGGGCAGAGCCCAGCTTTAGTTTTATACTTTTTATAGACCTGCGCCAGTGGGGAAATAAACTACTTTTAAAATAAATATTCATAATTTTATCTTAATTAGATAAATTTGTATAACAATGATAATATATGAAGTGAATACTTTAGGAAATATTAAAAAATTTGGAAAAAATAAAAAATTGATGCACAAAGTAGTGTATAATAAAATTGGCTCAAAATCTCCTCATTTTAACAAATCTGAAAAGGCATTAGTAGAGCCTTTAATCGATATTATAGAAAAATTAAATTTCTATCATGGTGTTATTATTGATGAAATATAAATTATAGCAAGGCTACAACTAAAGTGCTAACACCTAAATACAAGAAAACAACAGACTATGTACGAGATATAAAATAACTTATTAAAAAAGAAAAAAGTATTGTTATGAATATGAACAACAGGATGCTCACAAAACAAAAAATCAAAAACTTTCTTTCAACAAAATATTAAAACTGCTCAATAATAAAATTATGCTATCAATACACCCACAGTATATTACCGACACCAAAGGTAAAAAAATATCTGCTATTCTTCCTATGAAGGAGTTTAAAACTATTATAGATAAGCTAGAAGAATTGGAAGATATAAAGTTATATGACGAAAGCAAAAATGACAACGAGGCTTCTGTACCCAAAATCAAAGCTATGAAAATGATAGAGGCCGAAAGAAAAAAACTGCGTAAATAATGTACGAACTACAATATAAGAGAAAGGCAATTAAAGCCTTAGCCAAAATAAACGAACCGTACTATACCTCAATAATAGACGCCATAGAGGAGCTTACAGAAAACCCTCATCCATACGGCTATAAAAAACTTACAGGCAGAAATGGTTATAGAATACGAGTAGGCAATTACCGTATTATTTATGATATTTTTGACTCAAGCCTGATTATCGAAATTGTAAATGTAGGTAGCAGAGGTGGAATTTATGAGGATTAAAAAATCTTATTAATGGCAATAGAGAACTAGTTATAAATATGCTATTACCCCACTGGTTTTCTTTCTCCTTCGGGTCTTTGGTTTACAGCATAAAGGGGTACAAGCTTTGCCGAGACCCCAACGTTACGGCAAGTTACCAAAAGCAACAACCAAATTAATATTCTACACATTTTTAGTTTTTATTTTTATTTAATATAGCGGTAGGGTCTGTGGCAAGAACCACAAGACTCCACCGAGACCGTATTTTTACATAACTGCTGTGTTTACAATTTATTATTTGCATACTCAAGTTTACTACAGCTACTGCAATACAACTTAAAGAAATGCCCCATTTTTCAAAGAACTTTTAATTTGCCTTAACTTATCATTACTCGTTTTTCGTTATTTTACCTACTTTACTATCTCCTTTATATTGTTTTTCAATTACTTATACAACCATACACAGGTTTGATACATTACCGGGTATAATTAATTACCTTATACTCCAGGCTTGTATTGCTAATTTAAATTTAATAAAAACTTCATAAATGTCAATAGTTTTTACCTCTATAATTAATTCATTAGCCCAAAACACCTTTGTAATATTTTTTTTAATCTCTAAATTTGAAACCGTTAAATAAACATTTTCTTTATCACTTTGACCAGAAAAAATTTTTTGAAAGCTAATTTCATAATCAGAAATATCCTCAATGCTAAATGAATTCATTTCGCCAAAAAGTGGTTTTAGTTTTTCATCATCTGTTGAAATATATAAAGCAATTTTATAGTCTATCATAGTAGTTTATAATTTGGGGTAATATGAACCAATTTTATTATTACTCAACTGATTAAAATAAAAATAAATAGTTACCACACCATCGCTAGAGGAACCATAGTAAAGTGAAGAGCTTATTGTAGCGTCCACAATACCTTTATTATTTTTAATTGCAAAAGTAACCACCGACTGGCGCTGGTCTGTAACAAACAGAACTTATGAAATTAGGACACTGGCGCTAGGTTCTGCCCAGTGCCTCATAATTACTTTTGCCTGTACCGTTGGTACGGTATTTTATTAACCAAACTAAAAGTAACATTAAAATTCTATAATTTTTTGCCATAATTTATAGCACAATTTAAGAGAATGTGATCGCTTTTCAAAGAACTTTTATTATTATAATTTACACTCTTACGAAATTTTTTACTTTTTGCATTACTTTAAGGCAGGGTTTGGCAAAGCCTGTACCGCCTAATGCGGTAAACCAAAACCCCGCCGAGACGAATGCTACTTCAAAGTAGCACTGTTCATACATGTTACATAACTATCAATTTTATGATAATAATATGCATTACTAAATGCATCAATTTCAGCATTATTTTCTAATGCTTTGGGCATTTTTAACTCCAGTTTTTTTAAATGTAACTCACTTTGTGCATAGTTATTTTTATCATTTATTAGGTTAAATGTTTTTGCAATATCTACAATACCATTGAGTGTATTGTTTATATTATTTTGCAAATTATCTTGCTTTAAGTTGGGTAATATATTGGCAAATGGCAACATTTTGGCTATACTAGCCACACCATCAATACTTGGAAAATAAGGGGCTACATCGTTAGTAATTACATACCGTTTGCCTTGTGCAAACTTCTGTTCCAAATCGGCTACAAAAGCTTTGTTGCCTGCCGCCGATGCACCAAATGTTACCATATTAATATGGCCTTTCTGCTCCTGTGGCAATTGCTTTTGTATATATGCCCCAAATACCTGAGCCAAATTGCCTCCTAAGCTATGCCCCGAAATTACGAAGGTGTTTTGCTTACTATTGTTTGCTATAAACTGTTCCAAAGTTTGATTGGTTAGCGTATCTTTTAATGCCAACACATTTTGCAACCCATTGTACGAACCTTGAGATATGTAGGCATCTTTAATAGTATCGGTATATTTCCATGGCTGCATGGTAAAAAAGTTAAAATCCTGCATTACCCAATTTTGAAAACCATCGTTACTAAATTCAATTAAGCTACCTCTTATAACTACTACATATTGGTTACTATCTTGCACCTTTGCTACTAGTGCATAATTGCCATTAATTGGCTTAGGATTCCACACTACTGCAGCTTTAAGCTTACTTTTATTAATTAAATATGCCACACTATCACTATAAATATATTGATTGAGGTGGGCTACAGCATTGTCAGCTGCAAAGTTAAATGTAGGCTTATTACTAGTATTACAGCTGCCTAGTATTAGCACTATTACAACTAAGTATAACCAATTTTTTACAACATACATTAGCACTATTTTGTATAAAAATAAATGAAAATTGCAACACTAAACAATATAAAAACAACTTTGGATTTATAAATTTAATACAGCAACTTTGTACTGCTATGAGTAAAAATATAATTGTAACAATAGATGGGTACTCAAGTTGTGGTAAAAGTACATTGGCTAAGCAATTAGCTAAGCAGTTAAACTATTTGTATATTGATAGTGGGGCTATGTACCGCAGTATAACTTTATATTTTTTACGTAACCATACGGATTGGACAAATCAAAAACAAGTAGTAAAGGCTTTGGAAAATATAGTACTTGAATTTAGGTATAATGAACAAAGCCAGCAATCGGAAATGTACCTTAACGATGAAAATGTAGAGTACTTAATACGTGACCTTATAATAGCCGAAAAAGTAAGCGAAGTAGCTGCTGTAAAGGAAGTAAGAGAGTTTGCAGTAGCTCAACAAAAAGCAATGGGCAAAAAAAAAGGTATAGTAATGGATGGCAGAGATATTGGTACGGTGGTGTTTCCTAAGGCAGAGTTAAAGCTATTTATGAATGCCGATATTAGTGTAAGAGTGGAAAGACGGTTTAAAGAATTTTTACAAAAAAACCCCAATACCACTATTGAAGAAGTACAACATAACCTTACTATGAGAGATTATATAGACAGTAACCGTGAAATAAGTCCACTTAAAAAAGCTAAAGATGCAATAGACCTTGATAACACTAATATGACTATAAAAGAGCAACTGGAGTTTTCGATAAAACTGGCAAAAAAAGCAACTACTTCAACCAAATAAAAATACTAAAAAATATGAAAACCATACTTTTATTATGTGTAATTGGAGCTACGCTAAAATTACATGCACAAAAAATAAAAAATATAATAGCCTACGAATATACATTACCAATGGGCAATATACCCAAGTTACCTGCTGGAGACAATACAGTACCTGAGCTTCCAAATACCCAATACTATATATTTTGTGAAATGGATAATACAAAAGCACCCCTACTAAAAAGTGTACTTATTAATAGAAAAAGCTACAAATTTTTGATTGAAAAGGTAGTTAATTTACCGGTTTATTATGATTTCTTTAATGGTCAGTCAACACAAAAAATTCCATTATTGCAACAAAAACAAACAAATTGCTATAAAATAATATTGAAAAGTGCTGTAAAAATAAATGCAGAGTTTAAGCATAACCATAAAATAATAATTAGTTACTATAACAAAACATTAAAAAAATACCAATCAATTACTACTGATAGCATTACAGAACTGCCCACTAGTGTGGTGTATTAATCAATTTTGCACACTTGTATAATTACATTATCTTTGTACCAAATAGTGGAATAATTGTATTAGCCACTACCCTACTACTACCTATACTGGTACTGTAATACACCCACCAAAAAAAAGTACAATTATACATTATGGCAGAAACTTGGAACAAAAAAGAACGAGAAAATAAAAAGCGACAAAATAAAAAAGACAAAGCAGAAAAAAAATTAGAAAGAAAAGAAAACACAAAAGATGGCAACAACTTAGACAGTATGTTGGCTTATATAGATGAGTATGGCAACCTTACCAACATGCCTCAAGACCCTCGTAAAAAAATAATTACAAACCTAGAAGATGTAGAAATAGGTGTACGTAAACAAGAGCCGCTCAACCCCGATGACCTTATACGAACCGGAATAGTTACGTTTTTTAACGATGCCAAGGGTTATGGATTTATAAAAGATATGGAAACCCAAGAGAGTGTATTTGTACATGCAAATGCCCTTACAGAGCAACTTAAAGAGAATAATAAAGTAACTTACGAAACAGAAATGGGACCAAAAGGAGCTAATGCAATTAATGTTAAATTGGTAAAATAAGCCTTGTCAAATGCATTTTGGCTTTGCCATAAAGCAATATAAATACACTGCTACCAACTATAATCTGTATATTTGCAGTTAATAATTTGAGTTCTACGTTTCTGTAAACGAATTTATAATTTTCGTTTCAATCAAGTACAATTTTTTACATCTGCTTATTGCTCAATTAATTTAATCAATTTAAAAAAATAAATTTAAAGCAATGAACATTTACGTAAGCAACCTTGGTAGCAATATACAAGATAGCGACCTTAACCAATTATTCGCCACTTATGGTGCAGTACAATCAGCAAAAGTAATAATGGACAAATTTACTAGCCAAAGCCGTGGGTTTGGTTTTGTAGAAATGAAAGATGAAGAAGCCGCTAATACAGCTGTAAAAGAACTTAATGGATCAACAGTAGGTACACAAAATATTAAAGTAAGCGAAGCTAGACCAAGAGAAGACAACCGAAATAGCTTCAACAATAATAGATACTAGTACATTATAATAGGAAACAGCCAATACATTAATTTGCTGTTTCCTTGTTTTTTATTTATATATTAAAAAAATATAACGGAATATGACAACAGATATGATTGAAAAATTTGTGGAAAGCAAAACAAGAAATGGACAAACAGTAAATGTACACTTTAAAGAACGTAGTACTGTAAAGGGTTTGTTTGTACAAACAAAAGATTATGAAGAGTTAAAAGCCAAAAATTTTTGGCGTATTGTAACTACTGCAAACGTAGAAGAGTGGAAAAAAACTGAAAATATGGAGTTGGTTCGTATATATAATGGTAATGTATTTACCCGCTTAACCGACGAAAAACAATAATAAATTAAGTACCTTACAACAAAAACACACTCTTATGTTTACCCAAACTTGGAAAAAATACTTAACCGTAATTAATTTATTAATTAAAAAAAGTACTCAGGGTGTTCAGGTGCTTAATATGAACAATACTGACTTTGAAAGAGCAGCCGGTGGTCGTAAAATGAAATTTACCTTTACCAATATACAATTGTTAAATGGACGTATTAATTACCTACAAAAACCATCACCCTTTGCTAATGAGTTTGTGGCTTTGCTGCAAGCCGATGAAACAATAAAGCAAACCTTACAAAGCCATCAATTAGAATTTACACTAAGTGGCGAATTTAAACTAACTATTAAAAACATGGCTGTAGAAGCAGCTACAACTACTACTGAAGCTGAAGTTGCCAAAATTGAAGATGAAATTACCACACCAATTGAAGTGGTAGAAGAAAGCTTAGTTGCTGAAGTTTAAAGTTGTTTTATTTTTTGCAAATAATCATATTGCAAATCTTCGTGTAAGGTTGCTATGATTTTTTGTATTTTTTTAGTTTGATTATCGTATATATTCCCCAACACATAATCACCATTTATTTTGGTACCTAACTTTTTAAAGTTACTGCAAAAGTGAATGAGCAGTTCAACATCCACCAAAGTGGAGCCACTACACTTTACATATTTTTGATTAAGTTTTAATATTTTCCTTATTGTTTTTTTAGCAAAATAAGTACTGTTAAGCTGTACATTTTCAAATTCATTATCCATAGCCAACTTACAATTTTCAATATAAGTAGGTACATCATGTGCATCGTATAGTAAAAACGATAGTACCTCTTTATTTTCTTTTTTAAACTTTACTAACTTTAAGCAAAGCTCCACTAGTTGGGCATTTGGCAAGGTTACTAGTTCTTTTTTTAAATCAGCTACACTTGCTGCTTTCATATATTATTTTCAATTAGTATTATAATGTGCTAAGTTACATTTTATATTTTTTTGCATAAAAAAAAATACCAAATTATAATAACTTGGTATTTTGGTATGTTAATTTTAATCTTCTCTTAATTGTGGTGGTACATCATTTCATAATACTGATCCGCCATACGATTACTATCAAATTTGAACCTCACATCATGCATTCCATTTTGTATTATATTACGCCAAGTATCGTATTGGTCGTAGTAAATTGGGGCAATTTGTTGCTCTAGTATTTGGTATAGTTGGTGTAAGTCATACTCATCTTGGTCGTGTGTACTTACATTCATATAATCAATAGGTGGCACTACAAATCCGTTGTGGCCGTTATTAATAAATTCGGGGATCCAACCATCGTTGGTACTAAAGTTTACTGCACCGTTCATTGCAGCCGTCATACCACTTGTACCACTAGCTTCTCGGGGTACACGGGGGTTGTTGAGCCATACATCACTTGCTTGTTTCATTCGCTTACTAAGGCTTAGTTCGTAGCCAGTAAGCACTGCCATATTTTTGTACTTTTTACTTAATTGTACAAGGCTGTTAAATTGGTCAATGGCCGGATGATCCAATGGGTAAGGCTTACCAGCCCATATTAATTGTACTGGGTATTTTGGGTTGTTAAGCAATGCTTCAAACCTGGCAATATCCCAAGTTAGCATATCGGCTCGTTTGTAACCAGCAAAGCGACGAGCCCACACAATAGTAAGTACTTTTGGGTCAAATACTTTACCTGTTTGGTCTGCCACAATTTCAAAAGCTCTTTTCTTTAAGTAAAATTTACGGTCATCAAAAGCAGCATCATTATCGGACTCCATATATTTATACAATTGCTTATCCGACCAGTAAGTCCAGTTTTGCGCATTAGTTATAGCTTTTATTTGGCAAATACCCTCGTACTTACCCCACATTAATTTGCTCACCTCACCATGCAATTGCGATACGCCATTGGCAATTTTAGCAAAGCGTAAAGCACAAAGGCTGTGGTTAAATTTATCGTCGGTAGTGCCAGTTAATTGCCTAACCTCCTCCAATGTTTTACCATAAAAGTAGCCCATTTTGTGGCACAAATAAATATCGTGTTTTTCGTTACCTGCTTCTTCGGGGGTATGGGTAGTAAACACCAATCGTTTTTTTACTTCTTCGGGTGTTTTAAATTTGTTAAGCAAATAAAATGCCGATGATATAGCATGAGCTTCGTTCAAATGATATATTTCGGCATTGTAATTAATAATATCTAACAGCTTGGCACCACCAATACCAAGTAGTATAAACTGTGCTATTTTGGTAGCGGCATTACCATCGTAAAGCCTATGGGTAATGGTTTGGCTTACATGGTCATTTTCTGGCACATCGGTACTCAACAAAAACAATGGAGCCGATTTAAACGTTTCGGGGTTAAGGTACATTACTTTTACCCATACATTATGGTCATGTATTGGTATTTGAAATTTAATACCTGTATCTTCTAAAAAGGAAGTATTTTTTTCGGTCCAAGTTACTTGCAAAGTTTGGTCGGCATTACGAGCTTGGTCATAGTAACCAAACTTCCATAATATACCAATACCTACCAGGTTTTGGTTAAGTTCGTAAGCACTCCTCATGTGGCTGCCAGCCAAAAAACCAAGACCACCACTATATATTTTTAAAGGTTGATGTACAGCAAATTCCATTGAAAAATAAGCAGCTCTTTTTTTGTATTTTTCGTTAATTGCATAAGGCAAATTGTAATGTTCAAAAATGTTGGTCATGTTTTATATATGGGTTGGGCGGCAAGATAAACAAAAAAAAATAATGCATACTACTTACACATTATTTTGTTGTAAACTTTAGCTAACAGTTGTTAGTATTAAAGTTTTATTTTTTTAAGCAGAAATAAAAAAAATTGCTTAAAAATTCTATTGTACTTCCACTTGCTTTACAGCAGGCTTTGTAGTTGTAGTTGGCTTTGGTGCTGGCTTTGCAGTTGGTTTTTTTACAGCTGGTTTTTTAGTAGTATTTACTGGTTTTTTAGTGCCATCTGTTACTTCGGTTATTGGCAAAGGCTTACTTTTATCTTTTTTACTGTTATCTACTTTTTTTGTTTTTTTGGTAAATGTACCATTCAAATCACAATCCAATGGGCGTTTGTTACCACAGCCACTCTCCTCTACTATGCTAAGGTTATTGCCACTAAAGGTGATGTTTATTTTGCAAGGGTCGCCATCTTTCATAAACACTGCTGTGCTGCTTCCGGTCATATATATTACATCTTTTATTTCGCCATTACAATCTTGTTTATTTTTTTCAAAATGGTAAAAGAAAATTAGTTTACCACTATCCTTACTATCTCTTAAACTCACAAAGTTTTTCTTATCGTAATAATAATCACCCGTATATTTTTTAGTTTGTTGTAAGGTATCAATCGGATTGTTCAAATCCATTTCTTCATCGCTATCATTTGTTACCATTTCGCCAAGTACACCTATATTGTTAAATACCATAAAGCTTTCAGTAAGCTTTGGTTCTTCGCCTTGTATATATTCTGTTTTACGTATGGTAATATTAAAATCTTTTTTTAAGGTAGCCATAAAGCTAGTACGGGTTAGCTCATCTGTTTTGCAAAGCAATGCACCATCTTTATAATTTAATTGGTTATCGTAACAGAGTAAGTAGGCTGCTTTTTTTGTGCCATTTGTGGCTTTCATTATTACATATATTTCTTGGTCAAGGTTTTGGGCTTTGCCAATTGAGTAGTAGTTTAGTTTTTCGCTTCGCTCAAAATAAGTGGCAAACAAACTATCAGGAAAATATTTTTTTCCATATATTTTAAGTGGTTTTTCCGATTGTTTATTTCTATCAATTGTAGTGTCAGCCACTGTTATTGGCAATTCAATATTAGCAAATTGTTTGGTAAATTCATTTTCAATAGTAACAATTGGGGTACTACTTTTTTCGCTTTTATTTTTGCATGCAAAAATGCTTAGTACAATTACTAATATTAAAAAAAAATGTTTCATATCAAGTTAGTTTATGCAAATGTATAAACTTATACAAAAGTTAGGTATTTTATTTTGGTTAACATACTAAAGCTATCATTTTAGCGAAAAGCGTAACCCAACAAAACACCGTATACCAATATTGGGTGCATATACATAATTAGGGTCAAACGTTAATGCATAAGGGTTTGTAGGCGTAGCCAGTACTTGTCCATTGTTATCATAAGTTACATTTTTATCAAATGGGTCATTTGTATTGGCAATTATAAAAGGGTTATTTTTTGTAGGCAAAAAGTTTAATAAATTTTTTACTCCACCGTATAATTCTACACTTTTAAACCCATCATAAACCAATTGAACGTTTTGAATACTCCACCAAGGCGATGTACTTTGCCGTGGGTCTAATTTGCCCAATATAGGCAACCGCATTGGGCTATATACATTTCCTGTATAATCTATACCTAATTTTATTTTTTCAATTTTATAACTAATTGCCCATGTTGCAGTAAAATGTTCGGTTAATATTTGCTGACTTTTAACCTTATTGTTTGTAGTGCTTACATCCATATATGTAGCGCCAATTACCATTTTTATACCGTTGGTAAATGTGTAATCTATATTAGTAGTTACTCCTTTACTTTCGGCAAAGCCATTCAAATTATCGTATAGTATTTTATTAGGGTCAGTGTCATAATCGGCAATTATGCGGTTATTAAAATATGTGTACCAGCTACTCATATCTACTCCCAAAAATGAACCATTATTAAGGTATATTTTTTTTAGGTAGTTCACATTTATATTGTAAGTTTTTTCGGGCTTTAGTTCGTTTTTTATTACTACATCTCTAGCTCCTGTAAGGGCAGCATGATCTTCAGTAAATAAGTTTACCACCCTAAAGCCAGTACCAGCATTTACTCTTATAATATTTTGTTGATTTATTAACCATTTATAAGCAACCCTTGGTGTATATATGCTTTTATGAACCGAATGGTAGTCATACCTTAATCCTACTAACAATTTATGGTTATCATTTAATGTTATTTCATTTTGAATAAATATACCTGGCAATACAATTTTATCAGCATTTAAAGTTGCAGTTGTATTATCGTTATAGTAAGTGTACCGTACAGCTGTGCCAAGTAGTAAGTTATGTTTTTTTATGGGTTTATCCCAAGTTAGTTGAGCAAATGCAATTTGCTGTACAGCATCGTACACAGTAGTTCCATACCTACTATTTTGGTTATGGTTATTGTAACTAAATGAGAGTACTAATTTTTGTTTACTAGGCAATTGATAGGCACCCATAACTTCGGCTCGTTTTGTGTGTATACTTTCGCCATATATACTATCGCCACCTCTGTATTGCTTTGTCCACCGCACATCTCCTCCCCAACGGTTTTCATTGTAATACCTACCTGAAAAATTAAAGAGTCTATTTTCTTTTCTATTAAATTTCCATTTTTGAAATACTGAAATTCTTTTTTGTAAAGTTACATCTGTAAAATTATCATGGTTGTTATCAACTATATTTCCATAATTATATACATTAATCCCATTTAATATTGTTGCAATTTTTCCTATTTTTACTTTAAACCCTAAGTCCACATTAGTTTCTAACCAACTTGTACTCATTACATCTATTGCTAATGTTGAGGCTTTACTGGGGTTTTTTGTAATTATATTAATTAGTCCACCCACTGCTTCGCTACCGTATAATGAGGATGCAGGGCCTTTTACAATTTCAATACGATCAATTAAACTATTAGGAATACCCGACAATCCATATACTGTAGAAAGTGAACTAACTAACGGCATACCGTCAATTAATACCATAGTATAGGGCCCTTCCAACCCATTAATATGAATATCGCCAGTGTTACAAATATTGCAATTTAGTTGTGGTCTTACACCATTTACATTTTGTAAAGCATCAAATATACAGGACGTAGGATTTTTTTTAAAATACGTATTACTATACACCTCCACAGGTACAGGACTTTCCATTCTATTCACTTCTTTTAATGTACCTGTTACTACAACTTCAGTTTGTTGTGTTATGTTTTTCTGTAAGGCAATATTTATTACGTTCAATAATGTATCAGTGCTTATAATTTTAAAAAATGGTAAGTAACCAACAGCAGTAATTTTTAGTACATATTTTCCAGCTTCAACATTGTTTAATGTAAAGTAGCCTAAAGTATCAGTTTTGGTTTTTAATTTAGTTGCTACTAATGTAATTGTTGCACCTTTTATAACATCGTTTTTATACATAACCAAGCCATTTACAACTGTATGTTGTGCAAGTATATTGTTATTACAAACTATAAAAGTTGAGAGTAGTAATATTAGTAGTTTCATTTAAAAAAATTAATTTGATTAACAAAAGTATAAAAGTTAGACTAACCTAACAAATAATGTTTGAATATTTATAGTATATTTGCACTATGTTATCATATACTGAGGAAAATTACTTAAAAGCCTTACTGCAAATACAACTATTACAGGCCAATAAATTAGGTGTAGGCACTAACGAGTTAGCCACACACTTAGCCGTAAAACCTGCTACTGCAAATGACATGCTTAAAAAATTAAAGGAAAAAAAACTAGTAACTTATGAAAAATATGGAAAAATAACACTTACTAAACCTGCCAAAAAATTAGCCACTGATATATTACGAAAACATAGACTTTGGGAAACTTTTTTATACAAAAAATTAGACTTTACATGGGACGAAGTACACGAAGTAGCCGAACAGCTGGAACATATACAGTCGCAAAAATTGATTGACAAATTAGATAAATATTTACACTACCCAGAGTACGACCCTCATGGCGATATAATACCAACAGCCAATGGCGAATTTAAAACTACCTATAAACGTACCCTTGCCAATGTACAAACTAACGAAAGTTGCAAAATGGTAGCTGTAAAAGATAACACCGTTAGTTTTTTACAATACGTTGTAAAAATGGGCTTGGGCATTAATAACTATATAACCGTATTGGGTACTAACAATTACGATGGTATGGTGGACATTAGTGTAAATGGCAAACCCAATACAGTAAGCCAACGGTTTGCACAAAATATATATGTGGTATGCGAAAAATGTGAATTAGGAAAAAAATGCCCAAAAGGACAATGTTAAATTATTAAAAACTATTACACTACAATGCAAATTGAAAACAATACAAGCCTTAGCGAAATACACGAATCCGTTACCGTTAATAATACAGGTAATAAATGGAAACGGTTCTTAGGTTTTTTTGGGCCTGCCTACCTCATAAGTGTAGGGTATATGGATCCGGGCAATTGGGCTACCGACCTTGCAGGTGGCTCTAAGTATGGCTACGCCTTACTTTGGGTATTGCTAATGAGTAACTTAATGGCATTACTATTACAAAGCCATAGTGCTAGGTTAGGCATAGTACGTGGTAGAGATTTGGCACAAGCCAATAGAGAAATGTACCCAAAAACTGTAAATTTTATACTGTACTTATTAGCCGAAATAGCCATAGCAGCCTGTGACCTTGCCGAAGTATTAGGCATGGCAATTGGCATTTATTTACTTACAGGTTTGCCCTTAATTTGGGGTGTAAGCATTACCGTACTCGATACTTTTTTATTATTGTATTTGCAAAAGTTAGGGGTTCGAAAAATGGAGGCTTTTATAATTGGGTTAGTGGCCGTAATAGCCTTATGCTTTTTATTTAACATAATAATAGCTAGCCCACAACTAAGCGAAGTGGTAAAAGGCTTAATACCAAGCTTACCTAATGCCAAAGATTTGTATGCCCAAAAAGGTATATTGGGTGCCTTACCCAAAGAAACTGCTCTGTACCTTGCTATTGGTATTATAGGTGCTACTGTAATGCCACACAACCTATACCTACACAGTGCTTTAGTACAAACAAGAAAAATTAAAAAAGATGATGCTAGTATAAAACAAGCCATAAAATATAATTTTATTGACAGTGCGGTGGCACTAAATATTGCATTTTTTGTAAATGCTGCCATACTCATATTAGCGGCCACAGTATTTTTTGTAAATAACAGAACTGACGTTGCCGAACTTAAACAAGCACATGAATTATTGCCCCAAATATTGAACAGTAGTATAACCGCCAAATTTTTTGCCATTGCATTAATTGCTGCTGGGCAAAGTAGCACTATTACAGGTACACTTGCCGGGCAAATAATAATGGAAGGTTACCTTAACCTACGTATAAACCCAATAGTAAGGCGACTAATAACGAGGCTACTAGCCATTGTTCCAGCATTTTTGGTTATATTAATTAGTGGCGAACACCAAGTAGATGCTTTACTAGTATTAAGCCAAGTGGTACTGAGTATGCAATTGGGCTTTGCTATAATACCACTCATATTATTTGTAAGCGATAAGGCTACTATGGGTAAGTTTGCCATTGGTTTTTTTGCCAAATTATTATCGTGGTTGGTTGCTACTGTACTTATTTTTTTAAATATAAAAATGTTAGCCGAAAGTAGTGTTAGCATATTTAGTACTGGTACTTGGTGGCAAATTACATTACTTTTATTAGCTGCCATAGGCTTTGGTATATTACTGTTAATTACTTTGTTATACCCACTATATACCAAAACAAAACAGAAAAATAGTATAAGGTTACATCCCAAAGTAGCCACCTTACAATTACAAACAATACCAACTTATAATAACATTGTAATAGCATTAGACTTTACTACCAACGATGCAAAACTTATAACCTATGCCCTTGGGCAGGGCAATACAGCCACTACTTATACTTTGGTACATATTGTAGAAAGTGCAAGTGCCAAAATATTGGGTAGCCAATCACAAGATTTTGAAACCCAAAAAGATAAAGAACAACTAGCTTTATATGTACAACAACTTACCCTTAAAGGCTACTCTACCAAAGGCGAACTTGGCTACCGCAACCGACAAAATGAAATAGTACGATTAACTAAAAATGCCAATGCCGATATGCTTATATTAGGTAGCCACGGCCACAAGGGCCTAAAAGATATTTGGTTTGGCGAAACGGTAAACACTGTAAGGCATCAATTAAAAATACCCGTTTTAATAGTGAATTTGTAAAAGATGGTAAGTGGTATTATACTAATATAACGGCTCCCACAACTGTACTTTGTTACCCTCAACATCAAGTATATGTATAAATTTACCATAGCTAACAATTTCCATTTTATCTAATATGGTTACGTTTGCTGCTTTAAGTTCTGCTACAAGCTGCCCCAAGTTTTGTACTCTATAGTTTATCATAAAGTCTTTTGTTGATGGCTCAAAATATTTTGTTTTTTCGCTAAATGGTGACCATTGTGTTTGTGCTTTTTTGGTACTATCTGTACCCTCATACCATTCAAATGTAGCACCATAAGGGTTAGTTTGTAAGCCCAAATGTTTTTGATACCACTCCGTTATTTTTTTGGGGTTTTTGCATTTAAAAAATACCCCACCAATTCCAGTAACTTTTTTAGAATTGTTGTTGTTGTTATTAGTAGTAATAGCTTTAAAGGTAAAGCCTAAAAAAAATATGGCTATAAGCAATAGAAAAAATATTTTATTTTTCACATTATAAGTTTTGCTAAAAGAAAAATACATTAACCATTATTAATTACCCATAGTTTATTATTTAATACTGCCTCTAACTTTGGCAATATAATATAGGCAACTGGTTCAGTTGGTGGCGGTGTATCATTTAGGTAATTTTGTGGTGCCTCTAACTCTTCCTTATATTTTTG
This sequence comes from Chitinophagaceae bacterium, assembly GCA_043778255.1. Taxonomy (GTDB): domain Bacteria; phylum Bacteroidota; class Bacteroidia; order Chitinophagales; family Chitinophagaceae; genus JAYWGN01. Next base: position 38,587 of record JAYWGN010000058.1, on the reverse strand, counting down.
TATTGATTTTGCTATTATGGTTGCCATTGTAAGTTGCCCTTCTGCACTTAATAAATAGGCCTCTTCGTCGGGGTGGCTTATGTAGCCTGTTTCTATAAGTATTGAGGGCATATTAGTAGCTTGTAACACCCATATACCTACACCACGTTGCTTTACTTTTCGGTTATTACGCCCAGCTGCCATACCTTGTTCTTGTACTATTTCGGCTAATTTTTGGCTTCGCAAAAAATATTTTTTGGTACGTAAACTTGCCTTTGCTGTAAACTCTGCCGAATTAATATCAGCACCGCCACCATATTTTTCTTTATAGTTACTGTCTAACAATATTTGTGCATTTTCTATTTCATCAATACTTTTTTTCAATGCATTTTTTTTAATAAAATTATTTTTCATATTCCACACATAAGTTTCCATACCCTGTGCATCTTTAGGGTGCTTTACATTTTTGTACACTGCTACTCTTTCGGTAATAGTATCTTTGCCACCTAATTCATTTTTTTTAATTATAGTTTTGTCGGTACTGTCCACCACTTCTCTTTCCATTACATAACCATCTACACTATTGCAATGTATAGCTACAAAAAGGTCGCCTTTATTTTCATTAGCAAAGTCGGCTCGTCGCCTTAGGTCTACAAAATTATCGTCGGTACGGGTTTGCAATATTTTTACATCGGGCAATATTTTTTTAATTTCTTTTTCGGCTTTTAAGGCTACTGCCAGGCAAATATCTTTTTCGTAACTACCATTCCAACCCTCGGCACCTGAGTCGTGCCCACCGTGGCCAGCATCAAGTATTATAGTTTTTATGGTTTTGGGTAGGTTACTATATTTTTTTTGTATAAATGAAAATAAGGTGGTGCAAATAAATAATATTCCTGTACTGGCAAATACTTTTTTAAACATCGTTTTTTATTTTTTTATTTGAAATGATAATCTTCACATTTTATTAGCGGTTTTACAACTATTTTTGTAAAACGTTATGTTACATATTGGTAAAAATACAAAAAAAAATACAGTTATAACAGTGGTTATTACATTTTGTATTTTTGTTAACGTAAATGTTTTTGCCCATACTAATGCTATACTTACAAACGAGTTTTCTATTTTTACCCAAAAAAATACTAACGATACCCTACCGCCAACAAAGCCAAATATACTAAAGCCTACTCAAGCACAAATTGCTGAATTTGATGCAAAAAAATACCCTAATAAAAATGATAGTATTGTAACTACCATTGATACTATAAATATAAAATTTAGTAAGGACAGTTTGGAAAGTACCATAGTACGTAAGGCTGTGGACTCAGCCATTTACTTTGTAAAAACAAAAAAGTTTGTACTATATGGTAAGGCTACTACTACCTATACTGATAATAATATTGATGCCGACTTTATAGAACTTGATAATGAAAATAATATAGTAACCGCCATAGGCGAAAAAGATAGTACTGGCAAAATAGCTACCCAAATAACTATGCAAATGGCTGACCAAAATATAACAGCCGATAGCATTAGGTTTAATACCAAAACAAGCAAAGCAGTGTCGTACAATAGCCGTACTAAAAACGATGAATTGTATTTCCAAAGTGAAAAAACAAAATTGCTTGGCGATAGAAAATCTTTTTATGGTTATAACAATAGGTTTACTACTTGCAATTTGGATGAACCCCATTTTTGTTTTCATACAAAAAAATTAAAAGTAATATCTGGCAAGTTGGCGGTGTCTAATTTGGCTTACCCCGAGTTTGAAGGTGTGCCATTGCCAGTGGGCATTCCCTTTGGTATATACCCTATGCAAAAGGGCCGACACGGTGGTTTGCTACCACCACAGTTTACTACCAACGAGGAGCAAGGTGTAGGCTTAGAAGGCTTAGGTTATTACCTTACATTTGGCGAATATTGGGATATTATAATGAGAACTAATATATACAGCTATGGTAGTTGGAGTGCCAATATAAGCCCAACTTACCGCAAACGGTATAAGTACAATGGTGCTATAAACTTAAGCTTTCAAAAAGTACAACGTAACTTTAAAGGTGATGCTGACTTTACAAAAAACAATAGCTTTGCTGTAAGTTGGAGCCATAGTAGCGATACAAAAGCAAGGCCAGGTGTTAACTTTAATGCCAATGTAAATGTGGCAAAAAGCAGTTACAATTTGTTTAACTTAGCTAATGTAAACCGACGTTCTAATAACCGCTTAAACTCTAGTATTACTTACAGCAAAACCTGGCAGGATAAGCCTTATAACATTACTATAAGTGCCAACCATAGCCAAAATACTACTGACAATACCATGCAGTTAAACTTACCCGAAGTTAGCTTTGCTGTACAAACCCAATACCCATTTAAAAATGTAAATAACTTAGGTGAACAAAAATGGTATGAAAAAATAGGAATAGGCTACCAAGGTAACTTACGTACCCAAATGACCTTTAGAGACAACCAACCCATTGCTGCTATACTAAAAGCAATAAAAGATACTTTTCAGTGGGGTGCCGACCACAATATACCACTTACAGTTACATTACCCTCACTTGGGCCAGTGCAAATAAGCCCTGGCATTACCTACCAAGAACGTACCTACGGCTTAAAAATATTACGCCAGTGGAACGAAACATTAAAAAAGGTAGACACTACTATTGAAAAAGGATTTTATGAAGCAAGGCAAGTAGGCTTTAGTATAAGTGCCGCTAGTGCTGTGTATGGCACATTTAACATAAAAAATAAAAAAGGCTATGGTGTAGAGGCAATAAGGCATATAATGCGACCAAGTGTAGCCATAAACTATACACCAAATACCAATAAAAAGTATTACCAAAGAATAAAAGTTGATACACTTAATACGTTGGTTGATTTGAGTGTGTTTGAACGTAACTTATACTCCCCATTTGGCAATCAGGAGTTTGGTGGGTTAAGCTTTGGCATTGATAATAATGTGGAATTAAAAAAAAGAACTAAGGGCGATAGTACAGCAGCTGGCATAAAAAAAGTAAAATTAATTGATGGATTAAGTATAAATAGTGGGTATAACTTTTTGGCCGATAGTTTTAAGTTAGGTACATTTAATATAAGTTTTAGAACTTCGTTAGCCGAAGGTAAATTTAATATTACTGCAGGTGGCAATGTAAATCCGTACCAAGTAAATGCAAAAGGTGTAGATATAAATAAATATGCTTGGAAAGGTAGAAAACTTAGTTTCAAAAGCTTAGGACGACTAACAGGGGCTAACTTGGCATTAAGCACACAATTTAGAGGTGGTGAAAAAGGCAAAAAGAAAAACGCTAAAAATACTACCAATAAAGATTATACCAACCAAGCTACTGAAGATATGACACCCGATGAGCAATTGCGAATGAGTGATTATATAAATAGCCACCCTGCCGAGTTTGTAGACTTTACCATACCTTGGGATGTTAGCCTTTCGTTTGCTGTAAGCCTAAGTACTATACTGCAACCCGATTATAGCTTTAAAAAACAATTTGATGCCAATGTAAACTTTAATGGCAACTTTGCCCTTACACCCAAATGGAAAGTAGGTGGTAATGGCTTTTACGATTTACGTACTAATAAATTGCAACAATTACAAATGTTCATAAGTAGAGAAATGCATTGTTGGCAATTAAGTATAAATGTAGTACCGTTGGGTGCTGGAGGTTTCAAATCGTTCAACATTACCCTTAACCCAAAGGCTGGTATATTAAGAGATTTAAAAGTGAATAGAACCCGATATTTTTATGGAGAGTAAACGTATTATTTACACTTCATTATTTTTTTCGGCTATAGCTATTACATTATCAAGTTTTACTTGTATAGGCATTAAGCCTACTTTTACAATTACATTTTTTCCTTTTATTTCTTGCACTATACCTACTTGATGGTTTGTTTTTATTTGTACCTGAGTGCCTACTAGTATAGGTTGTGTTACTATTTCAAACTTTGCTGCAAATTTTTTATTAATTTTTTCAGTTTGTTGTTTCTTTTGTTGACCAAACAATAGTTGCTGTGCTTGTTGTATTATTTCATTTTTATTATCAGTTTTTTTCCACTCTTGTGTAAGCTGCTTTAGCTTTCGTTCCATATCCTTGGCATAGTTTATTTGGTCTTCCTTTATTTTATTTTGATGTTGTAATAGTTCAATTTGTTGTTGGTGGGTTTCTCGTTTTAGGGTAGTTTCTAATTGCTTTTTTAGCTGTTCGTTTTGTTGCAATAATTTTTTGAGTGCAGCATCTTTTGTTTCTACATTGCGCAAATCTTGTTCGGTTTTATTGAGCAGTTTATCGAGCAAAAATTGGTCGTCGTTACTTAGTTTACGAGCCTTAGCAATTAAATGCTGTGGTAATCCTATACGTTCGGCTATGCTAAATGTATAGCTGCTACCAGGTTTGCCAATAATAAGTTTGTAGAGAGGTTCTAATTTTTTTTCGTCAAATGCCATAGCACCATTTATAATACCTTTTACTTTGCCAGCCATTACTTTAAGGTTGAGGTAGTGTGTGGTTACTATGCCATAAGCCCTTTTGTTAGCCAACTCCTCCATTATAACCTCAGCAAATGCACCACCAAGGTTGGGGTCGCTACCGCTGCCTAATTCATCTATAAAAAATAAGGTTCGTCCATTAGCATTTTCCATAAATGCTTTCATATTTTTTAAATGGCTGCTATAGGTACTTAGTTCAAACTCTATACTTTGTGTATCGCCAATATGTATGAGTATTTGCTTAAATATTCCAAATGTACTAGTAGGATCTACAGGTACTAACAAGCCGCTTTGCACCATTATTTGTAGCAGTCCCACGGTTTTTAAGGTAACCGTTTTGCCACCTGCATTGGGGCCACTTATTACTAATATATGTTCTTTTTCATTTAGCTCTATATTTACGGGTATGGTAGTTTTTTTATTTTGTAGGTTATACAAATAAAGCAAAGGATGGTATGCTTTTACTAAGTGTAATTTGCTTTTATTTTCTATGGTTGGGTAGTTGCCTTGCATATCAACTGCTAAGGCTGCTTTGGCTCTTATAAAGTCATACTGCCCTGCTATACTATTGTAGGTTTGTAGCAATGGTGCATAGTGTGCTAACATTGCGGTAAGTTTTTTCAATATTTTATACACCTCATTTTTTTCTTCATTTTCAAATGAGGCTATATCGTTATTGTATTGTATTGTTTCTTCGGGTTCTATAAAGGTTGTTTTACGTGTATCACTTTCGCCATGGTAAATGCCTTTTACCATTCGTTTTTGTTCAGCTACTACGGCAAGTACTTTACGACCATTCATAAAGCTTTCATTAATATCGGCCAATATGCCTTGCTTTTGCATTTTGCTTGTAAGCTTATCAAATAATTTGCGAAGCTCAGTTCGTTTACGGTAAAGGCTTTGCCGTATTTTTTGCAACTCAGGTGTGGCATTATCTTTTACTACACCGTACTCATCAAGCAATTCATTTATACTATCTTTTATTTGTTTTTCGTAGTAGGTATTATTAAGCAACTTTACCAAGCCATACCAAGCTGTTCGCCTTTCGGCATCAAACCAACGGTATATATTTTCGGTATTGGTACATAGTTTTTTTATTTCAATAAATTGGTCGCCACCAAGCATAGCACCACTAATGGATAGTAACTTTAATTCTTTGCTTATATTGTTTATATAATCGTTGGGGAATGCCTGTCCGGTTTGTAGTAGGGTTTTGTATTCGTGTGTTTGCTGCAACTCTACATCTATATACTCTTTATAAGTATGTACTATTAAGGTTGAGGCAATATCTTTAGCAATCTTAGTGCGGCATTTTTGTAGTAATAACTCTTTTACTTTTTCAAATTCTAATTGTACAAAAGCCGATTCGGGGTAACATTTCATCGCAATAGTTGGGGGTTGCTTACATTCAGTAAGTTTTTATTTTTTTTGGGTAAAAAATTTATGGTTGAAAGTATAACATCTTACAAAAACGTAGGTTAATCTTTTTGTAGCAAAGCTACTGCCTGAGCCATTATACCTTCTTTACGGCCAATAAAGCCCAACGTTTCGGTAGTAGTAGCTTTTATTGAAATATCGGTTATTTGCAGTTGCAATATTGTAGCAATTACTTGTTGCATAAGTGGTATATAATTGGCTATTTTGGGTAACTCCAAGCATACAGTACTATCAATATTTACAACACTGTAGCCTTTGCTTTTAATTAAATGATAAGTTTGTTGCAATAATATTTTACTATCTATATTTTTATAGGCATCGTCATTATTAGGAAAATGAATACCAATATCGCCCAAAGCTAAAGCACCTAACAATGCATCGCAAATGGCGTGTAGCAATACATCGGCATCGCTGTGGCCTATGCAACCCAACTCATAATCGAGCTTAACGCCACCCAACCAAAATTCTCTATTTTCGCCAATTTGGTGGTAGTCAATTCCTTGTCCAATTCTTATCATGGTAATACATTTTTTTTATGTAAAAATAAAAATACATTTTTGCAAAAGCATTTTGCTACGCAAAAATAAAAACTTATAAGCTATAACACACAGAATAGTTTTTTTGTTAACCAATATGGAGACAAACATTTTATATTGTACAAAAAAAATAAAAAAAACTTTACTACACTAATGCACGAAATAGAACCTTACGATAATTGGCGGCATATATACACTGCCGAAACGGATGCTAAATCACCGTTTTATGGTAGAGTGTATAATGAGTTTGAATATACCCAAACTGTATATAACTACTACATACACCCACAATGGGATTATATAGAAAGCCAAAATTTGTATGCTAAAATATTAATGGCTGATTACGACGACCACTATGCTATAATAGAGTTAATAGGCGAATGGAACGATGCCATTGATAATGATATAATGATACTACGGCGAGAACTTACGGATAAATTAGAGGTAATGGGTATTAGTAAATTTATATTAATTGCTGAGAATGTACTTAATTTTCATAGCAGCGACGATAGCTATTATGAAGATTGGTTGGATAACGTAAACGACCTAAATGGTTGGTTAATACTGCTTAACCTGCCGCAGCAAAGTCAGTACGATTTTAAAAAAGCAAAACTGCATTATTATATAGAACTAATGGAAATTGATAATTGGCGTACCTACAAACCTATACATTTGTACCGCCTTATAAATGAACAAATTGAAAAACGGTTAGGGTAAAATGAAAATTGTAATTAGAAAGTTTATTTCAAAAACTGACAATTTTGCACAATCGAATGCAAAGGCATAACTATTGCTATTAACTAAAAAAAATAATAAGATTATGGGAAAAATAATAGGAATTGACTTAGGCACTACCAACAGTTGTGTAAGTGTAATGGAGGGTAACGAACCTGTAGTAATTGCAAATGAAGAAGGGAGAAGAACAACACCAAGTGTTGTTGCATTTTTAAAAAATGGTGAACGTAAGGTTGGTGACCCTGCAAAGCGACAAGCAATTACAAACCCTGGTAATACCATAAGTAGCGTAAAGCGATTTATGGGACGTAGGTTTGATGAAGTAAATGAGGAACTTAAATATTGTAGCTACAAAGTAGTACAAGGCGACAATAATACCTGCCGTATTGACATTGACGGTAGGTTATATACCCCTCAAGAAATAAGTGCAATGACTTTGCAAAAAATGAAAAAAACTGCTGAGGAATACCTAGGAACTGAGGTAACTGAAGCTGTAATAACCGTACCTGCTTACTTTAATGATGCACAACGACAAGCTACTAAAGAAGCTGGCGAAATAGCTGGCCTTACCGTAAAGCGTATTGTAAACGAACCTACAGCGGCTGCTTTGGCTTACGGGTTAGATAAGAAAAGTACCGACCAAAAAATAGCTGTGTTTGACCTTGGTGGTGGTACATTTGATGTGAGTGTATTGGAGCTAGGTGATGGAGTATTTGAAGTAAAAAGTACCAATGGCGATACACACTTAGGTGGCGATGATTTTGATATACTCATTATGAATTGGCTTGCCGATGAATTTAAAAACGATGAGGCTATTGACTTACGTAAAGACCCTATGGCTTTGCAAAGACTTAAGGAAGCTGCTGAAAAAGCAAAAATTGAACTAAGCAGCAGTGCCGAAACAGAAATAAATTTACCGTATATAACTGCCGTTGACGGTGTGCCTAAGCACTTAGTAAGAAAGTTTACAAGAGCAAAATTTGAGCAACTTAGCGACAAATTATTTGAACGTATGTTTATACCTTGTGAGCAAGCATTAAAAGATGCTGGTATGACTGCTGCACAGGTTGACGAAGTTATATTAGTTGGCGGTAGTACAAGAATACCAAAGGTACAGGAGTTAGTAGAAAAGTTTTTTGGCCGAAAGCCAAATAAAAGTGTAAACCCCGATGAGGTAGTAGCAATTGGTGCTGGCATACAAGGTGCCGTACTAAGTGGCGATATTAAAGATGTATTGTTGCTCGATGTAACACCACTTAGCCTAGGTATTGAAACAATGGGCGGTGTAATGACTACCATGATAAATAGCAATACTACTATACCAACTAAAAAAACTGAAACCTATAGTACAGCTAGTGATAACCAACCAGGTGTACAAATACATATATTACAAGGTGAAAGAAGCATGGCTAAGGACAACAAAAGCCTTGGAATATTTAACCTCGATGGCATACCACCTGCACCACGTGGCGTACCACAAATAGAAGTAACCTTTGATATAGATGCAAATGGTATGATACATGTAAGTGCTAAGGACAAAGGAACTGGCAAAGAACAAAAAATAAAAATAGAAGCAGGTAGTGGCTTAAATAAAGAGGAAATTGAAAAAATGAAGAACGAAGCCAAAGCCAACGAAACTGCTGATAAACAAGCTAAAGAAAAAGTAGATAAAATAAACCAAGCCGATAGTTTGATATTTCAAACAGAAAAGCAAATGAAAGAGTTTGGTGATAAAATACCTGCCGATAAAAAAGCACCAATTGAACTAGCCTTAGAGAAATTGAAGGAAGCACACAAAATGCAAGATGTAGCTGCACTAGATGCAGCCCTAGAGCAAATGAATACAGCCTGGACAGCTGCTAGCCAAGATATATATAATGCACAACAAGCTGCAGGTGGCGATGCTACTGCACAAGACCAACCACAAGGCAATGCTACAGAGCAAAGTAATAACGACAGTAAGGTAGAAGATGTACCATTTGAAGAGGTTAAATAATACTCAATAGAATTAAATAAAAAGCCATCAATTGAAGATGGCTTTTTTTATGTATAAGAAAAGCCTTTATACCTTTTTTAAATTTTCAATAACCAATTTTTTAATAAGTACAACTTGCCCAAGGTGGTAATAGCTATGTTCTAATACGCCTTCTATATTACGTAAGTAAGTACCGTATTGTGGTTCAGTAAAGGGTTGTAGCAGTATATTGTTTGGCAATTGTGCTACAAGGTTTACAAATTTTGCTGCATTAGTTGTAAGTGTTGTTAGTAGTAACTGCCATTCAGCCTCAGTGTTAATAGGTGGCATAGCCCAACTATATGTATCACTAATAGTAAGTTTGCCCCCTTGTAATATCTGTATAAGCCCTGCTACATAATAATTGATATGATATGTAATTAAAGCAATTGTATTAAGTTGAGGTAGTTTACAATTAGCCTGAACTATGTTAATATCAGTTAATTGTTGGGTGTAGTTGGTATTGGCTATCCAAGTACCATTAATAAATACTTCATGTAATCTGTTTGAAAGGTCAGTACTTGTTGTCATTTTTTTTACAAAAAAAATAAATTGTAGTTAGTTTACAAGCATTTTTGCGATAGCAAAAATAAAAAATTGCTTAACTATTTCTTCGAGTTTTTCGCTTCTCTTTACGTCTATCACGGTATTTGAATATAGGTACTCTGCTTTCAATACCATTGAGTAATCGGGTAATATTTTTTTGATGTGTAAGTATTACCATTAAGGCAATAGCTATACCAAATATACGGTACAGCTGCTCCTGCTCTCTAAATATGAGTATAATAAATATAGGTAACGATATACTGGCCAGTATAGAGCTTAATGATACAAACCTTGTGAGGTACAATACAATTAAAAATACACCAACACAACCTAATGCCACAAAGGGTTGTATTGCCAACACCATTCCAAATAATGTGGCTACACCTTTGCCGCCTTTAAAGTTAGCCCATAGCGGAAATATATGACCAATTACAGCCGTTAGGCCTAAGCCAATTTGCAAATTGGTACGTTGTAGTTCGCTATTGTGTCCCAAATATTGGGGTAAAAATAAATATAAACTTGTAGCTGCCGTGCCTTTAAGTATATCAACAATCATTACAAAAGTACCCCAACTACTACCTAATACTCTAAAGGTATTGGTAGCACCTGCATTGCCACTTCCATAATCTCTAATATCAATTTTAAAAAAATACTTGCTCACCCAAACTGCTGTAGGAACTGAACCAATAGCGTAAGCTAAAAATAACAATAATAATTCTTGCATTTATTAAATATAAGTTGATTGAGTTGTACAAATATAATAATAATTGTTGATAAACTTACCTTAACAATTGTTAATAGTAGTTGTGGTATTTTGTTTTTTACACTTGAATTACACCAGTATTATTGCTATACTAATAAAAAATCCCCACTTCAAATACTGAAGTAGGGAGGTATAAAAATTTAATTAATTACAATATTACTGAGGTAATAACACACGGTCTATTACATGCCATACACCGTTTACAGCATGCCTATCAAGTGCAGTAAAGTTACTAAAGTTGCCGCCATTGCCTAAGCCTAATAAACGTGGTGATGCCGTTGACCTATCAACTACTACACCCGGATGTGCTGCTATTGCACTGTTAAGCAACGTTCTAATACTTGCAGTACTTAAAGGTAAGTTGTTAGAGAATGTACGGTTACCTAGCAGATGGTATACTACAATTCCTCTAACTGTTTGTGCAGATAATGCACCAAATAGAGCTGGATTGCTGAATACAGCAGGTGTAGATGCCAAAAATGTAGCTTGAGCTAATGCAGTTGCTGGTGCTACGCCTTGTGCTATAAGTGCTTGAGCTATAGCACCTGTTAGCAAAGTTTGAAAAGCTAAGTTAGTGGGAGCAAATACAGTAATATTTGCTACTCCAAATTTAAGTACTGAATCTAATCTATTTAACCCTACTTGGCCACTATCTGCCCTTGCTATGGCAGCGGTTAAGTAAGTGTGGTTAGGATCGGTATATATCATTTGTGCTAATACTTGGCTTGGTGGTGTTACCGGTGTTGGTACTCGGTGTAGTGTACCATTGCTAGCTGTTATAGCATCGGGGGTTACTATGGGTACTGTGTTAGCATAAAATATGGCTCCGTTTTTTGCAGGAAAAATGTTCATTCTTACTAACGGGTTACCGCCAGGTAACACAATGGCAGTGGGCATTTGTACATTTGGAACTTGAGCAGGGAACAAACTTGATGCTGCACTGTAACTACTTGGAAACCTTGCACTTGGCAAGTTAGTAGCCACTATACTATATTGAAATACTGCACCAAACTGGCCATTAATGGTAGCAGCTTGTGTAGCTGTTAACGGAGTGCCTGTTGTAGAGGGTAAAGCTATAAACTGAGCTGGTGTTAAACCAAACGAGGCATATACGGCTGTAAGTGTTGCATTATCTAACCCAAAAGCAGTAACACCATTACCTACTACCGAAAGTTGGTTAATTAAACCATACTTTACTAAAGCATCTCTATAAAAGCTAAAAGTTGGATCAGTATTTAACTTTTCCGAAAGTGTGGGACCACTTGCTGTTGTTGTAAAAGGTACATCTTCAAAACCTTTGTTGCAAGATGTTGCAATAACTAATGTAAATAGTAGTGCAGTAGCAATTATTTTGTTTATAAAATTTTTCATTTGTATGTATTTATTGTATTGATGGTATAATTTAATTAAAAGTTGTATGAGTAACTAGCATAATACAAACCGCCTATCATTGGGTTAGCAAAACCAGTTCTATAATATTCATTTAATAAATTGTTAGCACCTATTTTAAAAGTTGATTTAAAGTCGGGTAAGCGGTAGTTTACTTGTGCATCTACTGTATGTACAGCAGGTAAAGCACCATTTGCAAAATCGCCTTCAAAGAAAAATGCATCTTGCCAACGGTAAGTAACACCAAAGCCTATACGTTTTTTATAACCAAATGATGTGTTGCTAAATGTAAAGTTGGTTCTATACTTAGGTGAGTTGAAGAACGAAATAAAACCAGCAGGTATGTTAGATATTATATCGCTACTTGCATTTGCAGATATGGCAAAGTTTTGTGGCAATTTATAATCAACACCTATACCAAAGCCACTTGTAGTTACTTTTGCTGTGCTATTTACAGGTACCGAAAATACCTGACGGTTACTTGCCGTTCCTATATTAGCTATATTACCATCTTTAGGTTGTGCTACTAAGGTACGTACTATAAAGTCTTTGTATTGGCCATAGTAACCATACACATCTATCAATAATTTTTTGCCAACATGTAATCCTTTATAGCCTAGTTCAAATGAAGTAACAGACTCTGCTTTAAATTCATCGAAGTTAGCTTTCACTGGTGCTCCTGCTTGTACACTAGCCAATGTGTATACAGGGTTAGTACTAAACTTATAAAAAGTTTTTAAATCTTGATTGCCACCTAACAACCTTACGTTACTACCAATATCCAAACTTATCCATTGCTGTTGAGTACTTGGAAAACGATACGCAGTTTGAAACGATGCTCTTACTGTACCACTATTGCTTACTTTGTAAGTAGCGGTAGCTCTTGGTGTTATTTTACCTTTAAAATTTTCATTTTTATCGTAACGTCCACTTAAAATTATTTTTAATTTTTCCTCAAGTAGTGCTTTTGTGGCTTGTACATAACCACCATATTCGGCTATACCTATGCTACCTGCTGTATCGGCAAATAGTGTTCCTTTGCTGTTCAATACATATTTTTTGTAATTAGCACCTACTAATACATCTGCAAAGGCTGTTTTGGCATCGGTAAGGTTATATTGACCTTCAATATTATACAAATCTGATCTATCTAAAAATTTGGCACCACCTGCTTTTACAGGGTCAGCACCAATTGGACGGCTTGTTATATTTTTAAATGCAGCTTGAAATGCAGGGCTACTAGCTTGTAAACGGTTGGCATCGGCTGCAGTTCGTGCTGCAGTATGTGCATCTTGGTCGCTCATACCTGCTAGTTTGTTAGCCAAAAATGTTTGCCCGTATAAAGGATACCAAGTACCACTTGGGGCTACTTGCTCTGTTGTAAGCCTAGCTGCTACTGTTGCATTAAATGAATTACCACTGTTTTCTTGTGTGGTGTAGGCTCTTAAATACCATTTTTTGTTATTTAATTCTACTTTATATTGTGCAATTTTTAAATCTTGTAAATTATACCTTTCACTGCCAGTATATACAGTGTTACCTGTACCAAAATAGCCCATTACAATGGCTTCTGTTTTGTCAGTAATTTTATAATTTAACGAACCTCCAACTTTATAATTCAATGTTACTGGGTCTACTATTTCTGCTTCATTATATCCTGTTCTTGATATACCTTGTGTAGGATTAGCAGCCGTTAAGGTGTTAATGTAAGGTTGTAAAAAAGGGGCTTGAGCACCTATACCATTTAACAAGTCTCTCATTTGTACAGTGGTTTCATCACCATATACATTTACACCATCATAGTTAGGGTCATTTTGTCTGTTGCCTGCTTTAAGGCTTCCACCTGTACCATTTCTACTATAATTACGGGTATCGTTTGCTACCCAATCATTCGCTTTTATTAATTCAGTAGTAAGTTTAAATGCAAATTTTTCACTTACTTTTTTTGCCCATCTAATATTCCAATTGTGGTAAGCACCTACGTTGGGTCTTTCATATTTATCGGTATGCATCATACCTGTTTTTACCTGAAATGATAAGCCTTGATACTTAAATGGATTTTTGCTATTAATAAGTAAAGTACCATTCATACCGCCAGGGCCGTATAATGCAGATGATGCACCTGGCAATAACTCTATATTGTCAACATCTAATTCGCTAAGTCCTATTACACTACCTACCGAAAAGTTTAAACCCGGTGCTTGGTTATCCATACCATCTACCAATTGGGTAAACCTTGTATTACCACTACCATTAAAACCTCTAGTGGTGGGTGTTTTAAATGTTAAAGATGATGCCATTAAATCAACCCCTTTAAGATTTTGAATTACATCGTAATAAGATGCAGCAGGAGCATTTTTTATAGCAGCTGCACTCACTCTTTCAATTGTAACCGGCGACTCCAATATACGTTGTGGCAACCTTGACGCTGATACTACAATTTCAGTACCTAATGCAGTACTTGATTTTAAGGCAACGGCAACACTTGCTTCGCTAGTAACTTCTACTTCCATACTTTCGTAACCAACAGATGTAAATATTAAGGTAACAGGCAAATTGGCAACACTTATTTTAAAAGCACCATTGCCATCAGTATAACTTACTTTGCCTACGCCTTTAACCTCTACATTTACGGCACCAACGGCTTCATTGTTTGAGGCATTTTTTACTACACCTCGTACGGCTTTTTGTTGCGCCATACTCACTAGTGATACTAATCCGGCTGCTATTGTAAGCACCAGAAATCGGAAATTTTTACTCATATTTTCAGCATTTTTTTTTGGTAATCTTTGGCAAAATAAGTAATGTTAATGTATTTAACAAAATTATGTTTTAAAATGATATAATGGTTATCAAAATTTAACCATTAATTCATTTTGTTCAACAATGTTTTAAAGTTTTCTTTCTGTAATACTTTCCTATGTATATTATTGTTTGAACCTGTCCATTTAACTAACTTTATGGCATCGTTATTAAGTTCAATTAGTGTAATATCTCCATCGTTGTAACAACAGCAACCTGTGTTAAAGTAGGTTGGCTTTTGAGGTATATCCTGCTCTACTGCTATATATTCTTCTAGCTTTACTTGTAATAGTAAAGTTAACCTTTTAGTTTCTTCGTTATTGCCGCTGTATTTTGCTTCTTTTAACTCAGTCATTATTTTTTGTACATGGTTAAGGCTAGCAAATACTGGCTTATGCGTATGGCCAGTTATAAGTATAGTGTTGGGTTGTGCAGCACTCCAATTGTACATTATTTTGTTATGTTTATTACGTAGCAAATAATCCTTGCTAGGGGTATTAATATTAACATCAAAGTAAGCCTGTACCTTATTCCAAATATTAGCAACAAACCATTTGCTTAATTTGTTGCCATCGCTTTGTTTGTCGCCTTGGTGACCGTGGGTTAGTAATATTTGTACGTTGTTGTGTTGTGGTAATTGTATTAAAATGCTTTCGTATACTGGCATTGGTTTGCTATACATTTTTGCTAACCACTTGGTTGCATCGTTATTAGTATTCCAAAATAAATCGTGGTTACCATATATTTTATAAAGCATATTTTTTTTAGCAAATTCATTTTCTATTTCATAAGTATCTTGGTGGGTTACTATTACTTCTACTATATTGTTTTCCCACAATTCTTCTACATCGCCCAGTAGTATTAGGTTGTAGTTATGCTCACAGTAGTAATTAAGGGCATTTATATACTTATCTTTTGCATTATTAAAATCATCGGCATCATCACCATTACCCTTGTGCATATCGCTCATAATTACATACCTAGCACCTTGTAGGTTGTTTATTACTTTTCCGTTGTACTTAGCATTAGTTTGTAGTTGAAGCAGCATTGTGCTTAACTTTTCAAAAATTTTATTTTTATCAGGAGCCGAACTAAATTTATTAATTAATTGAAGTAAGGGTTTTCTAAATAAATATTGAACAACTTTTTTCATTTATATATAAATGCAATTACATTGAAAAATAAAAATACAAAAATTATAATGGTTGTATAAAAATGTATATAAGCCCAATTATAACTTAGGGCGTAACCTTGCTTTTCCTTTATTAAATATTTGTTGCCCTTTATCAATATCGGCTCTTAATTGTTGCTGCTCCTCTATTGGTAATTGGTGCACCATTTTGCAGCCTTGGCTGCAGCAACCTAACATAGTACTAGCACAGGTTGTGCATTGTATAAATAGTAAATGACAAGCTTCGTTTTTGCAATTGGTATGTGTATCGGCAGGGGTGCCACATTGGTGGCATTTGGCTATTATATCATCTGTTATTCGTTCACCTAATCTGTCATCAAACACAAAGTTTTTACCAATAAAGTTACTTACCAAATTTTGTTGTTTTACTTGTTGGGCATAGTTAATTATGCCACCTTCCAAATGGTATACGTTTTTAAAGCCATGGTGTAGCATGTAAGCACTTGCTTTTTCGCAACGTATACCACCTGTACAATACATTATTATGTTTTGCTCTTTTTGTTGTTGCAGCATTGTTACTGCCATTGGCAATTGTTCTCTAAAGGTATCACTTGGTATTGCTACTGCATTGGTAAAGTGTCCTACTTCGTACTCATAGTGGTTTCGCATATCTACCACTACTGTGTTTGTATTATTTAATAAATTATTCATCTGTTCGGCATTTACATACTTGCCTTTATGAGCCATACTAAAGTTTGGGTCGGTTATTCCATCGGCTACTATTTTTTCTCTTACTTTTATTTTGAGTACCCAAAAACTTTTGCCATCATTATCAACTGCAATATTTAACCTTACATTGTACAATTCAGGTAAGGAATTTATGTAATTTTTAAATAACTCCAAATTGCACTGGGGTACACTCACTTGAGCATTTATACCCTCAGTTGCTAAGTATATTCGTCCAAATACTTTTATAGCATTTAACTGTTTGTACAGTTCATCTCTATACAATTGAGTATTGCTTATAGTACAATATTGGTAAAATGAAAGGGTAACACGTGGCTCAGTTTCTTGATATAATAAGGCTTTCAACTCACGTTGATCAATACGATTGTGTAATACAGGCATTTTAATTAATTTTAAAGACGTTTGCAGGACGAATAAAATTTTATTTATTTTAGCGAAGCGATACTAACAAGTTTAACTTGTATAATATATGGATTATGCTTTACTTACATTTTTTTAGCATCTTCAATAAATTTAGCCAAGCCTATATCGGTTAGTGGATGTTTGAGTAAACCCAATATACTATCCAAAGGGCAAGTACATACATGTGCACCAGCCTCGGCACACTTAATTATATGTAACGGATTACGTATAGATGCTGCTAATATTTGTGTAGTAAACCCTTGTACGTTGTAGATGTGAGCAATTTGTTGTATGAGGTCAATACCATCCCAATTCATATCGTCAATACGACCTATAAATGGCGACAAATAAGTGGCACCTGCTTTGGCAGCTAGTATAGCCTGACCAGCACTGAACACTAATGTACAGTTGGTTTTTATACCTTTATCGGTAAAATATTTTATGGCTTTTATACCATCTTTTATCATTGGTATTTTAACTACAATATTTTTGTGTAATGCAGCTAATTTATCGCCTTCTGCAATCATACTTTCATAATCGGTACTGAGTACCTCTGCACTTATATCGCCATCTACCAATGTACATATAGTTTTGTAGTGTTCATTAATGGCTTCAGTACCTTTTATACCCTCCTTAGCCATTAGGGTTGGGTTAGTGGTTACACCGTCAAGTATACCTAATTCGTTCGCCTCTTTTATTTGTGCAAGATTTGCAGTATCTACAAAAAATTTCATAATTAATAGTTTTTTTGGCAAATGTAAGTTATTTACCAAAGGTGTACAAGTATTAAAATGTTATTAAAAGTTGTGTATGTGTAACATCAATTTGAAGTAAATAGTATGGAGTTTAGTTTATAAAACGGTAGCTATTTTTTTATAAAAAGATTTGTATAATTTTAATTATACAATAAATATTTTTTTCTAATTGCTTTAAAATTATCAAGTGCTGGTTGCCAACTGTTTCTTATTTGAGCTTCGTTTTTTCCGTTTTTTATTTGTTGCATTAATTCGTTGTTGCCAGCTAATTTATTAAAAAAATAATTTTCGGGCTTATCTATTTTTGGTTGTATAAAAAATGAATCTTTATTAGGAAATTGTTTATAAGCCTCTAATATGTACCGCAATTGAATTTTTCCATTTATAGTTTTTAGTACTTGTTGTGTTGTTCCACTTATATTCCATCCATAGCATTTTACGCCATATAATTTGCTACTTTTAGCTCCTGCATTGGGTTTGGGTGTAAATGCATATAATTTGTTACTATAACTTGGATGCCCAAATACTTGAAATGGATAATCAGTTCCCCTACCCTCGCTTAATACTGTACCTTCAAAAAAACAAGTACTTGGATAGCAATAAATACTTTGCATTTGCTTGAGGTTGGGCGATGGTGCTATGGGTAATTTGTATAAAGTACTAGGGTTATAATTGAGGCATGTAATTATATTAATGTCTACATTACCAAGTTCAGCTTTATTTTTTTTCAAATAATTTATGACCAAATTTGTTTTGGTTTCATTATTAACTTTTACAATTAAACCTTGCACATCGGTATTGCCCAACCAATTTTGCTCCACTAGCATACGGCTGTACTCACCCACCGTCATACCATATACTATAGGTATTGGTTGCATACCTACAAAGCTTTTGTAGGCCATATCTAATACTGGTCCATCTACATAATTACCGTTAGGGTTGGGGCGGTCGAGTATTATTAAAGGTTTCTCATTTTCGGCTGCGGCCTCTATATAATACTCCAGGCTGCTTATAAATGTATAGTACCTAACGCCAACATCTTGTATATCAAACAATAGTATATCAACATCTTTTAAATCATTTGCTGTAGGCTTTTTATGGTCGCCATACAAACTAATAACTGGCAGTCCACTTTTGTTATCAGTACCATCTTTTACATGTTCGCCAGCATCGGCTATGCCCCTAAAGCCATGCTCAGGACCAAAAATTTTTACTACATTTATATTAGCTTTTAGCATACTATCTACCAAATGTGTATTACCAATAGTACTTGTTTGATTAGCAAATACAGCAACACGTTTGCCTTTGAGTAGCGGAAAGTATAGTGTTGTTCTTTCGGCACCTGTCATTATTTTTTTTTGTGCTGCGCAAAAAATTGAAGAAGAAAATATGAACAATAGGATTAAAAATTTCATAGTAAAATATTTGTATAAAAATAAGGGCAATTTTTTATTAAACACAGTATAGTGATAGAAATAAAAAGTGAGTAGATTTTGGGGCTTTGCAAAAAAAAATTATTTTCCAACACCCATAAATATGATACGTACAGTGTGGAGCAATATTTTTAAATCGAGCAGGAGTGATGCATTGTTCATATACACCAAATCATACTGCATTCGTTCAAGCATTTGAGTAATGTTTTCGGCATAGCCATACTTTACCATTCCCCAACTAGTGAGGCCTGGCTTTATTTCGTATAATACTTTGTAGTAAGGGTTTGTAGCTATTATTTGGTTAGCATAATAAGTTCTTTCGGGCCGTGGTCCTACAAAGCTCATATCGCCAATTAAGATATTGAACAATTGTGGAATTTCATCTAATCGCCACTTACGCATAGTACGTCCCCATGGTGTAATGCGACTATCGGTGGCACTGCTTAGCTGTGGTGTATTATCAACTTCAGCATTTGCAATCATACTTCTAAACTTATATAGCACAAATGGTTTCGCATTTTGCCCCAAACGTGTTTGTTTATATATTACTTTTCCTGTAAGTTTTATTTTAATATAAATAAAAATACAAAGTGGTAATAGTAATATCATAAATAAAATTGAGCATATTATATCGCATATTCGTTTGAGGTTAAGCTGCCATTCGGGCATTGCCATATTATTAATAGATACCAGATTATTGGTAAGTACATTAGTTGTTTTTATAGCACCGGTTAAGTAATCTAACTGTTGTGGCAATATTTTTATAGCAATATTTTTACCGAGTAGTTGTGTTATAATTGTATTAATAAGTACAGCATCACTATTAGTTAATGCTATTATAATTTCGTTGGGTTGGTATTGGTTTATTGC
This sequence comes from Chitinophagaceae bacterium, assembly GCA_043778255.1. GTDB lineage: Bacteria > Bacteroidota > Bacteroidia > Chitinophagales > Chitinophagaceae > JAYWGN01. The sequence goes on along the minus strand of JAYWGN010000058.1, from coordinate 18,546 downwards.
AACTTCGTAATTAGTTAGTGTACCAAGTTGTGGTACTGTAGTAGCCTGTAAGCTTTGGTTACAGCAATACCCTATTATGTGGTGGGCATTGTTATTATTAGCTAATTGAGTTGTTTGTAACAATTGAGTTAGTAGTGTAACATCGCCCATTAATATGCTTTTGTAGTAAAATAGTTGATGTTTTAATTGCCATTTTACCCAGTATAATATTACACTCCGCAATACCGCTGTTATGCAAAAGTGTAAAGTTGTAAATAATAAAAAACTTCGTAAATTGAGTATAACACTTAAGCTTTGAAATAAGGAACGAGAGAATAAAAAAAGTAATACTGAACCAATTATACTTATAAAAAAAAGTTTTACAATTTCATACAATCTCGATTTTTTGTAAAGTGATGCATAACTAGCCGTAATGCTATATAATAACAACCATGTAAAAGAAATAAGTAGTGTTGCTTTTAAAAAAATTGGCGTTGTACTATTATTACTCCAATTAAATTGTTGTACTACTAAGTGATTGCTATAGTAAAAAAATAAAATTATACCCAACAAAGCACTTACCCAATCGGCAATTACATACCAAGCTACACTTATTTTTTTGGTAAAAAACATGGTGTAAATTAATCAATTTTTTTATTACCAATTCGGTCTAATATTTGGTGAGCAACATCCATAGCTAAGTAGCCATCTAATGCTGTAACTGCAGTAGGTGTATTATTAGTAATAGCTACTACAAATGCTTCTAACTCTTGCTTAATGGCATTATTGTCGGCAATTAATGGACTTGCAATAGCAATCGTTTTTGTTCCAATTGGTGTTTCTATATCAAAATTAAAAGTATTAATATCGGTAGCCTCTTTAAGTTTTATGATTTCACATTTTTTATCTAAAAAATCAATACCGATGTATGCATTTTTTTGAAACAGTCTCATCTTTCGCATTTTTTTCATTGATATACGGCTCGATGTTAGGTTGGCCACACAACCATTATCAAATTCAATTCGGGCATTGCATATATCGGGTGTATCAGTCATTACGGCTACCCCACTTGCACTTATATTTTTAACTTTACTTTTTACAATACTTAATATTATATCAATATCATGTATCATCAAATCCAGCACCACACTAACTTCGGTACCACGTGGGTTAAATTGTGCTAACCTATGTACTTCAATAAACATAGGGTTCATTGTTACATTTTGCAAAGCTAAAAATGCAGGGTTATACCGCTCTACATGGCCAACCTGTATTTTACTATTTGATTCGGTGGCTAGTTGTAATAGCAACTTTGCCTCTTGCATAGTATGCACCAAAGGCTTTTCTACAAATATATGCTTCCCTTTTTTTATGGCTGCTTCGCATAATGCAAAGTGGTAATTAGTTGGTGCAATAATATCAGCAACATCAATTAATTGTAGCAATTCATCAACTGTATTATACCTTGGTATATTATAAGTTGCGGTAATGGCCTCAGCATTTTCATTATTAGGATCGTAAAAACCAATTACTGTAGTATTAGGAATTGTTAGCCAATTATTAAGGTGGTATTTACCTAAATGGCCAACACCAAAAAGTCCAATTTTGAGCATATAATATGTTGTATATTATTTCAAAATTACTCTATTAAGAAAGGTGATATAAATTTAATTATACACAAATGTGTGTACAGCAATAGCTGCTAATTCAAGTTAGTAATAGGTTAACTTCTGCCATACCAACGGGCTACTTCTTTTACTATTACTTCCATATCGGCATCGGCACCGGTAGGGTCATAATTAGCTTTTAAATTACCATTAAAAAATATAAGTACCGTTTGCCAAAACCTTGCATTAAGCCCCGATTTCATTTCTTTTATAACATCATAACAACTTTCGCCAGTTTCTCTATATATTAGTTTGGTAAGTACTTTACCCTCATCTATTAGCATATTTTTTATTTGGTCGGTAAACTCTTCTTTTACTCTTTTTTCTTGTGCTTTACGGTACTGTCTTTTTTCTTTTCGGGTGTCCATAGCTGCAGTTTCTCTACGTATTTCGTTTATTAAATCAGCTGCTTTCATGGCTAGTGGATACACCTTTATTACATATTTTCGCAATTGCGATCGTTCTTTAATAGCAGCTCTTGCATTTGGTGTCATAACGCCAAATACACTTACTTGTGGCATATAATAAAAGGCAAAAGAATCGACTCCAACTTTATATACTTGTACCTTTATAGTATCATTGGGGCCAGTAGCACCAAGCTGTGCATAGTTGCTTACTACAATCAAGTGCAGTAGCATTATAAATACTATGGATACTTTATTTTTCATTGTAATACTAACATACGTAAATTAATTAACAAAAGCCTTTTACAAAAATACAACTACAATAATAATACAAGTTAAATTATGCTTTTGTTAAAATTTGGTTTAAACAAATTATTTGCTTAAAAAAACCTTCAATACCAGAGTAAAACAAGAAAAAAGATAAATCTGTTGTAAATTTGCTTAAATGATATTATGAATTACGAAATGAAAGCTGAACGTATTGAAATTGAAAAAAATGAATATGAACAAAGTTTGAAAATATTTAGAGATTATAGTAATACAATCTATACTGCATTTGATGATGGTAAAAGTGAAGGAAAAATAGAAGGTGAAATAGAAGGTAAAATAGAGGTAATAAAGCAAGGAAGAAAAATGGGTTTAAGTAATATAGAATTAGCAACACTAACTGGCTTAACAATAGAAGAAATTGATAAACTGTAAAAGTTGTGAATTGTAAAAAAAAGAGTGTCAAATAAATATTTTTTACTGCCCATAATTCAATTATAATATTGATCTCACTTTTAGGTTAATAGAGGTTAACACTCCATCTCTTATCACAATTATTTTAAGCACTTTATTAAAGTTTTGCATCAAATCTTTTGCTTGCTTAACTGATGTTATAATAGTATTATCAATAGAAAGTAATACATCGCCCAGTTTAAATTTGGCTAACTCACCTGGTGAGTTAGGTATTATATCGGTTATTTGTATGGTATTATTAACCAAGTAAATGCTAAGTCCAGTGTAGCTGTAATCAAAACTGTCAAATGCAAAACTATTAGGCTGCAAGTGCATTTCGCTACGCCCATAATTCATTATCCAATTAAACCGTCGTAGTATATCGTTACCTATTAAGCCCGAATGTTCGGGGTATCGCAATACATCGGCCACATCGTTATATATATATGCAGGCACATTACGAAACCTGTAGGGTCCTAATTTTAGTAATTTTACAACGGCTATTTTTGTTACCGATTTACCTCCAACTCCTTCTATTTGAGATGAAAATATTTTTTTATTTTTTTTCAAAAACAAACTGTCATTCACAAAGTTTTCGGCAAATAATAAGGACAAACCAGCACCACAATCAATATAATAATTGGCATAAGTACTACGTGCATCGGTTACCTGCAATTCGGTATTAGGTATGTAATCCAAATTAAATTTCCATAAGTAGCCTTTACGTGGATACTTGAATGGTGCAGGGTTATATACATCTATTCGGCTACTATCAAAATTAACTGCCAGTATATACTTACTAAAAAAAGCAAACCCAATAATACCATCAATACGTACACCACTACTTTCGGTTATTACACTGTAATCATTTACATAAAAGTTTAAATTTTTAACCGTAAGGTTAGGAAACATCAAATCTAACCCACTAGTTTTTTTTACCTTATGCTTACCACCAATTCCGTTTACATAATTATCGGTTTGGGTTACAGGTAGGTTAAGCAAAGCAGTAGCTGTGGAATCTAATGATATATGGCTGCTACCAGTATCTAATATAAAGTTTAATGTATCGGGTCGGGTACTCAATTTTGCTTTTACCAATATTACACCACCATACAATTGCTCAAATGGTATTGTAGCAATTTTTTGGGCATAAGCATCCTCCACGGCGGATAAAAAAAATATAAAACTGAGTATAAGTTTAACCATTCTTTTATTTTAGAGCAAATACAACTTTGTGTTTGTAATTTTGTTTTTCATATCAATCTATGAATATACAAGATATTTACCAAAAGGCGTTAAATTTTGAATTTTTAACTCAGGATGAAGGCGTTTATTTGTTTGAACATGCACCACTTACAGAGCTAATGTTAGTAGCCGATACCTTACGCAAAATACAAGTGCCACACGGCAAAGTTACTTGGATAATTGATCGAAATTTAAACACAACTAATGTGTGTTTAGCCAATTGCAAATTTTGCAACTTCTACCGCATACCTGGCCACAAAGATGCTTACATAACCGATATAGAAACCTATAAAATAAAAATTGCTGAAACGATTAAGTACGGTGGTGAGCAACTTTTATTACAAGGTGGGCATCACCCCGATTTGGGTTTGGAGTACTATTGTAATTTGTTTAAAGAAATAAAACAATTATTTCCCCATATTAAATTACACACACTAGGCCCACCCGAAGTAGCACATATATGTAAGCTTGAAGGTATGCAACATATTGATGTACTTAAAGCACTTAAAGCTGCTGGTATGGATAGTTTGCCCGGCCCAGGTGCCGAAATATTGGTGGATAGAGTACGTAGGCTAATAAGTAAAGGTAAATGTGGTAGCGATGAGTGGTTAGAAATAATGCACCAAGCTCATACTATTGGCTTAACTACCAGTGCCACTATGATGTTTGGCCATGTAGAAACTATAGCCGAACGTATGGAACACTTAATACGTATTAGAACTACACAAGCTTTAAAACCTGCTGATGCAAAGGGTTTTATAGCTTTTATACCTTGGACATTTCAAGATGTAGATACTTTGCTAACCCGAATACGTGGTGTACACAACCTAACCACACCACAGGAGTATATACGTATGATAGCCCTAAGCCGTATAATGTTGCCTAATGTAAAAAATATACAAGCAAGTTGGCTTACCGTTGGTGCAGCTACAGCACAAATATGCTTACATGCAGGTGCTAATGACTTTGGTAGTATAATGATAGAAGAGAATGTAGTAAGTGCAGCAGGTGCTCCACATAGGTTTACTTACAAAAGCATACAAGCTGCTATAACCCAAGCTGGGTTTGAACCTCAGCTACGTAACCAACAATATGAATTTAGAAAATTACCAGAGCAAATAGAGGAACAAGTTATTGATTATTAGCTCCACAACATTGGGTATTTGGTACACACCGCATCTACTGGGTATTGTTGCAATTTGGTTTTAAAGTCTGTAATCATCTCAACCGAATGGCTTTGTAATTCTGGCGATACAAGGCAAATTTTAAAATGCTTTTTTAACAAATTATAATCATTATCGTTAAATGGTAATTGGGTAAAACAATCTACCCATACCCAAGTTGCCTTATTAATAAATGCTGTGGCTAATTGTATAGGCTCGTATTCGCTATACCTAATAGCAACTTTATTAAAGCCATTGTTAGTAAGCTTTACAAGCATTGGTAAACTAACATCAAGTAAAAAAAAATCAGTTATTTTTTGGGCATTTAATGTATCAATAATAGTTTGCTCTATACCCTCAGTTTTTACATTTACTATAAGTGTTTGGTGTTGGTAATGTTGCAAATAGGTATTCCAAGGCTCTCCATTTTTATAGGCATCATGTTGTAGTATTATAGTATCCAATTTATCACGTACATCAACTTCTACTCCATAATAATTGGGGGTGGTTTGTAGTTGTGCCACTGTATTTACTCTATGTTGTATTATTAGCATTACTCTATTATTTATTTACAAAAATACTATAATATATTACCCTGCAACTATACGTTTTGGAAACTGTACACTAACCTCACTACCTTTAGCTAACAGTACACTTGTAGGCGTTACATTTTGTATACACTTTGCAAAGCTGTTGCCATATAGTTGTTCAATATTACAATGTAACTGAGCATCAATTACTTTATATATTTGCCAACTTGGATGTTGTAAAGTGTAAGCAATAGTGGTAGTGTTACTATAAGTATTGTAACCATAATAATGCTCTAATATAAATTCTGCTTCGCTTTGTGGTACAAGGTTTTGTAGTATATTTTCAGCTTTTACATACATACTGTTTTGTTGCTTATTTTTTAACTGCCACTTATAAGTAACTTCTATATGTTGATCATTTACTTGTAAGCTATGGCTCATTTTTGCTACTGTATAATGTTCATTGTATAATGTATTAGCCATAGTAGCAATTATTCGTTTTGGCACTATTTCGCTTACAAATGCAACACCTCGTTTTACTATATTGCCTTCTGTTCGTTTTACATAAAACCGCAAATTTACTTCTTCAAAGTTTTTGTGCATTGGCCAACTTATACCCAATACTTTAGTGTTGTTAAATAAGAAACCTACAACACTCACTATTGCTTTACCATTATACAAATCGAGTGTAGTGTAAGGTGGTAAATAAGGCAATAAGATGGCAGCATCAACTTCGTAATTAAACATGGCTAAATACTCCCATTTAGCCGTTAAAAAATTAAATTTTTGCATACAATAATAATGCTTAACAAGGCGAATTGTTGAAAAAACTTACTACGGAGCTAACCTATCAATACTCCACTCTCCATTAGGTTGTAAAGTATATAATAACCTATCGTGTAAGCGGCTTGGGCGACCTTGCCAGTATTCAATAGCTACTGGTTGTACTATAAATCCACCCCAGTTATTAGGTCTTGTTATATTGTTTTCCTCCATTGATGTTGTTAGGTTATCTACTTCATTTTGCAACCACTCTCTATTGGCTATTACATGGCTTTGTGGCGATGCTATTGCACCTATTTGGCTACCTATTGGTCGGCTTTTAAAATAAGCATCACTTTCGGTTGGGGCTAGTTTTTGCACTATGCCAGTTATTCGTATTTGCCGTTCTAAGGCTGGCCAAAAAAACAAAAGACTAGCCCTTGGGTTTTCTTGCAATTCAATCCCCTTTTGGCTGTTATAATTAGTGTAAAATACAAACCCTTTTTCGCTGTAACCTTTTAGCAACACTGTTCTTGCACTTGGTACAGCAGCATTGCTACATGTAGCAATAGTCATTGCAGTAACCTCATCTATATTGCTATTAGTAGCCTCAGCAAACCAAGTTGCAAATTGTGTAATTGCGTCTTTAGCTACATCTGTTTCTAATAATGTTTTTTGTTTGTATTCTTTTCGTATTGCTGCTAAGTCCATTTTATTATGGTTATATTTCGTTTACAATAGTCCCTACATTTTGCCCTTGTATTACTTTAAGCAAATTGCCTGGTGTATTCATATCAAACACAATTATAGGCAAGTTATTTTCACGGCAAAGGGTAAATGCAGTCATATCCATTATTTTCAAATTTTTGCTAATTGCATCAGCAAAGCTTAACGTATCGTACTTGGTGGCGGTAGGGTCTTTTTCGGGGTCGGCTGTATATATTCCATCTACTCTAGTGCCTTTAAGTATTACATCGGCTTTTATTTCAATTGCCCTAAGTACACCAGCAGTATCGGTAGTAAAGTAAGGGTTACCCGTACCTGCACCAAATATTACCACCCTATGTTTTTCTAAGTGACGCATTGCTTTGCGGCGTATATATGGTTCGGCTATTTGCTCCATTTTTATGGCAGTTTGTAACCTTGTGTACACGCCTATTTTTTCTAACATTGCCTGCATAGCCATAGCATTTATTACTGTAGCTAACATACCCATATAATCGCCATGTGCCCTTTCTATACCTGTTTCAGCCTCGTTCATACCTCGGTATATATTACCACCACCTATTACAATGGCAATTTCTACACCAGCATCGGCTACACTTTTTATCTCCATTGCATACTGTTCTATTACTGTTGGGTCAAGCCCAAAATTTTTGTTTCCCATTAGCGACTCCCCACTTAATTTCAGTAATATACGTTTGTATTGGTTAGGCATTTTTTTATTGAATTTTTGCTGGGGCAAAGTTATTGTTTTCTTTGTCTTTTTTGGTATAAAAAAACAAACCCCAAATAAGTAAGTATTCAGGGTTTTGGTAATTCAGGTAGGAGTGATGTTTATTTTAATTTAGATTCTTCGTAAGTCATTTCTCGGTAGCCAGATTTTGGCACCTCAAATTTGTTGGCGGCTATTGGTCTAAGGTTCACACTTGCCACCGTATTAGTAACTTTCATACCGCTTATACTGTATTCATATTGTAATACTAAGCCATCTACATTTTTGTACAAGTCATTTTTATAGTCGGTAGTTTCGGGTACTATATCTTTAGTAGCAAATATTGTAAAGCTGCTACCATCGGGCATTTTACCAATGTATTTAACACAGTTATAATTAGCTATTTTTTTTGTTTCAGCATCTTTTGTGTAAGTAACAGTAGCAAATTTTTTATTAACATCCGTCCAGTTTTGAGCCGTCATTGTTATTAATAATTTGGTAGCACCATACTCTTTAAGTACCACAGCAGTTTTAGTATTTCCGTTGTACAATGTAGTTGATGTACCTAACGAATTTACATCTTCGGTACGGTGGTTTGCGCCTTTAATATATACTGTTTGGGTAGCACCGTTAAACATGTTGGCAACCTGTGGCTTACTATCGGCTGTGCTTTCCACTGTTATATCAAATAACAAGGTTACGTCTGTTACATTTTTTTGGGCTATCGCCAAAATGCTGCTGATTGAAATTAATATTACTAAAGCTATACTTTTCATTTGTTTATTTATAATTATTTTTTGCTTTTGCTTACAATATGAAAATAATGTGCCAAACTACATTTTTAGTCTTAATTTATAGTACTTAAGCAAAAAACTTTAACATAGCTTCATCTATTTTATAATGTTAAATAACCTATTCCACCTTGGTCCATGCTCCCAACTCATCCATATCAATTTTGGTTTACCTACTATATGGTCTTCGGGTACATAACCCCAAAATCGGCTATCTTGTGAGTTGTGGCGGTTATCGCCCATCATCCAATAATAATTCATTTTAAAGGTGTAAGTGTTGGTTTTAGTACCATTTATAAGTACCGAGCCATCGGGCTGTGGCACAAATTCGTTATGTTCATACACTTGTATTGCCCTTCGGTATTGTCGTATATTATCGGGTGTAAGGTTTACAGCTACGCCTTTTTGTGGTATTACCAAGGGTCCATAATTGTTTACATCAAAGCTATCTTTTGTATCGTAATTGTAATAGGCAGGAAACATAAATTGATCCTGTCCAAAATTTTCTACAGTTACTGTTTTGTACCAAGCTAAAGTTTTTAATTTAGCTACGGCTTTATTAGTTAATAGCATTTTGTAAAGCCCTTGGGCTTCATTTAACACCTGTACTTCGGCTTTGCCGTTATGCCTATTTCGCTCATTTTCATCCAACCTATCTACATCTACATCAAGGTCGGCTTTTAGTTGGTCGTTATTTAATTTGCTGCCATTAGTTGTTACATCGTACCATAGTTGAGAGTATGGCTGTACTTCACTTACAGCATCATTTACATATAATATACCTTGCTTTACTTGTATTTTATCGCCACCTACTGCTACACACCGTTTTACATAATTTTCTTGCTTATCTATTGGTCGTATTATTATAGGAAATTCGTCCGTTCTATTTTGTATTTCAGTTTTTGCAGCAGCTTCATTTACATTAGCCTCTCTCATGTATTGGTGTACCAAATCATAATAAGTTACAGCACTTTGAAATTCGGGTTTGTTTATTACCGTGTCGCCAGCAGGGAAATTGAATACACAAGGATCGTTACGTTTTACTGGGGTATTCCACCAACGTATGTAGGGTAGGCTTATCCACTCTACATAACTTTTGGCACTGCCAAATGGCAACATATTATGTACAAAAGGTATGCTTAGCGGTGTGTTAGGTACTCTACTACCGTAGGTCATTTTACTTACAAATAAATAATCGTTTACCAGCAATGTTTTTTCCATTGAACCTGTGGGTATTACATAAGCCTCAAACACAAATAAACGTATTAAAGTAGCTGCTACTACGGCAAATATAGCAGCATCAAACCACTCTCTTGCTTTGCCTTTTGGTATTTTATTTACCCTATCCTTTCCTATATAACGTACCTCTTTATTGTTACCAATATAAGGCATATATAAAGGTGCTAACAAACTTGCACCGGTGTGGTCGGCTATGCTGTAACGACCAAATAATTTTACAAATTCAATAAATATACCCGGTGTTATAAACCAACCCACTATAGGTATTAATTGCCAAAATACCCAATGCATTGGCCTACCAGTCATTTTTTGCATTTCCCAAGTATTGTAAAATGGTACGTATGCTTTCCAAGTATCAGTTCGGCCAGCTTTTGCAAATAATTTGGCAATGCCAAAGCTTGGTAACCATACCAACAATAATTGAATAAAATATATAGTGAGTAAATGTGTAATTGGCATATTAGTAATTTGTAGTGAGTTGCAAAAATAATATTATTGAAGTAGTTATAGCTATTTATTTTATTAAAATTATGGTAAACTATGGGGCTCTATTCGCCGTCCAATAACGGAATATCGGCAATGCTACTACCTGCAATACCTTTAATAGAACCAAACATACCACTAGTGCTTAATAGTACTTTTTCTATTTGTTTTTCTCGCTCTTTCCATATTTTTTCCATAGTCATTTTTTCTTTGGCTATACTGTTACGCATACTCAAAAAGCCCTCAAGTGTGGCTTCTACTTGCCCTCTAAATTCGTTACCAGTTAAAAAGTTGTAGAGCAATTGCATTTTTTCACCTTTACCTTCTTGGCTTTTTTGTACTTCGTTTATTTTCATTAAGCCGCTTCGCAACAAATGTACTACTGGTATTACTTCGGCAAATGAGCATACCCATACTCCTTCTAATTCGGTACATTGTGTAACCCCTTTAGGAAACACTTGAGTAACCAATATTGCTAAATCAGCATTTTTATTACGTTTATCTGTTTTTAGCTTTGCTAACCATTCATTTTTCCAATGTTTTGCATTTTTACTTTCGTAAATAATAGTGCCACATACTTGCCCTGTACGGGTAGTAACGGTTTGTATGCAATCGGCACCCTCTACACCTTTGCCTACTTCGCTTAAGGTATCGTGTATAAAGTTATCTTTTAGCAACTCCTCCAACAATAATTCTTGTGCCTCGCCTTGTACTTGCATACTACCCTGCTCTACTTTACGTTTTAGTTCTTCTATTGTTTTTTTTAAAGAGTCGTTTGCAATATCCTTCTCTTTCATTTTTAGTTCATATTTTTCTTGCTCCTTTTGCCCTATTGTTTGTTCTGTTTTTTTTCTATCTTCTAACAATCGTTTTTCTATTTCTAATTCTACATTATTTTCACGGTCTAGCATTTCTCTATTTTGGCGAAGCAAATCCAACTCCTTTTGTCTCAATTCATTTACTTGTATTTGTTTGTCTTTATTTTCCTGTTCCAATGCAGTTAATTGTAAGGTGTAAGTTTCTTTGGCCTTATGTTGTGCTAATTTAAGTAAGGCATTTTTTTCTATTTCAAGTTCAGTATCTCTAGCTTTTTCTTTTAGTTTATACTCCTCTTCTTTAGCTTTTACATACTTTTCCATTTGCAACCTTAAGTTTATTTTTTCTTTTTGTATAGATGCTTTTGCTTCATCATTTAAGGCATCGGTAATGGCAAATTCGTGGTTGCAACTTGGGCATTTAATTGTAGTCATTGTAGTGTATTATAATGGAGGGTGAAAGTACAAAGAAAAATGGAAATGTTATAATGTGCTAATGTGCTAATTTGATAATGTGCTAATTTGATAATGTGCTAATGTGCTAATTTGATAATGTGCTAATTTGATAATGTGCTGATGTGCTAATATGCTATTGTGCTATTGTGCTAATATGCTAATGCGATAATTTTCTAATGTGCTATTGTGCTAATGTGCTAATATGCTAATGCGATAATTTTCTAATGTGCTATTGTGCTATTGTGCTAATGTGTCGGTACATTGTTGATAATTAATAATAAAAACTCTTTTTTAGCGAAGCGAAAACAAAAAGCTAAACAAAAAAATGGCGACCCCAAAAATCAAAAATTACACAATTTTAAGTTTGCCTATTTTTACTTACCTTTGCACACTTTAAAATTAGAAAATTCGCTACATTTTAACAAAACTATAATTAATATTTATGAACAATTATTGGGCTTATGCCGTACCTATTATTGGTTTGCTAGGTTTATTGTATGCCATTATTAAATTTGGCTGGGTTGCCAAGCAAGATGCTGGTAACGACCGTATGAAAGAAATTAGTAATTATATTGCCGAAGGTGCAATGGCTTTTTTGAAAGCCGAGTGGAAAGTGTTGGGCTACTTTGTAGTAGTAGCAGCTTTATTGTTGGGCGTTATGGGCAATGCCAACGTGGCTCATGGTGGGCATTGGAGTATAGCAGTGGCATTTATAATTGGTGCTTTTTTTAGTGCCTTAGCAGGTTATATAGGTATGAAAGCCGCTACCAAAGCTAATGTACGTACAGCACAAGCTGCCCGTACTAGCCTTAGCAAAGCACTACAAGTTAGCTTTAATGGTGGTGTAGTTATGGGCTTAGGTGTAGCAGGATTGGCGGTGCTTGGGTTGGGTGCTTTGTTTATTATATTAATCAAAATATTTGCTCCCGGCATGATGGCTACTAGCCATGAAGTAACAAGAGCAATTGAAATATTAACCGGCTTTAGCCTTGGAGCAGAAAGTATAGCCCTATTTGCCCGTGTTGGTGGTGGTATATACACCAAAGCTGCCGATGTAGGTGCCGACCTTGTAGGTAAGGTAGAGGCTGGCATACCTGAGGATGACCCACGTAACCCCGCCACCATTGCCGATAATGTGGGCGATAACGTAGGCGATGTAGCTGGTATGGGTGCCGATTTGTTTGGTAGCTATGTAGCTACTGTATTGGCCACAATGGTACTAGGGCACGAAGTATTTGCAGATAAAATAGGCTCAATTACACTTAACGACACATTCAATGGTTTTTCGCCTATACTACTACCAATGGTAATAGCAGGTGTAGGTATCATATTAAGTATAATTGGTACTTGGTTTGTACGTATAAGCGACAAAGCTGGCATAAGCACCAAAGTAGTGCAAAATGCCCTAAATATGGGCAATTGGGGAAGTATAGTACTTACAGCAATTGCTTGTTATTTTTTATGTACTACTATATTGCCTAGCGGCAAAATGTATTTGAGGGGTTTTGAATTTACCAATATGGATGTATATTATTCTATACTAGTGGGCTTAGTAGTTGGTACACTAATGAGTATAATTACTGAATATTATACTGCCATGGGCAAACGCCCAGTAATGAGTATAGTAAAGCAAAGTGCCACTGGCCATGCTACCAATGTAATAGGTGGCTTAGCTGTTGGTATGGAAAGTACTTTGTTACCCATTATAGTATTAGCAGGTGGTATATATGGTTCTTATTATTTTGCTGGTTTATACGGTGTTGCCATAGCTGCTGCAGGTATGATGGCTACTACTGCCATGCAACTGGCCATTGATGCCTTTGGCCCAATAGCTGATAATGCAGGCGGCATAGCCGAAATGAGTGAACTACCTAGTGATGTACGTGAAAAAACAGATACTTTGGATGCCGTAGGTAACACTACAGCAGCAAGTGGCAAAGGGTTTGCTATAGCATCGGCTGCACTTACAGCACTAGCTTTATTTGCTGCTTATGTTGGTTTGGTGGGCATAGCAGGTATTGATATATATAAAGCAAAAGTATTATCGGCCTTATTTGTAGGTGCTATGATACCTTTTATATTTTCAAGTTTGGCTATACGTGCCGTTGGCGAAGCTGCCATGGCTATGGTAGAGGAAGTACGTAGGCAGTTTAGAACTATACCAGGTATAATGGAAGGTACTGGCAAACCTGAGTACGACAAATGTGTGGCTATATCTACTCAAGCTTCGCTTAAAAAAATGCTATTGCCAGGTGCTATTGCCATAGTATCGCCACTTATAATTGGGTTTGTATTTGGGCCAGAAGCCTTAGGTGGTTTCCTTGCTGGTGCTACTGTTAGCGGTGTGCTTATGGGTATGTTTCAAAACAATGCAGGTGGTGCTTGGGATAATGCCAAAAAATCGTTTGAAAAAGGTGTAGAAATAAATGGTGAAACTTACTACAAAAAAAGTGAACCACACAAAGCATCGGTAACTGGCGATACTGTTGGAGATCCGTTTAAAGATACAAGTGGACCAAGCATGAATATACTTATAAAATTGATGAGTATTGTAAGTTTAGTAATTGCGCCAAGCCTCAAAGGTATGTTTGCCGACCAAATAAATAATGACTTGCAACAAAGTAAAGAAAACATACAAACATTAATAACCAAAGCTGGACTTGCAGGTGATACAGCAACTTTAAATTTGGGAAAATATACTAATAAAGAAAAATATAGTAATGTAACGGTAAGTGAACTAGCCGAAGTGCCAAAAGTAACTATTGGTGCCGATGGTGTAGTAGCCTACCAACTAGGCGAACCAACCAACCTTGATTTAGGTAATGGCATAACGCTTAAAAATGTGGCTAGTAATGGCTTTGAAAGCCAATTAGTTGCATTTATTAAAAATGGTACTATAAATAATGAAGACAAAACTTTAAATTGGATACCGTTACACGATGTACAATTTAAAACAGGAGGAGCTGAGTACCTTGGTAATGCTGCTACACAAGTAGCTAATGCTGCTGCTATACTTAAAGCCTACCCTAATGCGGTACTCAAACTTGGTGGCTATACCGATGTAACTGGCGATGCAGCCCAAAACAAAACTGTAAGCCAACAAAGAGCTGATAAAGTAAAAACTGACTTACTAGCTGCAGGTGTAAAGCCTGAGCAAATAAAAGAAGCTGTAGGCTATGGTAGCGAATATGCTACTGCAAAAGCTGGCGATAAAGAAGGTATGGCTAGAGATAGAAGAGTGGGTTGTAAAGTGGCTTCAAAATAAATTGAAAGGTTAAATAATACGAATAAAATCCTCCTAAGCAGGGGGATTTTTTTTGTGAATAATATCTCGTTGGGTTATACGCCAATAGCTATGCTAAAAATTTAAAATAAAAACAAAAAAGTAAAAACTATAACCCAAAAAATATGACTACTTACTTGTAAACGGTACCTAACTTTTAATTTAACATAGCCCAAATAACTGTTAAAAAATGTGCCCAAAGTACTGGGCAGAAGCCTAGCACTAGTAAGCAAGACCAGCGCCAGTAGGGAATTCTCATTTTATTTAATGAAAATATACAAGTTAACTTTACGGTAGGGACTGTGGCGAAGCCTGTACCGCCAAATGCGGTAAACTATAAGACCCCCACAGAGACGGAAAGACCAGCGCCAATGGGGTTACTTTTTTATACTTTTTAGATATTCTTGAGTTAATAAACTTGGAGCTAAATGACCACCATTAGGTATTTTTGTAGGAATTTTAAAGCTAAAATTACCACCATAATAATCATTTATGTAATTAATAAGAATTTGAGCACAACCATTATATAAATATGGAAATCTAATTTTTTTTATTAGTTGTTTTATTAATCTAGTATCAAAATAATACGGAATGTCAATTCCATATTTTACTGTTGTTGCTTTATTTATTTGTATCCCTTGAAAATAAATACCACTAATACTAACTGTATATATATTTATGCTAAAATAATTCGCTAATATATTCACAACTCTTATTATACTATCACCATTCTTATCATAATGTACATTGAAATTTTTGTAAAACTTATAATTAAAAACCGTATCGCCCTTAAAAATATACTTTTGAAGTCTTTCCAATTTTTTTAAATCTTCTTTTATTTTTTTATTCGAAATTTTTAATTTTATCACGTCTCTCTTTCCACATTCTCTTACACCAGTAGTATCACAAATAATGCAAACTGAATCTAGATTATTAGCTTGTGAATATCCATTATAATATAGAAATACAATAAAACAAATAAAATAAAAAACCTTCATAGCTATAAGATTTATAAATTTTGTCCCTTTAAGTTCTTCTGACCCGTTACGGTCTTCGGTCCATGTAGAGAACACAAAGGGTATTAATTAGTTCTTTTTTATGATTAAAATTAACCATTTATTTAAGTAAGATATGCAAAGTTAACTTTACGGTAGGGTCTGTGGCGAAGCCTGTACCGCCAAATGCGGTAAACCATAAGACCCCACTGAGAAGGAAAATCCAATTGATACTTGTTTTATTGTTGTTGGATGGCTTTGCCATTCCAATAACGGCGAGTGGGGTGCAACCTAAACTATTATTTATTGTTCAATTACCAATGCCAAAACCCGCTGGATTGATTTCACTAAATGTAATTTTAGTTGGAAGTTTTATTTCCTCAAGTATAGAAATATAACCTGGCTTATATATTGTAAAATCATTCCTAATATTGACAAATAAGAATGCGCAAACTGATAAATGATATGGTAATTTAAATGCAGATAGAAGTTTTTTTAAAATACGAGAGTCAATATAGGAAATTCTACCAATTACTTCACAATAGGTAATCTTTGATTTTCCAATAAAATAGCCTTTAACCATTGTATTATTTACATTTACTAAATAAATAAAAACTTTAAAATAATTCAAATTTAATTCTTCAACTTTATAGCTATTTCCATTTAAATATTCATAATTTATTTGTTTGGTTTTTCTATATTTTTTTCTAAATGTTGTATCAGCAGAAGTAATGTACTTTTCTAATTGTAATACCACTTTTATGTCTTTATCTAATTTTTTATAATCAAGGCTTGGCATTTCATATTTATAATAACTACAGTCTTGTTTTGGGTATCGCTCACAATCTTTACAAATTGAGTCAATGTTAATTTGAGAATAGCTAGGTGACGAAGGCCAAAGTAATACCAAATAAAAAATAAAAATTTTCATATGTTAGTTTTTTTGAGTACGAGATTAATAAAATGTTCCAAACCTTGAAAGATTAAATTTGAGGTTTTTTTCACCTTCGGTAGTACAGTTTGTTTTTGAATATTGTAATGCTTTTAGACCGAACCTATTTAACGGAATAGGCCCTGAAGTTGTAGAATTGTATTGTATCAAGTAACCATAAGCAGCCATCCCCCACTGGCGCTGGTCTATGAAAAAAGTAACACTAGAGCTGGGCTCTGCCCAGTTCTTAAAAATTACTTTTGTTTGAAATTAAGCAACATAAAATAAACAAGTTGGTTTAATATATTAAATTAATTATTTTATTTCATAATTGCTTAATTTCCCTCACCACCCAAATAACCACTAAAAAAGTAACCCTAAAGCACTGGGCGGAGCCCAGCGCTAGTAAGTAAGACCAGCGCCAGTGGGTTCGCCATTCCAACAACGGCTAAGGTTACTTTTTATTTTGAATTACATACTTAAATATATAGTACAATAAATAGCATAACGAAGTCCATAATAAAAAATATACAAACCACCTTTGATAATCAATATATTTTAAATAACTCTTTTCAATATAGCCATTAGGGAAATAACTTATATGACCTAACGATGAATAAAAATATGGAACATATTGGAATATTAGCAAAATGTAGCCAACTGCTAAAAGCAAAATAAATATTAATTTAAGATTCTTAAACATAAAATTTAGCGTTTAATTTGTTGATAAACAATGCCCTTTGCAAATATGGTAAAGCTTACAGTTTTATTCACACTTGTTAATTCAACTGCTGTTCCTACAGGAGTAGCAACTCCTCTTCCACCTTTTTGTGTATAATTAATTGTTACTGTAATAGCTAAATTTGTTGAATAACCATATAAAGGATATGAACTACCGTTTTCTGTTTGCCTAGTTATTTCTCCTACATAACCAACATTTGCATTTAATCCAGATTTCTCATCTTTAACCCCAACTGATGCATTAACTCCAGATTTTTTTGAAGTACTACTAGACTCAGTTGTTGATTTCCCATTTTGCTCTTTTGAAGAACCATCAACTGTACTGTAACTTAATGTAATTGAAAATTTATCATCCAAGCAGAATAAACCACAATCCAATTCTACAGCTGGTGAGGTTCTTTTACCATTTGAAGCCTGACCAGCATTTAACCCAATTAATTTTACTTGTTCAAATAACCAATTTATTACAGCATCTTTATCATTTTCGAAGTCATCAAAAGCATCAAGCCCCATTCCATTTATATTTTTTAAGTTTGTATTAACTAAATCATATAATTTATAATAAAAACTATTTTCATCATTTGGGTCTTGTATTGAAACTTCAGTTAGACCAACAGGTATAGGAGTAGTACCACCACTACCAACTTGTTCTTCAGTTGAGTTTTCCCAAGCTTGTAGTTCCCCAAATTCACTATTACTTTCCCAAGGCTGTCCAGTTTCGGAACTTCGCCGTCCTGTATTCATTTCACCAGAACTTTCTCTTTCAGCTTCTTCACCATTTATGCCCTCTGGTAATTTTGCTTTCATCCCATCGGGGTCGGTAAACCGTATGGGGTTGTTGTAGCAGTAGTTGTAGGGGCTCCATTTGCGGCTTACTTCGGCTAGTGGGTCTATACAATGCCAACGG
>JAYWGN010000057.1:0-158444 GCA_043778255.1 Chitinophagaceae bacterium | reverse complement strand
AAAATATAACTCCGTGTACTTAGTGCCTCTGTGGGAAAAACAAAACCCCGTGTACTTAGTGCCTTAGTGGGAAAAATATAACTCCGTGTACTTAGTGCATCTACCGAAGCATCGGTACAAGTGTAGGAAATATATTACTCCGTGTACTCATGGACTTAATGGGCTAAGAAAATTAACCAAAAACAAAACCCTTCTTTAAAAAATAATTAAAATGAAATTAAAAATAATAACTTTTCTACTTATAACAAGTGCCACAATACATGCACAAGAATTATTTGTAGTAACCGAACCTGCAAGCAATATGGCTACAGGTAGCATTGGCTTTAGAGCCAACAACTATTTTATGCAAATAGATAGTACCAAAAAAACTAGTTACCACTTAATGCCCGAAATAATGGTGGGCGTTACCAAAAAATTTATGGCACATATTGCCTTAATTTCAAGTAATAGAAAAAATAGCTTAGAAGTAGAAGGAGTAACCTTATATGGTAAGTACAAATTTTTAAGTAAGGATGAAGTGCACAAACATTTCCGAATGGCAACTTTCGGTCGCTATAGCTACAATTCAAGCCCAATACACATGCAAGAAAACAGCTTGCTAATGCACAATTCGGGCTATGAGTATGGTGTAGTAGCCACCCAATTATTACACAAAACTGCTTATAGTGTATCCACATCCATACAAAAAGCAACTAATACTAATACGGTAAAGTATCCTTATAATGGGTTACAGCAGTCGTTTAATTACAGTGCATCGGTAGGGCATTTATTTTACCCTAAGTCATACACTAGTTATAAACAAACTAATATTAATGCCATGCTCGAATTTGTAGGGCAGTACAATATGGGTAACCAACATCAATTTATTGATATGGTACCATCACTACAATTTATAATAAAAAGTGTAGCAAGAATTGATGTGGCTTACCGTACACAAATTAGTGGTAATTTGCAACGCAGCTTTAGTAGAGGTGTATTGCTTAAATTTGAGTACAATATTTTTAATGCATTTAAATAAGTAAAATATGAACATAAAAATAATTAGTTTACTATGGTGTATGGCTAGCCTACAAACAATAGTAGCACAAAAAATAGGGGAGCAAGTACCCGAAATATTGCTTACCAATACTAAGGATAGTGCAGTAAGTTTACAAAGCCTTAAAGGTAAAGTTGTAATACTCGACTTTTGGGCCACATGGTGTGGCCCATGTTTGCAAGCCAACAAAACCCTTTCAAAAATTTATAAAAAATACCAACCTCAAGGACTTGAAATTTATGCTGTTTCACTAGATGCAGATAAAATAAAATGGTCAAAATTTGTAAAATCACAAAATTGGAATTGGGTGCAAGTAATTGATGCAGGTATATGGAGTGCCCCAACAGCAGTTAACTGGGGTATTGATAGGTTGCCCACTACATTTTTAATCGATAAAAAAGGAGTACTTCGTTATTATAATTTGCACGGAACTACATTTACCAATGTAATTGAAATGCTGTTGAAAGAGTAAAGCTAATAACTAATCTTTTTCCCAATTACGTTCAGTAGATCCAGCATTAGTTGTACAATTCCAATTATTTATTTTGGCAGCTTTTAGTAATCTTTTTCTTAATTTTTTTGGGTAAAATATTTTTAAGTAAGTATGCCTTCGGCTAAATGATGGTACAATATTAATTTGGCTAATTAGGTAATAAGCCGCAGCACCACATCGCATACCTATAAATGCATAATCAAATGGAGTAGTGGCTAAGTAGTTAGTTTGTATGCTATCCAAAGTTTGCTTTTGAGTAAGGCTAATAGGTATAGTTATACTTAGCCTTTTATTATCGGTTGGGTTGCCACCAAGTATGGAATAAAAGCTATTGGTATCGCTTAGTATAAATTTACTATGTCTCTTTTTATTAGCTAATAAGTGAAACTTTCCATTAGGTACAAAGTTTAAAATTTGATTAGTACTAGTTTCAATACCAACATGCCCACCCAATTTGCCACCAAACCATTTTTGTTGCTTCGCCTTATATTTAGCCAACGGCTTAGAACCATATAAAAAATGAACTTTTATTCGTGAATTTATTTGGGCTTCGCCAAACACAGTAGCAATTACAAAACAAACTATTATTGTAAACCCTCTAACATATTTACTCATTACAAATTAAATTTATTATTTACAACAGAAATGGTATAGTATTATTACTATCAAGGTAATATATTGATTATGGATTATATTGCAATAATACTATTTAACATAATATTAATTATAAGCAAAAAAGATTACTAAAATTTACCTTCATTAACACTATGAATAAAATCAATTACACCAGTCATAAACACTTGCTGGTCGTCCCACATAGCCAAATGGCTACCATTGGGGCAATATAAATAATGTCCATTTTGTACTTTTTTACTTTGTTGTTCCATAGCTGCTGGGTCCATAGTATCGTACTTTGCACCTATCATTAATGTAGGTATTTTAATAGTTGGCAGTTTTTGGGTAATATCCCAATTAGCTAATCTACCACTAATTCCAAATTCACTTGGGCCTTGCATTAATGTATATACTTCGTTATTGGCATGTTTAAAGGCACGGTTTAAGGCATCTGGCCATTCAGGCAATCGGCACAAATGTTGTTGGTAAAAGGTAGGTAGCAATAATTCCATATACCTCGGATTTGCAAAATCTTTTTTAGCTTCTATGGCTCTAATTTCGGCTAGTATTTGCGGTTGCATTTGTTTAGCCAATACATCATTGGCATATTTCCCATACTCAGGTGCCGATGCTACCATATTAGCTACCAATAACCCTTTCATTTTATTTTGATGTTTCAATGCATATTCCATTGCCAATATACCTCCCCATGAGTTGCCCAACAAATAAAAATTACTGCTATCGGCTTTTATGGCTTTTCGTACTTGTTCTACTTCATTTACAAACCTATCAATTGTCCACAAACTACTATCTTTTGGTTGGTCACTATAGTACGAGCCTAATTGGTCATATTCATAAAATTCAAAACTCTCCTTCTGAAAAAATGTTTCAAAACATTCCATGTATTCATGTGTAAGTGCCGGCCCACCGTGTAGCAACAATATTTTAATTTTTGGGTTATTTCCAAATCGCTTTGTCCATACTTTATAATTACCAACTGGTGTACTTATGGGTATTAACCTTACACCACCTGCTGCTATACTATCCTCATAGTCATAATAAGTGTCATTTTTATGATTATTTGTTGGTGTACATTTTTGTAACACAATACCTAATATAAGTAATAGTAATATTCGCATAGTTAACTTTTTTTAATTGTTTAACTGAAATAAGGTTTATTTAGGTGGGAATTTTTTATACATATCATTACGTTTTACAATAGTAATGAGTAGCATTTTGGGCGTAATATATTCACATCCAATCCTATAGTTTCCCAATCTTATGCGGTAATAATTTTCTGTATTTTTTTGTCCACCTAATTTTAAGTAATCAATATTAGAATCTTTCAAATTTTTTGAGGTTATAATTTTTTCAATTAAATCTTGTACTTGCAATTGTATAGGCTTAGGCAATATCTTTAGTTCCTTAATAAAACTATTTTTAAAAATTACCTCCATCCCATTTGTTCTTTAAATTCTTGTAAAGTTAAAGTTTCCTCATCTTTTTTTGCTCTCATATCTAACAGTAATAAGTAATCCTCAACATCTTCGGAAGGCTTGGTTATTATTTCCAGTAGCTCATTTACTTCAACATCACTCCAACTACCACGCTGTTTTTTTATTGAAAAATTAGCACTCTTCATTCCCATTTTTTTTGCTATAAAATCATTTCTAAATCCACTCAAATCTATAAGTTCTGGTATAGCTTTTTTTACTTTTATATAATTTTCTACAATTTGTATCATTATTTGTTGATTATAATTTGATTTAATGTGTATTGTAGTACAAATATATTAAATTATAGTAAACAATTGACGTTTTTATAATAAACAATTAATATCACTTTTATATTACTATCTCAACATTTTATTTAGCTCATCATAAGTGCATTTACACTACGTTGTAATATATTAAAGGCAATTTCGCTCATTAGGTTTTCCCTATCCAAGGTTGGGTTTACTTCAGTTACTTCAAGGCAACATACTTTACGGTTTTGCATAAGTTTACTTACCAAATCTTCAGCTTCTCGTTCTCTCAAACCGTTACTCACAGGTGTTCCTGTGCCTTTACTTATACTACTGTCCAATGAGTCTACATCAAAACTCACATATATATCACTACAATCATGCAAGTATCTCATTACACTTCTTATAATATTTTCCACTCCTTTTTTACGTAATTCGGCAGTGGTAAATACTTTAATTTTATTTTTGTCAATTATTTTTTTTTCTTCTTTTTCCAAATCTCTAAGCCCTATATATACAATATCTTCTGCCAATATTTTAGGGGTTATTTTACCCATATTTTTTAATTGGTTCCAATAGTTTTCCGTGGCTTTATCTATATCATGTGCTTTATGTTCTATATTATCTTCAGCTATGGAGGCTGCCAAAGGCATACCGTGTACGTTGCCACTAGGTGTGGTATAGGGTGTGTGTAGGTCGGCATGAGCATCTATCCATATTACCCCAATTTTTGCTTTTGGTTTGGCCATTTTTATGCCAGCAATGGTGCCTATTGCATTGCTATGGTCGCCACTCATTACTACAGGTATAAATCCGTTTTTAATCGTATCTTTTATAGCTTCACTAGTTCGTTCATTTACTATTACAATATTTTTAATTCGCTTTGCATAGGGTGTTTCTACTGGTTCGTAAAGGCTTTTGTTTTCATGTTCTATTTTTACACTCAAAAAGTTGGTAAAAAAATTACTCATAAAGTCTAACGAAGCAATTTTTATAGAGTCAATTCCCAAACTTGCACCTCTAGTTCCTGCACCTATTTCGCTAGGCACTTCTATTATTTTTATATTTTTCATAAAGCATTATTGGCTATGGCAAAGGTAGTAAAATATTAACTCAAAATTTAGGTTTAAAAAAATGTTGTTGCCTTTAAAAGTGGTATTTTTGTATTCAAACCTACATTTCAAAAAATGAGATTAATTATTTTTTTATTAATTATACAAACCAATTTTGCGTTAGCACAAAAAATAAGTGATAGCACCGTTACCATTAAAGGTGTGCTACAAGCTGCTTTACCAAAGGATTCCGTGTACTTATACCACCCAAGTAGTAGCAATGCCGTTGCTAAGGTGGCTATTGTTAATAGCAAATTCAGCCTATCGGCTAAAATACCTTTTACAGGCTTGGGCAACCTTATAATAAAGCACAAAGGTGTGGAAAAAAGGGTTGATTTATTTTATGGGTACAATACTATTAATATAGTAGGTAACATTACTCAGCCCAACAAATTAGCTATTACAGGTTCACCATTGCATACTACTTTCAAACAATTTATTACCGTATTTGAAAAAGAATTTTTAAAACTTAATACCATTAATACTACCGCTAATACTGTAACTGATAATGTAAAAAAGCAAGAATTGAGCAACCAATTTTTGGCACAAAAAAATATAATAGCGACCAAAATTGATAGCTTTATTGCAAAAAATAAAGCTAGTGTGGTTACTGCATTTGCATTATATGCCACCAAAGATTTGTATAACGATGCACCAGCTACTACAATGGAACGGTTACAATTATTGCAATCCGATGCAGCTACATCGCTATATGCCAAAGTACTCAAAAACGAAATTGAGCCCTTGTTATTTGGTGCTATAGGCACTACTGCTATGGAATTTACACAAAATGATACAGCCGATAAACCGGTAACCTTATCGCAATTTAAAGGTAAGTATGTACTCATCGATTTTTGGGCTAGTTGGTGCCGTCCATGCCGTATGGAAAACCCCAATGTGGTAATTGCTTACAATAAATTTAAAAATAAAAACTTTACGGTACTCGGAGTTTCTTTAGATGCACCAGGCAAAAAAGATGATTGGATAAGAGCCATTAAAGCCGATAACCTCACTTGGACAAATGTAAGCGACCTCAACTCATGGCAAAATGCCGTAGCACAATTATATAAAGTACAGAGTATTCCTCAAAATTATTTGATAGATCCAAATGGTGTAATAGTAGGCAAAAACCTACGTGGTGAAGAGTTAGATAATAAATTATGCAGCCTATTAGGTTGCAATTAATTATGTAGTTTGTTAATTGAGGTTGAGGGAATATTTTTTAAAATAATTCTCTATAAGTTGAAATAAACAAACCTGAAATTATAGGAAATATGTTACTCATAAATATCTTTTCTATGCCCAAGTGCAATTACATCAATTATAAGTTCGCTATCAAATATATCATATATAACCCTGTAATTACCAATTCTTATTCTGTAGCCACTTCTGCCTTTTAGTTTTATATAGCCATGTGGCCTTGGATTAGTTTCTAATGTAGTAATACCAGCAAGTAATTGCTTTGCTTTTTCATCACTAAGTTTATCTAAATCCTTTGTGCTTTTTTAGATAATAGAATGGTGTACTTACGCATTCCTTAATTTTCTGTTTTTAACGTACTCAGAAAATAACATTCCTTCGCCAGTACCTCGTTTCTTGGCTTCAACGTAAAGTTTAATATCTTCCAGTTCTTCTAGTTCGTTTATTAAGTTGTTATATTCATTTGCAGGTAGCACAACAAGTTGTTTGCCAGCAGTATCTTATATGTATTGTGGGTGTAGGGTGAGCATTGCTATAAGTGTTTGTTGTTAATGTAGTTGTAGTACAACTCATAATGTATAATTTGCTGCCCCGTTATAATGAATAATAAAGTTAAGTTTTTTTTAGTATTACTATTTTACATTTAATTTTCATTTTATTGCCTATTATCAATTCAGTAAATAATAAATAAGGTTTTTACTACCTATTAATCCCCTTTTCCATCGCCCTTAAATTGATGCCAACTATCACGAAACAGTACATTAAATGTAGTAAGCGAACCGTAGCAACGGGTTATATACTGTTGCAAATGTACTTTGTCTTCATCATCTAATTTTTTGTGGCTATTAATATTTTGCTCTAGCACTCGTAACCTATCACGGAGCATCACTATTTTATGAAAAAAATTGTCTATAGGTATTTCCTTACTTTGCAAACTATTATCACCTGGCTGTATTATAATTTTACCTCTACTCCACTTTCCACCTAAGTGTACAACTTCTTCGGTACGTTCTAATTTCCAAAATATGGATTCTATTGCAGCCTCCACATCGGCCATGGTGAGGTTATTGGTGGTAGGTTCTATGTGGGTGGTTACTTCAAGCCCACCAAAGTCGGTGGCTATTTCTTTAGTATCATCAAGTTTTTTAAAGTATATTTTATAATAATCGGTACTTGCATCAACCACTACACCTGCCCCAAATGATGGGTGCAGTAGCTGACTTCCTATGCCTATATTCATAGTTATTTATATTTTTATTTTGGTAATATAATTTGCCCAATTAACCATTACTCATTACGGTACTATTCAAGTGTATTTTGGTCATATCCAAATAATGATTTTGCAACTCATGTACAAATATGGGGTTTTTAATTTGGCGTTTATCTTCTCTATACCATATATCAAATTCAAAAAATTTGTCGGCCTCTTGTAGCAATATTCTAAACGAACCTTTGCTATACTTTACAGTACCATCATCATTTACTGTAGTTGTAAATGCCAAGTTAAGTAACTCCTCATGGTTAAGTGGTATGGCTTGTAGTTTAGTTTCATCAAACCAAAATTCCTGTACACCATTATTAATACAAGCTAATTTTTGGTCTTTTTTAAGTTCGGTTACTTCGCCCTTTACTATGGTACCGTCATACTTAGCCATTACATAATCGCCTTGTTTGAGTTCACTAAATTTTATCATAAGTATATTTATTTATAGTGCTAATATAGTACATTATAATTTTATACTTAAGTATTTCATTTTTTTTTACAAAAAATAATAATATTATTGTTGTACGGAAAAAAAACAATTGAGTAATAATATTACCTTTACTACATAACAATTATTATGAAATTACTTATACAATTATATATTGCCCTGTTACTGCATACTACACTTATGGCACAAACCATACAGTGCAAACAAAATAACACCAACAACTTAGTACAAAAAAGTATTGCTTCGCAAAATTATGATGTAAAATATTACCGATGTATTTGGGAAAATACCCCTAATGTAAGGTATATAAAAGGCGTCGTATCAACCACATTTAAAATGATTACAAGTGGCAGCAGCATTACGTTTGACCTAATAAGCTCACTCACCGTTGATAGTGTAAAGTACCACGGCATTAGCCAAACATTTAGCCGCCCTACTAATGGGTTGCTTATTAATTTTGCAACTAGCATAGCTGCTGGTACTTTGGATAGTGTAACGGTGTATTACCAAGGTGCACCGCCTACTACCGAAGGTTATTTTGCCACAGGCACACACAGTGGCGCACCTATTACATACACACTAAGCGAACCTTATGGGGCAAGGTATTGGTGGCCTTGTAAGGACGATGTAGGCGATAAAGCAGACTCAATAGAAATGATATTGAAATACCCAATAGCCTTTACTGGTGTGGCAAACGGTGTATTATTAAGTGAAACTAATGATGGCATTACCAAAACAAGCCTTTGGAAACACCGAAAACCAATAGTGGCTTACCTTGTAGCATTTGCCATAAGCAATTATACAAAAGATGTAAGAAGCCTTACTAGTAACGGTACTGCAATGCCTTTTATTAATTATTACTACCCCGAAAGTGCAGCAACTTACAACAATAGTGTGGCTTCGTTAACTAATGCATTTAACATATTTGAACAAAAATTTGGAGCTTACCCATACAATAATGAATTGTATATGCAAACCCAAATACAACAAGGAGTTGGTGGTATGGAACACCAAACCAATTCGTTTATAGATAGTTGGGGTGCAGGCTTAGGTGCACATGAGCTAATGCACCAATGGTTTGGAGACAAAGCTACCTGCAATACTTGGAAAGATATATGGCTTAACGAAGGATTTGCCAGCTATGGCGAAGTAGTATATACCGAGGCTACAAGTGGTGTAAATGCCCGTATTAACGAAATGAAAAACAGAGCCTTAAGCATTAACAATAGTACCACTGGTACAGTGTATAGGTACGATACCACAACGGTGGGTAGCATATTCAACTACCGATTAAGCTACCTTAAAGGCAGCTATGTGTTACACATGTTACGTTGGCAATTGGGCGATGCTGCTTACTACCAAGCTTGTAAAAATTACTTAAATGCACCTGGCATTAGCTATGGATTTGCTACTACCGATAGCCTTAAAAAATATATGGAACAAGGCTTAGGTACAGGTGCCAACCTTACCAAATTTTTTAACGATTGGGTGTATAACCAAGGCTACCCTACCTACAATATAAAGTGGAATCAAGTAGGTAATACTGTATTAGTAAAAGCCGACCAAACAACTTCAAACAGTTCAGTAGCTTTTTATGAAATGCCTATTCCTATTAGGTTTGTGGGTGCTACTAAAGATACCACCATAGTATTTAAACATTCAAGTAGTGGACAACTATTCAACACCACAATTGGCTTTGTAGTTAATAGTGTAGAGTTTGACCCCGAGGCTTGGATACTTACCAAAAATAACTTTGTAGTACAAGACCCTAGCCTTAGCGTAACCAATGTAACCAATATTGTAATTGATAATAACATAACCCTTGGCCCAATACCAAGTAAAAACAGTGTAACAATTTATAATAAAAGTACAAGAATTATAAAAACTATACTACTGCAAAGCATTACTGGCAGTACCTTAGCACAATATAGTGGCAATACTACCGTTATAAATATTAGCAAACTTGCAGCAGGTAAATATGTAGTAAAATTAATAGATACTAATAAAAAAATAATAGTAAAAACATTGGTAAAGCAATAAGAAATTAGGTGATTAATAATTCAAAAAAATTACAATGGGTTCAAGCTAATAGTACCGTAATAAAAAAAAATTGACTAACCCAAAAGCAATCAATAAAATTTTGATCCATATTTTAGTTTTTACAAACAAAGGGCATACAACTAATAATAACAGGAAAATATCCATATAAATATAATGATCTCTTAAGCTATATATTAATGATACATAGTCAGTGCCAAATATTTTTTGGGGAATAGGTTAGCTTATTGTACAGTGCTTAATTAACATGCTAAACATGATTGTAATAAAGTTTACAGCAAGTAAAAAATATGTAAGCATTATTAATTTTCAATTTCCATTCATCAAATATATGCACAAACATTTCACTACATCGTAATGTTTGCTTAATTTTCAATTTATTAAAAATTCCATTTCAATTATAGTATTGGTATGGCTAATTATCATTAAAAATAAATACATGCAAAAAAAAATTGTACTTACTTGTGTTACTAGTATTTGTTTGTGGGCTACTAGTGTAGCACAAATACCAGCAGGTGTTACCTTACCAGCTATGCCACCAGGTGTAGGTGGTGCCACAGCCCCAAAGCCTGGCCCAAAGCCTTATAAAGAGGTAATTACCGATAAAGCTAAAACCTTAAAAGGGTTGTTTACGGTACATAAAATTGATGAAAAGTATTATTTTGAAATATCGCCCAAATTATTTGGTAAAGATATATTGGTTGTTAATAGGGTTTCAAAATCATCGATTGAGAGTCCTAAAAGCTTTGGTGGTTATGCAGGTGACCAAATTGGTGAAAACGTAATTAGATTTGAAAAAGGACCAAACAATAAAGTTTTTTTAAAAAATCTTTCGTTTACCGTATTGCCTGATAGTAGCAAACCGATGTTTAAAAATGTACAAAACAGTAATATGCAACCTATAGCTATGGCTTTTGATGTAAAGGCTATTGCTAGTGATAGTATGGGTGGTGGTACCGTTATTGAAATTACTGATAACATTACACCCGATAATGAAATATTTGGTTTTGCGGGTTTTGCAAAATCGAGTTTTCAAGTGGGTAGTTTTCAAGGCGATAAATCATATATCGTATCCGTAAAACCTTTTAGTACTAATATTGAAATCAAAACAGTTAAAACTTTTAGCAAGTCATCGGGTGCCAATCCGTTTGCTTCGGCATCGCCATTTTCGGCTCCGCCGAGCCAAGCTACCGTTACATTAGAAATGAATAGTTCGTTACTATTATTGCCTGAAAAGCCAATGAAACCAAGGTATAGCGATGACCGTGTAGGCTACTTTGGCAATAGCTTTACTGATTATGATGCTAACCCACAAGGTGTAAAACAAATAGATATGATTGCCCGTTGGAGGCTTGAGCCAAAGCCAGAAGATATGGAAAAATATAAACGTGGCGAATTGGTAGAACCTATAAAACCAATTGTATATTATATAGACCCTACCACTCCAAAAAAATGGGTAAAATACCTCATGCAAGGTGTTGATGATTGGCAAATTGCATTTGAAAAAGCAGGATTTAAAAACGCCATAATGGCTAAAGAAGCACCCACAAAAGCTCAGGATAGTACTTGGACTTTGGACGATGCCAAAAATAGCGCCATTGTATATAAACCATCACCTGTAGAAAATGCAAGTGGCCCAAGTGTTACCGACCCACGTACTGGCGAAATATTGGAAAGCCATATAAACTGGTATCACAATGTAATGAAATTATTGCACGATTGGTATATGGTACAAGCTGCGGCTATAGACCCAAAAGCTAGAAAAATGGAATTTGATGATGAACTAATGGGGCAACTAATTCGCTTTGTTAGTAGCCATGAGGTGGGTCACACTTTAGGTTTGCCACATAACTTTGGTAGCAGTGCATTTGTACCAGTTGAAAAACTGAGGGAAAAGGCTTGGGTAGAAGCTAACGGCCACACGCCTAGTATAATGGATTATGCACGGTTTAACTATGTAGCACAACCCGAAGATAATATAACAGCGGCTGGTATATACCCTCGTATAGGTGAGTACGACAAATGGAGTATTGAGTGGGGATACAAATTAATACCCGAAGCAAAAACTGCCGAGGAAGAAGTACCCATATTAGACAAATGGATTGAAGCCAAAGCTAATGACAAACGTTATTATTTTGGCCGCCAAGGCCAACCCGATGATCCACGTGACCAAAGCGAATGTATAGGCGATAATGCTATGAAAGCTTCTGCCTACGGCATAAAAAACCTACAACGTATAGTGCCAAACTTACTGGAGTGGACCAAGCAACCCAACGAAGCTTATGAAGGACTAACCCAAATGTACGACCAAGTAGTTACCCAATTTAGACGCTACATAGGGCATGTAACTTACAACTTTGGTGGTGTATACGAAACTATAAAAAAGAATACACAAACTGGTGCAGTGTATGATTATGTAAGTAAAGCCACTCAAAAAGAAGCCATGGACTTTATAGCCAAACAAGTATTTACTACACCTACTTGGCTTATTAGTAAAGATGTAAAAGAGAAAACAAACAACAATACCAATGCAACAATATTAGCTGTACAAGAAACTGCATTTGGTCGTTTGCTTAGCACTAGCACTATGAATAAAATGATTAATGCTGAGGCTGCAATTGGTAACCAAGCTTACACCATTAATGATTTACTAACCGATTTGAAAGCCAATGTATTTACCGAACTTTCCAACCGTAAGGCTATTGATGTGTATCGTAGAAATTTACAAAAAGCATATATAGAAAGGTTAGGTTCATTAATAAATCCAGCATCGAGTGGTGGTATTATTATTAACTTTGGGCAACCCTCAGCACCAAGTGTTGATGTAAAAAAAGGTGATATACTCAGCTACCTCAAAGGGCATGCAAAAGAGTTGAAAGCCCTTGCAGATGCTGCTTCGGTTAACCCTGATAAAGCAACAAAGTACCATTTGCAAGATATAAGTGATAGGTTAAAGCGAATGCTCGACCCTAAATAAACTTAGTATTATTTACCGTACTTAGCATAAAAAAAACGACTCTTCGGAGTCTTTTTTTTTATAGGTTATTTACTTTATAATAAATTATACTTACACCCTTAATTAAAGCAACTATATGCCTACCAAGTAGCTATTTTTAATTAAATCAACAACACTGTGCAAACTACCAGTTTCTTCATATACTTTTAATTGCCTATCGGCACCTGTACCAGCTTCAAGCATTTTATGTATATAATTAATACGGTGTCGGCTGCCAAGGTCATCAATTACATCGTCCACAAAGTCGAGTAGTTCGTATATAAGTACTCTAGTATTCACCTCTTCCTCTTTGCCAAAGTCAATTAAATAGCCATCAATACCATACCTACCTGCTCTCCATTTGTTTTCGTTAAGTAGTGGACGGCTGTATTGTATAAAGTTGAGGTTTTGCATTTTTAGCTTATATATTTTGGCACATATTGCCTGAAATAATGCAGCAATAGTTATCGTTTCATCGACAGTCATTGGCACATCGCAAATCCTAAATTCCACCGTATCAAAAAATGGATGTACTCTTAAATCCCACCATATTTTTTTTGCATTGTCAATACAATTGGTTTTTATAAGCAGGTTTACATAACTGTCATAAGCCTCTATAGTTTCAAAAGCATCGGGTATGCCAGTACGAGGAAATTTGTCAAAAACCTTTGTACGAAAGCTTTTGTAACCAGTTTTGCGACCCTCCCAAAATGGTGAGTTGGTGCTCAGTGCATATATATGTGGCAAAAAATAACGGGTACTATTGGCTATATGGTTGGCCATTTCACGGCTTTGCATACCAACGTGTACATGTAAGCCAAATATTAAATTGCTTCTTGCCGCCTCTTGCAGTTCATTTACAATTTCGTTGTACCGTGTATGTTCGGTTATTAATTGATTTTGCCATAGGCTAAATGGATGTGTACCACTTGCACCCATTGCATAACCAAGGCTGTTAGCTATGCCACTTATTGTTTTTCTTAAGGTTGCTACATCGTGGTAAGCCTCTTCTATATCGGCACATATATCTGTACCAACTTCTACTACTGCTTGGTGCATTTCTGCTTTCACTTTATCACGTATTACTTTTTGCCCTTCGTGTACTATTTTCTGTTCGTGGCTTTGCAGTTCGTTAGTAGTGGGGTTTACTACCATATACTCTTCTTCTACACCAAGTGTAAATGTTTTGTAAGATAAATTAGCCATTTTGTTTTGTATTTTTATTTAATGCAAGTATAGTTTTTTCTTTATTCAGTATGCTATTTTTCAATATTTCAATTGTGGTATTCCGTTTTTTAATTGTATCGTTCAATGCATCAATACTATTAGCTACAATATATTGCTGCTCCTTAAATTGTTGAAATTCGTTTAATAAATCTAAATAACTATTATTACCATTGTCATTTTTATTTCCTGTAATAGTTTTTTCCAATATGGCTATAGTTTTACTTTTTATGAATAGTTCTTTTTCCATAAACTTAATTTCATCTTCTAATAATTCTATTGTAGCATCTACCCCATTTATATTTTTATTTGTAGTAATTAATTGGTTAGTACCTTTTTTTAAATTTTTGTTATTTGTTTGTAATTCGTTATTACCATTAACATTACTTTGGTTATTCTTTTTATTGTTTTTGTTTATTACGGCTAACTCTAGTTTTAAATTGTTGAATTTTATTTGTAACTCATTAAACTGTTTACTTTTATTATTATAATTTGATAGTGCCTCCTTATGGTGAGCACATTTGTTATTATAATTTATTTTTATATTTTTTATTACTAAGTCTAATCCTAGTTTTTGGTTATAATAATAATTCCTATACGATATTGTTTGTTCTTTTAACGAGTTAATTAAGTTTTTCAAACTTATAATTGTGTTATTACTTTCCTCCAACATTGCATCCATTTGTTCCAAAGCTTCTTCTGAGTCAAAATTTATTGCATCAACTACTCTGTAATTAAGTACTTTATATTCAATCCCATTTTTTATGATGCTTTTTGTACTTATTGGGTTCAGCAATATAATTTCTGCATCTTTTTTTATAGCATTGTTGGTAGTATTTTTTTTAAAAATAAATTTTAAAAAATTCATTGGTATAACTCAATTTAATATAATTTAGTTTGATTAGCACACCTTGTTATATACTCACCCCAGCTTAGGTTATCTTTATTGGGTTCATAGTTTTGTGCTTTTTCTATAGCAAAGTTTGCTGCACATTCCACTACCCAATCAAAGTTTTCTTGCCCTACACTTGCAATATCAGCATCGGGTGCTGGGTTACAAAAGTCAATGGCATAAGGTACTCCATCACGTATGGCAAGTTCTACGGTATTAAAATCGTAGCCTAAGTAATTATTAATTCTCAATACAATTTCTTCCATTTCTTTATGCAACTCGGGGCTTGGCTTAAAGTCGGCTACATAACGCAAATGGTGAGGGTTGCGAGGTTCGTAAGGCATTATACGTACATGTTTGCGACCTATACAGTAGCATCTATAATATTGGTCAAATACTATTTCTTCTTGTAACATCATTACTAACTGTTCCGTTTCGGCATGCTTTTGAAAAAAATCTTCGGCACTATCCAATCTATACACACTCTTCCAACCGCCACCAGCAAAGGGTTTCATGTATGCCGGAAAACCAATATACTTAAATATACCCTCCCAATCCATTGGGTAACTTAGGTTTTTAAAGCTATCATCTGTAGTATCATCAGGCAGTTCTCTACTGGGCAATATTACCGTTTTAGGTACCGGTACATTTATTTTTGTAGCTAAGCAATTATTAAAAAACTTTTCATCGGCACTCCACCAAAATGGATTATTAATAACAGCCGTACCACACAAAGCTGCATTTTTTAAGTAGGCTCTATAAAAGGGTACATCCTGGCTTATACGGTCAAATATAACAGCATAGCCACTACTTTCGCCTTGCATTACTTTATCTATTTTTACTGGCTCAGCCATTATACCCTCTACATTTTTGCTATTAACCCTAGCTACAAATGCCTCAGGAAACGATCTTTCTTTGCCATGTAAAATGCCTATTTTTTTCATAACTTTTATTATTTGGTTTTATTGTAAAGTTGTTGAATTCAAATGTATTTTGTTTATGCTAATAAAACAAAACTATTTTCTACTTCGGCAAATAATATATGGTTTCACCAAAAAAATTATTTTTTATACCATAGCAAATATTTTTACAAAAAGTTTATATTTGTACTTATGGTAATTGAAAATGAACTAGCTGTACGTACCGAAAGATTAAATGTATATTCCCAATTTTTGCAACGCAATGTTATAATTGATGCCTACTTACCTACCACCATTACCGATGCTACCCAAATGCCTTTGATACTAATAAATGATGGGCAAGATTTACCAAAATTTGACTTTGCTACTATGCTTAATAATATGGTGTTGGCACACGAAATAGAGCCAATAATCGCATTTGGCATACATTGCAGTGCCGATAGGCGTAACGAGTATGGCACAGCTTGTATTACTGATTATAAGGGCTATGGAGCCAAGGCAGAGGCTTATACTTATTTTATATTTGAAGAGTTGCTACCCTACTTACGCCAATTATACAACTTGCCTAATGTAAGAGAAAAAGCCTTTGCTGGTTTTTCGTTAGGTGCATTAAGTGCTTTGGATATAGTGTGGAATAAAGCTAATCAATTTGATAAGGTGGGTTGTTTTTCAGGTTCATTTTGGTGGCGTAGCCGCCATGTTGATGATACGTATAGTGAAGACCTGGACCGTATAATGCACCAACAAATAAGAGCAGGCAATTATGCACCTTGGCTTAAGTTATACTTTCAATGTGGCACACTCGATGAGCAGGCCGATCGTAATGGCAATGGGGTTATAGATAGTATTGACGATACAAAAGAGTTGATAGACGAATTGGTAAAAAAAGGCTACCACTACCCTAACGATATATATTATAACCAAATGGAAGGTGGCAAACACGATGTACCTACTTGGGGCTTGGCTATGCCCGATTTTTTAAAATGGGGTTGGCCCTACATAAATACTGAAATAGATAATTAACTTTTATATTCCAAATGCAGTTTCAATAATTTCTTGCTGCTCCTGAGCATGTACTTTGGCGTAACCTGTGGCTGTACTTGCACTTGCTGTACGGCTTATAATGCCAAAGTTTATAGTAGTTAAGTTCATTTTGAGGTAGGTAGCTGCACCCATATTTAAAGGCTCTTCCTGCACCCAAAACCATATTGCTTTTTTGTATTGTTGTTGCAATGCCAACAGCATTTTTTCGGGTGTTGGGTATATTTGCTCCAACCTTACTATGGCTACATCTTTTCTATTTTCTTTTTGTTGTTTTTCGGCAAGGTCAAAGTATATTTTGCCACTACATAACAGTACTTTGGTTACATTAGCTGCTTCGCAAAATATGCAATCAATTACTGGCTTAAAGCTACTTGTAGTAAACTCTGCTACGGCACTGTAAGCCCCTGTATGCCTAAGGTTGGCCTTTGGGGTACATATAATTAAGGGCTTTCTAAATGGCATAGCCAATTGCCGCCGCAATAGGTGAAATAAGTTAGCAGCCGTTGTTACATTAGCCACTATAATATTAAGCTCAGCACTCATTTGCAAAAAACGTTCCATCCGTGAACTGCTATGCTCTGGGCCTTGCCCTTCGTAGCCGTGTGGTAGCAGCATTACAAGCCCATTCATTCTATTCCATTTTTGCTCACCAGCTATTATAAATTGGTCAATCATAGTTTGGGCACCGTTACAAAAATCGCCAAATTGTGCCTCCCAAAGTACCAGTGCATTTGGGTTAGCTAAGGCATAGCCATACTCAAACCCTAATACGCCATACTCACTTAACAAACTATTATATATTCTAAACTTACCAGTAGCACCATTAATATTACTTAATCGGCTATAGGCTTTATCGGTATCTTCGTCTCTTAGTACTGCATGCCTATGGCTAAATGTGCCTCTTCGTACATCTTGCCCACTCATTCGTACATCTTTACCATCGAGCAATATACTTGCATAAGCTAGTAATTCGCCTGTTGCCCAATCACATTTATTTTCGTCGTTAAGTAATTTTATTTTGTCCTGTATTATTTTTTCTACTTTACGCAAAGCTTTAAAGTCGGTGGGTATGGCCATTATACCATCAAATATATTTTTGAAAGCCTCCTCACTTATTGCTGTGTTTGGCACTTCATCAAAATCGGCAGGAGTGGCTCTACGTAAGGTTTTCCAGTCCAATTCGGGTTGTTGGTATTTGTAAGGTAAGGGATGTTGCTTTATATTATCTAATCGTTCTTGCAAATCGGCCCAAAATTTTTGCTCCATATCTTTTGCCATAGCTTGAGCTTCGGGTTCACCGTTAAGCATAAGGTATTGGGTATATACCTCTCTTGGATTGGCATGCTTGTCAATAAGTGCATACAGTTGTGGTTGGGTAAATTTTGGGTCGTCCCCTTCGTTATGCCCGTGGCGACGGTAGCATACCATATCAATAAATATATCGCTATTAAATTGTTGTCGGTATCGAGTGGCAATTTCTACAGCTTTTACTACAGTTTCGGGGTCGTCGCCATTAACGTGTAGTACTGGAGCATTTACGGTAGCTGCTATTGAAGTGGAATAATCGCTGCTTCGAGCATCATCAAAGTCGGTGGTAAAGCCAATTTGGTTATTAATTACAAAGTGTATAGTACCACCAGTATAATAGCCTTTGAGGTCGCTCATTTGTAGCACTTCATATACTATACCTTGCCCCGCTACTGAGGCATCGCCGTGTATCAGTATAGGCAATATTTTATCGAAATTACTTTCGTATAAGGTATCGGCTTTAGCCCTTGCAAAGCCTACTACCACAGGGTTTACAGCCTCTAAGTGGCTAGGGTTAGGCATTAGTTTTAAGTAAATGTTTTTGCCGTTAGTAGTAGTTAATTCGCTACTGTAACCCATGTGGTACTTTACATCGCCACTGCCCATTGTTTGGTCGGGTAGGCTATTGCCTTCAAATTCGCTAAATATATGTTCGTAGGTTTTGCCTAATGTATTGGCCAGTATATTTAACCTACCACGGTGTGCCATACCAATTACTACCTCTTGCACATCGTATTCACTTGCTGTATTAATAATGGCATCTAATGCAGGTATGGTGGTTTCGCCTCCTTCGAGGCTAAATCTTTTTTGCCCTATGTATTTGGTGTGCAAAAATTTTTCGAATAATACACCATGATTTAGTTTTTCTAATATTCGTTTTCTTTTTTCGAGTGGTACGGGTTGTGCCATTGTTTGTTCCAATTCGTGCTGCAACCAATCTACTCTATTTTGCTTATTAAGCGATGCTATTTCTACACCAATATGGTGAGTATAGCAATTTTGCAAATGTGTAATTATAGCTTGTAAGGTAGCTTGGTTAAGCCCACAAAATTTGCCTGCGGCAAATGTTGTAGTTAGGTCAGTTTCGGCAAGGCCAAAATTTTTGTACTCCAAATTTGCACCACGGTCTTTACGTTCTCTTATGGGGTTTGTTTTGGCAGCAAGATGCCCAATTTTGCGGTAAGCCAATATAAGCTGATATACAGCAAACTCTTTGTCCAAGGCATTGGTAGGTTCAGCATTTGCATTATGCAAAGCAGTACTATTAGGTTCACTATTTTGCGAAGCAATACTACTAGCCTTACCATTTTGTGTAGCAGTAGTATTGGCAGTAGCATTTTGCGAAGCAGCTGTAGTAACATTGCTTACAGCAAAATCATACCCTTCAAAAAACTTTTTGTACTCAACATCAATAGAGTTAGGGTTGGTGGTATATTGTTGGTACAATTGTTCAATATATGCAGGTGAGGAGTTGGTTATAAACTGAAAATCTTTCATATTGTGTAAATAAAGCTAGTGTGTTGCAAATATCGTTGAAAAATGGGAAATAATAAATTGAAATTTTGTTAGGGAATTATTAGTGAATATGGATAGACTTATGTAGAATAATGGTTGTTAGGGTTTACTATTTTGTCCCATTGAGTTCTTTGGTTTTTCTTGTCCCGTTGGGGTCTTCGGTTTACCGCATTTGGCGGTACGGGCTTTGGTGCGACCCCAACGTTTATTAGTTAGTTCTTTTTAATGAATAAAATTACAAATTGTATTTTGTTTAAGTGCAATATGCAAAGTTAACTTTACGGTAGGGTTAGGTACGAGCCACAAGACCCCACCTAGACAGAAACGCCTAATGCGGTAAACCGAAACCCCACCAAGACGGAAATTTATTAAAAGAATGTGAAAATACAACTAATAAATGAGCCAATACAAATCCATATTTTATGCAGTATTTGTAATGTATTTGGTATAAGTAGCAAAAGGGTAGCAATAGTAAATACAAACAAAAAAAAGCTAAGTTATAAATTGAAAAATTATTTACGGTCTTTCACCAACTGAATATGTGCTACATGGTGTTTGCCATGCCAAGCATACATGCCCAATAAGTGCCATAGGGTCATTTGTTTGTTATGCTCAGGGTGTACTACTGTACGTTGCCAATCGGTAGTAGTTAAGCTAAGTAAGTAATGGTACCACCTTGTATGCAAAGCATAAAGCAGCGTAATGGAAATGTTAATAGGCACTTCATTTACATCTTTTGTAATAGCCCAAAGTGCCTCGTTGTATGGCTTTATAGTGGGGTTATCCTCCGTCATACCTAGTTTAAAACGTATGTAGGCATTTATATGGCTATCGGCTATATGGTGTACTGCTTGCTTACTATTCCACCCACCTACTCTATAGGGTTTTTCAAGTTGGTAGCTGTCCATATTTTCAATAGCATGCTCTACTAAGCCGGGCAAAAATTGTATGTCCTGCATCCATTCTCTTTTTAGCTTTTCGCTAAATGGTTGTGGTATATATTTACCAATTGGGTAAGCCAATTTATCATCTACATTATTTTCAGTACTCATTTTATTTATTTAGCAATAATTTATTTATACAAATTTTTAGGTCACTTTTCCAATCACTTAATTCAATACCCAATTCATTTACAATTTTAGTTTTATGTAACACACTATACTTACTCCTTATGGCTGGTGTTGGGTATTCGGTAGTGGGTATAGCATTAATATTGCAGTTGCTGTTAAGTATATATTTTATATCGGTAGCAAAGTTGTACCAACTTATTTCGGTGTTGCTACTGTAATTATATATGCCGTTTATCTCTCTTTTTTGTGTATTAATTAGTGTAATTATTTGCATTATTATAGTAGCCAAACTAGCTGCATAAGTGGGCGAACCAATTTGGTCATTTATTACATTTATACTTTCTTTTGTTTGTAATAGCCTAATCATTGTTTTTACAAAATTACTCCCAAACTCACTGTACACCCAACTTGTACGTATTACTATATTGTTGGGGTTGGTTTGCAATACATTAGTTTCGCCATTCAATTTGGTATGCCCATATACATTTAATGGGTTAGTAGTTGCAGTTTCGGTATAGGGTATGGTAGTAGCCCCATCAAACACATAATCGGTGGATATATGTATAAGTTTGGTATGGTATAGCAAACTAGCTTGTGCCAAGTAAAGCGGGGCAGTTTCGTTAATTAAAGTAGCTTGGGCTACATCAGTTTCGGCTTTATCAACAGCAGTGTATGCAGCACAATTTATACAATATTGAGGTTGGTATTTTTTAAAAAAATAATGCACAATCGATTCGTCATGTATAGGCAATACATCTTTAGTAGTAAATATAAATTGGTATTGGGTAAATGCTTTTGCTAGTACTTGCAACTCCATTCCTAATTGGCCATTAGCACCTGTAACTAATATTGTTGAAGGCATTTTAACTATATAATTAGTTTAAAAATATTTTTGCGAAGCATTAAAATTAGTTAATATTTTATCTTTATCCGATAGTATCATACTATTGGTTGGTACTTGCCAATTAATATTAAGTGTTGTATCTAATAAGTTAATGCCAGCCTCGGCAGCTTTATTGTAATAGTTATCGCATTTATAATAAAACAATGCATGGCTACTTATAACCGAGTAGCCATGTGCAAAGCCCCGTGGTACATACAATTGTTTTTTGTTAGTATCATTTAATTCAATACAAAAACTTTTGCCGTAGGTATCACTATCGTTTCGCAAATCAACTACTACGTCAATAACTGCACCTTGCAATACCGATACTAATTTGGCTTGTGCAGCATCGCCACATTGGTAATGCAACCCTCTTACTACACCAAAGCAGCTGTAGGCTTGGTTATCCTGTACAAATTCGTTGGTTAAGGCAAGTTCGTTATAATTTTTTTTATTAAAACTTTCGTAAAAATAGCCTCTCTCATCATTATAAATGATAGGTTCAAATATACGTAAGCCGTCAAATGGTGTGGTTACAAAGGGCATATTTATAAAGTATTATATTGTTGGTTATAATAGTTTTGGTAAGCACCATTAGTTACATTATTAATCCACTCCGTATTTTGCAAGTACCATTGCACAGTTTTCAACAAGCCTTCCTCAAATACTACACTTGGGCTCCATCCCAATTGTTTATTAAGTTTTGTAGCATCTATGGCATAGCGTAAATCATGCCCTTTTCTGTCGGTTACATAAGTTATTAATTGTGCTGCAGTGCCTTTGGGCTGTTGCAACTGTTCGTCCATAATAGTACAAAGTAGGTGTACCAAATCAATATTTTTCCATTCATTAAAGCCTCCTACATTATAACTTTCGCCAATATTGCCGTTGTGAAATATAGTATCAATAGCCCTTGCATGATCATTAACATACAGCCAATCTCTCACATTTTCGCCTTTGCCATATACGGGCAGTGGTTTTTTGTTTATAATGTTTAATATCATTAACGGTATTAGCTTTTCGGGGAAATGGTGTGAGCCATAGTTGTTGCTACAATTGCTCATTTTAATAGGCATATTGTATGTGTGATGATAAGCCATTACTAAGTGATCACTTGCTGCTTTGCTTGCACTATAAGGGCTACGAGGGTCGTAGGCAGTGGATTCCGTAAAAAAACCTTCGTTGCCTAAGCTACCAAAAACCTCATCGGTACTTACATGGTAAAACAATTTATTATCGTAATTATTATGCCATTGTATGCGGCAATTATTAAGCAAATTAGCAGTTCCCAATACATTAGTTTTAATAAAACATAGTGGGTCGGTTATGCTCCTATCCACATGGCTTTCGGCTGCTAAGTGTATAACAGCATCAACCGTATGTGATGCAAAAAAGTTAGCCATTTCAACTTCATCGGTAATATCTAATTTGCAAAATGTATAATTTGGAGCATCTTTAACATCACTCAAATTTTCCAAATTACCTGCATAAGTTAATGCATCTACATTAATAATATTATATTGAGGATATTGGGTTACAAATAACCTTACCACATGTGATCCAATAAAACCTGCACCACCTGTAATTACAATATTGCTGCCGTTTTTTAACATATTATTTATCATTTTTATTTATGTATTGGCCAAGGCCAAAATATTTTTTTTTGGGTTATAAACTCCAGTATTTTAGTGTGGTTATTTTATTGCGATATAGGCCTTTCAAATCGGCAATTAATGCATTGCTATTGGTAATACTTATAAAATAATTTTCGTCAAATGCTTTAAATTCTTTGTGAGCTACGGCTATTACAATAGCATCGTAATGGTTACCAATTTCGGCTACCATAGCAACACCATATTCGTGTAACACTGAGGCTGCATCGGCATTTGGGTCGTAAAAGTCAACAAGTATGGAATAATCTAATAGCTCCTTTACCGTATCAGATACTTTGGAGTTACGAATATCCGTTACATCTTCTTTAAAGGTAGCACCTAATACCAATACTTTAGCACTCGATGGAAAGGCAGCATTTTTTATAACGTGTTGTACTACTTTTTTAGCTACATACTTTGGCATCTCATCATTTACAAACCTACCTGCTGCTATTACTTTGGAGTTGTAACCAAGCTGTTGTGCTTTGTAGGTAAGGTAGTAAGGATCTACACCAATACAATGCCCACCTACAAGCCCAGGTTGGTATTTATGAAAGTTCCATTTGGTACTAGCTGCCTCTATTACATCGTATGTATTAATGTTCATTTTATCAAATATTATGGACAGTTCATTCATTAACGATATGTTCAAATCTCGTTGGGTATTTTCTATTATTTTACCAGCTTCGGCAACCTTAATTGTTGGTGCTCGGTGTACACCAGCTGTTACTACAAGTTCGTAAGTTTTAGCAATTTCTTGCAAACTTTCGTGGTCGCAGCCACTTACTATTTTAATGGTATTAGCAAGTGTATGTACTTTATCACCTGGGTTTATTCTTTCTGGCGAATAGCCTAATTTAAAATCGGTACCCATAGTAAGCCCCGATATTTTTTCAATAATTGGTAAACAATCCTCCTCGGTACAGCCAGGGTACACGGTAGATTCAAATACTACATAATCACCTTTTTTTAATACTTTGCCAATGGTATTAGATGCACTTAATACAGGTGTTAGGTCGGGTACTTTATGGTCGTCCACAGGTGTGGGTACGGCTATTACAAAAAATTTAGCTTTGCTTAATTCTTCTATTTTATGGGTAAATACGATATCCTTATTATTAAAATATTCTTTTTCAATTTCATTACTTGGGTCAATACCTTGGTTCATTAGTGCTACCCTAGCCTCATTAATATCGAACCCAATTACGCTTATATGCTTTGCAAATTCTAATGCAATTGGTAAGCCTACATAGCCCAAACCTACTACTGCTAGTTTCTCTTTTTTATCAATTAATTGTTGGTATATATTCATTATTCGGTTATAAATTGTTTGGGTTGTTTGAGCAATTCACTTTGGGGTAAATTTTTAAAATATTGGTACGTTAAAGCTAATCCTTCTTGTCTATTAATTAAGGGTTTCCATTGTAATATTTGGGCTGCTCTTGTTATATCGGGTTTA
Source organism: Chitinophagaceae bacterium (assembly GCA_043778255.1). Lineage (GTDB taxonomy): Bacteria > Bacteroidota > Bacteroidia > Chitinophagales > Chitinophagaceae > JAYWGN01. The sequence goes on along the minus strand of JAYWGN010000057.1, from coordinate 133,512 downwards.
CGTTGTTTGGGGTCGTCGGTTGGCAAGGGCAAGTATGTTATGGGTAATGTGGTGTTGGTTAATGTTATTATTTCTTTGGCAAAGTTGAGTAACGATATTTCGTCGGGGTTACCAATATTAATAGGCAATTGGTAATTGCTAAATAACAATTTATACACCCCATCTACCAAATCGGTAACGTAACAAAAGCTACGGGTTTGGCTACCATCGCCAAATATAGTAAGGTTTTCGCCTCGTAATGCTTGGCCTATAAAGGCGGGTAAGGCTCTACCATCGTTAAGCCTCATACGTGGCCCGTAGGTATTAAATATTCTTACAATTCTTGTTTCCACTTGGTGAAAGGTATGGTAGGCCATTGTTATGGACTCTTGAAATCTTTTTGCCTCATCATACACTCCACGTGGCCCTATAGGATTTACGTTGCCCCAATAATCTTCATTTTGTGGTTGTACTAATGGGTCGCCATATATTTCGGAGGTACTTGCTACTAGTATTCTGGCATTTTTGGCTTTAGCCAAACCCAAACAATTATGAGTACCTAACGAACTTACTTTAAGTGTTTGTATCGGAATTTTTAAATAATCAATAGGGCTTGCAGGTGATGCAAAGTGCAATATATAATCAAGCTTGCCTTCAATGTGAATAAACTTTGTAACATCGTGGTGGTAAAATTCGAAGTTAGAAAGTGGCATTAAATGGGCAATATTACTCATTTCGCCAGTTATTAAATTATCCATACCAATAACTTGAAAGCCTTGATTAACAAACTTATCGCATAAGTGTGAACCCAAAAACCCCGCTGCACCTGTAATTAATACCCTTGCCCCCCCACCCCCTAAGGGGGGATTTACAGCTTCAGTATTTTTTATTTGTAAATCCATTTATATTAAACTATTGTTTGTCAATTATTATGTCAAAGTCCCCCTTGCGGGATTAGGGGGCTTATTGCCTCTCTCCCTATACTTTCGTAATGGAAACCAAGTTTTTGTAATGTATGCAAATCAAATAAATTTCGCCCATCAAATATGGCTTTGTTAGTAAGTGTATTTTCAATTTTTACAAAATCAGGTGTTCTAAATACACTCCATTCCGTTGCTATTATTAATGCATCTGCATTTTGCAAAGCCTCATATTGGTTTTTGGCATAGGTAATTTTATCACCAATTTCTGCTTGTACATTTGGCATAGCCTCCGGGTCAAAAGCGGTAACGGTAGCACCTGCATTTAGCAAAGCGTCAATTATATACAAAGCTGGAGCTTCACGTATATCATCAGTATTGGGCTTAAATGCTAAGCCCCATAAGGCAAAGTGTTTGCCTTTAATATTACCTCCAAAGTACTTTTCTATTTTAGGAATTAGTACCGTTTTTTGCAATTCATTTACTTCGGTTACAGCATTTAATATTTTAAAATCATAAGCTACCTCCTTGCTGGAGTGTATGAGTGCCTGTACATCTTTGGGGAAACAACTACCGCCATAACCGATGCCCGAAAATAAAAAACGTTTACCAATTCTATCATCACTGCCAATGCCTTTACGTACCATATCTACATCGGCTCCTACTAGTTCGCAAAGCCGAGCAATTTCGTTCATAAAAGTAATTTTGGTTGCCAAAAAAGAGTTGGCAGCATACTTTGTAAGTTCTGCACTTTTTTCGTTCATAAATATTACAGGGTTACCACTACGTACAAATGGGGCATACAATTCGCTCATTATTTCTTTAGCTTTATTGCTGCTAGTGCCTATTACTACCCTATCGGGTTTCATAAAGTCAGCTACTGCTACACCCTCTCTCAAAAACTCAGGGTTGGATACAACATCAAATGCAGCCTCGCCTAAACCATCGCCATGGGGGTTTGCTATAAGTGCAGCATTTGTAATGGCTAGTCTTACTTTTTCGGCAGTACCTACTGGCACAGTACTTTTATCAATAATTACGGTATAGTTATTTTTATTTAATATACTACCCAAATCGTTGGCAACGCCTAATATATATTTTAAATCGGCACTACCATCGGCACCAGGTGGTGTGGGCAATGCCAAAAAAATAATTTGTGCATTTGCTATACCTTCAGCAAGTGAGGTGGTAAATGAGAGGCGACCTTCGTTTAAATTTCGTTCAAAAAGTTTTTCTAACCCTGGTTCAAAAATGGTTATTTGTCCACTTTTTAATTTTGCTACTTTAGTACTATCAATGTCAATACATACTACATTATTGCCTGTTTCGGCAAAGCAAGTACCCGTTACTAACCCTACATATCCTGTTCCTACTACTGCTATATTCATTATACTTAATTAATAATTAATAATTAAAAATTAATAATTTGAATCTAATTATTAATCTTTTCTGTTTTTTATTACAACAATTTATTTTGCTTTATTCTTGTTTAGCAAATTAGCAAATTATCATATTATCATATTAATGCCTCTCTACGTATTGTAACACTTTGGCTATTATAAATTCGCTTTGTTCTTCACTCATTTCGGTATGCATTGGCAACGATATTACCCTATTAGTAAGCCAATCCGTTACCGGCAAATTATAAGCAGCACCATTATATGCTGCAAACATTTTTTGTTTGTGGCAAGGCACTGGGTAATAAATCATACTTGGTATGTTATGCTCCGCCAAATAAGTTTGCATATTGTTGCGGTACTTTGCGGCATTTTCTACTTCATTTACTATTAAGGTGTATTGGTGAAATACGTGTTTGCAATTATCTTTTACCGAAGGTAATATAAACCTATTGCTTTGGCTAAATGCTTTGTTATAAGTATTTGCTAGTGCAATTCTTGCATTGTTATACGTATCTAAATGCGGCAATTTTTTGTTGAGTATAGCAGCTTGTATGCCGTCCAGCCGGCTGTTGCAGCCTATTACATCGTGGTAGTACCGTACACTTTGCCCGTGTGATGCTATCATTTTAATAGCTGCTGCAAGTGCATCATCGTTAGTTACCACGGCACCACCGTCGCCATAGGCACCAAGGTTTTTGCTAGGGTAAAATGAAAGGCATCCTATATCGCCAATTGTTGTAACTTTTTTTGTATCGCCGTTGGCAAATGTAAATGTAGCACCTATTGCCTGTGCTCCATCTTCAATTACTTTTAAGTTATATTTTTTGGCTATTGCCAAAATAACCTCCATATTAGCACTATGCCCGTACAAATGTACAGGTACTATTGCTTTAGTATTAGGCGTAATTGCTGCCTCAATTGCTTCAGCATCAATACAAAAATCGGAGGGGGAAACCTCTACAAATATTGGTTTAATGCCTAGTACGGCTGCAGCCTCTACAGTAGCAATGTAGGTAAATGAGGGTGTAATTACCTCATCGCCGGGTTGCAAACCTAGTGCCATAAAGGCAATTTGCAATGCATCGGTACCATTAGCACAAGGTATTACGTGCTTTACACCTAAGTATTGTTGTAAGTTATTGGTAAATTCGGTAACAGCCTTACCACCAATGTAGGCGGCACTTTCTATTACATCCATTACTGCATTATCTATTTCAGTTTTTATTTTAAGATACTGGGCTTTCGTATCTACCATTTGTATTGGTTGCATGTACTTTATTTGGTGTGCAAAGATACAAAATTGCTACAAATGATTAGCTACTAAATGTGGTGGTTAACTAACTATATTGCTATAACTAAAGTTTTAAATTAATTATCGAAGGTCTATAACTTCAACACTTGGGTAAGTAGCAGCATTAAATTTAAAACTTGCATCAGTAGCGGCAGTATTGGGAGTAAGGCTGTTTACCGCTAATACAAACCTATTGTTACTACCCTTTTCAAGTACTTTTGTTTTGGCAATTGTACTGCCCGCTTTGTCTACATATATATACACTTTGGAGTAAGGTCGGGTTTTGTTGCAAGGTGTCATTTCTATTTCTTGTACATTTTTTCCATCTTCTTTTTTCTCGCCATTTAGTTTGTACAAAAAGTCCTTATCGTAAAAGTTAGTAAATATTTTTTGTGGTGTTATGCTAGCATTTGAACCATCGTACTTGGTTATAGTTACCTCGTTTGCTGCTTTGTCGTATGTCCATACGGTGGTACCATCGCAATAAATATCTTGCCCTGTTATACTTACTTTATACTTAGCACCTTTGGCTAATAATATTCCACTTTTGCTTGTTAGGGCTTTGCCACTGGCATTTTCGCTACGTATTGTAAACTTAGCACTCACACTACTGTACGATTTATATTTTTTACTAACACCATCTAATATTGCTTTGGCAGCAGCATCAGTATTTTTAGTAGCACATTGTGCTATTGCATTATTTGATGAAATTAGTAGTAGTAATACGGCTATAATTTTATTCATATTTTTATTTTTTTGCTTTGCAAATGTACTATTTAATAAGTTTAATTTTATGTTTATTAAATGCATTTGCTTATACAATGACTATTAAGTAAGTAATAAGTTTAGCCACTTTTTTTATTTTACAATTTCGTTAACACCTATTTTGCCGCCTTGGCGGCTAAATGATTAGCATAATATAGTACAACATTAACTACTTATAATTACTCCATACTACTGTTGCCAACTTTAGTACCTTTACCACTTATGAGCCAATACCAAACTGAGTACGACCCAATATTGCAAAAAATGGGCATTGCCAACTTGAACGAAATGCAACTTGCTACTATTACAGCAGCTACTGAACATAATAATGTAATACTGTTTTCTAATACTGGAACAGGAAAAACTTTGGCATTTTTGTTAGCGGTACATAAGCAACTTACCCAACCTTACACGGGTACTACCCTACTTATAATAGTACCTAGTAGAGAGTTAGCTATGCAAATAGAAAAAGTATATAAAACAATGGGACTACCCCAAAAAATTACTTGCTGCTATGGTGGCCACAAACGTGAAACCGAAGAAAACAACTTAACCGAAGCTCCTACAATTATAGTAGGTACACCAGGTAGATTAGCCGATCACTTAAAAAGATTTAACATAAATAAAAATACAATTACCACTGTAATATTAGATGAGTTTGACAAATTGCTAGAGCAAAACTTTGGCGACGAGATGGAGTACATACTAAACCAATTAAAAAATGTAAGCCACAAAATATTAACGTCTGCTACGGAACTCAAACACTTTCCTAGCTACTTAAATTACGAAAATGCTTATACCCTTAATTATTTGGCGGAGCAAAAAAACACCATACTTGAAATAAATTTATTAAAATGTAAGGATAAAGATAAGTTGGCTGAGGCTTTTCAATTGCTTTGTTATATAGGTGCCAAATCGACTATACTATTCTGCAACAACCGAGAAAGTGTAGAAAGGGTAAGCCTATACTTAACACAAAATGGGCTAAGTAACCAATACTACCACGGTGCTATGGAACAGCAAGAAAGGGACAGTGCCTTATGTAAATTTAGGAACGGCACTGTAAACTATTTGGTAACCACCGACCTTGCAAGTAGAGGGTTAGATATACCCAACATAAGGCATATAATACACTACCATATACCAAGTACCGAAGAAATATTTACCCACCGCAATGGCCGTACAGCCCGTATGGATGCTAGTGGTACGGTTACCATACTATTATCGGCAGAGGAAGTAATGCCTAATTATGTACCTACAATAGATAGTGAAATAATATTGCCAACCGAAACAGTATTGCCACCAAAACCAAAATGGAGTACCTTATTTGTAGCTGCTGGTAAAAAAGATAAGGTAAACAAAATTGATATTGTGGGATTTTTGACTAATAAAGGAAATTTGAAAAAAGAGGATATTGGCATTATTGATGTTAAAGATTTTTTTAGTTTTGTGGCAGTTAAAAAAACATTGGTTAATGAATTATTACTTCGCATAAAAATGGAAAAAATTAAAAATAAAAAAGTAACTATTGTAATGGCTAAGTAAGGTAGTATATATTATTTTAATGTTATGCTTATACAAAGTATTGCAAATTGAATATATCTGCTTTATTTTGCAAAAATGCTAGACAATACAATTAAAGTATCGGTACTAATGACCGTTTACAATACACCATTTGAGCAAGTAAAACGTGCTATAAAATCGGTATTGCAACAAACCTACCAACAGTTTGAACTTATAATTATTAATGATGGGAGCAACACTTTACTTACAACAAAGCTAATGGCTTATTGCCAACTGTACCAACACAAAATACACTACACTTGCCACCCTAACTGTGGGCAAAGTGAAAGTATAAATAAAGGGGTACAACTTAGCAATGGTAGCTATATAGCTATAATAGATGCCGACGATGAGTACAAACCTAACCACTTACAAGTATGTATGCAATACACTATGTATGCACAACTTACGTATGCTAACACCATAACTATTGCCAATACTACTGCCGATTATTACGTGCCTGACAAATATGATAATACCAAAAATATACATGTAGATAATTGCAAGTTATTCGCTACTTTTTTTGGTGAAAAAAAGGTGTTTGAAACTATTCCCTTTAACACCATGTATGCAGCTGATAGTTTTTTTTACGATGAGGTAATTAAACAATTTAAAGTAGCAAAGCGTAAAGAACGAACTTATATATACTACCGCAATAACCCCAATAGTATAACCAATAGCCTTAAAAATAAACTGCAAACTATATAAATAAGTAACCTACTAAATTGAATAAAAAAGATTTAATATTAGCTACTTTATTTACTGGCAATTATGATGTAAACCGAAGCCAAACACTGCCCCACAATGACTTTAGTATAATTGAAAGTTGGTACAACTCTGTTGTTGATTTAAAATTAAAGGCTATACTATTTCACAACACTTATAGTGAAGCTACAATTGCTACTTACCAAAACGAATATGTAACATTTGTAACAGTAGCACCACACCCTATATATAATGCTAATATATACCGCTACTTTATATACCTCAACTACCTTAACAATAATATTGATAGTATTAACAATATATTTGTTACTGATAGTACCGATGTAACGGTACTTAAAAATCCGTTTATACAACCACAGTATGTAGCCAATACTAACAACTTATTTTGTGGTGATGAGGCTACTACACTCAATTGCAATTGGATGATACAACACCACACCCACTTACGCAATAACATTGAAAATTTTGAAACTTACGAATTAAAATATGCCAATAACACCTTACTTAACTGCGGTATTATTGGTGGACGGCTTAACGTAATGTTACTGTTGCTAGAGCATATATGTAGCTTACACTTAAAATACAGCAGTACCAACCATACGCTATATACATTAGATATGGGTGTATTTAACTATGTAGCCAATACTACATTTGCCAACAAAGTAATACACGGAACGCCTATTAACACAGTGTTTAAAGCTTATGATATGGAAAGTGCTACTTGTTGGTTTAGGCATAAGTAGTAGTACTAATTTTTTTTACAAATAGGTAAGCTGCTTTATTAAGTAATCACTTAATTGGCTAAGTGTAGTAGTTTGTTTATAGTTTTACAATGTCGAATTGTTGCTGTTAGTTGTAGTTTGTTTTGAAAAAATGTGTTGGATAGTTTTGTTATGCTATAGCCATAAGGACAATAAAGAAAAACTAATTGGTTTGATAGCTGAAATTGGTGGGTAAATAATTGTTTGGTAAAATTTTATATGCCTTAATTATGTTTTTTATTTCATTCCTCCATTCCTTCATTTCTTAATTCCTTAATTCCTTAATTTCTTATTTTTTTTCCTCTCCCCTCTAATTACCGCTAAAAAAGTAACCCTAAAGCACTGGGCAGAACCCAGCACTAGTATGAAAGACCTGCGCCAGTGGGTTATTTACTCACTTAAGACCTGCGCCAGTGGGATATTTACTCACTTAAGACCTGCGCCAGTGGGGTGTTTTTACTTAATTTTACGCAATATAATTTTAGGTATGGTGAATTTTATCATTGAATTAAGTAATGCTATTCTAATTTTAGATAACTCGTTAAGAAAGTTATTTATATTTTTTCCATAAGTTCTTTTTGTATATGAAAATACTAATAGTGCTTTTGAATTATTTAACTCAATTTGTTTATAACGGTAAATATTGAATTCGACTATATTAATTACATTATTTTTTGATTCACTAATTATAAAATCAACAATCCATTCCTTACTATCTGGACTGTTACTAATTTGATAATTACAAATGTTGTCAAATTTTTTTCTTAAGTCCAATTCATTTATTTTAATTGCAACAGCATTGTTTACTGAACTATCTTTTGTAAATAAATGTACGGTTAACATTTCACTAAAATTTTCAATTTTTTCTCCTTTTGGTAAATACTCTTGTATATAATAAGTCTCATTAACTATTTTTGTCCAAGAAATTATAAACTTACATTTATTAAATGTCAAAGGCCCTTTGACTCCTATTCTATCAATATTGTCAACTTGAAAATTAAAAAAAAATGTGAATAAAATTGAAGTGAGATTTAAAAAAATTTCCATGGGTATAATTTAATTATTCTGTCCTTTACTTTTTAAAAAATCAATAATTTCTGTTCGTAGCTTATCATTCTTAGAACCTTTTACGTAATCGTTACTATATAATGCTTCAATTATAGTTAATTTTCTTGGATGATTTGTTTCTCGATATATATAACCATAAAATTTAGGAATTTCAATTTTAGAGTTCAAAAATAAAAACTTAAGAATATCTAATCTATCTAACTCTATTGATTTTCTAATAAGATTATTTATTTCTCCATTTAAAGAAATATTAACATTAGCTCCCTTATTAACTAAATATTTAATCTTAAGCATATTTTTGCCTATAACTGAAGATGTTATTAAAGCAAGTAGAGGAGTATTTTCTAGTTTGTAATCTTTAGTAGAAGTAATAATAGAATTTATATCTACACCATATCTTAATAGTAAAGAAAGCATACTTGTATCATTACTTTCATTGTATAAGCAGCAAGCAAGTATTGCATTTAAGCTATCTTCATCTTTGGTTTTATAATTAACATTTGCACCTAATTGTATCAGTTTTTCTGTTGCGGCTAATTTATTATTTACTACTGCACAAAGTAAAATATTATTATTAAACTTAGTTTCAGCATAATCAATTTCTAGAGTGTTATTTTTGAGTATTGTTTCAATTTTATCAATATTATTATTTCTAGCGGCAATAGCTAAATCTTTAACAGGAGTGTTTTTGAAATTATCAAAATTAAACCCTGGTAATTCATTGGTACTAAATTGCGAAAAGTTGCAGGACATTAGAATTGTTACAATATTAAGTAAATATATTTTTGCTTTCATTATGTTTGTACTGCTTGATTTGGTATATTCACTTTTTCTGAAGCATCAATATTATCTGACATATTACTATGCTCATATCCACTTTTTTCTAGTGCTTTTATAACAGCTGGCATTTTGTGTAATATTATCCCTGCCTTAACGTTAAAAATACGTTCCCAAATGGACATATCTGGGCTTAGAAATTTTTTTTCGCCTCTTTGTTGCAGTAGTAAAAGTTGCGGAAATATTACTTTAATTGGATTCATTGATTTTTCAACATTTGTTTTTACAGTTTGTATTTTATTCAGTATTTCACCACTTACAATATAATTAGTTTGAAATGGCTCTGTAAATAATATACTATTTTCTAATGCTGTTGGTAATGACATCCATGCAGGATTAAAAGTAGTTACTTGTTTATCAGTTACCAAACCAGCCACCGTTGCTAAACCACCGCCTAAAGAATGACCAGAAAACGTTAAACTTCCCTCTAAATTTTGATTTAATGTTCTTGCATTATCTATAGCTTGTTCGTATTGTTTTGATAAACCAATAATTTGCTGAGCATTATTTTTCCAATCTACTCCATCTTCAGTTCCTGCAAAAGTATAATTGTATTGCTTACTTCCATCTGGCATGGTACGTTCATATAACTGGGATTTAAAACCTGTATCATCATTAGTCATTTGAATTTTCGTGCTTTTATAAGCCTTAGATACTTTCCAACCACCTTCGAGTGCAACGTTTACATCACCGTATGCATGTTGACACATTAAAGCTGATTGCATTGCCGTTGGTCCTGCATATACTGTAATGGGATCGCCAAGTCCACCCATACCACTTATGTCAAGTATTGAAATTGGACAATTTTTGTAATACACATAAGTACTTTGCCAAGCATACTCCCCTTGCCTTGGGTCGGTACTAAAAAACCTACCTATTCTACTATCGTAAATTCTAGCTTCAAAGGTTACAGCACCGCTATTAATTTCGGCAGAATTCTCCTTTCCATTAAACCCATACCTATAACTTTACCCCCAACCCACTACTACCCTATTTCAAATTAAGTACTATGGCGCCACTTGTTTTGAGGTCGCTGCTTAGTTCTATTTTGTACTCTTTACCACCACATTTTACTACCATATAAGCAGTATTAGGTGGTGTAGTACCTAAGTTTTCGGCATTCATTACTATGGTATTTGTTCCTTTTCTTGCTTTTAATTTTATGGTTTGTGGTTTGTCAGTTAAGCTTAGGCTTTTGCCCACCACATCTTGGTTAAAGTATAGGCTTATTATATCACCATCAACTGTTGCATTGTCATATACTTCTACGGTTACATCTACATCGGTTATATCATAAGTGGCAGCTACTTTTGTTGCTCTACCATTTACTTCGGTTGGTTTTGGTGCTTCTATTATAGTAGGTTGTAGTACTGCAGTTAGCATGTTTTCGGGCTTTAGGTATAGCTTAGCTGCCTGTTGTACATCTTTTATTGTAATGGCATTGGTATATTTTTCAAAGTTTACAAACCTATCTATATTGCTGCCATTTACTTTGGCATCTAGCAATTGGCTAGCCCATGCATTGTTATCTTTTAGTTGTTCTTTACCTTGCTCTGCCCATTGTTTTTTTACTTTATCGAGTGTGCTTTGGTCGGGGCCATTTTTTTGCATTTTATTCATTTCTATTCGCAATGCTTTTATAAGTGTATCTACCTTAAGTGGGCCAGTTGGTAGTTGTGCTGTAAAGTTAAAACTTGAGTACGGCTCTTTTTGCAAACCGCCATATATACCTCCACCATATATGCCTTGCACCTTTTCTCTTAGCTCTTCTATTATTTTTATATTCATAGCTTGTGTAAGGGCTTCTGCTTTCAATTGCAAATCTTCGCTAAAGGGTACTTCGCCACTAAATACTTGTAATATCAAACTTTTTTGCTCTTTACCGGCTTTATATTCTAATTGTTTGTTGCCACGTTGTGGCCGTACTTTCCTATCTATATACATTGTTTTTTTGCCACTTGCTGGTAGGTTAGCTACATACTTTTCTATAAGTGGTATTATTTGCTCTACTTTAAAGCTACCTGCTATTACCAATTGCATGCCTGTAAGGTCGCCCAATCTTTCTTTAAATATTTGTTGGCAACGGTCAAGCTGTATGTTATCAAAATCTTTGGGGTTGGGTACTGCACTTGGTGCTAAGGGGTTGTTGGCAAATAAAAACTTGCTGAATGTATCAATAAATGCAGCTTGTGGGTTACTCATAATGGCTGCAAATTGGCTTTTTTGTTTTTTCAAAAATGAATTAAACAAAGCCGTATCCTTACGTTGGCTAGTTATTTTTAAATGCAATAACTGAAACATTGTTTCCAAATCTTTAACGGTACTACTACCCGATATGTTATCTTTAGTATCGCTAAAGCTACCACCAGCTTGTATTTTTTTACCACTTAGTGCTTTGGTAAGGTCTTGTGGTGCAAAGTCGCCGTAGCCCATTGCTCCTTGTATTTGCCCTGCATATTGTCCATTATACTTATCGGCTACACCATAGTTGCTAGTACCGCCATTCCTAGCTCCTGTTAGTACTATTTCATCTTCTTTAAAGTCGGTTGGTTTAAGTGTAACCGTAAGTCCGTTGCTTAAGGTAAGTTCGGTAGTGCCTAATATTTTATTTTCGGTACGTTTGGTTACTTTACCAGCTTTGGGTGTGGTGGCTAATAAGTTGGTAGCTATTACTTTTTCTTCGTAAGCCAATACTTTTTCGGCTTCAGCTTTTGTGGCCATAGCCACCAATGCTTCATTAGTGGGTAGGGTAAATGCAGCTGCCTTTTCGGGTCCTGTTATGTTGTAAAATTTGTTTTGTTGTCCTTTAAGTCTATCGGCTATTTTATTAATATCGGCTAGTGTAATTGCTGGTAGCATTGTTTTTACATAAGCATATTCATTTTCAATACCTGGTGCAGCCACACCGTCTAAGTAATGGGTTACATATTCCTCTACAAAGTTGCCCGATTCTGTTTTATCTTTATTTTTAAAACTACTCTCATAATAAGCCAACGTATTTTTTTTAGCTCTTTCTAATTCGGTAGCCAAAAATCCGTATTGTTTTACTTTTTCTAACTCATTTACAAGTACACTTATGGCACTTGTAGGGTCCTGTGTGCCACTACTTGCATTAAGGGTAAATTGATTGTACCCTCTTACAAATCCGCCAAAGCTACCACCTGCAAACAAAAATGGCGGATTGGGCTTTTGGGTAATTTCTCTAAATCGTGCATTTAGCATAGCGTTAAACAAATCTTGTGTTACACTATTTTTGTAGTCATCCATTGTTTTGAGGCTAGCATAAGGAAAGGCACTGTATGCAATTTGTATGTTGTAACTAGTGGCTTCTTTATCGGTTATTACCGAACCTTTATTTGCCGTATAGGCCGGAAAATTACCAACAGGTACAGGCCTTGGGTTAGCAACTGGTTGTATGCCACCAAAGTGTTTGGTTATCATTTCCAACCCTTTTTCTTTGGTAATATCGCCTACTACTACTACGGCCATCAAATCGGGGCGGTACCAATCACGGTAGTATCTTTTTATAACATCGTACTTAAAGTTTTGTATTATATTATCCTTACCTATTGGCAACCTATTAGCATAATTACTACCATTAAAGTAATCGGGCAACCATTTTTGTTGCATCCTATCATTAGCACCTTTGCCTAGTCGGCTTTCTTCCAATATTATGGGTCTTTCGCCATCAATATCTTCATTATTGTAGCTTACATTATGCGCCCAATCTTCTATAACCTGAAATCCTTTTTCGAGGTTTTCTTTTTTGTCGGTTGGTATGGGTAATATATACACGGTACGGTCAAAAAAAGTGTAGGCATTCAAATCGTTACCAAAGCCTACACCAATATCTTGTAAAAACGATACGATATCGTTTTTCTTAAAGTTTTTGGTACCATTAAATGCCATGTGTTCACACATGTGAGCAAGGCCTTGCTGATCCTCATCTTCACTTACACTACCACTATTTACCACAAGCCTAAGTTCTACTTTCTGCTCTGGCTTTGCATTTGGTTGTATATAATAAGTAACTCCATTGGGCAACTTACCCATGGTTACTTTAGGGTTAAGTGGCAATACATCGGTACCATTTTGGGCTTGCCCCACTATACCTACTAGTAATGTTAAGCTTACGCTTAAAAATAATTTACGAAAATTGGCAATCATATTTGTTTTATTTATATTGTAAAAGTAAGGTAATTAACCCTATTATTGTGTTACGACTATAATATATATTTACAAATTAGATAAGCGGTAAACTAAATTTTATGCTACTGCATTTTACCCTAATATTAAAAAAAACTGTATCGCATTTTTATATACATTTGCACAAATAAAAATAATTAGTTACATGAAAAAAAACATTTTATGCTTTGCAATAATAGCCTTAATTGCTATAGGTGCAAAAGCACAAAGCACTACCCCAATTTTTGAAATATCGGCAGGTGGTGTGTTAAGCAACACAAAATTTTTGATACAAGCAGCTACTGGTGAGTTACTAACAGGTACCGATGCTAAGCTTATGTGCATTGACCCCGATACAAAAACAGTACTATGGGAAAAAACTAACTTACTAGGCTTGAGTGAAGATGATATAACTGTAATAGATGGTACACCATTTGTAAAAATAGAAAGACAAAAAACATTGGCATTAAGCAACAATAAGAATACATTGATACTACAAGCAAAAGATGGCAAAGTAGTATATGACAGTAAAGAGGAAGGTATTAAAGTACGTAATACTATGATTATAAATGCACTTAACGGTTTGTTAATTGAAAGTGTAAAAGATGGTTTTTTATCGGTTAGTTTGGTTGACTTTGCTACTGCCAAAGAGTTATGGACAGTGCCTTTGGCTAAAGAAAAATCGGGTGGTGTTGGTATTGGTGCATTAAAGCGAATGGTAAAATCGTATGGTAACTCAGCATTTACCATAGCACCCCAAGTAGATGCTGTGGGCAATTTAATATTGGTTAATAAAAAAGAAATTTTTTGCATTAGCAAAATAGGTACACTAAGTTGGAAAAAAGAGTTTGAAGATAATGTAGACGATGCCTACTTAAGTGCCGATGCAAAAGCCTTATTTATTGGGTACAAAAAATATATTGATAAACTAAATACAGCCGATGGTAACAGCACTATAAAAGAACCTATAAAAATGAAAGATGCCTTAAACGGCCTAACCCCAATGGGTGCCGATTATATTGTGTATAACGAAAAAGGTATAAATATAATGGATGCTAACGGTGCTATGAAATGGAAAAAAGATGCAAGTATTGGTAACATAATACAAGTACAATATACTGAGGCTGGTATACTAGCTATTGAAGGCGATGAAAAAGATACAAAATTTATATGGGTAGATATGACGGGTAAAGATAAGTGGGATCAAAAAGTAGATGGTGGACTAGTATTTGCTGAGCCTACTGCAAAGGGTATAATGTACCTAACCAACGAAAGAGCCAATATACTTACTTACGAAAAAGGTAAAGATGTATGGAATAAAGATATAAAAATAAAAGGTGTACCAAACTTTGGCAAAGATGAAAATAATAAAATTATATATGCCTATGCCAAGGAAAAACTACATGCATTTAACTTTACCGATGTTACTTACAAATTAGTGGCAGAAGATATAGAACTTAAAAAATTTGATGATGAAAAAGAAACTGCTATTGTTGACATTAGAGATGCAGGTAATAAAGTAGTAATTAGTAGTAATCAAAATGTAGCGGCTGTTAATACTGCCGATGGCAAATTGATGTATAACAATAACTTTAAAGAAATTGGGTATAGCAAAAAAAGATTGATGAAATTTGCTGGTGCAGCATTAAGTGTAGCAGGTGCAGCAATGGATGTAAATGCGGTAAGCAAAGGTAAATTTAGTTTTGTACAAACAGGGCCAAACACACTTACAGCAACGCCTAACAGCCAAGCTGGTGCTATAACAGGTGGCACTGGTAGCGATTTGTATGCAGCAGCAAAAGTAAGGTACTTAGCTAGCCAAGCCACTAAAGATAATTTGTATATACTAAGCCAAATGCCCGAGGGTAATGGTTTGCTAGTATTTAACAAAGATACTGGTACGGTTACTAAAAAAATAACATTTAGTGATACCACACCCCAATATGTGGTGGATGAAGCTGCTGACCGTGTATATGTAGTTGTAGGTAATGTTATAAAAGCTTACGCTTTAAAATAAGATTAATTACCCCAATAATAATAAACTAGTAATGGCTACAAGTAATTGTAGCCATTATTAATTTGAACAAAAAAGGTACTGTATTGTGTAAGCATATATTAACCCTTTTAGCGTTGTATATCTTCTTTTGGAATCGTTGTTGCAATATCAAAAAGGGCTTTTAATGTTTCTAAATTTAATGTAAAATTTAGTTGATTTAACTTGAACTGAATGGTTAAAGAATGAAATTTTGAAAACACTTATTAACTAATAAACTTATTATTTATTCAGCTACTAGTATTGTTTCCATAGTGGCCATTACATTAGTGGCTACCATACTTTCGGCTAACTTTAGCATATTGGTAAATGCAGTATGTTGGCTTATACCGTGCCCAATTATTACTGGTTTGCTTACTCCAAGTATGGGCGAACCGCCATAGGTTTCAAAGTTGCAACGGTTAAAAAACGGATTATCGATACCATTTTGCTTAGCAATTTCATAAAGCTCTTCAGCCATTTTAAGCACTACATTACCTGTAAATCCATCACATACAATTACATCGGCTTTGTCGTTAAATATATCTCTTCCTTCAATATTACCAACAAAGTTGAGTGCAGTATTTTGCTTTAATAAGGTATATGTTTCTTGTGCTAAAGTATTGCCTTTGCCTTCTTCTTCTCCAATATTGAGTAAGCCAATTTTGGGGCTTTCAATATTAAATATTGCTTTGGCTAATACATTGCTTAATGCTGCAAATTGGGCTAGTTGTTCAGGTTTGCAATCGGCATTTAACCCTACATCGCACAGCAAACCTGTGGTACCATTAAGTTTGGGGCACACTGCAGCAATAGCTGGCCGTATAATACCTGGCAATGGCTTTAAGCTAAAGTGGCAACCTACTAGCATAGCACCTGTATTGCCAGCACTTATAAATGCATCAATAGTTTCGGCCTTAAGCATATTAAAGCCTACCACTATTGAGGAGTCCTGTTTGTTTTTCCAAGCTTTAGTTGGATGCTCCGTGTATTCAATAACTTGTGTACTAGGTACTATTGTATAATTATGGTTAGGCTGCTGTTGTAATGCAGTAAGTAATTGCAATTGATTACCAATAACATATACATGTACTGTGGGTGGGCAATTATTAAGGTAATGTATAAGTCCTTTTATTGCTTCAGTTGGTGTATAATCGCCTCCCATCATATCTAAGCCAATACGTATCATAATATTACAGTTTATAAAAACATCAAATCCACCAATAAATTGGTGGACATGAAAAATTTTATTTTTACCAAATAAATTAAGCTTTAAGTGGAGCTTTTTCCGATACTACTTTCCCTTTGTAAAATAATTTACCTTCGCTTA
The DNA here is from genome assembly GCA_043778255.1 of Chitinophagaceae bacterium. Lineage (GTDB taxonomy): Bacteria > Bacteroidota > Bacteroidia > Chitinophagales > Chitinophagaceae > JAYWGN01. Next base: position 116,655 of record JAYWGN010000057.1, on the reverse strand, counting down.
CATGTGCTCTATGCCTTACATGCATTTCACCTGTAGTGGTATCTTTAGTTAATGTAACTTCTTGTGCTACATAATGTGTTCTTCTTTTTGCACTTCTTTGTTGTGAGTGTCTTCGTTTTGGGTTTGGCATAACCTATTATTTTATTAATGTTAATTATTATTTTACTACCTATTATCTTTAATTTTCAATATTTTTAAACTTATCTAATCCTTTCCAAATGGAAGGTGTATTATCGTTATTTGTTACATTTAGCTGTTGTAACATAGCTATTACTTTGGGGTTACATTGGCTTTCTCCTTTGTCATTATCTATACATACATTTTGGGTTGGTATGCTAAGGTTTACAAATTCATAAATCCAATCTTTTACATTCAACAAGCTTTCGGTACGTAACAAATAGTAAATGTCTGGGTCTTCTTCAGTATCATTCATTTGTTGGGGGTTTTCCACTAATTTTATAATTAGTTTAAATTCGTCCCATATATTAGTATCAATTTCATTGCCACATCGGTCGCAATTAGCTCTTACTGTACCTGTTACCACAAAATTTAATTGCATAAAACCAATATTTTTTTCCAATATTAGTTTTACCAAAATTTCGGTATTGGTGTACTCTTGCTGTTGAAATGCCTCAAAGAACTTGTCAGTAACTGTGTACTCAAAAGAATGACTACCCAATGCCAAACCTACAAATGCTATATTATATTGCTTGTCAGCCATAATCCCTCTATTTAAGCGATTGCAAAGGTACTACAAATTTTTGAAAATAAATAACAAACCTCTACTTATGCTTTTTCTCCAACTTTGCAATAGTATCATTTTATAAATCATTAATAAACTCAGGGTTATAGTTATGTGCCTCAAGTTTTGTAAGTAAATAATTTTAACTCCTATTTATTTTAATTGGTGCATAGGTGCTTTATTTTTATATCAAATAATTAAGTGTACCAACCGTAACTAAATTACATTTAAGACATGGTTTGCAGGCATTTGCTTATTCTTATTATCCTTTATTATTGTGATGTTGAAATTAAAAGTTGCTTTATACGTTCTTTGTTGGTAAAGTATTAATTAATATAAGTTACTATTAGTATGCTCTTGCAAATAAAACCCTTTGTGTGCTTGGTTTTCCGCTTATAATACAAATACCATCTTCTTGTTTATTATGTAACGGTATACAACGAATGGTTGCTTTGGTAAGCTCTTTTATTTTGTCCTCGGTTTCATTAGTACCATCGTAATGTGCTGCTACAAACCCTGCTTTGGTATCGAGTGTACTTACAAATTCATCCCAAGTATTAACCTCAGTTATATTGCTTTGCTGAAATGCTTTTGCCTTTGCAAACATAGCATCTTGTATGGTTTGTTGCAAATCTGTAATGGTTTGTACTAGGTCAGTAATGGCAACGGTTTGTTTTTCTTTAGTATCTCGCCTTGCTACTTCTACAATATTTTGCTCCAAATCTCTTGCACCTATGGCTACTCTTACTGGCACTCCTTTCATTTCATATTCGGCAAATTTCCAACCTGGTCGGGCTGTATCGCTATCATCATATTTTACCCTTATGCCATTAGTTTTTAATGTATTAATTATGGGTATTATAACTGCATCAATAGCTGCTTTCTGTTCGTCACCTTTGTATATTGGCACTATTACTACTTGTATTGGGGCTATTTTTGGTGGTAGTATTAAGCCATCATCATCGCTATGTGCCATTACCAATCCACCAATTAGCCTGGTGCTTACACCCCAGCTTGTAGCCCATACATAGTCTAATTTATTTTCCTTATCGGTAAATTTTACATCAAATGCTTTCGCAAAATTTTGCCCTAAAAAATGTGATGTACCAGCCTGTAAGGCTTTACCATCTTGCATTAGAGCTTCTATACAGTAGGTATCTATAGCACCTGCAAATCGTTCATTTTCAGTTTTTACACCTTGTATTACTGGCAATGCCATATAGTTTTCTACAAAGTTGGCATATACGCCAAGCATTTTTACTGTTTCCTCTATGGCTTCTTCTTTAGTGCTGTGTGCAGTGTGGCCTTCTTGCCACAAAAATTCGGTGGTACGTAAAAATAAACGAGTCCTCATTTCCCAACGTACTACATTGGCCCATTGGTTAATAAGTAAAGGCAAATCTCTATAACTCTGTATCCAGTTTTTGTAGGTACTCCATATTATAGCTTCACTAGTTGGGCGTACCACTAATTCTTCTTCCAACTTTGCCTCAGGGTCAACCATTAATTTACCTTTATTATTAGGGTCATTTTTGAGGCGGTAGTGGGTTACTACGGCACACTCTTTAGCAAAGCCTTCAGCATTTTTTTCTTCGGCTTCAAACAAGCTTTTGGGTACAAGTAAAGGAAAGTAAGCATTAACGTGTCCTGTATCTTTAAACATTTTATCCAATACATCTCTCATATTTTCCCAAAGGGCAAAACCATAAGGCTTAATAACCATACAACCCTTTACAGCACTGTAATCGGCTAGGTTTCCTTTAAGTATCAAATCGTTGTACCATTGCGAATAATCGTGTAATCGGCTTGTAATTTCTTTACTCATTTGTTGCTATTTTTTATCTTTAACAATACTTTAAACTTTTATTACAGTCGTTGGCTTGGTAATTGTAATTTTATTTATTGTAATTAATTGCAAAAATACTAACTTCATATTTAATAACTTTAAAAAACACCCAACCATGAAAGCAAAATATTTACTCCTACTCGTATTAGTAATTACCTTAGGTAGTTGCTCCACATTTAAAAGCGGCCAAACACCCGATGATGTATATTACTCTAGTGTAAAAAAATATACCGACGATAAAAAGAAAGAGGAAATAAAAGAGCAACCACAAGAAGAGGTTGCCAAAAAAGAAGCCTATAATTATGAAGACCGTGTAGTACGTATGAAAGCTACTAACTACCGCCGTTGGGCAGGGTTTGAAAACAGTTATGATGATTACCATTATAACAACAACTGTAACTGTAACTGCAACCAATATAGTTACAGCAACTACAAATACTCCTACGGCTATAATGGCTATTGGAACAACTATAGCAACAATTACTACGGCTATCGCAATAACTATTGGAACAATAATAATGTGGTATACATAGCTCCAAAACCAAAATACATAGCACCACGTGGTGGAGTGTATAATAATACCAGAACCTACACTAATACAAGGGTTGATAATAATAATGCAACAGTAAACCCTAAAACAAATGGTGGTGGATTGTTAAACAAAATATTTAACAGCGGCAATAATAACAATAACAATAGTAGCCCTACAAGAAGCTACGAACCAACCAAAAGTAGTAGCTCTCCAAGTAGTAGCGGAGGCTCAGGTGGTGGTGTAAGCAGACCAGGCCGTAGTGGAAACTAATATACAAGCCATTACATTCAATTTATTTTTTATTACTAAAAAAAATATTAGGGGAAATAATACTGCGTAACAATGCTTTGTTTCCCCTATTTTTTATACCCAAAACTTAACACAATAAAACTAACGATATGAAAAAAATTTACTCCTCAATAATTATACTTTGCATAGCCAATATGGCTACTGCACAAATACCAGAAGATGCCTTGAGGCTTACTTGGCAACCAAGCTATGGCTCTGCTAGGTATATGGCTATAGGCGGTACTATGACGGGCTTAGGTGGCGAAATAACTGCAGCACACACTAACCCAGCTGGTTTAGGATTTTATAAAAATGGTGATTTAGTATTTTCGCCTGGCTTTAACTTTGGCAGAAATACAATAGACTACAGAAATCAAAAAAACTTAAAAGGAGATAATACAAATGCATTTAACTTGGGTACAAGTGGCGTAATAATAGCAGGTGAAATAACTGATAATAAAAAAATTAAGAGTGCTGCTTTAAGCTTTACCATTAATAAATTAGCCGATTATAATAACAGTATAAGTTACAAAGGTTACAATAACCTAAGTAGTGGTGCCGAAAGGTATGCAGAGGAATTTAGTGCTGCAAAACAAACACCTAACGATGCCTTAAATAACAAATACATATCGCTGCCAACAAGGTTAGCATTATATAGTTATTTGATTGATACACTTACCCTTAACAGTAAATTGCAAGTGGTGGCTTTCCCCGAATTTACTAATGGTGTAAACCAAACCAATACTATAACAACTAGTGGTGGCGTACATGAATTGGCATTGGGCTTGGCAGTTAATAAGGATGAAAAATTGTTTTTGGGTGCTAGCCTTGGCTTACCCATAATGAATTACACTAGAGAAACGTACTATAGCGAAACTGACGGAGATACTGCAAGTAAAAATGGATTTGCTTACTACAACTATAAAGAAACTTTAAAAACAAGTGGAATAGGCTTTAATGCAAAAATAGGATTGATATACCGACCAGTAGAAAGAGTACGATTGGGACTTAGCATTAACTCACCAACCTATTATAATTTAGTAGATGAAACTAGAGGTACTATGAATGTAAAAACAGAAAATATAAGTGCATTTCCCAACCGTGTATTTGCTAATACTGCAACGGTAACAGAGCAAGTATTAAGCAATGGTGCAGCTAATATTGAGAGTAGATACACCTTTAGAAATACTTGGAAAATAGCAGCAGGTGCAAGTTATGTATTTAGAGAAATAGCTAATGTAAAAAAACAAAGAGCTTTTATAGCTGCCGATGTAGAATATGTAACTTATAAAAGTATGCACTACAACTCAACACTTGGCGATGAAACAGGAAATATAAACCATTATAAAAGTACAAATGAGGGTATAAAATCGATATACAAAAATGCATTTAATGCAAAAATTGGTGGTGAGGTAAAGTTTAATACTATAATGCTAAGGCTTGGTGGGGCTTACTACGGCAACCCCAACAAAGATGCAGCTAACTTAAAGCAAGATAGAATAAACATAAGTGGTGGCTTGGGTTACAGACACAAAGGTATATTTATAGATGCAACCTATGTACACCAAATAAATAGAAGTGTTGATATGCCTTACCGCCTTGCCGATAAAGCAAATACATTTGCCAATATAAATAATAGAACAGGTAATGTAATGCTTACATTTGGTACTAAATTTTAGGTTGATTTCTCACTCCATTATAAAAAAAGAAGAGGCTACCCAAGTAAAATTAGGTAGCCTTTTTTTTATTAGTAACCCGTTGGGTTAAATGTAAAGCCTAGTCAATTTTTCCCTTATATTTTGGGTCATAATCTACCATCCATTCTATGCCATACTTATCTCGGAACGAACAAGGCTTGCTGCAGTTTGGGGATTAGAATTCCGTCAGCCCGTAACTGAAGTTGATAATTGCAATATTGCTGATGTTTTATTCATAAGCCAAATTTATAACGTCAAGCTGGAACTGAAGTACAAAAGAATTACAAATGTTGAGATTACCAACGTCAAGCCCAAATTGCAGCAAACCTAATGTTGGCTGCTGTTATTTGTTTTGTCTGTCATACGAACTAATGTTACCATCAGTCAAAATTGAGTAGATAAATCTTTTATCGTCATTTTCAAATACAATTCTAGCTGCTATTTCATCTTGAATTGGTCCTTCATAATAGAATTTATGTTTTCCGTCATCTGTCATATCATATTTGTCATACAAAACAGTTGATGATACAATCTCAGCGTCAATTACTCCTTTATTTACAACAAGGTCATACTTACAAAGATTTTCAAGTGTCGTAAGATTATTGACACGAATTATTTTGCCCTTCTCTTTGCTTGATTTTAAATGCTCAAAGATTGTTTTCCAAATTTCATAATAAGTGTATACAAGTGGTATTCCTGTTACCATAAAGTCTATAAATACTCCAGCATATTGTCCAACGTGAGCAGATTGAAACATACGTCTGCTTTCTGTCTTTATTAGAGTTACATCTTCTGTCGACTCATAAATTCTTTTTTTCAAGTCAAGGCAGAAATTTTCTGCTTCTATTTCATCTTGGATTGTAATATTTTTTAGATATACAATCGAATAGTCTTGTATCATTTTAAATTATTAGGTTTTGTCAATTATAATAGCAGCCAACATACCAAAGTACGAACCCCAAGGGCTGTTTGCAATGGGCATTTCAATGGTACCACCAACCGAAAGGTTGGTAAATATATTATCGGCTTCCTCCTTAGTTTCGGCACTAACCGATATTTTAGAACGGTTTTCACTTTCACTTACTTTGCCCAATACATCGGGTACATCGTTACCCATAAGTACATTTTTGCCAATAGGCAAAGCAATATGCATAATTTTGTTTGCTTCGTTTTCTGGTGTGTCAAACCCTGGGCTTGCCATATCTTTAAACCTCATAACCATTGCAAACTCGCCACCAAATACTGATTTGTAAAATGTAAAAGCAGCCTCGGCATTACCGTTGAAATTGATGTGTGGGTTTATAAGTGCCATATTGTAATTATTAACTGTAAATGTAACGAATTTGAAAAACACAATTAAAAAAACAAAGTAAAATATTTAAAATAAATACAATTAAAACTCTACTATAATACCAATTGTAGGGGTTGTGCTAGCATCATCGTTTTTTAAAAGTAAAGGAATGGCATTGCTACCATTTGGCTTTAGGGCAGTGCCATCGGTAGTTAAAAAAGCTGTGTTAGCTTCATTTCGTTTGAATGTATAATTAGGTATTGCTGGGTTTTTTGCAACATACCAATTGCTTACATCTAAAAAGAGGTCGAGTGTTATTTTTTTAAAATTCCATTTTTTGTCAATACGAACATCACTTGCATTAAAATTATTTAAACGAAGTGTATTTAATTTATTATAATCAAAAATACCTGTGCCTACCGAAAGGTAATTAAGCTTAGATGCAGCTTCGTCAAAAGGTGTATAAGGCACACCACCTTGGTAGCGTAGCTTTAGCCCTAGCTCCCAATTTTTTGGAAATTTGTACCCCCAGGTTACACTTAATAAATGTTGATTATCCCAACTGCTAGCCACTAATTTGTTATTAGCTCCACTATATTTGCTCCTAAAATAGGTATAGGATATAATGCCAAAAAAACGATTTGTTAATTTTTTTTGTGCAAATAATTCGAGCCCATAAGCATTTCCTTTGCCGTTAGTAATTATGGCTTCGTTGCCTAATATGGCAAAGTCGCTACCCAAATTAGATAGTGAAATGCCATTACGAATTGATACAGGAACATTAGCATATTGTTTGTAAAACCCCTCTACAGTAAAGCGTAAACCATCATTAGGTAAATACTCTAGCCCTGCTACATAATGGTCGCTTTTTAAATATTTAGCCGATTGGTTAACTAAGTTATTGGCATTATTGGCAAAGCCTAAAATAGTGTAAGTAGGAATTTTGTAATACCTACCTAAGGAAGCATTTAAGGTAAACTTATCGGCTAATACATAGCTTAATGCTATACGTGGCGAAAGTGTATTAATTGGATTACTGCCATTAGTTGTAAACGTATTTATATCGGTACGTAGGCCTGCACTTACTCCCAATCTATTATTGAAAAATCGTTTACTTACTTGAGTAAATGCTCCAAATTTCCAAAAATTATGTAAAGGACTTTTAAAGTTAATAATTGTAGCAGGTTGTATTACATTACCTGCACTATCCTGCAATTGTTTACGTACTACATTGTATGTTGTATTGGCATATTGTACATACTGAGCCGATGCTCCATAAGCCACTTTAAACCCATTAAATGTTTGGTTCACATCTACCCTTAACTTATTTTCGGTTTCGTTTGATTTGTAAAGCAAAGTAGCTTGGGAGGCTATTTGATTTTTATTATCTTCGTATTGTTTGTTATCATTATCAAAGCTATTTCTGCTGAGTACCACATTTAAAAAGCCTTTGTTAATTAATCTTTTTAAAGTTACACCACCCGTATAATTCCATTGGTTTATTATTGGGTTTGAGTTAAGGATGTATAACTTTTCGGGGGTTGCATTTTTAATAGGAGCAAAACTAAATTCGTCAATGGCACCTAACCCTATAAATGACAAGGTAGTTTTATCATTAAGTTTGTGGGTTATTTTTGTTTGAAAATCCCAATAATTTGGCCGAATAGGCAAATCAATTGCTGAAAATAATAATTGTAAATATGACCTACGGGCTGAAAATAAAAAAGTTGTTTTTTTGTTTTTAGCTAATGGTCCTTCTAATGTGGCAGCTAACTCAGTGGCACTTAATCTAATATTGCCCTGTACTTTGTTAGGGTTACCATTTTTTTGTTTAAATTGAAATACACTACTCATTGCATTATCGTACTTTGCATCAAAGGCTGAGCTACTCAGCTTTACATCTTCTATAAATGATACATTGAGCATACCTTGTGGGCCACCCGAACTACCTTGTGTTTGAAAATGATTAAGTACTGGAATTTCTACACCATCTAAATAAAAAACATTTTCGTTAGGTGCACCACCTCTTATTATAATATCGTTTCTAAATGAGCCACCCTGCTGGCCACTACCTACACCAGGCAATGTTTGGATGGCCTTACTAATATCAAAATTGCCACCTGGACTGCTCTTTATTTCTTCACTAGTAAGGCGTTGTACACTCAATGGAGTTTCTAAAGTAGCAGCTTTTACAGTTTTTTTATTAGCTTTTACAGTTATTTCATTTTGCGAAGTTACATTAGGTTCTAATTCAAAAGCAAGGGTAACCTCGTTACCTGCTGAAATATTTAGGTTGTAAATACTTTGTGATTTGTACCCTACTAAACTGGCAGTAATGGTATAATTATTAAAAGGAATGTTGATTATACGAAATACACCTGTTGCATCTGTGTTAGTGCCTTGTGGTGTAGCTACTATTACAATAGTTGCATTAGCCAAAGGTTGCTGATTTACTTTATTAATAACCGTACCAGATACTTTGCCACCACTATGAGCATAGCTATTAAATGCTGATAAAAAAGTACATAAAATAATTGGTATTAAAAATTTAGTCATAATCAAATTTATTTTAAACGTTTTTAAAACAATGTAGCCAATTAATAGTTCGTTATTTGCTATTGTTATTAAATAATCTTTTGTGGTTAGTAAGGACACTAACCACTGAAATGAAAGGGCAACTTTTTATTATTAGTGTATAAACGAACCATAGAGTAGCGGTTAGAAACCAAACTAAAAAAAAGTATAATAAATGTTCAATGCATTAACTGACGAATATCAAATATTCATTATCAATTAATTATTTACTCTCTTTTAGCACCATATCCACCACTATAGCAGCTGCTACTATGTTTACTTTGTTGGCATCTTCGGCGTATTCGGGTACTATGCTTACATAATATTTATCGGCACTTGTAAAAAACTCTTTAGCAATACCACCCCACTTTTTATTAATACTTCCTATCTGGTTTTCATTATCATCTGTTATACTAAAATTCCAAGCTTTCCAATCGCCAGTAATTGTACCAATTTGTTGTTGGTTAGTATCAAATATTTGAAAGGTTGGTTTAAAAAATTTAAATTTTTGTTTTATTGAACCAATTACCAATCCACTGCCATCAAGTATTGTAATTTTTGATAGCCAGAACGTCCAACCTCTTGTAATACTCACTAATACTGTATCGTCAACATCCATTATATTAAGCGTAAATGGAAACATGGCTTTACTTAAAAATAAACGTAAAAATTTGTGCCAATCAGTAACCTGTTGTACTACATTACCAACTTGTTGGCCCGTATTATCATATACTTTGTAGTGGTTGTGAAATTTGAAAAAATTTACTTTTTCATCAATAAAATAATCGTTGCTTTCAAAAAATTTGGGGATAAGGAATGACATTTTTTTTAGGTTTGTTTATATTTAGGAACAATAACTTTTTTTAAATTTGCTTACCTTTTATTGCATCAGCTACTACAATATCCATAACACGTTCGGCAAAGGGTTGGGTTACATGGTTTAGTAGCTCTATATGTTGTTGTATGCTATTTTTATTGTCTGTTTTTAGTTCATTTTCAAGGGCAGTTATAGCTGTATTAGTAGCATCAATTTCGGCAGTTGTTAAGTTATTTTTATTTTTTTGCAAAAATGATATGGTTGTATTAATAAGTTGTTTTGCTTCGGTAGTAGCTTCGGTTAATGCCCTAATGGCAATATCAGCTTTTGCATTAGTAATAGAGTCCATTAACATTGTTTCCACCACTTCATCTGTTATGCCAAACTGTGGTTTTATTTCAACCGACTGCGCTACCCCACTTCTTAACTCTTTGGCATTTACTACCAATATACCATCGGCATTTATTAAAAAACTTATGTCAACCTTAGGTAAACCTGCTGGCATAGGTGGTATGCCTTTAAGTATAAATTCGGCTAATTTTCTATTGTCCTTTACCAAATCTCTTTCTCCTTGATATACTGAAATGGTAATACCCGATTGCCCATCTTTATAGGTTGTATATTGCCGAGAAGCTTTATTGGGTATTTTACTATTTCGTTCAATTAGTACATCCATAAGTCCGCCCATAGTTTCAATACCGAGGCTTAGCGGAGTAACATCTAACAGCAATACATCTTTATTATTGCCAGCCAATACATCGGCTTGTATGGCGGCTCCAAGTGCTACTACCTCGTCGGGGTTTACGGTATCATTTACACTTTTACCAAAATAATTACTAACCATTGTTTTTACCAAAGGCACTCTAGTACTGCCACCTACCATTATTATATCATCAATTGCAGTTGTATTTATTTTGGCATCAGCCAAAGCATTTATACAACAAGTAATAGTAGTTTCTATTAATGGTGTTATTAATGTTTCAAATTGTTGTTTGTTTATTTGTACAATTATTTGGTTAAATTTTGCTTCAAAATTTTCGTTTGTACTCAAATATTTTTTAGCTGCCTCAGCTAACAAACGTAATTGTGGCAATACATGTTTATCAGTTATTTCAATAGTATATTGAGTAATCCAATACTGTGCTATTGCATTATCCAAATCATCGCCACCCAAGTAGGTATTGCCGTTGGTAGCCAATACTTCATAAATGCCATCCTGTACTTGTACTATTGAAATATCAAATGTACCACCACCCAAATCATACACTGCTATAGTTTTATTATCATCTTTAAGAAACCCAATACCATAGGCCAAACTAGCTGCTGTAGGCTCATTGATGATGCGGAGTACATCGAGCCCTGCAAGTTTGCCGGCATCTCTTGTAGCTTGGCGTTGCGTATCGTTAAAGTAGGCAGGTACTGTAATTACTGCTTTATTTACTGGAGTTTTTAATATATGTTCTGCTCTTTTTTTAAGTGCAGCCAATATAAAACTCGATAACTCAATAGGCGAATAAAATGTGTTGCCTACTTGTACTTTCACCAAATTATCGGTATTATCGTCAATTATATTGTAAGTAAAATAATGGGCTGCACTAGCTACATCCTTATACGATTTGCCCATTAAGCGCTTTACAGAAAATAAAGTATTTTCTGGTTCAGTTATTAAGTAAGGCTTTGCATCATCACCTACAAGTATGGTATTGGCTTCGCCAAAATGCACTATTGATGGCACTAACGAACTACTATCATACTCTTTAAGCACAACTGCTTTTTTGCTTTCGGGGTGTATAATTGCAATTAAGCTATTGGTAGTACCGAGGTCAATACCTACTATCATTTCTTGCTGCTGCAAACTACCCGTTGCTATGTTAATACTAACTTTTGCCATAAGTGCAAAATTAACAAAATTTATTCGCTAATAGGGAAATGTCATAATGTGCTAATATGCTAATATGCTAATGTGCTAATGTGCTAAAGTAGGAAAATAAAGAATTAATTTAATTATTTGATTTCCGTAATAGTCGAGATTATAAAAATTATAATAAAGTAAATTAATATTTTCAATTTTGCAAATAAAAAACATAGCAATGTAATACAAAATAGTAGCTTTAACTTTGTAGCAATACTTGCATTTTACTAGTGTTTTTAATTTTAAATTTTTTTTGTAAAATTTAATTTAATAACATGCTATAATAATATAATCAACAATGAGTACTACATATAACTACATACAATTACAAACATTTTGCGAAGCTATATTTACCAAAATGGGTTACAATACTACGGCAGCACAATTAGCCACAAAAGTATTATTAAGTGCCGATATACGAGGTATTGATAGCCATGGCATAGCAAGGCTTAGCGGCTATGTAAGGCTATGGCAAGCAGGGCGAATTGTAACTACTACTGCACCTCACATAATACACGAAACCCCAAGTACAGCTACAATAGACGGTGGTAGCGGACTTGGATTATTAGTAGCACCTTATGCTATGCAAATAGCTATTGATAAAGCAAAAAATGTAGGCAGCGGTTGGGTAAGTGTACAACATAGCAACCACTTTGGCATAGCTGGTTACCATGCTATGATGGCACTTGAAAATGATATGATTGGTATAGCAATGACAAATGCAAGTGCCTTGGTAGCGCCAACATTTAGCAAGCAAAAAATGTTGGGTACTAACCCAATTGCAGTAGCTGTACCTGCTGGAGTACAACCTGCATTTGTAGCAGATTTTAGCACTACTACAGCTGCTAATGGCAAGTTAGAAATACTACAACGTAAAAACGAAGCTACACCAACAGGTTGGGTGCAAGATGAGCATGGTAGTGAAATTACTGATGCGAATATTTTAAAAAAAGGCGGTGCCTTATTACCACTTGGTGGCGATAGGGAACATAGCAGCCACAAAGGATTTTGCCTAGGTAGCATAGTTGATATATTGAGTGGTGTACTTAGTGGAGCTAATTATAGCCAATGGGTGCCACCTTTTCCTGCATATATACCAATGCCTAATAATATGCCTGGCAAAGGACTTGGGCATTTTTTTGGTGCTATGCGAATTGATGCTTTTAGACCTGCAAACGAATTTAAAGCCGATATGGATAATTGGATTATAAGTATGCAAAATGCTACACCAATTAACGAAAATCAAAAAGTAATAATACCAGGCAGCCCAGAAAGGGAAATGGAAACTTACCGACTTAAAACTGGGATTCCAATACTCCAACTAGTAGTTGATGACTTAGTAAAATTAGGTGATGAATTGAGTGTTGAATTTTGTTAGTCTAAGTTCTGTAATTCAATTAAAATAATATTTTAATTAGCTTACTATTTTGAATAAAGTTTAGCACTATTTACTTTCAAATAATCTTTAATTTGTTCAAAGTTCATATTTGATATTTCTAAAGATATTTTATCTTTAATAGTCCTAAAAGTTTTGATTGTGTCAAAGTCTTTTTCATTTTTTTGCTTTTTTATTTCAGTCTTCATATTCTATAATTTCTTTAGGTGAACGAATTTCTAATGATTGATAATTGGATCTAATATTTATAGAGTTATAACCACGGATTCGGTAAACATTGACTATATGCTTAAAATTCCAGCTCACTAAAATGTCAGCTTTGTAAATAGTAGCCGTAGCAATATGAACACAATCATCAAAACTAGTTTTTCCTACCACACCTTCAGCCACATACTTAGAGGCTAAAATTAGTATTTCATCTGTTACAATAACTCTCTCTAATTTATCTTTTCTTAAACTTTTAAAATGCTCTATCACATTTTCTGGAGCATTAACTAATTCTGTTTCAGTTAAATCAGATAAAACACAAATTATGTCTCAAAATTAACTCTTTCAAAAAGTTGCCATGTTATTTCAGCAAATACACTATCAAATGCTCCACCAAAAACAGATGTATCAAAATAAAATCGCTGCATTTATTTTTTTTGATTGAAGATAAGCATATTAATCAAATTATAAGCAAATCAAAATTTTAACTTTGTGGCAAATTTACATAAAAAGTAGTACCAACATATTCATTAGTTGTAAAATAAATACTGCCTTTTGCATTTTCCACAATTCCTTTGCTTATAGCCAAACCCAAGCCAGTGCCCGATGTTTTGGTAGTAAAGTTAGGGGTAAATATTTTGTGTTGTAAACTTACAGGAATCCCATTGGCATAGTCTTTAACTGCAATTACAACTTGAGTAGTTGTAGTGGTAATGTCTATATCAATTGTTTTAATACCATTAGTTGTGTAAGCTTGTAATGCATTTTTTATGAGGTTGGTAAATAGCCTATTTATTTGTGTTTTGTCGGCAAATATTTGTGTAGTAATTGCTTGGTTATGTAGGTTAATTACCACACTATTTTCCACCATAAATAGTAGTTGCAATGAGGCAATAACTGGCACAATATCAAACTGTTCGTTTTTACTATTACCAATATTTGCAAATTGCGAAAAGTCAGAGGCAATAGTACTTAAGTGGTCAATTTGTTCAACCAAAGTTTTACTTACAGATGTTGCTAATTCCTTTACATTATCTTTATTATTATCAATCGATTTTTGTAAGTATTGAATACTTAATTTCATAGGCGTAAGTGGGTTTTTTATTTCATGTGCCACTTGCCTTGCCATTTCTCGCCATGCATTTTCTCTTTCACTTTTAGCTAATTCAGTTGCACTTTCTTCTAGCTTTTGTACCATTTTATTATACTCATTTACAAGCCCTCCAATTTCGTCTTTATTTTTCCATTTTATTATTTCATTTTTACCTAGGCTTACCTCCCTCATTTTTTCGCTTATAAGCTCAAACGATTTGGTAATGCGGTTTGTAACTAGCCAAGCAAATATACCAGCTATTAAAAATATGAAAGCATTAAGGTTAATAATTGTAATTAAGAAGTTCGAAATTTCTTGCTTTAAATCTATTTGTGAAGAGTAGTAAGGTATATTAAGGTAGCCATAAGCTTTGCCACTTTCATCACGTATGGGTACATACATACTGGTGTAAGCAAATGAACCAATACTCTCTTGCTGTACCAATTGTGCCGATGCCTTTTTACTTAAATAAAAAAAGGCTAAAGGGTTTATTTTATTACTTAATATACCTTTACTTTCAATAAATGGTTGCGATGATAACTTGAGAGTACCCTCCAAATCATAAATATTAAAATCAACATTATGTATTTCGCTCATTTGAAATATACTTTCCTTTAATGCTGTGTTAGCCATAGGTTCATACACTTTTACTACATCATCAAATATAGAATTTTTGTTAAGCTTATTTTGAACATCTGCTATTAGTATACTCATAGTACGGCTTAGCCTTTCTTTGTTAGATTTGGCAAACCTTGTATTAAATAAACTAATAATTACAATACCAACAATTAAAAAAGAAACCAAACTTACCACCCATACAATAACTTGAACCTTTTTACTAAACGTTAATTGAAAAGTTTGCTGTAATAATATTTTGTTTACTTTACCAGTAAATAATAAATGTAATAACGATACTAAACTTGTTACAACAATTAATGCAAAAAATAGGTAAGCAAATAGTGTAATAGTTGCTATCCAAATACCTGTTTTTTTACCAACCACTACTACCGAATCTTTATTGAGTTTGTACCACAGCTCTTCATATCCATTGCGGTACTTAATGGTATCATCGGTAAGTGGAATATCGCTGCTAGTAATAGTTGTAGGCAAATCGTAATCAATAAATCGTTTTCGTAATTCTAATTTATTATATACTGCAAATATGTAATTATTCCCATTTTCGGTAATGGAACTATTTCTTTGTTTAAATAGTTCGGGTGATAAAGCAGTACTTTTATTTTTGTAAGATAATGGGTTGGCTTGTACTATAAAATAACCAAGAGTTTTACCACTTGTATCAAGTATTGTTTTTTTAAAAATATAGCGAAACAAATCGAACCCAGTTTCATAATAATACAAATCGGGTATGTTTGCTATTCGGTTACCTTGGTTTTGAATTATAGCATTAAAAGTTTGATAGTTACTACTATCCATATTATACAAAGGCATTTCGAGGCTATCGTAAGTATATATTTTTGTTTCAAACTTGTTAAGGTAGCCTACAAAATTTTCGTTAAGTAATTTATTTTTTACTTGTAATGATTGGGACGGGTTGTAAAATGAACCAATATTTTTACTCAAAAAATTATTATCGAACCTACTTAAAGCAATACTTAATAAATTTTCGGTATTAGGATCGGACTTGAAAGCCATTTTTTGTGCTAAGTATTTTCGGTCAGTAAGTTCTTTATTTTTATTTTCGTAATTAAATAATATACTTGCCGATACAGAAAAATATACCAGCCACAATAAACTAATATTATAGTAAGTTGTAGTTTTTTGATGTTCCAAAAAATTGCTACAAAAGGCATAAAGCAGCATCCATAACAATATCCAAATACAAATAATATCATTAGCCCAACTCAAATTTAAAAACAAAAATAGTAAGCCCACAATTGCAATTAGTATGTATTTAATACCTTTTGATGCTTTAAATACTTGTTGTATAACTATAACTTTGCAAGTAACTAAATAGTATAACATTACAATAAATGCAATATGTACAAAGCCAAAAAAACTATACTTATTGAGACTAAAAAAATTGGTAACATTAAATGAAATAGTGGAGGCAGTAATTAAACTACGAAATAACCATACAGTGAAAAATGTATAAACTACAAAGCTTATAATTTTTATAGTATCAATAAAAAGAGGCACATATTTGTTAGAGTAAGTTTTTTGTTTGTAATATTTAATATAAAATAGTACTATTACATAAGCAATTACAATATTATAACTTAAATCACCTAATGACTTAAACACAGCATCGGCTGCATATATACGAGGGTCAAAATATTCGATTGAATTAAAATTGACAGGAAAATTAAAAAAGTAACCTATACCACGTAATGAAAGTACACTAATTACAAATACTATAAACACAATGTTAAAACTATACTGAGCCATAGCTAAAGCAGCCATAGTATATAGAAACCATAATGCAACAATTATAAACAGAAACCTACAAATAATAAAAAACATACTAAAACCAGTGTTTCTATAATCAGTTACTTTTTTTATGTATAATAATGTAGTACCATCATTATTTTTAATAGGATAAATAGTAGGTTCATTGGAAACTGTGTATTTCTTTTCAATACCAGATTCAGCTACAAATTCTTTTTTTAAATAATCAGTTTCTATAAAATATTGCAACCTTATGGGTAATAACCCTGTAAGTATATAAGTAGTACCATTTATTATAATTGTTTTTTTTACAAATTCATAAATGCCATTATCTTTTGTAGTTGCATATTTTCCATCGGTACTTAACAAATCAACGGTGTTAGGTAGTACCGTATTATTGTTCCAATACATAAGCTTAAATGTACTGTCGCCATTGGGAGTGTAAAGTTGAAAACTAAATTTAAGCTTGTAGTATTGCTCTACATCTATTAATCTGTAACGCTTACTAGATAATAGTTGTAAGGCATTTTGATTAGCAGCAATTGCATTAAATTCATTCTCATGATTAGCTATATTACTTTCAATTTGGGCTATTACTTTCTGTGGATTATCATTGTTTACAAATATAATTTGGTACAGTATGGGCAGTATATAAAGCCAAGCTGCTGTAAATAATAGCAGCAATAATTTATTTTTTTTTGGCTTTAAAAAATTGAGCTTCATTTTAATAAGGATACGATTTTTTTATAGTGTTCCAAAGTTCATCCATTTGTTGCAAACTCATTGTTGATAGGTCTTTGCCAGTTTCATTAGCAATTTGTTCCATTGCATTAAATCGGTTCATAAATTTTTTATTTGTTTTTTCTAAGGCCGTTTCAGCATCTACTTTTATAAATCTTGCATAGTTAATTAAGCTAAATAATACATCGCCAAATTCGCTTTCAATTTTGTGTTGTTCAGTTGTTAGTTCAGCTTCATGCAACTCTTTTAATTCCTCCCCTACCTTATTCCATACATCTTGTTTATGTTCCCACTCAAAGCCAACTTGCTTTGCTTTTTCCTGTAACCTTGTAGCTTTTACCATACTAGGTAGGTGTAAAGGTACTCCACCCAATATTGTTTTTTTACCCTCTTTCAATTTAAGTTTTTCCCAATTTTGCTTTACAGTTTCTTCATCATTAGCCACTACAGTACCATATATATGAGGGTGCCTGTGTATAAGCTTTTCGCATACAGTATCAATTACATCTGGCAATGTAAAATGCCCTTGTTCGGATGCTATTTTTGTATAAAAAACTATATGTAACAATATATCGCCAAGTTCTTCCTTTATACCTTTCCAATCTTCATTAATTATAGCATCGGTTAGTTCATAAGTTTCTTCAATGGTAAGTGTACGTAGGGTTGCTATCGTTTGTTTTTTGTCCCAAGGGCATTTTTCACGTAGCTCATCCATTATGGTAACCAACCTTTCCATAGTATTATTTATTGTAGCCATTATTATATTAATTTTATTTTTATTGGGGTGAAATAAAGTTGCAGCAAATGCATTTTACCATAAAAAAAATAAATTAACAAACCTATTATATAAAACTGCATTATTTTTGTGGCATGTTTAAAATGAAAACTGTATTATTTTTTTTAATAGTAATATGTAGCAGCAAAATTGATGCCCAATATTATTATAAAGATATTGTAACTAATGTAGAAACTACCTTATTAAATCAAAAAAATAAAAAAGCAAATGTTATTAAATTAGTGGTTAAAAGTTATGATTTTGATGATACTGAGATTGATAATTTTTTGTGTGAACAAGAAATTGAAAATAATGGCAAACATACTATAACCGTTACTGGTTCACCATTTGTAGGCGAAAATCATTTGCACAGCTATTATACTAACCAAAGCCAACTTACAAGATCGGTGGATAGCAACCCAACCCTAATAATACAAAATAACTACGATTACACAAACAATAAATTGAGTAAAATAACCGTAACTAGCTTTGAAACTGGTAGTAAAGATAAAACTGTGGAAGTACACCAATGGCTACAAAATGACAAACAACAATATTATAAAATGTATGTAATAAAAGGTGGTACAGATACTACCATAGTACAATTAAAAACAGATAGCCTTACCAACCAAATTAACGAAGAAATAGTAACCTATAAAGGAAAAGAAAAAGACCACTTTTATTATTATTACGATGCTACTAATAACTTAACCGATGTAGTACAGTACAACCAATACAAACGAAAACTATTGCCCTTATTAATATTTGAATATGATGCACAACAACATATTACTAAAAAAACAATATTTACACAAGGCAGTAACGACTACCAAATGTGGTATTATAAGTACAACGAAAAAGGATTAAAAACTGAAGAGCAATGCTACCTAAAGGGCAATATGTTTAGAGGTAAATTAGTATATAATTACAAATATGACTAAGTGTTTAGTACTATTTTTTTGTATTTTTTTTGTAAAAATAAATGCACAAACAAAGCAAATACAAAATATAGTATTTGAAGGTGCTGGCATACGTGGTTTAGGCTATGCAGGTGCTATAAAGGCTTTGGATAGTGCTAAAGTATTGCCTAACATAAAAAGAATAGGTGGTACAAGTGCAGGAGCTATTACTGCTGTACTCCTTAGTGTAGGTTATACGGCTACCGAAATTGAACAAATTATTAGCACTACAAAATTTCAAAAATTTAATGATGGTGGTATACCCTTTTTTGGTGGTTTGCATAGGTTAACTAAACACTATGGTTGGTATAAAGGTAATAAATTTGAAAATTGGTTATCCCAATTGATAACAGCAAAAACTGGTAATGCCAATATAACTTTGCAACAATTAGCAACACAATACAAACCAATATATGTAACAGGCACTTGCCTTAATTTACAAAAACTCATTATTTTTTCTGCCGAAACTTATCCTCAAATGTTGGCTAAAGATGCGGTAAGAATATCGATGTGTATTCCATTTTATTACCATGCTATATTGTTAGATAGTGTAGGAAATATAAAGCATAAGCAAAATAAAAAGCATCCTTATAACGTATTAGTTGATGGAGGTAATACGTGTAATTTTCCTATTGCCATATTTGACAGTACAAAATATATGGATACAAAACTACCCAACACATTTGCTGTAAATCCCTACAGCATTGGCTTTAGAATGGATAGAAAGGAACAAATAAAACTCGATAGTGATGGAAATCATACTGCACTTTCGCCCATACCAATATATAATATTACAAAGTTTAGCAGGGCATTTTTTATACTATTGTTTCAACAAATGACAAGGTATAAACTAACTCAAGCCGATTGGGAAAGGTCTATTTGTATTGATGATGCTGCCATAGATCCTAAAATTAAAAAAATGAGTAGAACTCAAATTAATAGCTTGGTGCATAATGGTTATGAGGCTACTACAAATTATTTGAAGCTACACAATTAATAACTTTTATAACTTACCAGCTACAATTGCATCTACCACACTTGGGTCAAGTAAGGTGGATGTATCCCCTAAATTTTCAATTTCATTTTCCGCAATTTTTCTTAATATTCGTCGCATTATTTTACCACTTCGTGTTTTGGGCAAGCCTGTTACAAACTGAATTTTATCGGGTTTTGCTATAGCACCAATTACCCTAGTTACAGTTTGTAGTATATCATTTTTTGTAAGTTGTTCATCTTTCAAATCATTATTATAAATTACGTAAGCATATATACCCTGCCCTTTAATTGGGTGTGAATAGCCTACCACAGCACTTTCCACAACTCCTGTATGCATATTTAATGCATTTTCAACTTCGGCTGTTCCAATACGGTGGCCGCTTACATTTAACACATCATCAACACGGCCAGTAATTCGATAATTACCAAAGGCATCACGTAATGCCCCATCGCCGGTAAAATACATATTAGGATAAGTAGTATAATAATTTGTTTTGCAACGTTGGTGATCGCCCCAAGTTGTTCGTAATATTGATGGCCAAGGCTGCGTAATACAAAGGTTGCCACTTACATTATTGCCTTCAATTACTACTCCGTTTTCATTAACCAATACCAAAGCTACACCTGGCATTGGTAGGGTTGCATAGGTTGGTATGCTTGGCGTAATACCAGCCAAATTACTAATCATAATACCACCAGTTTCGGTTTGCCACCAGGTATCTACAATTGGGCATTTTTGGTTGCCAATATTTATATTATACCAATTCCATGCCTCTTCATTTATAGGTTCGCCTACCGTTCCTAATATTTTGAGGCTGCTCAAATCTTTACCTTCAATTGGCTGTAAGCCAAATCCCATAAGGCTTCTAATAGCAGTTGGTGCGGTGTATAATATATTTACTTTATGTTTTGCTACAATGTTCCAAAACCTTCCAGCATCTGGCCAAGTAGGAATACCTTCAAATAAAAGCGAGGTTGCACCTGCCAGTAATGTACCGTATAAAATATAACTATGCCCTGTTATCCACCCAATATCGGCACTACAGAAAAACACATCAGGTGCTGTATATTGAAACACATTTACAAAAGTATAAGCCGTATAAACCATATAACCACCACAAGTGTGTACCACACCTTTTGGCTTGCCAGTACTACCACTTGTGTATAATATAAATAAGGGATCCTCGGCATTCATTATAGTTGCTTCGCAAAAATTATTTCCATTAGCTACAACTTTTTCAACCTCATCTTGCCACCAAATATCTCTACCTTTAAGCATACTAATGGGTGTATGAGTTCGGGTATGTACTATTACTTTTTTTACAAATTTACAAGCTATTAAAGCATCGTCTATTATTGATTTTAAGGCAATAGTTTTGTTGCCACGGTAAGCACCGTCACAAGTAATGATATACTCAGCATGAGCATCAATTAGCCTGTCAGCAATACTTTGGGCACTAAAGCCTCCAAATATTACACTGTGTATAGCACCAATACGAGCACAAGCTAATACGGCTATAGCCAACTCAGGCACCATACCCATATATATGCAAACTCGGTCGCCTTTAGCAATACCGTTATTAGTTAATACGGTTGCAAATTGGCAAACTTTAAAGTGCAATTCACTATAGGTAAATGTTATAAAATTTTCGGTATCGTCATTAGGTTCCCATATAATGGCAGGTTGGTTGGCTTTGGTAGCCAAATGCCTATCCAAACAATTAATAGTAATATTTAATTGTGCATTGTTAAACCATTTTATATTGGGTTCATCAAAATTCCATTCCAATACTTTATCCCATTTAGTATGCCATTCAAAACTTTCGGCTACTTCGCCCCAAAATACGTCGGGTGTTTCTATACTTTTTTTGTAAGCTATATCATATTCCGCTTTACTTTTTATTTGGTAGGGATAAGGCATACGGTTGGTGTTTAAATTTAATTAAAAGTACACAATTATTTAATGTAAGTAAGGCTAATTGCTGTAAGCATTACTATTAGCATTGCTGTAATAATTAATAAAGGAGTACCATTTTTTTTATATAAAAAATATATACCGCCTATTACAATAGCACACATTAATAATAAAATAGGGATAGTAAGCATTTCTTTTATAACGCCTACCAGTATGGTGTCTAGCTTAAAGTAATAAATACTGTGTAATGTTGCAAAGTATACAGCACATAGCAAACTTCCTATGAGTAATTGTTTATCAACAGGTAAGCTTTTTATTTTCATTTTATTTTTTTTTGTTAAAATTATATTAGTCAGTTTTATAAATATTTCCAACTTAATCTTTCCATATAAATGGAAATAAAATGTACGATAGCATACTTATTAAAGCTGTGTAACCTACTACTATACCTACTAAAAAAAGTGGAAATGGTGTAGGGTTATTTGATATGGCTATGGCACTAATTTTAATTAATACAAGTAACAAAGGCAACATTAAGGGAAAGCCTAATATAGCCATTAAAGCTGCATTCTGTTGGGCTTTAGCAGCAATGGCAGATAGTAGTGTAAATAATAAACCAAAACTAATGCTGCCCAATAATGTAACTACAATAAACAGCAAAGGCTTTTGTACGGGGCTTCCTAGCAGCAACTGCACCAAAAACCAACTTATAGCACTTATAATAATCATTAACAATGCATTAAATAATAGCTTGGCAAATATAAAATTACTGGCACTTGTAATAGTATAATAATACAACATTCTTCCTTTATTTTCTTGCAAAAAACTTTTGGCAACAGCATTAACACTTGCAAACAAAAGTATAATCCAATACAAGCCAATCCATACTTGCTTTTCGGGCTTATTAACAGCTAAATATAACATAAAAGTAGTACTGGCTACATATAATAATACACCAAAAAAAGAGTACTGTACTCTACATTCTACTTTAATTTCTTTTTGCAAAAAAGCTAGTATTTGTTTGGTGTTTTGCATGTATTTATTGGTGGTAACAATTTCGGCAACGTGGTTCGTAATGGTCTTTTTCGCCTAATACTACTTGTCCATTTTCGTTTGTTTTTCGGTAGCTAATATTAGCAATATTGCCACATTGTACACATATAGCATGTAGCTTGGTTATATAATCGGCTATGGCTAATAAGTTAGGCATTTGCCCAAATGGTTTGCCTTTATAATCCATATCGAGGCCGGCAACAATTACTCTTATACCACGTAAGGCAAGTTGCTCACATACACTGGCAATTTCTGGATCAAAAAATTGAGCCTCATCAATACCAACCACATCAACATCACTAGCCAATAATAGTATAGTTTGCGAATGCTCCACAGGTGTACTTAATATACTATTTGTATCGTGGCTTACTATAGCATTTTGGTCGTAACGTACATCCATAGCGGGTTTAAATATTTCAACTTTTAAGTTGGCAATTTTTACTCGTTTCAATCTTCGTATTAATTCTTCTGTTTTGCCACTAAACATTGAGCCACATATTACCTCTATCCAACCTCGCCGTCCGCCATTCAAATTTGGTTCTATAAACATAAAAATTTATATAAATATTTATTTATTTTTATTGCAGTTGTATATTAGTACTGTAACTTTATGTTACAATTACAATTATTCAAAAATAGCATTTTTACAATGAAAATTTGTGCCGAATTAATACAAAAACTTCAAATAGAATTAGATAATAATGCTACTCCACAGCAATTAATAACAATAACACAAGAGTTGCAGCAGCATTTGCAACAATTATTACCCACTACAACACCTGTACAAACAAGTAAAAAAATTAGTGTATTGTTACCCTCAAATTATGTGCAAAACGTTAGCACAATAATACCAGAAATAGAAAATTTAGCAGCAATATTGCCCATAAAAAATGAAGATATACAACCACAGCAACCAGCCGAAATATTACAAATAAAAGAACATGAATTTGAGGATTTGCCAATAATAGCTCAGCAACATACCGTGCTTGAAATAAACGACATTACACAACAAAGCAATGAACTTAACGAAAAATATAACCGAACAGAAACCCTATTAGAAACTCCACTTAAAGATTTGAAAAAAGGTATAGGTTTAAACGATAAATTTTTGTTTATTAATGAATTATTTAGAGGAGATGAAATAATGTATGAACGTAGTATTAAAACAATTAATAGCTTCGCCATATACCCTGAAGCTCAATACTGGATTGAAAGAGAGCTTACTACAAAAATTGGTTGGGATACTCAAAATGATACCGTACAACATTTTTATAACTTAGTTAAAAGGCGGTTTTCTACTACATAATTTTCAATAATGGCAGTTGCTCCTTTATTGGTTTGTACATAACTATATGCGTTACTACAAGCAGTTGTGTACAAGGTATCTTGCTGCAACAACTCCTTACATTCTTGCTCAAACTCCATAGCATTATCAATGGTAAAGGCAGCATCGGACTCTACCAAATCAATGGCTTCTTTAAACTTTTCGTAGGTTGGGCCAAATAGTATTGGTTTGCCATATACGGCAGCCTCCAATATATTATGTATGCCACTTGCATTAAAACCTCCACCAATATATACTAATGTTGCATACTTATATAGGGTTGAAAGCAACCCAATATTATCAATAATTAAAACGCTATTCTCGGCAGTATTAGCTAACCTATAATTTGAAAATCGAATGGCATTTTTAAATAATTTCTCGACTTCCTGCACCCTACTTTCTTGAACATCATGTGGTGCTATTATAAATTTTAAGTGTGGGTTATTATTGGCGTAATGGCAAATTTCTTCTTCATCCTCGAGCCAAGTACTACCAGCTATAATTACTTGTTGGTTATTGCAAAATTGCTCAATATTTTCATTTTCTTTAAGTTCATTGGCAATAGCCACTACCCTATCAAACCGAGTATCGCCACCTATGCTACAATGCTTTATAGCAATTGATTGTAGTAGTGTAATAGAAGCTTCGTCCTGTACAAATATATGCTTAAAACTAGCTAATAGCTTAACCCAATATGCACCATAAGGTTTAAAAAATGGTTGGTTGCTGTTGAACTTTGCAGCTATTAATAAGGTTGGTATATTTTGTTGTTGTAAGGTTAGTAAATAATTATTCCAATAATCATATTTAACCCATATAACCAATGTTGGTTGTAGTGTAGTTACAAAAAAAGTTGCATTGTTCTTGGTATTTTGTGGTAAGTACAAAACTAGGTCTGCTTCACTATAATTTTTTCTTATTTCGTAGCCACTTGGGCTAAAAAAAGTAAGTACAAATTTGTACTGTTTATAATTTTTTTTAAAAGCTTCAAATACAGTTCGCCCTTGCTCAAACTCCCCTAACGATGCACAATGCATCCATACGATAGGTGCTGTATTTTGTTGGGTAAATGTAGTTAAAGTAGCTTTCCAATTTTTTCTACCATTTACCCACAACCTTGCTTTGGTATTCCATAGCGAAGCTATTTTTATTGAAAATAAATATAATCGGTTACCTAATATGTATAATAATTTACTCACTATTTGTTGCTTAATATTATAAAGTTACAGTTCTATTTTGTTTACTTTTCAAAATTCCTTTTTTATCCCCAACTCAATTTAAAATCTATTACTTTTATTTGTATTGTAGTAGTATCGTTCCAATGGTTTTCATCTAAGGTATATACAATATCAATTGGTTCATTTTGCATAAGCAAATCGTACTTATGTGCTAAGCCAAAGCCTATACCACTAAGGGTTACACCATTATGCACTAAGCTAAATTTTATATGTTGTTCTTTTACTATTTTACAATATCCCGTATTTTTAACTTTACGAGTTACAAATGTTGGTCGCATATTTTCGGGGCCAAATGGTTCCATTTGTTGTAGTATTTTATAATACTGTGGAGTACTGTTTTCAAAGCCTATTTCGGCATCAATTATTATTTCGGGTATTAGCAAGTCATCGGTAATTACTGCTTGTACTACTGCTTCAAATTTTTCAATAAATGCAGGTACATTTTCCTCTTTCATGGTTAAGCCAGCTGCAAAGTAATGCCCACCATAGCCTATCAAATATTCCTTACAACTATGTATAGCTTCATACAAATTAAACCCTGCAATACTCCTTGCCGAGCCAGCTACATAATCGCCACTTTTGGTAAGTACTACAGTTGGTTTATAATATTTATCAATAAGCCTACTTGCTACAATGCCCACTACACCTTTGTGCCAGTGTGGTTGGTACACCACCGTCGATTTTTTTTGCGGTACCAAACTATCATTTTCCAACATATACAATGCCTCTTCGGTAGTACTAATATCAGCTTCTTTTCTGTCGGTATTATCGCTATGCAATTGCTCTGCATAGTCCATTGCGGCTTCTACTGTAGTTTGTATAAATAGGTGTACCGCTTTTTTTGCATCGTCCATACGGCCAGCAGCATTTACCCTTGGTGCTATCATAAACACTAAGTTGGTAATACTCATATCGCCTTTTACATTTGCCAATTTCATTAATGCTGCTATACCAATATTAGGGTTTTTATTCGCTTTTATTAACCCATGAAAAGCTATAATCCTGTTCTCGTCAACTATTGGTACTATATCAGCAGCTATGGCAGTAGTTACCAAATCAAGATAACGGAAAGCAAAATCGTCCTCCAATTTTAAAGTTGTAGTTAAGGCACATATAAGCTTAAAGCCTACCCCACAGCCACATAACTCTTTAAATGGGTAATTACAATCTACTTGCTTTGGGTTAAGTACTGCTACTGCTAGTGGCACCACATCGTCAGGTGTATGGTGGTCACATATAATAAAGTCAATAGCCAATGTACTAGCATAACTTACTAAATCAACCGACTTAATGCCACAGTCCAATGCTACTATTAATGTAAAGCCATGTTGCTTAGCAAAGTCAATACCAGCTTTGCTTACACCATAACCTTCTTTGTAACGGTGCGGTATATAAAAGTCTAAATTAGTAGCATTATACACACTACACAAAAACTGATACATTACTGCAACCGACGTAGTGCCATCAACATCATAGTCGCCAAATACTAGTATTTTTTCGTTGTTGGCAAATGCTGTAGTTAGTCTTGTTACAGCCTTTTGCATATCTTTCATTAGCCAAGGGTTGTGTAGTTGGCTTAGTTGGGGTCTAAAGTAATTTTTAGCTTTTTCGTAAGTATCAATATTCCTTTGTATGAGCATATTACAAAGGCTTTCCGATATATTTAATTCCTTTTTTAGTAGGGCTGTTTTTTCATTATTTTTTGGTTTTAAATGCCATCTTTTATTTATCATGTGTTGTATTGTTTTCAATATCTATTTGGTGTAGCATAGTATGTGCAGCCACCAAAGTATATACTGGTGCTACTACCCAACCAATTAAAGGTACTATATGTAGGCTATAAAACCCTAATCCATTTCCTATGGCTAAGCCTTTATGTTTTTGTATAAATGTAAGTAACGGTACTGTATTTTTTTTATGTACATAAAATGCCATACTGGTAGTACCATAACCATAGTAGTAACACTCCGTTATAATAGCTACCAGAGGCACTATACAACCAAGTATGGGTATAAAGCAAAGTATTATATATAGTAAAAAATGTAAAGTTTGCCACACCATATTTTGCAAAGCAATACCTATAATATATTTGCAAAAAGGTAGCATTTTTATAGTGCTTTTTCCATCCATTTCCTTAGTAAGTAAAGCATAAGTTTTACTACTTGTATAAGCAAATAATGGACTTGCAATTATAAATATGGCATACTTTAACAAGCTAAAATAATATATTACCAGTACCAACTGCAGCATTATTAAAGTAATTATAAAATAAAAAGAAACCACTGTACCATTGCTTTGTAACCAAGTTTTTAAATACGTTTTAGTAAGTATTGTATGGGTAATTGTATTTGCTGTAGCAAAATAAAAATAAAGCCCTAAGCCAAATAATGAGGCATATAATATACCTGTAACCAAAAACCATTTGTATTGTTTTTTGGCAGTAAGTAAATGTGTTGCATTAAAAAATGCTTTAATGGAATGTATAATTTCTTTAAGCAATATGGCAGAGTTGAAAGCTAAAAGTACTTTATTTCTATTACATAAAAAAGCACTGCATTAATTTGCAGTGCTAAGCTTTTCAATTGTAGTTACGTTAGGATATTACTTGTAAGTAGCTGGTTAGCTTTATAAAGTTGCATTCAAGTCATATTTATTTTGCTACAAATAGCTTAGCTAACAAATTCAGTTTAAATTTGCCTAATGATTATTGATACTCACACACATATATATTTACCCAATTTTAAAGATACAATTGATGAGGTAATGGCTAGAGCCAATACCGTTGGCGTTAGCCGTTTTTATTTACCTGCTATTGACAGTACAAGTTTTGATGATTTGCTACAGCTTGAAAATAAATATCCGCTACAATGCTTTGCTATGGCAGGTTTGCACCCTTGCTCGGTAGGGGCTAATGTTGCTACAGAACTTAACTATGTACACCAACAATTGCAACAACGTAAGTTTGTAGCAATTGGCGAAATAGGCCTCGATTTGTATTGGGACAAAACTTATGAACAACAACAATTACAAGCTTTTACCACTCAAATGCAATGGGCTTTGGAGTATAATATACCTATTAGTATTCATACTCGTAATGCTATGGCACTTACTATACAAGCCGTAAAACCGTTTGCTAATAAGGGTTTAAGAGGTATATTTCATTGCTTTGGTGGTAGTATTGAAACAGCTAACGAAATTATAAACATGGGTTTTCTGCTAGGCATAGGCGGAGTAATTACTTACAAAAATGCTGGATTAGCCGAGGTGGTAACACAATTAAATGTAAAACATTTGGTATTAGAAACCGATGCACCTTACCTTACACCTGTACCCAACCGAAGCAAACCTAACGAACCAAGTTATTTGGTACATATAATTGAAAAAATAGCTATTTTAAAAAATATAAGTGTTGCCGAAGTTGCCCAAGCCACTACAGCAAATGCTTTGCAGTTATTCCATAAAAGTTAAATTGTCAATTACCTACTTATTTATAGCCAACCCATTGTCTGTTTCCTATTGAAAAAATCCACCAAATACCATTAGCATAGCTAAAGCAAAAACCTGTTTCTAAAGTTATGGTACTTGGCAATTTTAAAGTTTTTGATATTAAACCAGTTTTGGCATTATATAATTCTATTACTTTTAACTCTATATTAAGTACAGCAAATTCGCCATTAGGTAAGCCAGTGTATAATATTTGGGTATTATTTCTTGCATCGTATAGGGCATATCTTTCCTCATCCGAAAGCATAACCGCATCTTTAGCTAAAGCTTTTTTCTGCCCTATTAAAAAGCCATATTTACTCGGCACAGCTTCGTATGTAGTGGCATCAAATGTTGATACATCAAAGTCGTTATTAATAAACATTAACTGGTTGTCTTTGGGTATAAATACTCCAACACTATGAGGTGTAGGTTGGTCAAACCTTTCTTTATCTAACACTTCGCTTACTTTAAAGCCAGCTTTATCCAATTCATAATGCCCTATACCAACAGAATCAAAGCAATTAAACTCCAAATTTTTTGATTTAGTATTGTACCACATACCTCTTATATCATAATTTGTTGTAGCTGCTTTATTTAGTAATACACCCTTACTATCAAATATTGCAAATGGAAAAGTTTCATTGCCACAAAAAGCAGTATAATATTTTTTTTGGGTAGGATGCCACACTACAGCAGCACTTCGGCTACCTAACTCACCGGGCATTTTGAGTGTCATTACTTGTTTGAGTACTTGCTGTGCATTACATAACTGTACAGTTGTAAGTAGTAGTAATGTTACTAATAGTTTTTTCATGGGGTATAAATTTTTGGTAAAACTAACAGTAACAATTATACCAAACAATACTCCTGTTAGAGTATTTATTTGTAAAAATATAATGCGGCAACTTAAAAATAGGTGGCCAACTTTTGACCCAAATTATGTGGTATTACACCTCGTTGCATTGTAATTGTATGCATAAAAAATAAGGTAACTTCGCCTATGGTGAGCAGCACATTATTTTCGTTATATACTTCTTGATAAAATGTTATTTTGTGTGCCTCAGGTATTGCTTTAATGGTAGTTTTTATGGTAAGTAAATCATCGTATTTACCTGGCTTTAGGTACTTAATATTTATTTCAACCACGGGCATTATAATACCATCTTCTTCCATTTGTTTGTAAGTATAACCTAACTGCCGTATACTCTCCACCCTACCTACCTCAAAGTACTGTGCATAGTTGCCATAATATACAAAGCCCATTTGGTCGGTTTCGGCGTAGCGTACCCTTACAGTTGTAGTTGCAGTAAACATATTTTTTTTATTGTTTGCACAAAAATATACTTTTAATGGTACTTCTTTTTTACACTTCGTTAAAAAAATATTTTGCCAATTAAATTGGCTAAAAAAAAATTATACACTTACCCACAATTGGGTTTAAAAAGGCCATTTATAAATAGTGCCATTTAAGGCATTTTGCTTACTTTTGCACTCGAAAAAATAGTTTTATTTTGCCATAGGCAAAAACAAAAGCCTTGGCATATAAATTAATAATAAAAACAACTTATAATGGGTGCACAATTAAAAGAAGTTAGAAACAGAATAAAATCGGTACAAAGTACACAACAAATAACCAAAGCCATGAAAATGGTGAGTGCCGCCAAATTGCGAAAAGCTCAAGATGCCATAACCCAAATGCGACCTTATGCATTAAAATTACAAGAAATGCTAAGCAATATAGTAAGCAACGCCGATGGCGATATTAACAGCAGCCTTGCCACCGCCAGACCTGAAGAAAATGTATTATTTATATTAGTAACTAGCGACCGTGGCTTGTGTGGAGCTTACAATGCTAACCTTGTAAAACTAGTAAAAGCCACTATAGCTGAGCAATATACTAGCCAACTTAAAAAAGGAACTATTACCGTATGGGCAATTGGAAAAAAAGGCTATGAAGCTATGCAAAAAACAACGGTAAAAGTAAACGATGCTTACAAAGATATATTTACCAACCTCAAATTTGAAACGGTGCAAACCTGCTCCCAAGCTGCAATGCAGGCTTTTGAAAACAAAGAATTTGATGTAGTTGAAGTAGTATATAGCGAGTTTAAAAATGCAGCAACGCAACGATTTGCCCTAGAAAGATTTTTACCAATACCCAAAACCGAAAAAGTGGCCGGAGCCACAAAAGCCGACTTTATATACGACCCTAGTAAAGAGCAATTAATAGCTGAATTGATGCCCAAAATATTGAATACACAACTATATAAAGCAGTATTAGATGCTAATGCCAGTGAACATGGAGCAAGAATGACAGCAATGGACAAAGCAAGTGAAAATGCAAATGAACTTTTAAAATCATTAAAAATTAGTTATAACCGAGCAAGACAAGCAGCAATTACTACCGAACTAACCGAAATTGTAAGTGGTGCAGCAGCTTTGAATGGATAGGACAAGTCAAATGAGTCAAATGAGTCAAATGCAAAAGTCAAATGAGTCAAATGAGTCAAATGAGTCAAATGCAAAAGTCAAATGAGTCAAATGTAAAAGTCAAAAGAGTCAAATGCAAAAGTCAAATGAGTCAAATGTAAAAGTCAAAAGAGTCAAATGCAAAAGTCAAATGAGTCAAATGTAAAAGTCAAATGAGTCAAATGCAAAAGTCAAATGAGTCAAATGTAAAAGTCAAATGAGTCAATAAATTAAAAAAGTTTTTTATATTATTATTTATAAGTATGTCAAATATAAGGCTTGAGGATTTAGAGGTTTACAAAGTAGCAATGGAAATTGGGGAAATTATTTGGAAAATTGTAGAAAGATGGGATGGATTTTCAAGGTACTCTTTAGGCAACCAAATAGTAAGATCGAGTGATTCAATTGCATTAAATATTGCCGAAGGCTATGGACGATTTCATTATAAAGAAAATAAAAATTTTTGTTATTATAGCAGAGGTTCAGCAAAAGAAACAAGTTCAGCATTAGAAAAAGCAAGACAAAGAAACTTAGTAAACGAAGCAGAATACGAATATTTAAAAAATAGGCTCGACTTATATCTTAGATTATCATTTGGCTATATAAAATCAATTGGAATTTCAGAAACTATTTAACATTAGTTTTTTACTCAATTTAAAGTCTCTCTTGACTAACATGACACATTTGGCTAACATGACACTTTTGACCAACATGACTAATTTGACTAACATGACTAATTTGACGAATTTGACACATTTGACAAACATGACTAATTTGACACATTTGACTAACATGACTAATTTGACACATTTATGGAAATAGGAAACTTAATATTACATATAGAAGCACTCATATTTGCTAGTGAAAAACCACTAACTGCAATAGAGATTACCGACTTTATAAATAATGCTTTTGGCTTTATGGACGATAAGCTAGTCCTTGACCAAGTAGAAGCTGCCATAGCAGGTATTGTAGAAAAATACCAAAGCGAATTTTATGCTTTTGAGATAAAGCAAAGTGGTGGCGGTTTACAGTTTTTAACCAAAAAAGAATTTCACAAAACAATTGGACAAATTAATGGCGACAAATTTTTAAAACGGTTATCGGCAGCTACATTAGAAACCCTAGCTATAATAGCTTATAAACAACCTATTACTAAGGGCGAAATTGAAAGCATTAGAGGTGTAAATAGCGATTACTCCGTACAAAAATTACTTGAAAAAGAATTGGTAATTATAAGTGGTCGCAACGAAAAAATGCCAGGACAACCGCTTATATACAACGTTTCCAAAAACTTTATGGACTACTTTGGCATTAACACAACCGACGACCTACCCAAAATAAAAGAAGTACTAGCCGAACAGTTTACCACTCCTACTTATGTAAACGATGCAGGAGAATTAGAAAGTACTACTGAGGAATTTGAGGAGGAGAAAGGTTAGATAAGGATGGAAAGAATTTGTTTTCAGTAGTATTTTTAAGTTGGTATTTCCACCGGCAACTTACTAATATCCATATAAAAAATTTCCCAACTGTGACCATCAAAATCTTCAATAGTTCGTTGCTGCATAAACCCGTAATCTTTCATTTCGGTTGGCTCTATACCACCAGCATTTAGGCCATTTGCCATAGTTGTATTTACTTCATCTATACTTTCCATAGCTAATGAAAATAAACCTGCAATACTTGCCTTGGTATCAGCTATTGGTTTGTTGGTAAAGTTTTTAAATTTTTCGTGTTCCATTATCATTACAAATATGGCATCACTCCATACCATACATTTACTAGTACCGTCCGAAAACTGTGGGTTGTTATCAAACCCTAATGCGGTATAAAAGTCCATCGATTTTTGAACATCGGCCACTGCTAAGTTTATAAATATTTGCTTTGCCATAATTGTATTATTTGTAGGTATTATAATTTTTTATCCTAAATCAATTTCGGTATTATCGCCAATATTGAGGCTTTGTATGGCACCTGTTATGGTGGCATCGCTACCAATTAAAGAGTTATTAAGCATTACTTCATTTAGCTTAGTGTAACTGCCTATTATACAGTCTTTTAGTACGGAATTATCAATAGTTGCATTTTCGCCAATGGCTACATTTGGTCCTATTATGGAGTTTTTAATAGTACAATTTGCTGCTATACGTACAGGCTGTATTATTACGGTATTTTCAAATTGTTGGTTGTTTGTAATTTCGCCGCCAAACTTTTTAAGCAATGTTGCATTGCTTTCCAGTATAGTTTCTTTTTTACCACAATCAAACCAATTATCTACCTTAAACGACTTAAATTTTGCACCCTGCTGTATCATACATTCTAATGCATCGGTAAGGTTGTATTCGCCTTGGGTGGTTATATCTTCATTAAATATTTTGGTAAGGCAGCTAAACAAAAAATGAGTCTCCCTAATTTTGTACAAGCCTACCAAAGCCATATTGCTTTTAGGTATTTGGGGCTTTTCTACTACTTTTATTATATCATCGTTTTCGTTTATTTCGGCTACGCCAAAGTTACGTGGGTCATCTACTTTTTTTACCCCTAGCATACTGTAAGGTGAGTCCAACACTTCACGTACATTGTATTCGCATATGGTATCGCCAAGTACTACAAACACTTCATCGTCGCCAATTATGCCTCGGGTAAGCTCTATGGCATGTGCAGTACCTTGTCGGTCGGTTTGCTGTACAAAATGGGCTGTTATATTGGGGTGATAAGCTTTTACGTAATCTTCTATTTTTTCGCCAAGGTAACCAATTATAAATACAAATTCAATGATGCCCTCCTTATTTAATTGGTCTATTATAATGCTAAGTACAGTTTTGCCTGCAAGTGGTATTAGTGCTTTTGGCTGTGTATAGGTATGTGGTCTTAATTTTTTTCCTGCTCCAGCCACTGGTATTATTGCTTTCATATAATTAAGGCATTAGTAACAGTGTTGCCATTAGTAATGCTATAAGTTAATTTTTATAAATGCAAGTTAACTTATTTTTTTAGGGTAAAATAATTTTGTTTGAGGAGGGTAAGTGGTTATAATTGGCTATAAATCTACTGCCCAATAGCATTACTTAATTGGAACGGTGCTAACGCCAATGTTGCTTAATTAATAACAAAAAGCTTGGCCCATAATAAAAAATATTTGCACCAATAACCCGTGATGATGTGCTACCGCTATTTTACTCAGTTACTTCTTTTTGGCTCATAAGGTAGGCCTTTATAAATCCATCTATCTCGCCATCCATTACTGGGCCAATGTTTCCTACTTCATAGTCGGTTCGGTGGTCTTTTATCATTTTGTATGGGTGCATTACATAGCTACGTATTTGGCTACCCCATTCTATTTTTTTCTTACTGCTATTATTAGCATCTTTTATGGCATTTCGTTTTTGCAATTCTAATTCATATAACCTACTTTTAAGCATTTGCATGGCTAGTTCACGGTTGCCCAGTTGGCTACGGTCTTGTTGGCATACTACTACTATACCAGTTGGTATATGGGTAAGTTGTACTTTGGTTTCTACTTTATTTACATTTTGCCCACCTGCACCACCGCTACGGCTTGTTTCCATTTTTACATCGGCTGCATTTATTTCTATGGTTATAGTATCGTCCACCAACGGGTACACATACACACTTACAAAGCTAGTGTGCCGCCTTGCATTACTATCAAACGGCGATATACGAACCAACCTATGTACTCCACTTTCGCTTTTGAGAAAGCCATAAGCAAAGTCGCCATCTAACTGATAGGTACAGCTTTTAATACCTGCACCATCGCCCCATTGCCAGTCTAATTCGGTTACTTTCCAGCCTTGTTTTTCGGCATACATTCGGTACATACGGGCAAGCATTTCGGCCCAATCTTGGCTTTCGGTACCACCTGCACCACTGTTTATTTGTATTACTGCTGGCAGTGCATCTTCGGCTTCATCGAGTGTGCTTTTAAATTCGGCTTCCTCTATTTTTGCCACAGCATCATTATAAGCTAGCTGTACTTCGGTTTCGGTAGCATCGCCCTCCTTCCAAAAGTCGAATAATACGGCAAAATCCTCCACAGCAGTATGTACTTGGTTGTACATAGTTACCCAGTATTCATTTACTTTTATTTCTTTTATGGTAGTAGTGGCTCGTTTGTTATCGTCCCAAAAACCAGCTGAGGTAGCAATTTGTTTGTCCTGTTCTATTTTTATATTGCGGTTAGCAACGTCAAAGAAACCTCCCCAAAACCAGTACACGGTCTCTTATACTTTTTAAATGTTCTATTGTCATATTGCAAAGTTACAGTAATACTGCTAGGTTGGTATTACCTTTTTTATTTATCCCCCAACTTTAATTTTTAAATACTAATTATTACTTGTTTCTTTGCACCCAAAAAATAATATAACAACTTATGCAACAAGCAAAAACTGGTGATAGTGTACACATACATTATACAGGTACATTAGCCGATGGTACTACTTTTGATAGTAGTGCAGGTAGAGAACCTTTGGCATTTACATTAGGTAGTGGTATGGTAATTAAGGGCTTTGATGATGGGGTAACAGGTATGCAAATAGGCGAAAAAAAAACCATAAATATACCTGCTAATGAGGCTTATGGTGCCGTAAATGACGAAATGATATTTGAACTACCCAAAACAAACTTACCGCCAGAAATGGCTGTAGAAGCTGGTATGCAACTTATGATGAACGATGGGCAAGGGCAACAAATGCCAGTAACTGTAGTATCGGTACAACTTGAAACTGTAACAATTGATGCTAACCATAGTTTGGCAGGCAAAGATTTAATATTTGCATTAGAGCTTGTAGCAATTGATGCTCCAAAGTCGAGCATAATATTGGAGGCTTAATTTAGTAATTTTAATTTTTTATAAAAGGCTTATCAAAATAATATTTTTTTGATAAGCCTATATTATTTACCCTACAATTAATTGTTCTCCCGTCATTTCGGGTGGTATGGTTAGCCCCATTATAGTAAGTAAAGTTGGTGCTACATCGGCCAGTTTGCCTGGCTTTAGTATTGGGTGGTAGTTATTGCCTATAATC
Organism: Chitinophagaceae bacterium; assembly: GCA_043778255.1. GTDB lineage: Bacteria > Bacteroidota > Bacteroidia > Chitinophagales > Chitinophagaceae > JAYWGN01. The sequence goes on along the minus strand of JAYWGN010000057.1, from coordinate 79,850 downwards.
CAGTATGGTACAAGGTTTACGGTATGTGCAGTATTGGGTGTACCATCTTCATTTATCATATAATCGGCATTACCGTGGTCGGCGGTTAGCAGTATTACATAGTCTTTTTCCAAGGCTTTAGTTACTATTTGTTGTACACAACTATCCACCGTTTCGGCGGCAGTTATTACAGCTTGCCACACACCTGTATGGCCTACCATATCGGTATTGGCAAAGTTGAGGCATACAAAATCAACCTCAGCTTTTTCTATTTGGGGTAGTATTAATTGGGTAATATCGGCAGCACTCATTTGGGGTTGCAAATCGTAAGTGGCTACTTTTGGCGACGGTGTCATAAGCCTTGTTTCGCCAACAAATTCTTTTTCTCTACCACCACTAAAAAAGAAACTAACATGAGGATATTTTTCTGTTTCGGCAATACGTATTTGTTTCAAACCTGCATTGGCAATTACTTCGCCTATAGTGTTTTCCAAATTATCGGTTTTAAAAACTACATGCACATTTTCAAACTTTTCGTCATATTGAGTCATTGTAGTATAATCAATGGCTAACTTGTGCATACCATATTCAGGCATATCATTTTGGGTAAGTACTTCTGTTATTTCTCTGCCTCTATCGGTTCTAAAGTTGAAACTTATTACTACATCACCGTCTTTGATATTCCTATTTTGCAAAGCACAATTGGTATTAATAATTGGTTTCAAAAATTCGTCGGTTACATTATTATCGTAATGCTGTTGTATAGTGGCTTGCAGGTTATTTGTAACTTCGCCAGTATTGTGTACCAATGCATCATAAGCAAGTTTTACACGTTCCCAACGTTTGTCTCTATCCATAGCATAGTAGCGCCCAGTAATGGTAGCTATAGTACCTGTGGTTTGTTGCAAATGTGTTTCCAATTCGGTTATAAATGCTAGCCCACTTTTGGGGTCAGTATCTCTACCATCGGTAAATGCATGTATGCTTACTTGTTGCAAATTATGATTGTGGCAAAGGGTTGTAATGGCTTTTATATGGTTTATATGTGCATGTACGCCACCATTGCTTACTAGCCCTATTAGGTGTAAGGTTACACCATTTAGCTTTGCTTTATGTATAGCTGCAAGTAAGGTTGGGTTAGTAGCAAATGTACCCTCATTAATAGCTACATTAATACGTTGCAACTCCTGATATACAATACGGCCAGCACCTAAGTTGAGGTGCCCTACTTCGCTATTACCCATTTGCCCAACGGGCAAACCAACACTATTGCCACAAGTAATTAAAGTACTGTTGGGGTAGTTATTATAAAGGCTGTTTACAAACGGTGTATGTGCAGCAGCTATTGCATCGGCCTTTGGTACTATACCTTTGCCCCAACCGTCCATTATTACAAGCATTACTTTTTTATTCATATTGCAAACTTAATAATAATTTTTTGCAAAGCTATTTGCTATACATTTTCATTTTTTTTACCGTTGGTAAAATGAATTTTTGGCGAAGCCAGTTATATAATTTGTACCGTTGGTAAAAATGCATTTTTGGCTAAGCCAGTTATATTATTTGTACCGTTGGTAAAATGAATTTTTGGCAAAGCCAGTTATATAATTTGTACCGTTGGTAAAATGCATTTTTGGCGAAGCCAGTTATATAATTTGTACCGTTGGTAAAATGCATTTTTGGCGAAGCCAGTTATATAATTTGTACCGTTGGTAAAAATGTATTTTGGCGAAGCCAGTTATATAATTTGTATCGTTGGTAAAATGCATTTTGGCGAAGCCAGTTATATAATTTGTACCGTTGGTAAAAATGTATTTTGGCGAAGCCAGTTATATAATTTGTACCGTTGGTAAAATGCATTTTGGCGAAGCCAGTTATATAATTTGTACCGTTGGTAAAAATGTATTTTGGCGAAGCCTTAAATAAGAAATTAAAATAGTTTCTATAATCAAAATAAAATTATTTAATGAAATTGCAGTAATTTCGAGCCACAAACATATATAATACTATGGCCGAAATTATAAGAATGCCTCGAATGAGTGATACAATGACTGAAGGTGTAATAGTAGCTTGGCACAAAAAGGTAGGCGACACCGTAAAAAGTGGCGACCTTATGGCCGAAGTAGAAACCGATAAAGCTACTATGGAACTTGAAAGCTACGAAAATGGAACTATATTATATATTGGTGTAGATGCTGGTAAAGCCGTACCTGTTGACGGTGTATTGGCTGTAATTGGTAAACCTAACGAAGATTTTTCGGCGTTACTAAATGGCACCACCACTACCCCTGCTGCTGCAGTTGAACCTACCACACCTACTGCTACAGTACCAATAGTGGATGAAACTACAACCACAAACAACGAAGCAACAAATGCTCCCAAACCTGCTGCTACACTCGATATTACTAAAATGCAAGAAGTAGTATTAATGCCTCGTATGAGTGATACTATGACGGAAGGTGTAATAGCCAATTGGCTAAAAAAAGTAGGCGATACCGTAAAAAGTGGCGATGTACTTGCCGAAGTAGAAACAGATAAAGCTACCATGGAATTAGAAAGTTATGTAAACGGTACTTTACTGCATATTGGTGTAGAAAAAGGTGGCAAAGTGCCTGTTAATCAACTATTAGCCATTATTGGCGATGCTACCAAATTAGATGTACCTGCTATAATTGCTAGTGCAAATGCTATAGCTAATGGCACTCCTGCATCTACTACTGAACCTACAGTAGCAACACCTCAACCAACTGTACCTCAACCAACTGTAACTACAACAGCTACAACACAAGCACCTGAATTATTAGAAGAAAATAGATTTATAAAAGCTTCGCCATTAGCTAAAAAATTAGCCAAAGAAAAAGGCTTAAACATTAAAACCGTTACTGGTACTGGCGATGGTGGACGTATAATAAAAAGAGATATTGATAGCTACATACCTACCGAAACTATAGTAACACCAATGGCTGTAACACCTATACCGATGGCTACAGCATTTGTAGCAGGTGCTGGTGAAGGCTATACCGATGTTGTAAACTCACAAATGCGCAAAACAATTGCTAGGCGATTGAGCGAAAGCAAATTTACCGCACCACACTTTTACCTTAAAATGGAAGTGAATATGGACAATGCTATAGCAGCTCGAAAAGCATTAAATGAAGTGAGTAAAGTTAAAATAAGTTTTCAAGACCTAATGATAAAGGCTTGTGCTATGGCGCTACGCCAACACCCTGCTGTAAATAGCAGTTGGATGGGCGACTTTATACGTACCTACAACCACATACATGTAGGTAGTGCTGTAGCTGTAGAGGATGGGTTGATAGTACCAGTATTCAAATTTGCCGATCAAAAAAGCCTAAGCCAAATAGCCACTGAAGCTAATGACTTATATACAAAAGCTAAAACAAAAAAGTTGCAACCTAACGAATTTACAGGCAACACATTTACCATAAGCAACTTGGGTATGATGGATATTGATGAGTTTACGGCCATAGTAAACCCGCCAGATAGTGCTATACTTGCCGTAGGCAAAATAAAAGAAGTAGTAGTAAAAACAGCCGATGGATTTGGTGTAGCTAATATGCTAATGCTAACCCTTAGTTGCGACCACCGTATAGTAGATGGTGCCGTAGGTGCTAGGTTTTTACAAACCCTAAAAGCTTACCTACAAAACCCTGTAACTATGTTGGTGTAAGTAGGGAGTTAAATGAATTTTACCTTTTTTACTTTTTTTATAAATAATTTTTTATTTATTCTATACCTAGTTAGGGCATTTGAGTTATTATATTTCTGGTTGAAAAATAAGTTAATCCATATAATTTACTGGTAGGTGTATAATATTTAAGTTTTTTTAATGTGCCTATCTTTTTCCAAATTTGAACATCAATATAACTGAATTGCTTAGCATTGAATGTATCAACTTTTGTTATAACTTGAATAGCTACCTTGGCACAATCATAGCATTCATCAGGTATGTTGTGTAATTTATTATTTACTAATATAAAAGCTAATGAATCAATTGAAGCAAATATGGAATCGGGTAAAGTTCCGTAGTAGGTATACTCCAAATTATCGTTATAAAAATAGATTTTGTTAGTGTCAACAATAAACGAAAAAGAACCACCTAAAACCTGATCATAACTTATACCGAAATGATAAACAATATAGTCCAATTGCGGCTTCGCCTTATTTTACTATTTGTTTATTCAATCGGCATTTGATTTTAATTAACTAAAATACTTTTGGACTAAATACCATTTCACAATGTTATTATTTCAAAAGTTTTAAAATTAGATAACCTGTTTATAGTTTGTTTATTATTAGTACAACTATATATAGTTATTATTAAACTCCAAGCAATCAAATATTTTATCATTATAACTTAAAGATGCTTTGGCTATGCTAATCCATAAAAAGAGGCAATGTGTTAGGTAGGTATAAAAAAAATGGAGTTAAATAATTAACATTTCAAAAAATTACAAAAATAAAAGTATTCCTATTTTTATAACTTTTCGTAGTTTTTTGGCATTAAAATATGCATTTTACATAAAAAAATACTAAAAAAAGCCAAAACTTAAACTTAGTACCTTACCTTAGCAATCCGATTGCATAGCACCTACAATAAATCAACTTAAATTAAATACTTATGGATTTCAAACAAATTCAAGAGTTAATCAAAATGATTAACAAGAGCAACATTGGCGAACTTACCATTGAGGAAAATGGGCAAAAACTAACCATAAAGCAAAAAAAAGAAGCCAAACAGCTAATAAGTAGCGGTTATAGTGCTGCACCAATGCAATCACAAGCAGCTGCACCAATAGCAGCATTACCTACACCAACTACTACTACAGCTACAACCACTGCACCAATAGCCGAAGTTGCCAGTAACTTAATAACCATAAAAAGTCCTATGATTGGCACTTTCTACCGCCGTTCATCACCCGATAAACCATTATTTGTAGAGGTAGGTACCGATATTGAAGTAGGAAAAGTAGTGTGCATAATAGAAGCCATGAAATTATTTAACGAAATAGAAAGCGAAGTAAAAGGAAAAATTGTAAAAGTATTAGTAGAAGACAATTCACCTGTGGAGTATGACCAACCGTTGTATTTGGTGGAAGCATAGGAAAAATTTGATAATTTGATGATTTGATAATTTGATAATTTGATGATTTGATAATTTGATAATCTGATAATTTGATGGTTAGATAACACAACATTTTAATGAATAAATTTCAAAAAAAATGAAGCAAGAATTAATTGACAATAATCCTCTTTTAAAATTAACAATTCAATTTTCTATAAAAATAGTAGCTTATTGCGACGAACTTTATGTAAAAAGAAAATTTGTGATTTGTAATCAACTTTTAAAAAGTGGTACATCAATAGGTGCTAATGCAATGGAAGCTCAAAACAACGAGAGTAAAGCAGACTTTATTCACAAAATGAAAATAGCAGCTAAAGAGGCTGAAGAAACCCAATATTGGCTTATAATCTGTAAAAATTCAAATGAATATCCTTGTACTATTGAATTAGCAACAAAACTAGAGGCAATACAAAAAATAATTTCTGCAATAATAAAAACAGCAAAATTGAAAAATTTGACTTAGGTAACATAATAAAATCAACAATACATTGCTTTATTATCAAATTATCAAATTATCAAATTATCAAATTTGAATTTAAGCAAATATAAAATTTAAACAATTTGAAAAAAATCCTCATAGCCAACCGTGGCGAAATTGCATTAAGAGTAATACGTACTTGTAAAGAAATGGGTATAAAAACTGTAGCCGTATATAGCACTGCCGATAAGGATAGCCTACATGTAAAGTTTGCCGACGAAGCAGTATGTATAGGCAAACCACCCAGTGCCGATAGCTACTTAAATATACCCCACCTTATGGCTGCCGCCGAAATAACAGGTGCCGATGGCATACACCCCGGGTATGGTTTTTTGGCCGAAAATAGTAAGTTTGCCACTATATGTAACCAACATAATATAAAATTTATAGGCCCAACAGCAGCTATGATTGATGGTATGGGCGATAAAATAACCGCAAAGGAAACTATGCTGAAAGCTGGTGTACCCTGCATACCTGGTACTAAAGCTTTGCTTGAAAGTATAGACGAAGCAAAAGGTGCTGCCAAAGAAGTGGGCTACCCTGTAATACTAAAAGCTACTGCCGGTGGTGGTGGTAAAGGTATGCGTATAGTATGGCAAGAGAGTGAGATGGAAAAAGCTTATGATACAGCAAAAGCCGAAGCAAGAGCATCATTTAAAAACGATGGTATATATATGGAAAAATATGTGGAAGAACCACGCCATATAGAAATACAAATAGCAGGTGACCAATTTGGTACAGCTTGCCACCTTAGCGAAAGGGACTGTAGCATACAACGACGGCACCAAAAATTGGTAGAGGAAAGCCCAAGCCCCTTTATGACAGATGATTTGCGAAAAAAAATGGGGGAAGCTGCTATAAAAGCTGCCAATGCAATTAATTACGAAAGTGTAGGTACGGTTGAGTTTTTGGTGGATAAGCACCGCAATTTTTACTTTATGGAAATGAATACCCGAATACAAGTAGAGCATTGTGTAACTGAAGAGGTAATAAACTTTGACCTAATAAAAGAACAGATAAAAATAGCGATGGGCGAAAAAATATCGGGGGCAAATTATATACCCGAAATGCATGCTATAGAGTGCAGAATTAATGCCGAAGATCCGTATAACGACTTTAGACCAAGCCCTGGCAAAATAACCAATTACCACCAACCCGGTGGCCATGGTGTACGTATAGATAGCCACGTATATGCAGGCTATAGCATACCACCTTATTACGACAGTATGATTGCCAAAGTAATAGCCGTAGCCCGTACCCGTAACGAGGCTATAGGCACAATGCACCGAGCATTAAGCGAATATATAATAGAAGGTGTAAAAACTACCATACCATTTCACTTACAATTAATGAACGATGAGCGGTTCAAAAGCGGTGATTTTAATACTAAATTTATGGAAAGTTTTGTGTTGAAATAAAGGAGGTGGAACACGTTAATTTATATTTGTAAGAAAACTTTTTGGGCGTTTCCCTACGGGTTAGCCTGTCCCGCCTATTGCGGGAGGCTTTACACTACAACTTGCCTACCGTCAGGCAGGTCTTTTTTGCGAGAAAACAGCAAAAAAGGATTTCCGTTGCAATCCCTAACGCTTTTGCCCACCCATAATTTTAAACACCACCAATGACTAAACAACTGAAAAACTGTATAATAGCTTTAATTATATTAGGCTTTATTGGCATAATTAATAACATTCAATTTTGTTGGGTTTGGATGTACACTCCAACACCCAAACCAAATTATATACAGTACCCTTATAGGTTCTTATTGTCGTTAAATAGATTTTACGTTCCCAGTACTTTTTTTGCAAAGCTGTTTGATAGTAGCGAATATCAAATATCAATGGAAAGTTGGTTAACAGTATTATGTAATGCTTTACTGGTTATATACGGTTTTTTATTTATTACCAATAATGGTAAAATAGGCTTACGATATATAAAGTTTTCACTTTCAATAATAGCATTAAATTTATTTTTATTTTTACCACTTAGTATATACCGTCAATATTTACTTTTTAGTAATCCAAATGATAATTTTTTTATAAAATTGATTTTGAAAAGTATTATAATTTAATAACTTTTATTGTAATATTTGCCCTAAATTTTGTGCTATTATTATATACCAAAAAAGCTTTACAAGAATATGAACAACAAAGTAAAATACAAGACTTAGACGATACAATTTTTAAAACTGAAAACCTTGAATTAACTTACAATAATTGTTCCACAGGTAAACGGTTTTTTCATTACGTTATTGATTTAGCTTTAATCTTATGTTTTTGTTTTTCATTTATTAGATATTTTTTGGAATTACAAATGCAAAATTATTCCAGTTCATTTTATGGTGATAGAGACGATAACCAATACTTAGTTAGAATTTCGATTGGTGTAACTTTAGTTTTTTACTACTTTATTGCCGAGGGTTTATTAGGTTACTCCCCAGCCAAAGCATTATTGGGTAGTAAAGTTATACGTGCCAATGGCTCGGCTATTGGCTTTGGTAAAGCATTTTTGCGAAGCATAAGTAGGATAGTACCTTTTGAGGCTTTTAGTGCATTTGGTATAGCACCATGGCACGATAAATGGACTGATACTTATGTAGTAGATACCAAACTTATAAATAGCTTAGGTGAGGAGGGAGTTTTATAATTTTTAATTATAAAAAACAACCTACCTTTTTTTCTATAATACTTTTTGCTCCCCACATTAACAAACTATACTATTTTTAAAATGCAATATTTTGGCTAAATATTTGTAGCATTGCACTAAATAAGTTACACAGATAATTATGAAAAAAGCAAAACGAATACTTTGGATACTATTTTTTGGAGGATTTTTTTTAGTTATCGGCATTATTGCTGCTACATCTTTTGGTGCATTTGGTAGTTTGCCTACCTTGGCCGATTTGGAAAATCCCTCCGCTTTTATGCCAGGCGAAGTGTATGCCGAAGATGGTAGTTTGATGGGAAAATTTTATGAAGATAACGGTAACCGTAGCTATGTAAACTATAATGATATTAGTAAAAACATTGTATATGCTTTATTGGCCACCGAAGATAAAAGGTACTTTACTCATAGCGGTATTGATGCCAAATCGTTAGCTAGAGCCGTTTCTAGTATGGGAGGCCAAGGTGGTGGTAGTACCATTACACAGCAGTTAGCCAAAAACTTGCTGAACCAAGGCTCCTCTAACAAATCAAAAAGAGTAATAGAAAAATTGAAAGAATGGATAGTAGCAACAAGGCTCGAAAAAAACTTTACTAAAGAAGAAATAATAACACTTTACCTCAACCAATTGGAGTACAGCGATAATGTATTTGGCATTAGAAATGCCGCTAAAACTTTTTTTCAAAAAGAACCAGATAGAGTAAGCATAGAAGAAGCAGCTGTACTTGTAGGAATGATTAATAACCCTACCCTATTTAACCCCCGCAAAAACCCAAAAGCAACAATTGACCGTCGTAACCTAGTATTGGACAGAATGGCCGAAAACACTGAAGTATCAACACTTATTGGTACAAAAGCATTTAGCGTAGCTGAAGCCAATACACTTAAAGCAAAAGCTATAGAATTGCATTACAAAAAAGAAAGCAGGGCTATAGGTATAGCTCCTTACTTTAGAGATGTACTAAGGGTAACCGTTAACGAAAAATTAAAAACTATAAAAAAGCCCGATGGTAGAAATTATAGCATATTTAAAGATGGCTTAAAAATATATACAACCATAAACCCAAAAATGCAAATATATGCCGAAGAGGCTGTGGCAGAGCATTTGAGTAGCTACCAAAAAAACTTTAGTAATAACCGTTCTCTATTTGAAAGCCAATGGAAAAAAAACCAAAATACATTGGACAAAGCAATTAAACAAAGTGAACGTTATAAAACAATGATGGAACAAGGTGCTAAAGAAAGTGATGTAACTAAAGCATTTAACACCAAAACAAAAATGAAAGTATTTAGCTGGAATGCACAGCGAGAGAAAGATACAACAATGACGCCAATTGACAGTATTAAATACCACCGCCAAATATTGCAAACTGCATTTATGGTAATGGAACCCACAAGTGGTGAGGTAAAGGCTTGGGTTGGTGGGGTTAATTACAAACGATTTAACTACGACCACGTTACCACCGCAAGGCAAGTAGGCTCAAGCATAAAGCCAATGTTGTACGGGCTTAATGTAGAGGAAGGCTTAGAGGGAAGTTCTGTAGTGGGTAACGGACCACAAAATTTTCCGGGGTATGGGTATTACCCTAACCAAGGCAACAAAGGTGCTACTACATTAGCTACAGGCTTAGCCTACTCCTACAATGGTGTGGCAGCCTACTTATTGCATAGGGTTGGCATTAAAAAGTTTAAGAGTTTTTTAGAAGAAAAATGTGGCATTACAGCAAAGCTAAATGCTTACCCCTCAATATGCCTTGGTGCCGATGAAATACCGATGCTACAATTGCTAAGAGCTTACACTATGTTTCCTGGTAATGGTGTAAATACGGAGCCCTACTTTGTTACAAAAATAGAAGATAGAAATGGCAACCTCATTAAGTCATTTATGCCTGAACGTAAAGATGTAATGAGCGAAGCTACTGCCTATAAAATGACTCAAATAATGGAAGGCCCAGTAACCAAAGGCACTGCCAAAGGGCTAAAGCAAGGGTTAGGCATTAAAGCTATGGGTGGCAAAACGGGTACAACCAATGACAATAGTGACCTTTGGTTTGTAGGCTATACACCACAATTATTAGCTGGTGTATGGGTTGGTTGCGATGATAGATTTATACGTAGTAACGATGGCGGTGCTTACCAAGGAGGTAAAGCTGCTGCCCCAATTTGGAAATTCTTTTTTAGAAAAATATTGGCCGACAAAACATTAGGTATAAAAAAAGATACCGTATTTACAAAGCCTGCAAGTATGTACGCCAACTCCACCACCGATTACCAAACAATGCTCGATGCTATACCTCAGGACAATGAAACTTACGAAGGTACAAGTGGCGGTAGCAATATAGATTTGAGTACACAGGATTATAATAATGTAGATGAAAATGGCCAACAACTTGGTGGCGAAAGTAATAGCTATAATGATGTAGAAAATGGCACTACCCTACCACCAACCGAAAACCCAATAATACCCACACCTACACCCACACCCGATAAAAAAGATACGGGTAAAAACAAACCACCCGCTACCAAACCCAAAGAAATACCAAAGGTAGTGCCACCAACTACCAAGCCTACCGATAAGCCAAAGCAAAATGATTATTAGAGAAAGACTATTGTATAATAAAGATCTACATTACTTAAATGTGGGTCTTTTTTTTTGTTAAATTAAATTGGCAAATATCATTGAATATAATCACTTAATCATAACACCCACCCCACCACAACAACATTTCACATAATCCACTACTACATAGCTATATTACCACTTATCCTATTTTGCAAGTAGGGTTATAAGGTAGCTTCATATATTTGCCAACAATAAAAAAATAAAAAACAAAAATGAAAAAGTTTATTTTACTGCTTTCAATAGTAGCTAATGCCCTACTATTAACAGCACAAATGGGTGCCGAAGCTCCAAAAGATACCACATGGAAAACTCTATACAGAGCAAGTAATACTAGGGTTAATGACCTTGTACATACTAAGCTGGAGTGCAAATTTGATTATAGTAAAAGTTGGCTATTAGGCAAAGTATGGATTACATTGCAACCACATTTTTATAAAACCGATAGCCTCACACTCGATGCAAAAGGTATGCAGCTTAACGAAATAGCCTTAATGAATGGTACAGCCAAACAAAAATTGATGTACAAGTATAATGGCAACCAAATAAAAATAAACCTTGGCAAAACATTTAAGGCTACTGAAAAATATACCATATACATAGACTATATAAGTAAACCCGATGAAGTAGAAACAATAGCTAGTGCTGCTATTACCGATACTAAAGGGTTATACTTTATAAACCCACGTGGTGAAGATGGCAATAAGCCCCAACAAATATGGACACAAGGCGAAAGTGAAGCCACAAGTGTATGGTGCCCTACAATAGAAAGTACCAACCAAAAAACTACTAACGAATTTTACTTAACTGTGCCAGCAAAATATGTAACATTGAGCAACGGCTTAAAAATAAGCGAAAAGAAAAATACCGATGGCACAAGAACCGATTATTGGAAAATGGACTTACCACATGCACCTTATTTATTTTTTATAGGAGTGGGTGATTTTGCTATTATTAAAGATGCACCTTACAATGGTAAAGAAGTGAGTTATTATGTAGAAAAGGATCAAGCTCCATTTGCCAAAGGTGTATTTGGCAATACAGGTGAAATGATGAAATTTTTTAGTACTAAATTAGGGGTGGAATATCCTTGGCAAAAGTACAGCCAAATAGTAGGTAGAGATTATGTAAGTGGTGCTATGGAAAATACTACAGCCACCCTACACCAAGAGAGTGCCTACCAAAATAATAGAGAACTTGCCGATGGTAATAGTTGGGAGCAAACAATTGCCCATGAACTGTTTCATCAATGGTTTGGCGACTTAGTAACTGCCGAAAGTTGGAGCAACCTTACCCTTAACGAAAGCTTTGCTAACTATAGCGAATACCTATGGGAGGAGTATAAGTATGGTAAAGATGCTGCCGACGAACATCATTATCAAGATATGCAAGGCTACCTATTTGGTGGAAACGAAAAGAAAAATTTAGTACGGTATAACTATAGCTCCGAAATGGATATGTTTGATGGTGTAAGTTATAACAAAGGTGGTCGTATACTACACATGTTACGTAAGTATGTAGGCGACGAAGCTTTTTTTAAATCGTTAAATTTATACTTAACCACCAACAAGTTTAAAGCAGGTGAAGCAGCTCAATTGAGGCTTGCTTTTGAGGAGGTTACGGGTATGGATCTTAACTGGTATTGGAACCAATGGTACTATGGGAGTGGACATCCGAAATTAGAAATGAGTAATACCTATAACGAAGTTACAAAGCAAATAGAAGTTACGGTTAACCAAACTCAAAAGAGTGAAAAAATATTTAAACTGCCACTCGATATTGATGTGTATAGCAACGGGACAAAAACAAGAACAACTGTATGGACAAGTAAACTAAATGAAACATTTTATATAAATGCACCAACAAAACCTCAGTTAGTTGATGTAGATGGCGACCGTGTATTACTTGCCGAACGTAAAGAAACTAAAACTACCGATGAGTATTTAGTACAGTATAAAAACAATAAAAACTTTATTGCCAAAAAAGAAGCAATTGATTATTTTGCCAAAAACAAATTACCCGAATTAGCCTTAGGCCTAACTGATAATTTTGAAGGATTAAGAAACCTAACCTTAGGTAAAATAAATGGACTTACCGACCGAACTGGCTTTATAGCTGCCGTTGAAAAATTAGCAGCAACCGAAAAAGATAACAAAACAAAAGCTACTGCTTTAAAAATATTAGGTAAAGAAAAAAATGAAAAGTATAAGCCTTTATTTACACAAAATGTAAATGCTATTAGCTATAGCCTTGCTGGAGCTGCATTAGAGGGCTTAGCTAGCCTTAACCCTACTGAGGCATACACTATGGCCAAAAAATATACAGCTGATGCAAAAGGTGCTTTAGGTGCATCGGTTACTAAATTAATAACCGATAAAGCCGATGAGTCGGACTTTGATTACTTAGCCGCAAAAATTGAAAAAGGAGGCTTAAGCCAACAAACATTTAATGCCTTAACTGGCTTTGCAGGGTACTTAGCTAAAATAAAAAATAGTACTTTAGTTAAAAAAGGTATTGATGTAATACTTGGATTTAAAAATAAAATACCAGCAAGCTTTCAAGAAATGATAGCACCACAAATAAAAGCAATGCTAACACCAATTGGCAAAGCACAAGGTGCCGATATAGAAACTTATATAGCTGATAAATTAAAATAAAATAATAAACCTTTTACAAGAAGCCCAACTTTTATAATCATAAAAGTTGGGCTTTTTTTTATTATTATACTAGCTACTAATACACACTATACACAGGGTATTGCATATAAGCAGGCTCAAAGTATTTGGAGTTTTTATAAATATAATCTAACTGTGCTGCTCCATCCTTTGCAAACTTTTGGTCCGTTTGTTTTTTAGCTTCAAAGGCATTTTTTAAGCCTTCATTTTCTTTTAATATTTGTAAGGCAGTTTCTTCAAATACATAATCGCTATAGCCTTCTTTTTGCCCTAGTATTCCGTCAAAAAAGTTCCAAGCAAAGTAGCTATCTTTAGCTTGTGGCTCAAGGGTTTCTATCAAAAATCTGTTAGCATTTTGGTTAAGCGGAATGTAATAATCACCTTTTCTAAACTGTACCATTTTAGTACTTTTGGTTACTTTTATAGTACCATTACTGTGGTGGTTTTCGTAGGGTGTTGCATTGGCTTTATACTCCAATATGTTATAATAACCCACATTTAAAAGGTCATCTTTTTTAAATTGATACATCTTCACCTGATTAATTTTAAGTAATTCAATTACCTTCCACCAACCTTGAGGTATTATGTAGGCTAATGGTTTGGCTACTTCTATATTGGTTACATAGTTATTATAAAAAGGTATTTTTTTGGTAAATGGTTTCGTTCTATTATAATACAATCTGTCCTGCCCAGTTAACAAACTTGGCTTTTTTCCACTTTCATACCCCATAAATGTTATACTATCTACTACCGTTTTATCCAACACCCAATCTATGGTAAATGTTTTTTTGGTGAGGTCTTCGGCCTTGGCTACTGCTCTTATTTGTTGTAGTTGTAAACCATTGGTAGTGCTAAAGTTTATAAAGCTTTGCATAAGTTTGTAAGTAGCATCAACCCTTTGGTAGTAAGGCTTTAGCATGTGTGTTTCGGGTACAAACCCAAATGTATGCCATAGTGTAGTGTAGCCCGTACTATATCTTGGCGAGTCATAGAATTCTGTCCACCCTTGCTCTGGAGTTTCGCCAAAAAAGTTAACATAAGGCACTAAATTATAACCATACTGTGCCATATTATTATAAATGCCGTTTTTAAAAATGGTGTTCAAGTAAGTATCCATTCCGCCACCCAATTTATTATGTTGAGTGGCTATCAGTGTCATTACGTGTTGGTAATCGGCACCATTGCTAACATGGTTATCTACAAATATATCGGGGTCTAATAGGTGAAATATTTCAGCAAAACTTCTAGCTTCTCTGCTATCACATTTTATAAAGTCACGGTTAAGGTCGAGGTTTTGTGAGTTGCCTCTAAATCCAAATTCCTCTGGCCCATTCTGATCCACCCTGTAGTTTTTACTACGGTTAAGGCTACCACCAATATTATATACAGGTATTATGGCAAGGCAAACATTGGAGGGTAGTACTATTTTTTTTGTAGCTATATCTCTTACTAATAGCATACAAGCATCTATACCATCGGGTTCGCCAGGGTGTATGCCGTTATTAATAAGTAGTACCGTTTTATGTTCTTTATGCCACTGTGTTGCATCAAACTTTCCGTTGCTACTTACTAGTACCAAATGCAAAGGTTCGTTAGCATCGGTGGTACCCATTGTAAGCATTTTTACTTGGGTACTTTGTTGGTCTATTTTTTGGTAAAATGCTATTGCTTCGGTGTAGGTAGTAGTTACTAATTTGTTTCCCTTTTCGTAAGGGGTTATTTGGGCAAAAGCATTTTGCCCAATAAAAAATAATATAAAAGGTAAATATTTATTCATTGTAAATGGTTTGCAATAACAAAATTTTTTATGGTCTATACATCAAAATTATTAGGGAAATCTTTTTTTAAATGCTGCACTTTTTTTTCCACTTCTTTAGCCATATTATTTTTGTAGGTGGCTATTTTTTTTTGCAATGCTGCATTATGGCTACCTATTATTTGTGCAGCTAATATACCTGCATTTTTTGCAGCATTAAGTGCTACAGTAGCCACTGGTACACCATTGGGCATTTGCAGTATGGATAATATGGAGTCCCACCCATCAATACTATTACTACTTTTTATAGGTACACCAATTACAGGCACTGGTGTAATACTTGCTACCATACCTGGCAAGTGTGCTGCACCACCTGCACCAGCTATTATTACTTGTAATCCCCTTTTGGTGGCGGTTTCGGCATATTGCAACATACGGTTTGGTGTACGGTGTGCACTTACTATAGTAAGTTCATAAGGTATAGCAAAGTGGTTAAGTACGGTTACAGCATCTTGCATTATAGGCAAATCACTATCACTTCCCATTATTATGCCTACTATTGGTTGTATAGTTTTCATTAATTTATTTTACTTTTTATAAGTATTTATTATAAGTATTCATTTATTTTTTTTTGTAAAAAAATATAAAAAATTTAGTCCTCTGCAGCTACAACTTGTAGTGTATTTTTTATTTTATTTGCCTGAAATAATAGCTCTTGTTTTTCTTTACTCAGTATAGTAATATGTCCCATTTTTCTACCCGGTTTTGTTAGTTGTTTTCCATATATATGTACAAAGGCATCACCTATTTTAAGTACTTCTGCCAAGCCATTATATACGGGAGTTCCGTTATAATTATCGGCTCCTATTATATTTACCATTACACTAGGTAGTATAGCATCGGGGTTGCCAAGTGGGTACCGCAACATTATACGGAGCAACATATCAAACTGGCTACTGTAGTGGGCTTCTATAGTGTGGTGTCCGCTATTGTGTACCCTTGGTGCTGTCTCATTTACTAATACATCATCGTTTTCATCTATCAACATTTCCACGGCAAATAATCCTGCACTATTAAAGTTTTTTGCCACCGTCATTGCAATAGCTTCTACTTTCCAAAGCACTTTGTCGGGTATATTTGCAGGGCATATTTGATAGTCAAGTAAGTTAAGGTATTTATCAAATACCATTTCTACAGGTGGGTACAAGGCTATTTGCCCATCAAGCCCTACGGCTATTATTTGTGCTATTTCTTTTTTTATTGTAATTTTTTTTTCAAGTATAGC
Organism: Chitinophagaceae bacterium; assembly: GCA_043778255.1. GTDB lineage: Bacteria > Bacteroidota > Bacteroidia > Chitinophagales > Chitinophagaceae > JAYWGN01. The sequence goes on along the minus strand of JAYWGN010000057.1, from coordinate 63,247 downwards.
TGGTGCATCAAATGCTTTATCCAAATCGTCAATAGTAGCAATCATTATAACCCCTTTACCGTCATACCCACCTTCGGCTATTTTATGTACAGCTGGCAACATAGTGTTATGTGTTGTTATATCATTTTTACTGGTAGTAATTACATAAGCAGCAGTTGGTATTTGGTGGTGGGTATAGTATTGCTTTTGTAATATTTTGTTTTTAATAGTACGTAATGTAGTGGTATTGGGTACTATTGTTTTCCCTTCAGTCTCTAATTTTTCTAAGGCTTCTATATTTACATTTTCTATTTCAATGGTTATGGCGTCAACCAACATACCAAAGTTATATACGTCGTTGTAGTTGGTAACATCGCCCAATACAAATTGTGTACATAATTTTGCTGCTGGTGCAGTTACATCGTTTTCTAATATATATGTTTCTACTGGGTAGTTTGCAGCAGCTTGTAACAACATTCGCCCTAATTGCCCACCACCTAATATGCCTAATTTTACCATTATTGTATCTACTTATTTTTTATGTAATTAATTTTCCTTTTTATTTTATTATAAATAAAAATAGCCATTTAACTTTATTATTACTACTTTCAAAAGCATTTAATTATAAATAATATTAAAAATAGTATATGAGCAATATTATACCTTTACGCTTTATAAAATTAAGATAATATGCTACCCGAATTATTGCAAAGTGATGTTTCAAATACAACAACCGATTTTTTGCCCTTACACGGTACTGATTATGTGGAGTTTTATGTTGGCAATGCTAAGCAAGCTGCACACTTTTACCGTACTGCATTTGGCTTTCAGAGCCTTGCTTATGCTGGTCCCGAATCTGGTGTAAAAGATAAAGTAAGCTATGTAATACAGCAACATAAATTAACCTTTGTATTAACCACACCACTTAAAAATGAAGGTACAATAGCCGAACATATTGCCAAGCATGGTGATGGTGTAAAGGTGTTAGCACTAAAAGTAGATGATGCTACAAGTGCTTGGCACGAAACTACCAAACGTGGTGCTACAAGCTACTTACAACCTACTACCACTACGGATGCTACTGGGCAAGTAGTTATAAGCGGCATACATACTTATGGCGATACGGTGCATTTATTTGTAGAAAGAAAAAATTATACCGGTACATTTATGCCAGGCTATGTAGCTATGGCTAATCAGTTTGAAAGCCCAAGTACAGGCCTATTATATGTAGATCATTGTGTGGGTAATGTAGGTTGGAACCAAATGAACAAATGGGTAAGTTTTTACGAAACTGTAATGGGCTTTACCAACATTTTAAGTTTTGATGATAAAGATATATCTACCGAATATTCGGCACTTATGAGTAAGGTAATGAGTAATGGTAATGGCTTTGTAAAGTTCCCTATTAACGAACCTGCCGAAGGTAAAAAGAAAAGCCAAGTAGAGGAATACCTCGAATATTATAATGGTGAAGGTGTACAACATGTTGCCATAGCTACAGCCGATATAGTGGCTACAGTTACCGATTTGCAAAGCCGAGGTGTACAGTTTTTGAAAGTACCCCAAAGTTATTATGATACTGTGCTTGACCGTGTAGGCAAAATTGATGAAGACCTTGCACCACTGCGCAACTTAGGTATATTAATTGATAAAGATGAGGAGGGATATTTACTCCAAATATTTACAAAACCATTACAAGATAGGCCTACTTTATTTTTTGAAATTATACAACGTAAAGGAGCAAAAAGTTTTGGAAAAGGCAACTTTAAAGCACTATTTGAGGCTTTAGAAAGGGAGCAGGAGGCAAGAGGAAATTTGTAATAAATTTGTAATAAAAAGAGATATGCAACTATTTTAACATTTAATTAGTCAAATAATAGTAAATTTACGGTCAACTCTGTATTTCGTATTATTTTAGTATTAATTTATTGTTAACTTTTTGTATATGAAGCTAATTTTTATGCTCTTTTTTTTGCTGTGCATACACTATGCAAATGCTCAAGTTAATTACACTCAAAACTTTGATGTAAATAATGGGGGTTACACTACTTTAAATGGTTACTTTAATTTATATACCAATACTACTACTTGTATCGGTACTGGCAGTGGTGTAAGGGCTAATTTATACAGTTTTCAAACAAGTGATATATTAGCTTCGCCAACTGTTGGTACTAGCTTAGGCAATAGTACTACATTTACTTATAAATATAAAGTAGCAAATTGGAGTGCAAATACTACTGGTACTACAAACCCATGGGGTTCGTTTTTGGTACAATGGAGTAATACAAGCACTGGCCCATGGACAACCATACAAACGGTAGATCAAAGCAATCATACTGTTTCAGGTAGCTGTGTTACCAAATCAGTAACATTTACCCCAACAAGTGGTAGTTTATTTATTAGGTTTAATGCTACTTGGACGGCAGGAGATTACTATTTAAATTATGATGATATAACAATAACCGAAGTTACATTGCCTTGCACCGCATCGGCTGGTACTATTACAGCTACTAATACAGGTTCGCTTTGTGCACCAGCAAGTACTACACTTAGCCTTACAGGTGCCGGTATTGGTACAGGTATTAGCTACCAATGGCAAACAAGCCCCGATAATGCAACCTTTACAGATAGTGCAGGAGCAACTGCTGCAACACTTGCTGTAACTGGGCTTAGTACAAGTAGGTATTATAAGTGTAAAGTTAGTTGTAGTGCCACAGCCACGATACTTACCACTACAAGTTACCAAGTAATTATTACACCGCCACCAACTATTACAGTTAGTCCAAGTGGTCCAGTATTTTTGTGTAACCCTGCCTCACAAATGCTTACAGTAAGTACCACTGCTACTACACCAACTTACCAATGGAAGTATAATGGCGTTAACGTTGGCACTAATAGTGCTACTTATACTGCTTCGCAAAATGGAACTTATACCGTACATATTACAAGTGGAGCTTGTACTACACCATCAGCTAATGTGGTGGTAAATATAAGTGCAGGTGCCAATACACCAACTGGCACTAACTATACTATTTGCAAAAATGAAACTATACAATCTGGTACAGGTATAGCAGCAGTTGCTACAGGTGTAAATACCGTACCCAACTTAACCGGAACATTAGCCGGGCCTGCTACATATAATCGTAGTGTAGTTGGAACAAGTTATGTTGCTTCTGGTGTAGGCACAACAGTGTTTTATAATACTATTACATTTAAAGTTACTACAACGGGGAGTTACACTTTTAACCAATGTGCCCCTACATTTGATGGGTTTGGCACTTTACATACTTCAACATTTAACCCTGCAAGTCCTGCTACTAATTTTTTAATAGCAAACGACGATACTAATGGTAATCCAAATTGTAGTACTGGAACAAATTCAGGAGATGATGCTAGAATAATCTTTAGCCTTACAGCAGGTATTGATTATGTATTGGTAACTAGTAGTTTTGATATTGGTGAAACTGGTTATTTTGAGTGGACTTACAATGGCCCAGGTACTTTGGTAGGTCAGGCAAGTGCTACACCTACAATTAATTGGTTTACTGCTGCAACTGGTGGCAGTAGCTTTGGTAGCGGTAGCCCATTTAACCCCGTAGGGGTGGCAGGCTCAGGCTTAGCAAATAGTAGCAATTCAGGTACTTTCACTTTTTATGCTGAGGCTAATAATGGTTGTGTATCGCCAAGCAGAACACCTGTAAATTTAATAATAACCAATAGCACCTCAACGGACGGATTGGCAGCTGTTAATGCTGGTACTCAAGTTTGTAAAACGGCTGCTGTAAACACATCAGGCACACAATACTTCGATAATAACTGTAACTTAATTGCAACAGTAATACCCACTGGGGCTACACCTGTTACAGGTAATATTAAAACCTGTGTAGTAATTGAAAGTGGTGTATTAATTGACGACCCTACCGATAACCACCCTTATGTACAAAGGCATTATGATATTGAGCCAACTACAAATGCTGCAAATGCTACAGCAGTGGTAAAGTTATATTTTTTACAAAGCGAATTTGATGCCTATAATAATTATGTAATTGCTAATGGTAATTTATACCCTTTATTACCTACACTAACTATCGATAATGGTAATGCACGTATCACACAGTTTCACGGTGTGGGTACATTACCCATTAATTATTTACCTCGCAATATTGCATTTTCTGTACCCATACTTACTTGGGATGCCACCAATAATTGGTGGGAAGTTAGTGTGCCAGTTCTAGGTTTTTCGGGCTTTTATTTGCATACAGGCTCACAATCATTACTTGCCGTTACTAATAGCATTGCCATAAATGCTACCAATACAGGTGCAACCAATACTATATATTGGAGTATGCCAACCCAAACAGGCATTGCAAAATACGAAGTACAAAAAAGTAATGATGGTGCTAACTTTACTACATTTGAAATTGTAAATACAACTAACACAACTAACTATACAGCCATTGACAACCAACCAAATGCCACAAAACAATGGTACAGAATAAAAGCAATATATAGTAATAATAGCATACAGTATTCGCCCAATGTAACCCTAAAACGAAACAATACTACCTTTGAAATAGTAGATATAAGACCCAACCCTACAAAGGATTTGATGTATTTTAAAGCGATTGGAAACAATGGAAATATAGTGGTAAATATTACTGATGCTCAAGGCAAAATAATTGAAATAAAAAACTATAACCAAAGCCAACAATACCAATTAAATATGAGTACATATAGCAATGGTATGTACTTTGCTACCATTACTTTGCTTAAAACAGGAGCAAAACAAATTATAAAAATTATAAAAAACTAAAGGTACTGGCATTAAATATTTATTGTACATTGGCTTTCGCCAAAATGTTTATGCTTGATTTTTTATTGTAGGTAAAAAATGTAAGAAAAAATATTGTGTAAAAAATATTACTTTCGTTTAACATCTTTCAAACCAACCAATGGAAATATCGGTAATTATTTGCAGTTATAATAGAGAGCAATATATACTTAATGCTTTGCAAAGTATGGTGGAGCAAACCTATGCTGCCACTAACTTTGAGGTAATAGTAGCTGATAATAATAGTACAGATAATACACCCAAATGGGTAAATACATTTATACAAAATAATAAAAGCCACCAAATAACATACCTTAACGAAACCCAACAAGGTGCATCTTATGCACGTAATACAGGGGCAGCAATTGCAAAAGGTAAGTTGCTAGTATTTATGGATGATGATGCTGTGGCTTATCCCAATTTTTTAGAAGAAATAATTAAGTTTAATATAGCAAACCCAACTATACAAGGCTTTGGTGGTCGCATAATACCATTATATATGGGTGGTAGTGAACCAAATTGGATGAGCCACTACACCTCATCGTTAGTAGGTAATTTTAATTACAGTAACCAAGTAATAGAATTTGCTGCAAACAGATACCCGTTAGAAAGTAATATGATAGTTACTGCAAATGCATTTAACCAAATAAATGGCTTTAACAAAAACCTACCCGGTGTACAGGGTACATTACGTATAGGTGGTGAGGGCAAAGATTTTTTTATGAGGCTTAAAGCAAATGGATATGCTATATATTATGTACCCACCATTATAGTGGAGCATGTAGTAGAAGTTAGCAAACTAACTAGAGCTTATATGTACCGTGTAGCAAGTGGTGTAGGCCGTGGTGAACGTGAACGTATAAGAACTAGTGGTAGCTTAGGTTTTACAAAAAAATTAATTGAATATATTTTTAAATATTTTGCTTCAATAGCAATAGGTTTATATTATATAGCAAAAGGGCAGCCTAGCAAATGCTTAGCATTAATACAATTTAGGTACGATGCTCTTAAAGGTTTTTTAGGGTACTAATATTGGAACTTATTCTTCTTTTTTATTTTTAAATGGTATAGTAATATTTTAATTATTTTTGCACTATGCCACTCGTAAGTGTAATAATACCAACGTATAATGATGCTCATTATTTAAAAGATTCTATAGCATCTATAACCAATCAAACATTTACTGATTGGGAAATTATAATAGTTAACGATGGTACTACCAACAGTGATTGCTTACAAATATTGGCCAATATTAATAACCCAAAAATTACAGTATTACATAAGCAAAACGGACACTTAGCAGCAGCTCGTAACTTTGGCATTGCTTCTGCAAAAGGTAGTATAATTGTAACCTTAGATGCAGATGATAAATTTGAAAAAACTTTTTTACAAAAAGGTGTTACTATTTTAAATAAAAATAAGCACATAGGCGTGGTAACTTGTTACCTCAAAAGCTTTGGCAATCGTAACTTTAAGTGGCAACCATTAGGTGGTAGCATCCAAAATTTTTTGTATAGGTTGGAGTGTACAGCTAGTGCAATGTACCGTAAGCAATGTTGGGTAAATGCTGATGGGTATGATGAACAAATGAAACTTGGCTACGAAGATTGGGAGTACTGGATACGTGTAACTGCCTGTGGATGGGAGGTTGCAGTAATACCCCAGTACTTACTACTATACCGTACTACTGCCAACCAAATGAGTGTAACACAAAGCGAACCCAACCGTGAAAAAATTATAAATTATATAATGACCAAACATAAAGATTTATATTACACACAACTTAAGGCAAGTATAGTTGCAAAAAAAATATTGGATTTAACTCATAAAAAAACTGCAAAAAAACAGTTGCTAAAAAATATGTATTGGGCATATACTAACAAATTGTAAGGGATGAAAAAAATACTAATAATACCCAATCACCCAGATATACAATTAATTCACAAAAGTATGGAAAGGCTTAGTACAAGCCACGATGATACATACTTTTATTACAAAGACTGTGCATTTACATTACACAATAATCAAACATTTGATGGTGTATTGGTTATAAATCACCCTGTAAAAAAATATACTGTTCATACAAACCCCTATAACAATGTTTGCATAATGCAAGAACCTGGTGAAAAAATTCACCACCATTATATGTATCAAAATTTGAAACAGTATAATAAAGTATATTCGCCTATTGTAGCTTATAATAACACTGAACAATCTCATGGCTTTTTAAGTTGGTTTATTGATGGTGATTATACTACATTAAGCAAAATGGATACCCCCATTAAAACACAAAAAATGTCATGCATAGCTTCGGGTAAAGCAATATTTGATGGACATAAAAAGAGGTTACAATTTGTACAAACCCTCGAAAAAGAAATTAATAGTATTGCTTATTTTGGATTTGGTAACCACTTAAAAGTACCTAGCAAAAACGATGCATTGTTTCCTTACCAATACAGTATTGCTATTGAAAACAATGAACAACCACACTACTTTACCGAAAAAATAATGGATTGTTTTTTAAGTTATACCGTACCCATTTATTTCGGTTGTACTAATATTGCTGAGTATTTTCCTGAGCAATCTTATATATGGATTAATATAAATGAACCTCAAATAGCTATTGCTAACATAAAAAAAATACTAGCAAACGATGATTGGCAAAGCCGATTGCCTTATTTGAAAATTGCAAGAGAGTTGGTACTTAACAAATATCACCCACTAGCTTGTATGTATAATTATATGCAAAATGCCAACCAAACTGCTACCCCAAATAATGTGTCCTTCAAACCTTACAAAATGTCAATAGCTAAAGAAGTACAATTAAAATTAAAATCAATTTTAAAAAAATAAACTACACAACGTTTGAAAAAAAATATAATATACAAAATAATAGCAGCAACTGTTTGGAACCTTTGGTTTAAAATACTAGCACTACAATACCTAATAAAACCCAAAAAAGTACTGTTAGTTTACTTAGGTGTAAATAGAGGAAGCAGTTTAGATAGGTTACATTGGCAGTACAAAAAATGTATTGCCATAGAGGCCGATCCTAATCATTATGCCTACTTAAAAGAAAAATATAAAAATGAAAAACACATACAACTACTCCATGCTGCAGCAACCCATACTGATGGTACAGTAGTACTTAATATAGCAAGTAACGATGGCAAATCATCATCATTAGGCAACTTTGATGAAGCATTTAAAGATAACTTTACTATGGTGCAAAGCGTAACTGTTCCTGCTATTAATATTTGCAACTATTTTAAAGCCAATAACATTACCTACATTACCGATTATATAAGCGATATTCAAGGTATGGACTTAACTGTACTTAAAACTATGCAATATTATATTGACCATAAATTGATTGGTACAATAGTAAGCGAAACTGTAAAAAATGAATTTAAAAACATTTATAAAAACTTACCTGACAATAGTATTGGCGGTTTTGAAGCTTTGCTAAATAATAACTACACACTTACTGCACAAGGTATTGGTTTACTCACCAAAGGTGTATTTGCTACTATACCAGCAAACTACAAAGAAATGGATTGTATGTGGAGCTTAAAATAAATAGTTGTAAACAGTTTACCATACATAACCAGGTAGTATAAACGACATTATATACCAATAGCCATGTTTGTAAGTGTAATATATTTTATATGCATCTTTATAATGAATTATCTCTCCATTTTCTAATACGGCATCAAATTTAACTGCACCCTCTGCATGCCCCATTCCAAGGGTATCTTCATCATTTTCATCGTCTAACTTAAAGCCAATATCATCTATTGTAAAGCCATCATTTGCAAAGTGATCAAATGCTTCAAAAAAATTGTTTATTTTACCTACAACTTGCTCTTCAGTATATCTATTCCCTTTTGTGTCAAGCAATTCTTTATCAATATTATCTTTTATAGGCTCTATATTTTTTGTTACCCAAGCCATTATTATTTGATGGGTTAATGACTTTAAATCTTCTTCGTAATTAGGAAAAAATTCTTCGTAAATAAAATTGCAAAAGGCTTCTTCTGGCATATTTTTTTCAATTTCTTTATGCAAAAAGTCGCCGATTAAAAAGCTATAAACTTTTTCATAATTAATAGGTTTGTATAAAAATTCCATATCAATATTGTGTACCCTTAACTGCTCTAAAAAAGTATTAACAGCTGTTTCATACTCAAGTTTAGTTCCATTTTGTATAATGTTATACTGTTGATTTCCTAGCTTTTCTTTTATGGTTACAAACTCTGCATTAGCAAAGTTTTCTTCAAATTGTAACATACTTTTTAAAAATTGGTTTTCAACACTGGGAGGTATATCTTTACCATCTCCAAACATTTGGAAACCATCACCGTACTGAACTTTCAATTTTATTTTTAATATTTCATTTTCAATTTTTAGATGCTCTTCCGGGTCTTCACTAAATTTTTCTATATCATTTATATCATCATCGTTCATAATCAATACATTTTACAATAAAGGTACATTTTATTACTATATGCCTACATACAAAGAAGTTACTGCTATTTGTAATTTTTAACAAAATTTAAAATACTTGCATTGGTAATTTCACTCACAGCTACTACAGGTAATCGGTGTTGTTGGCTACATAATCTATGGGCATTTAAAAATGCTTTAATACCAGCAGGGTTATTTTCGCAAAACATTAAATCAATTGCAGGAAGTAATTTGAATAAAATAGCTCTAGCTGCTTCAAAATTATTTTGCAAACAAAAATTAATCATACTACTATAATCACTAGCAAAGTAGTTGGCAGCCACACTTATAACACCTTTCATACCACAAGCTATTTGAGACAATGCCAAATTATCATCGCCACTTATTACTGTAAAATGTGATGGTGCATTTGCTATTATTTGCATACACTGTTCCATAAGGCTGCTTGCCTCTTTTATAGCTACAATATTAGGCAGTTCATTTGCTAACCTCAGTGTAGTAGCAGCTTCCATATTTCGGCCGGTACGGCCTGGTACATTGTATAGTATTATTGGCTTAGTGGTTGCATGTGCTATTGCTTTATAATGTTGGTATATACCCTCTTGTGAAGGCTTATTATAATATGGCGATACACTTAATATTGCAGCAGCTTTCTCAATAGGCATATGCTTAATATTTTCAATAACTTCATTAGTACTAGCACCCCCAATACCAATTACTACAGGTACTCTACCATTCACAATAGTATAGGTATGTTCAGCAATTGCTATTTTTTCAGCTTCAGTAAGTGTAGCAGTTTCGCCAGTTGTACCTAAGGTTACTACATAGTTAACACCTCCAACAATAACATGATTTATTATTTTTTCTAAACTTGTATAATCAACAGTTTCATCGCTATTAAATGGGGTTACAAGTGCCACACCAGTACCTTGCAAAAATGAATTTGTTGGCATATTTAACTAAATTAATTTGTGTAAAAATAAATTAAAAAATTAAAAGCTAATTAACTAAAATATTAAAAAAAAGTAAAACACATTTTAAAAATTCTTGGATTGGGCCCAACAAAAAATCCTTCCCAAAATAAATTGAAAAGGATTGCGGAGCGGACGGGACTCGAACCCGCGACCTCTGCCGTGACAGGGCAGCATTCTAACCAACTGAACTACCGCTCCAAGTAAACATACTACTATGTTTTGCGGAGTGCAAATATAGAGATTTTTTTAAAATTTACAAATAAAGTTTTTAGAATTTGATGAATACATTATTTTTACAAAATAACAATATACTATGCCAGCAAATAAAGACCGACAGTTTCTCGATTTTGAAAGACCAATAAAAGCATTATTCGATGAAATAGATACCCTCAAAAAATCACAAGAAAAATCGAAAATAAATTATGAAGATAAAATTGTAGAAATAGAAGCCAAAATAATAGAAACACGTAAGGAAATAACATGCAGCTTAACTCCTTGGCAAAAAGTACAATTAAGCCGCCACCCCGACAGACCCTACACTTTGAAATATATTTCAAATATGACTACTGAGTTTATTGAATTATATGGCGATAGAAATGTGAAAGATGACAAAGCAATGGTTGGTGGTTTTTGTAAACTTAATGGCGAAACAGTAATGGTTATAGGTCAGCAAAAAGGTATTAATACCAAAATGAGGCAGTATAGAAACTTTGGTATGGCTAACCCCGAAGGCTACCGCAAAGCATTGAGGTTAATGAAACTTGCCGAAAAATTTAATAAACCAATTATTACACTTATTGACACACCAGGAGCTTACCCAGGCATTGAGGCAGAAGAACGAGGACAAGGCGAAGCAATTGCCCGAAACATTTATGAAATGATAAACCTAAAAGTACCTATTATATGTGTTGTAATTGGCGAAGGTGCAAGTGGTGGTGCATTAGGTATTGGTGTGGGCGACAAAGTATTTATGATGCAAAATACTTGGTACACCGTAATATCGCCAGAGAGTTGTAGTAGTATATTATGGCGTACTTGGGACAAAAAAGAAATAGCTGCCGAACAACTAAAACTAACTTGTGATAATATGTTATCATTCGGAATTATAGATGGCATAGTACCCGAACCCTACGGTGGCGCTCATTGGGATTATGTAGAAGCTGCCGATAAACTAAAAGAATTTTTGTTACCTGTATTAGCAGCGTTAAAAACAATAACACCCGAACAACGAATGAACGACCGTATAGAAAGATATGGTAAAATGGGTTTTTGGGACGAACTTACTGAAGCATAGTTATTGCCAAAAAAAGAAATAAAACTCACAAATAACTACTCATTTCTTGTTGGTATTGCTTGGCTATTTCGGCTGCTTCTGCAGCAAAATTTTCTGTTTCACTTGCATATATAATTGCCCTACTTACATTTACCAAAAGCCCTACAGCATTGGTTTTGCCATAAGTAGTTACTGTTTGTAAGTTACCACCCTGAAACCCCACACCTGGTACTAATAAAAAATGGTTAGGAACAATTTTTCGTATTTGTTGCAATTGATTGGCTTGTGTAGCACCTACTACAAACATTGTATTATTTGGCGTACCATAACTAGCTACAGTACTTATTACTTTTTCGTATAAATATTGGTCTCCTATTTTTTGCATTTCAAAATCAATAGCACCATGGTTACTAGTAAGGCCAAGCACAATTGTTACTTTATTTTCATACTCTAAAAAGGGTTTAATACTATCTTCACCCATATAAGGTGCTACGGTAATTGCATCAAAGTTCAACGTTTCAAAAAAAGCTTTAGCATACTGGCTACTTGTATTACCAATATCGCCACGTTTGGCATCGGCTATTGTAAAGTGAGTATTGGGTATATAATCCACAGTTTTTTGCATACTCTCCCAACCTTTAGCTCCAGTAGCTTCATAAAATGCAGTGTTTAATTTATAGCTTACACAATACTCTTTTGTGGCATCAATTATTTGTTGGTTAAATGCAAATACAGGATCTTTTTCAGTTAATAAATGCTGAGGTATTTTTGTAATATCGGTATCTAAACCTACACATAAATACGATTTTTTTGCAAGTATTTCGGTAGTCAATGTGGCTATATTCATAGTGAAATTTTGTTTATTATTATTTTAACGAAGTTATACTACATACCTTTTTTAGTTTTTTTTACAAAAAAAATTAAGAAAAAAGTTTTACAAATTCAACAGCTAATCTATTTTTTAAAGCAGCTTCATCTATTACATTTTTTATTTCTTGTTGCATACTTGTAACGGTTTTATTAGTAATGCCACAGGGTATTATATGGTTAAAGTAACTGAGGTCATTATTTACATTTAATGCAAAGCCATGCATAGTTACCCAACGGCTACAACGTACACCGAGGGCACATATTTTTCGTTGTTTACCCAATAGTTCATTATCAATCCATACACCCGTTTCGCCAACTGACCTACCAGCAGCTATATTGTAGTAAGCCAATGCATTTATTATAACTTGTTCCAAAGTTCGTAAGTACCAGCTAATATCGGTTTTAAAATTTTCTAAATCAATAATAGGGTAACCTACTACTTGGCCAGGTCCATGGTAAGTAATATCGCCACCACGGTTGGTTTTAAAAAACTGTATTTCCCTAGCCTCTAACTCTTTGTCAGTAAGTAATACATTAGCTAGGTTGCCACTTTTGCCCAAGGTGTATACATGGTTGTGTTCCACAAAAAATAAAAAATTTTCAGTAGCTAAACCTTCCCTTTTTCGTTGAACTTGCTGTTGCAGTACAGCCTCTTGATAGTCCCATGCCGTTTGGTAATCCATTTTACCCAAATCTATAATTTGTATGTTTTTATTACCAATCATTTGTATTGCAAAGCTAATACATTGTATTTTTGTAAAATGATAACGGACGATGAAAATAATAATGAAGAACAGGATGGAGAAATATTATTTGAAAAAAAAATAATAACTGTTGATAAAGGTCAAGAACCTTTGCGAATTGATAAATATATAATGGTACGCCTTATAGGTGCTACACGTAACAAAATACAAAAGGGAATTGATAGCGGATTGGTAACAGTAAATGGCACCCTTGTAAAAAGCAACTACAAAGTACGACCACTCGACGAAATAATAATATACACCGATAACGACCCCGAATTAAACGACGTACAACCTGAAGCTTTGCCGCTTAATATAGTTTATGAAGATGACCAAATAATACTTATTAATAAAGCATCGGGTATGGTTGTTCACCCAGGTTGTGGCAATTATAATGGTACATTAATTAATGGCATAGCACACCACTTGCAACAACAAGGTGCAGTTATTAACCCCGAAACCTCACTGCCCCGCTTTGGGCTAGTACACCGTATTGATAAATTTACAACGGGCATTTTAGTATTGGCAAAAACTGATATAGCTATGCAAAGCCTAGCCAAACAATTTGCTAACCATACCGCCAAACGTAAGTATATTGCCCTTGTATGGGGCAATGTAGAAGCCGATGAAGGTACCGTAATTGCCCATGTAGGCCGACACCAAAGGTTCCGTAAAATGTTTACTGCATACCCCGACGGAGAGTATGGTAAAGAGGCCATTACACACTATAAAGTAATAGAGCGAATGAACTACGTAACCCTTATAGAGTGTGTGTTAGAAACAGGACGAACACACCAAATAAGAGTGCACATGCAGCACATTGGGCATCCATTATTTGCCGATAGTACTTATGGTGGCGACCGTATAGTAAAGGGTACTATTTATACCAAATATAAACAGTTTGTTGATAATTGTTTTACCCTTTGTAACCGTCAGGCATTACATGCCAAAACACTAGGTTTTGTACATCCAGGTACTAACCAAGAGGTAAATTTTGATAGTGAACTACCCACTGACTTAGTTAATGTAATTGAAAAATGGCGCAATTATACAGCTCCAAAAAATCACGGTAATTAAATAAATACTTTTAAGATTATAAAGCATTTCTCAATGTTATTATTTCTACCTTTTCAATAGCATCTTTGTTAATTAAACCATATATATGTGGGAACAATTGGTTAACCGATGGTGCAAGTTCGTATAGCAATGGTGCAGTAAGTTTAGTTGTATTGAGGTGTAATACTACCACTTGCTTTTCGTTTGCATAGTACCTTTGTATGGTTGCAGTTAATTGTTCTGCTGTGCTAGCATGTACAAATCCCTCTGTTAAGAGTGAGGCATGTGTGTAAGTAGTAGTATTACATTGTAACTCCCACTCAGTAACAGTTACAATGTGGTAAATAATTATATTTTTCATAAATTTTTAATTTATTAAACCCTGTAAATCCAAAATTTAATTTTTGATTTACAGGGTTGCTATTTTTTGTAATTCGGTTTTTAAAAACTGTACTAACCCAATATAATATACATCATGCTTAGATTTGTAGTACTCCGTTTGTTTACATATAATGTAACTCACTTTGGGTTCCAGTACTTTATTACTTTCGTAAAAGCCCTTAGTTGGGGTTATATTATTCAATTTTATTTCTATTGTTGCAGCCACTTTATTGGCTTTTACTAATACCAAATCAACCTCAGCACCATCTTGTGTACGGTAGTAATACATGGTAAGCTGTTGCGGTAGTACTTGTGCTATTTGCTCAATTACATAACCCTCCCATGATGCGCCTATAAGTGTATTACCTGTTAGGTTATCGTAGCTTTCTATATCAACCAATCGGTGTAGCAGCCCTGTATCTCTAATATATACCTTCGGCGACTTTATAAGTCGTTTATTGGCATTAACATACCAAGGGTGTAATCGTCTTATTAAATAGGCGCCTTCCAAATAATCTAAATAGGTATTTACGGTAGGGCTTGTAACACCCAAAGCCCTGCTATACATTTCGGCATTCCATATACCACTTGTATTATTGGCAAGCATACGCCAAATGTTTCTTATAGTTACCGTACTTAATTCAATATTGAACAATTGATTTAAGTCTCTTTCTATATAACTTTTTATAAAATAATTGAGCCACTGCTTGCTCAATGCATAAGTACGGGCAGTAAGCGACTTTGGAAACCCTCCTTTAAACCAATGACTTTGTAAGGTTATGGTTTTGGGTATTTCCATTAAGCCAATAGGTGTTAGCTCGGTGTAAGCAATACGCCCTGCTAAAGACTCCGATACACCTTTAACCAATGCAGGACTAGCCGAACCGGTTATAATAAATCTTCCAGCTTTTCGGTGTTCATCAATTAGTGGTCGTAATACTTGAAACAACTCAGGCATAAATTGTATTTCGTCTATAATTATACATTTATCTTTATGAAAGGCTAAGTAGTTTTCGGCATCGGCAAGTTTTAGTTTATCACTTGGCTTTTCTACATCTAAATAAAGCGTAGGCTTTTTATTTTCTTTGGCTAATAATTTGGCTAAGGTTGTTTTACCTATTTGCCTTGGGCCTAATATTGCTATACAAGGAAAATGCTTAACCAAGCCAACAATTTCTTTATACAATATTCTTTTAATCATAACACAAATATACAACAAACCCTGTAAATCCAAAATACAATTTTAGATTTACAGGGTTACTATTTTTTAAAATACATATATATAATTGATTACTAAGAATTTACAACATATATAAATTTTTCTACTTTGCACACAAGTATATAAAGTTCTTTCATATTTTTTACCGATTCTACTACTAATAAAAAGTTTTTACCCGTTTGCTTTAACCTTGCTTTATTAGTTTCGGTTTGCATATATAGCAATAGTTTTTTAAATACATCACTCTCAAAATAGGGACTATCAGGTTTATTTACAAAAAAACATTTTAAAGTATTTTCTTTCAATAGCATTTTTTCAAAGCCTAATTTAATAGCTATTTTACGGCAACGTACCGTTACAAACAAATCATTTACTTGTGGTGGTATAGGCCCAAACCTATCAGCCATTTCGGCTTCAAAAGCTTGTAGTTCGTCTTCAGTATCACAATTATCTAAGCGGCTATAAAGGCTTAATCGTTCTGTTACACTTTCTACATAAGTATCGGGTATTAGTATTTCCAAATCAGTATCAATAGTACAATCTTTTACAAAGTCATCTTGCTCTTTTATTTCGTCTTTAAACAACTCCTTAAATTTACTTCGCTTCAATTCACGTACTGCTTCATCCAATATTTTATGGTACATTTCAAAGCCTATTTCGGCCATAAAACCGCTTTGTTCGCCACCCAGCATATTACCAGCACCACGTATATCCAAATCTCTCATTGCTATCTGAAACCCACTGCCCAATTCACTATGCTGCTCTAACGTTTGCAATCGCTTTTTACTATCGTTAGGCAAAGTACTCATTGGTGGTGCTAACAAGTAGCAAAATGCTTTTTTGTTACTCCGCCCTACTCTACCTCGTAATTGATGCAAATCACTTAATCCAAATTGGTGTGCATTATTAACAATTATAGTATTTACATTGGGTATATCAACGCCACTTTCTACAATGTTGGTACATACGAGTACATCATATTTTTTGTCTACAAAGTCTAGTATCCGTTCCTCTAATTCATCGCCATCTAACTGACCGTGGGCATAGCCAATACTAAGGTCGGGGCAGAGTCCATTAATAAGTGCTGCCATTTCTGGCAAACCATTTACACGGTTGTGTATAAAAAAAACTTGACCACCTCTTTCGGTTTCGTAATATATAGTATCTCTTATGAGGTCTTCGTTAAATACCTTTACTTCCGTTTGTATGGGTTGCCTATTAGGTGGTGGTGTATTTATAATACTAAGGTCTCTTGCACCCATGAGGCTAAATTGTAAAGTACGTGGTATTGGTGTAGCAGTAAGGGTTAAGCTATCAACTGTACTGCGTAATGTTTTTAATTTTTCTTTATGGGCTACGCCAAATTTTTGTTCTTCATCTACTACCATTAGCCCAAGGTCTTTAAAAATAGCATCTTTACCCAACAGGCCATGTGTACCTATTATAATATCAATTTTGCCTTCGGCTAATTTTTGAAAAGTTTCTTTTTTCTCTTTACTAGTTTTAAATCTGTTTATAAAATCAATAGTAACAGGAAAGTCTTTTAAACGGTCTTTAAACGTTTTGTAATGTTGAAATGCAAGTATAGTGGTGGGTACCATTATAGCAGCTTGCTTGCCATCTATACAGGTTTTAAATGCTGCTCTTATGGCTACTTCGGTTTTGCCAAAGCCTACATCGCCACATACAAGTCTGTCCATAGGGCTTGGTGCTTCCATATCTTTTTTTACATCGGCTATGGCTTTGGCTTGGTCGGGTGTATCTTCATATATAAAACTTGCCTCTAGCTCATTCATCATATAATTATCGGGCTGATGCTCAAAGCCAAGCTGTGCCTTACGCTTAGCATATAATTGTATAAGGTCAAAGGCTATTTCTTTAACCTTTATTTTTGTTTTTTCTTTAAGTTTGTTCCATACATCGCTACCTAATTTATTTATTTTGGGTATGCTACCTTCTTTGCCAGTGTACTTACTTATTTTGTGTAGCGAGTTTATATTTACATAAAGTATATCAGTATCTTTATATACTAGGCGTACTGCTTCTTGTAATCTCCCATTTACTTCTAATTTTTGTAGGCCGCTAAATGTACCCACTCCATGGTCTATATGGGTTACATAATCTCCTGGTTGTAACTCCCGTAGTGTACGTAAGGTAATAGCTTTATTTTTATTATAGGCTTGTTTTACTTTGTACTTATGGTATCGTTGAAATATTTGATGGTCCGTATAGCAAACAATTTTTAATTCCTCATCAATAAAGCCTTCGTGTATGCTTATGGGTATGGGTACAAAATTTATTTCGGCCTTTAGGTCGGTAAATATGGAATGCAATCGTTCTAATTGCTTAGGCTGATCGCTACATATAAATACCTCCCTACCTGCTTGCTTATGAGCCACCAAGTCTGCAATTAGTAAATCAAATTGTCGGTTGAAGCTAGGTTGTACTTTTGTATTAAATTGTACTGTTACCTTTGGCAAAGTGCCTGTTAATGTACTTTTAGCACCAAATTCAATTATAGGGTTTTGTAATATTTGTTGTAGTATGTTTGTACTAGTTTCAAAATCTGTTAGGGCAACTTTTACATGTTCTTGTTCGTTTTCTTCCTCTTTTTCTTTATCAAATCTTTTTTTTTCATGCACATTCATATTAGCATAAAAAATTTCATTATCTTTTTGTATTTGTATAAATGCTTTTACATCGTCCTGCTGTTGGTCTATTATATCACTTATATACTCCCAATCCTGCACCCATACTACAGTATTTTTTGGCAAAAAATTAAATAACGAAATTTTTTCTTGGGTAGTATTATCTTCATTCTTTTGAGTATTTATATTGGGTATAATGTTTACGTGGAGCAGCTTTCGTTCACTTAGTTGAGTTTCTGCATCAAATATTCTAATACTATCTACATCATTACCAAATAGTTCAACTCGGTATGGTTTATCGTTACCAAAGCTATATATATCTAATATGCCACCACGTAATGCAAACTGCCCAGGTTCATACACAAAATCGTGCCTTGTAAACCCGTGGTGTACAAACTGTTCCATTACAGCATTTACGTTAAGCACATCGCCACTTTTTATACTAATTATACTTTCTTGCAATTGTTTGCTTAGTATTACTTTTTCAAATAAGGCATCGGCATAAGTAATAATAGCACCTGTTCGTCCATACTCGTTCTGTGTACTAAACTTAGTAAGTGCCTCAGTACGTAGCATTATATGGCTGCTATTGAGTAGCTTATAATTTTTACGGCTTTTGTAACTACTAGGAAAATAATATAAGTTAAGGGCTTTGGTTATACTCTCCACGGTATTATGGAAGTAGGCGGCCGTTTCAGCATCGTTAAGCACTACTATATGGTTGTATTGCTTTGCTGTAGGGTGGTTAAATAATGCTGCAAATACAAACTGTAAGGCACTTCCGTGCAAATTTTTAAGGTATGTGTGTTGGGTATTGGCATTACCTAATTGCTCCGTTATAGATAATATACGGGTATCATTTTGATACATTTGTTGCAACACTTCGAGGTTCATAGAAAGGGTACAAAGATAGATAAGTAATTAACACTGATGCATTAATAATGTAAATATAATAGTGTAAGCTGAATTATAATTTTTATTTACTTGTCTGTAACGTAATTTTGTACAGCAACAATTCAAATTTTGATAAACATATTGGGCAATAATTAATTATAATAAATATTGTACAATATGATATATAATAGTAAAAGTTTACAAGTAAATAAGAAACCTTAAATGATTAACACTTATGGATTTAATTTTAAAATTTGAGGCTGTTAAAAATGAACATTTAATTAATTACAATGACGCTGTAATGCTTATAGGGTCTTGCTTTACTGAGCATATTGGCAATTATTTAAAAGAGCATAAATTTACTGTATTACAAAACCCTAATGGTATTTTATTTGATACGTTAAGTGTATGCCGCACACTTACTAGCTACATTGAAGCTAAACAATATACTGAATCAGAGTTGTTTTATTATAACGAATTATGGCACAGTTGGCAACACCATAGTATGTACAGTGGTGTTAACAAAGCAAATGTATTGCAACAAATAAATAACAGTCAATTAAATGCACACAACTATTTAAAAACCACTAGTTACTTAATAATAACTTTAGGTAGTTCGTATGCTTACAAACTGCAATATGCTGAAATTGATAAGCATAATAAGGCAGCAATTACTAACCTAACCAATACAAATACTGCTGTAACTAATTGCCACAAAGCACCACAGCAATGGTTCAGCAAATACCTAATACCAATAGAGGAGCAAATTGCTACATTGGATAATGTTATATATAGAATAAAACAAAGCAACCCAAACATTAAAATAATATTTACCATAAGCCCAGTTAGGCATATAAGAGATGGCGTAGTGGAAAACAACCGTAGCAAAGCTAGGTTGTTAGAAACGGTGCATCACCTTACTCAAAAGTTTGAAAACATATATTATTATGCTGCTTATGAAATGTTAATTGATGTATTGCGAGACTACCGATTTTATGATATTGATATGGTACACCCAAACTATAGTGCTACCAATTATGTGTTGGAGCAGTTTAAAAAATCATGTATTGATGAGACTTCGCAGCAATTATTAACCAAAATAAGTAGTATAATAACAGCCAGAAAACATAAAGCATTTAACCCACAATCAATAGCACATAAAAAATTTTTATTGCAAAATGCTGAACAAATTAATAGCATTATTAAAGATCATCCACAGCTTAATTTTAAGGATGAATTAACTTATTTTTCTAGTGTAATTGTATAGTTGTATTATTTCTTTTTAAAGGCATTTTCATACATTGTAATCCACTCTACTGCTGTGATTTTTTTGCACAATTCACCAATTAGTTTATAAGGTATAGTTTCCATTTTTTTAAACCGTACACAACCCTTACCCATATCTAACTTACCAATAGTAAGTGCTTCGTATGCAGTTACAAACCAATTAAGCAATGTAGTATTGGCATATAAACCCATGTGGTGTAGTACTACATAATTTTTTTGCGAAGCAATACTTATAAACCCTAATGGCAACTTGGGGTCGCAATGGTAACCTGCTGGGTACAGGCTATGCGGTACTACAAAGCTATACATACCATAATTAATACAAGCCTCAAATCCTTTGGGCATATTGGTTTCAAGTACTTTTCGTAATTGTTGCATAGCAGTTTTTCGTTCCATATCTAAGTCGTCAAAGCAATTTTGTAAAGTTTTTAAAGCCTTATCCATAGTATTAATTTTGTACAAAATACTACAATTTTTATTAATTAAAAATAAAGGTTCCTATGTACAAATCTTAGTTATAGTACAGAAAAATTATTGCTCTCACTATAAACCGAAACTTGTAATTTTGTACTTTAACTATTTGTAAATTGGAAAAACAACCTCGACGAAAAATTTTTGGAAACACAATATCTTTACCCGATGCTAAAGAAATGAGTTTTGTTGATCATTTGGAAGCTTTGCGGTGGCATATTATAAGAGCATTATTGGTTTTTGTAGGTTTGGTTATTTTAATATTTGCTAATATTGATTGGGTATTTGACAATATTATATTGGCTCCATCGCAAAATAATTTTATATCCTATACAAGCTTATGCAAATTTAGCCATTGGTTACACTTGGGTAATTCCCTATGTATGCCACCAGTTAAAATGGAACTACAAGGTAATACAGTAAGTGGTCCTTTTATGTCGGCAATTTCAATAGGTATGGTGGGTGGGCTTATACTTGCATTCCCCTACTTTGTGTGGGAGGTGTGGCTATTTATTAAGCCAGCTTTATCAACCAAAGAGTTGAAGTATGCACGGGGCAGTATATTTTGGGTTTCGTTGTGTTTCTTTATAGGTGGTGCTTTTGGTTATTATTTGTTAGCTCCGTTTACCTTTAACTTTATGGCTAACTTTACGTTGGGCCATAGTGGTGCTTATATATACCGCCCCTCACTCGATGATTATATTGACACTATTACCAACATTATACTAGGTTGTGGCATAGCTTTTGAATTGCCAGTAGTGGCCTTTGTATTGTGTAAATTAGGCATTATAACTGCTCAGTATTTGCGAAAAGCCCGTAAGTATGCATTTGTAGTAATACTAATAGTTGCTGCAATTATAACACCCTCACCCGATTGGACAAGCCAATTAATAGTAACTATACCTTTAATATTATTATACGAAATAAGTATATTACTATGCTTAAAAGTAGATAAAAATAATGCTAAAGAACAAGAAACTTGGAGTTAATAAATTAACTAAAATGCTACAAGTAGCTTATATAATTTTAGTACCTTTGTAAAAATTAAATTCATATTAAAATGATAACACTAATATTTCAATTTATAGCAATGCCAGGAACCACAGAGTGGTTATTTATTGCTGGAGCAGTATTATTATTATTTGGCGGTAAAAAAATACCAGAATTAATGAGAGGTGTGGGTAAAGGTATTAGAGAATTTAACGATGCAAAAAATAACGTTAAAAAAGAAATTGAAGATGGTGTTGCCACTACTACTGCTACTCCAAAATTAGAAGACAAACCTCAGGGCAATTAATCCTATATTATTATAAACTATTATTTATTAAACAATTATTTATTTGTTTACGTTTCAATCTATTGCACTGTACCACCAACAACTATTGCAAGGTGCTACCACTTGTGAAGCAACTGTATTACATTATATTGCCCAAATAGAAGCCCAAACTAGCTTAAATGCATTTACCCAAATATATAAGGATGAAGCTTTACTACAAGCCAAAAAATTAGATGCAAACCGTGTAACAAATGGTACTGTACCTTTAAAAAAAATGCATGGTGTAATAATAGCCATAAAAGATGTAATATGCTACAAAAACCATAAAGTAACAGCAGCCTCAAAAATGTTACACAACTTTACGAGTATATATAATGCTACCGTTGTTGATAAATTATTAGCCGAAGATGCTATTATAATTGGTACGGCTAATTGCGACGAATTTGCAATGGGTAGCACAAGCCAAAACTCGGTATATGGGCCTATAAAAAATGCCCTAAACCCTACCAAAGTACCCGGTGGTAGTAGTGGAGGAAGTGCCGTAGCTGTACAAGCCAAACTGTGTATGGTAAGCCTTGGTAGCGATACAGGTGGCAGTGTACGCCAACCCGCCGACTTTTGTGGCATAGTAGGCTATAAGCCAACTTACGGAGTAGTAAGTAGGTATGGGCTTATTGCTTATGCTAGTAGTTTTGATCAAATTGGTATATTAGCCAACACCGTGGCTGATGCCACTACTACCCTACAAGTAATAGCCGGTACTGATGGTTATGATACTACTACAATTGACCTAAAAAATGAACCTGAAACTACTACAAATACACCTAAAAAAATTGCTTATTTTAGCCAAGCTATTAACCATATATTATTAGATGTGGAAATTAAGAATGCATTTTTACAAAAAATAAAAATACTAGAAGCCGAAGGCCATACCGTTACTGCTATTGACTTTCCGCTAATGGATTATTTAGTGCCTACCTATTATATACTTACTACAGCCGAAGCATCGAGCAACTTAAATAGGTACGATGGCGTAAAATATGGCTACCGAACTAATACACCTTACAGCAACCTAACAGAGTTTTATAAACTTAATAGAACTCAAGGTTTTGGAGCAGAGGTTAAAAAAAGAATTATGCTAGGTACATTTGTACTAAGCAGCGGTTATTATGATGCCTACTATACTAAAGCCCAACAAATAAGGCAATTGTTAGTACAGTTTATGCAGCAAACATTTACACAGTATAACTTTGTAATGCTACCTAATACTCCCACTACTGCACCAACTATTGGTGTAAAAAATGAAAATCCATTAATGGATTATTTGGCTGATATATATACTGTATTAGCCAACCTAACTGCAATACCTGCAATTGCATTGCCTTTAACTTATCATAGTAATGGTATGCCAATTGGAATACAGTTATTAGCTGCACCTGAGCAGGATTATGAGTTATTACATTTTGCCGAAGGCATAAATAAATTATAGCAACTAACTACTACCTCAACAATATTAAAGTTCCTTTAAGGTTAATTGTTTTGCCTGTATAGTCCACTCCTTTTACATTCCATACGTAAGTACCTGTAGGTTGTTGAGTATTATTAAATGTACCATCCCAACCTTTGGCTGCATTGTTAGCATCAAATATAAGTTGACCCCAACGGTTGTATATTCTAAAATATACAAATTGTTTTAAGCCAACGGCTGTTATTTTTAATACATCGTTAGTACCATCACTATTGGGGGTAAATGCAGTGGGTACATATATAGTTGGCCCTTTAAATATGGTAATTTTTATATTATCGGTACCAAAGCAACCCTCATTGGTATAGGCTTTTACAGTATAATAATGATCGCCATATATTGGAATATTTGCAATAGGATTATTAATAGTAGCGTTGCTTAAATAGGTACTTGGCGTCCATATATAATTAGGTGCATTGGCAATAGCATTTAACTGCAAAGGTTGGTTTAATGCCACTATAGTATCGTTACCTGCAAAGGGTTTTATAATAGGTATTACTGTTACCAACACGGTATCAGCCACTAATGATTTGCAACCAAATGAACTAGTAACACTTAACCAATACCTAGTAGTTACTAATGGCTTTACAGTTGGGTTAGGGGTTGTAATGCCTGTAATAGCCACATTAGGTTGCCACAAATAAGTGTTACCACCGCTGCCTTGCAATTGTATAATATCATTATAGCAAATACCTGTATCAATACCAGCATATGCAATTGGTGCAGGTATTACATTAACTAGTACAGAGTCAATAGCATTGCAAATACCAGTAGTAGCAGTTAAGTAATATTGTGTAGTAGTAATTGGGTTAACAAGTGGTTGCAATACGGCATTATTATAAATAGCGGTATTAGGTGTCCATAAATATGTAGTAGCATTTGATGTTGCTTTGAGTGTATCGGTTTTGCTTTCGCAAAATGTAATATTGTTACCAGCATCAACTATCAAATTATTATTTAATGGAACATCAACATCTGCCACTCCAATACATCCATTTACATCTTTTACCAATATTGATTTGCTGCCGTTAGTTACAAGTAATACATTACTAGCTTGAAATGTAGCACCTGCATCACTCGAATATTGGAATGGTGCTGAGCCACCAATAGTGGCAATGGTTATTTTGCCATCGGCAGCACCACTACAAGTAGCTGGGGTAATTACATAAGTTATACTAAGCGACGGTGGGTTTACAACATTCACTATTTTGGTGTATACACAATTGTTTGCATCTTTAATATACACCGTTACATTGCCAAATGCATTATTAATAAGTACATTACTTGCTTGGTAAGTAGTGCCTGTAAGTGAGTAAGTGTAAGGTGCTAAACCACCCACACCATTTACAGTTATACTACCACTTGAGAGGCAAACTGGAGCTTGTACTATTTGGGTAAAATCTAAATCGGGGTAAGCCTGTACTAGGCTTACAGTAAGGGTTTTGCTACAACCCAAAGCATCGGTAACACCAATAGTATATATGCCTACGGCTAAATTGTTGAACGTACTATCGGCCTGTGGTGTACCATTATTAATAGTAAATTGTAGTGGCAAAGCCCAACCTGAACCTGCACCTACACTTATGCTACCAGTAGCTGCATTTTTACAAAAAATATCAGATTTGGTTTTTAATTTCAAGTCGTTAAAGTACAATACCGCACTATCTTTTGCTCGGCAAGTTCCTACTTCGGCTTCGCAATAATAACGTGTAGGGCTTACTAGTGGTGTAGCAAAAGGGTTATAAATAGTAGTACTGCTCAGTGTAGGGTTTGGCAGCCAAGTATAAGTATCGTAACCAGTGCTAGCAACTAATTGTTTGCTACTACCAGGGCATACCGAAGTACTATCTGGTACTATAAATAACTTTTTATAATCCCTAATTTCAATACTTGCACTATCCAAATATACATCGGCTCCACATACTGAGTTAATGTATATTTTTAGGGTTTCGGTGCCTTCAACTAACCCATCGCTAAATGCCGTAATAGGTATAACAACCGTAGTTTGGTTGGGTGCAAAGGTTATAATATTGGGTATTAATGTAGCATCTACCCCATTGGTAGCTGTACCTTCAATAGTAAGGGTGGTTATTGTTGTAACCGAAGATGCTATAGGTTTAGTAAAAGTAATATCACCTGAGTTGCAACCCTCAGCTAAGTAAAATGTATTGGTTACAGGATCTATATCGCCATTTACAGCTGTATTTACTGCATTAGAGTTAAGGCTATTTGCTTCTATAAATACTCCACTATCATAAAGTCCATCGCCAACATCGGCAATGGCAATTTTTAAATGATAGGTAAGGCAGGGTGTAACAGCAGAGAAAGCTTTTAGCTTTACTGTTAAACCATCATGTGTTAACTTAGTTCCTGAGTAATTAGGAACGTAAAAAGGATTATACAACAATCCACAAGTTTGGTCATTAATATTGTTAATAGTAACAGGCACATTTGTACCCGGTATAAGTGCTATGTTTTTATTAATACCAACACCGGGGCCACTTAAAAAAAATGCGAATACATCATTAAAAGTTTGACATACAAATTCGGGGTACTCTTCGGACGTAAATTGGTAATTAAACGAAATAGTATCGCCTAGTGGCACAAAATCAAATTCTAGTATTGCTGCATCCTCAGTTGTATTTGGCGTAACTAGTGTATTTAAGTTAAAGTCCCCAGCACCGCCGTAATCTGTTGATGCTAGCCTAGAGGCCAAACCATCAACACCCGTTGTAGTAGTACCCAATGTTTTTGCAAATCCACTAGTCATTACAATACCACTATCAAACTTAATAACTGAGTTAATGTTGGTAAAAGTACCACAAGTACCATTGGCTGCACTAAATGTAACATTACTTATGGTAACTCCATTACCTACTAATTTTTGTGCTAATTCGAGCCCAACATTAATGGTAGTAACAGTTATTTGTGCCTTGGCACAAATAATAAAAAACAAAGAAAACATTAG
The DNA here is from genome assembly GCA_043778255.1 of Chitinophagaceae bacterium. GTDB lineage: Bacteria > Bacteroidota > Bacteroidia > Chitinophagales > Chitinophagaceae > JAYWGN01. The sequence continues at coordinate 36,385 of JAYWGN010000057.1, read as the reverse complement.
GGTGTATAAACTCTTCATGTGCAGCTATTTGGCATAAAGTTAATGATTAATAGAGAGATAACCTTAAATTTATGTTATGCAATTTTTCGATTATATACTCAACAAACCCATTTACCCAAAAAATATATAAGCTAATGCAATACTTATAATTATACCTACCAAATCGGCTAGTAGCATAGTACCAATTGCATACCTACCGTTTTTAATACCTACTGCACCAAAGTACACGGCCGCTATATAAAATGTGGTATCGGAACTTCCTCTAAATACTGAAGCTAAATTGCCAACAAAACTATCGGTACCATTAGCATACATTGTATCAATCATTAATGCCCTTGCACCACCACCGCTTAGTGGTTTTATAACGGCTGTAGGTAAGGCATCAACAATTCGAGTATCGCCATTGCACCATATAAATAGTTGTTTTATAGCATCCATTACAAAGTCGAAAGCACCACTGTTACGCAGCATACTTATAGCCACCAAAAGCCCTACCAAATACGGTATTAGCTTAATGGCAGTTTCAAATCCACTTTTTGCACCATCAATAAAAGCTTCAAAAATATTTATTTTTTTATACAAACCACCCAGTGTTATTATAAAGAATATAAACAAAATAATACCATTACTAAGGCTAGCCGAAAAGTTAGTAATTAACTTTACATCCATCGATTTTACATACAATATTAATGCAGCTATAATACCAGTAATGCCCAATACCCAAGCTAATATAACGGGTTGAAATAAATTAATTTTTTGCCTAATGCTTACAATTGTTATAGCTGCTATAGTAGCAGCAAATGTAGCTATCATACAAGGTATAAATATATCGGTTGGGTGTGCCGATTTCATGGCTATTCTATCGGCAATTATGGTAGTAGGTATTAGGGTTAGTCCACTTGCATGTAAGCACAAAAACATAAGTTGAGCATTGCTAGCCGTTTCTTTATTAGGGTTAAGCTCTTGTAAACTTTCCATTGCTTTTATACCAAATGGTGTGGCTGCATTATCGAGTCCCATTAAGTTAGCCGAAAAGTTAAGCACCATGTGTCCCATGCTTGGATGATTTTTGGGTACATCGGGGAAAATTTTACTAAAAAATGGACCAATAATTTTTGCTAACACATTAATACCACCTGCTTTTTCGGCTATGCTCATAAAGCCCATAAACAATGCCATTATACCTATTAGCCCAAAGCATAAGTCGAGTACGGCAGTTTTTGTTGTTTCAAATACTCCGTTGGTTGGCAATAGCTTAAAGGCACGGTAGGTAGTGCTTTGCACTTTTGTTAATTCATTATTATTGTAAAATGCTTTGCCAACAGAATCAAGTTGTTTGTTAATAGCCATAGGCAAACCATCGGCTGGCAGTATATGCTTGGAGCTAGAGTCAATTAGGTTTATATTACCTAGGTTATTATCAATTTTGTAATTGTATGCATATATGGTATTGTTAGTAACTCTTACTATTTTTTCCTTGCCCAGTACACCAATTTTTTGCTTTTCTATTTGCTTTATAACCGAGGCTGGTACATCTTTTACGGGTACATAACGGGTGCTAATGGTATCGGTGCTTTTACCCACAACAAGTTGTGTAAATATTTCAGTTTGTGAGGCATCGGTTACATATTTTGCGGTAGCAAATAATATTGCAATTATTATAAATGCCGACCAAATTCGAGTAAGTGCCATAGCAATATTTTATTAAAAAGTTAAGAAATTTGAAGTTATGTTATTTTTTATAAAATGCCATAATAAAAACATTTACCTTAGTACTTATGAACCATTCAATTTGTATAATTGGTGCAGGGTTAAGCGGCACATTATTGGCTATTCGCTTAGCACAAAAAGGCTATACCGTAAATGTGTACGAAAAAAGAGCCGATATGCGGTTGCAACAATTAGCAGCAGGACGTTCCATTAATTTGGCATTGAGTAGCCGTGGCATACAGGCTTTACAGTTAATAGGATTGGAAAAAGAAATGTTGCAACTAGCCTTACCAATGTATGGCCGTATGGTGCACACCATTGGCAACAAACCCTTTACAGCATCCTATAGTGGTCGCCAGGGCGAATTTATTAATAGCATTAGCCGTAGCCAATTAAATAATGCTTTGTTAGCAAAAGCATCTACTTACAGCAATATAAACTTACACTTTAACCATAGCTGTACAGCAGTAGATGTTGATAGTACAACAGCAACATTTACCCATAATAACAACACTATAACGGTAACAGCAAACCAAATAATTGGTACAGATGGTGCAGGTTCGGCATTGAGAGATGCTTTTGAAATACAAGTACCCAACTTTGCCATAACCCAACAATACTTGGAACACGGCTACAAGGAACTGAACATACCGCCTAATAGTGATGGTAGCTTTAAGTTAGCTAACAAAGTACTCCATATATGGCCCAGAGGTAGTTATATGTGTATTGCATTGCCTAACCCTACTGCTGACTTTACGGTTACACTCTTTTTATCAAAAAAAGAGGAACAGCTAAGTTTTGACAACTTAAATACAGATGAAGAAATTTATACTTTTTTTGCTACAAATTTCCCTGAAATAAGTGATACCATACCCGACTTGGTAACCCAATATAAAGCAAACCCAGTAGGTAACTTAGGTACAGTAAAATGTAGCCCTTACCACTACCGCAATAAGTGCTTACTGTTAGGCGATGCAGCCCATGCAATTGTACCGTTTTATGGGCAAGGTATGAACTGTAGTTTTGAAGATGTAGTAGTATTAGACAGCTTAATAGAGCAATATAATGGCGACTTTGCTACCATATTTGAACAATATACCAACCTACGAAAGCCTAATGCAGACGCTATTGCAGACCTAGCTGTCGACAACTTTTACGAAATGAGAGATGCTACAGCTAATCCAGTATTTATTAAAAAACGACAACTAGAAACCAAGTTGGAACAGGCCTACCCTAACTATTATAGTAAGTATGCTATGGTAACCTTTAGAGCCGATATGGATTATAAAACGGCTATGGAAAAAGGCAGAAAACAAGATGAAATATTAATGGAAATTTGTAAAAATGTACACACTATAGATGAGTTAGACTTAACCTCAGTATTAGAAAAAGTAAATGGTTAATCGGTTTTAGATTTATCAGTATGTTGGGTTTGCAAACTGGTAATACTGTTGTTCAACTCAAAACCTACAAGCAGTACTAAGGAGTTAAAATATATAATAATCATAATTATAATAACCGTACCAACCGAGCCATATAACTTGTTGTAATTGCTAAAATTGTTAACGTAATATGAAAATATAAAAGTAGTTAACAATAATAATAAGGTTGTAAGTATAGTACCAGGTGTTATAATAGGCCACCGTTTTTTGTTGGCAGGTGCATACCTATATATTGCTCCTATACTTAACATTGATATGGAGGTTATCACTATCCAATCTAATATTTTAATCAATGTTTTGGTAGTGGCGTTCTGCAAATGCCAATACTTTAGCAATAGCTTTAGCAATGCTCCTTCGCTTACTAGTAGGCACACACAGGCTATTACTATAAATAATAATAGGGAGGTTAACTTAATAGCTGTCCACCTATTTTGAAAAAAATTTTTATGTTTTTTTAATATTATTGTATGGTCAAAACTTTTCATAATACCCATCATAGCATTGGATGTAGCCCATAGTACTAAAAAAATACCTAATACCGAAAGCCCACCACGTTGGGTATTTATAAAATCATCTAAGGAGCTTTTGAGCCAATATTCAGTTGACGGATTTGGTGTTAAGTGTGGTGCAATTAGTTTTAATAACTCGTTAGTAAAATTAACCCTAACTGCCTTTGGCAAATGTGGCACAATGGTAAATAAAAATAAGAAGCCAGCAGGTATGGCAATTATTAGGTTAAATGCTATTGAGGAAGCTCTAGTACTAATACTTGTATTGGCTAATTGTTTTACAAAAAAAGTAGTAACATCGTACAACGGAATTTTGTTAAAGCCAGGCAATATAATTTTTTTGCTTTGCTTAATCACAAATTTTATTGGCTTACTGGTTACTATTTTACGTTCCAAATTTGTCATACTTATGGTAGCGTAGGTGTTGAAGTTCTCTTTTTTTCTATCCCAATTTTATTCAAATAATTTTGGTATTCAGTTGCATAAAGTTGGTGCTGTTTATAATCTGTAGCAAAGTTGCTCAAACCGCTATTGTTAGGCTGTGCCACAAAAAATATGTAGGCTGTACTTGGCGCATTTAATACTGCATCAATTGTACTTATTTCCGGTATGCATATTGGGCCAGGTGGCAAACCAAAGTTGGCATAAGTACTATATGGCGAAGCTGCAGCAAGGGTTTTATGTATATTCAGTACACGTTTTAATCCAAAATCTTTTAAGGCAAATTTTAGGGTAGGGTCTGCCTCTAACTTCATATTTTTTTTAAGCCTATTTATATACACACTAGCTATTTTACCTTTATCATCGGCGTTATTAGTTTCTTCCTCTACTATACTTGCCAACACTACTATTTGGTTTGTTGTAAGCCCAAGCTGCTTTGCCTTTTCTGTTCTGTTTGCTGTCCAATATGTAGCACTTTCAGTTATAATTTTTTGCAATACTTTTTTGGCACTTGTGCCATTAGCTACCAAATAAGTATTGGGCATTATGAGGCACATAATGGTATTAGTATCGGCTTGCCAAAGTTTGCAACTATCGTTATTAGTTAAGTATTGCTTGTAATTAGCTACATCATCATTCATTATTTTTGCTAACTTTTCTGCTAACGCTGTGCTAGTTTTTATATTGTTAATGGTAATTTTTGTGGGCGGTACTTTGGTTTCCTTACAACCAATTGTAAGCCATATAGCAATGCCAAATATTTTTTTTAAACTCACTTTATTTTTTTTATAAAAATTACTAAAAAAACCCTATCAGTGTTAAGGATAGGGTTTTAAATATTATAATAACTTAACTGTTGCTAAGTTTTGTATCACTACTTATTTTGTTGGTGTTTGTTGAGTTGGTGTAGCTGCTTTGGTTGTTTTTACTTTAGTACTTCCTAAAAATACAGATTGAAATAAACAAACAATTGCTAATAAACTTACAAATATCCATGTGCCTTTTTCAAGTACATCGGTTGTTTGTTTTACACCCATTAAGCTGTTGCCCACACCACCTACATTACCAGCCAAACCACCACCCTTTGGGGCTTGTATAAGTACCAAAAAACCTAAAACAACTGATATCAACACCACTAGTACTAAAAAAATTTGTATCATAAATTAACTTTTTAAATCTTTAATTATTTCTGCAAAATAAGCACTTTTATTGCTATCCTGCAAACTTAATTTTTCGTACATAGTAATAGCTGCATTGGTTTTACCTTGCTTTACTAATACATCAGCCATTGTTTCGGTAAGTATTTCATTATTATTCAATGAATTTTCGGCCATATTTACAACTGTAATATCCGCAGTTGTAGCAGTTGGCATATCATTTTCTGGCAATTTGGTATCCACTTTTTTCATTGTTTTAAGCCATGCTGTAAATGATTTTAGCTGTAAGCTTAACTTATCTGTACCATCGGCAGCAGCTGTTGGTTTTATGCCTTGAGAGGCAAAATAATCAACCGTATGAAAAGGTTCAAAACTTATACTTTCAGTATTGGGTTTGGTACTTAGGCTTGGCAGGTTAAAGGGTAATAATTCAACGTCTTCAGGTGCTTCTTTTTGTGCAAGTAATTCAATTTTTTCTACTATTTCGGATGTTTCAATGCTTGTACTTTCAGTAACCTTTGGTGCAGCAGTTATATTATTATTTACAATGGTTTGTAGGCCAATATATTCATTTTGCAATAGGTATTGCAGCCATTTATTATTGTTGGTGTACCAAGCAGCTTGATATATGTAAGCAGCATTTTTATTATCGGCTATAGCTTTGGCAATATATGCCATATCAAAGTATGGGTACTCTTTTGTGTTAGCTTGGGCTTTGGCAAGTAAGTCTATATTGTTTGTTTGTAAAATGTTTGCTAGTGTACCAACAATATCCATTATATGTGTTTAGCCAAAATTACAAAAAATTGTGATAGTAACGGGCTACCAATTAGAAAATATTTTATTAAAAATTTCGTCCACTACATTTCTAATTACTTCATCGAGTCGGCTGTTTTCAAATTCACTAAAGCTTTGGCTCGATGGAAAATCGAAGTTTCTACTAACTACCGATTGTACTGTTTTGTCGGGCTCTACATTATTCTTAATTTCAATAGTTAGGCCAATATTTAACCGGTTGGTACTTGCACCTGTTGCCGTATTTACCCCACTTGTAGTAATGCTGTAATCAGTTACAGTGCCAGTAATTTCTATATTTGGGTTATCGTTACTTGGCGATAATTTAGTTTGCGAAATAATTTTTTGACGTAGCTTATCTGTAATTTTTGCGGTAAGTTGAGGATTAATGTAACGGGCTTTATTCTCAATATAGTTTACCTTATAAGTTTTTATATTGGGTGCTATTGATACATCTTTAAAGCTATACCAACAACTAGTAGTGCTACATATAATTACAATAGCAATTATTATTTTAAGCATTTTAACCACATTAAATCTATTTTATATTTTGGTAAAATTAACGATTACTTAATTTACAAAATGTTAATTCCTTAATTTTATAATAAGTACAACTACACCAAATATAAAGGTTGGTATAAATAAGCCTGTTGCCATTCTTAGTTTTTTAAACTGTACCAATACACCAAATAATAAACCGTTTGCAATAAGTGCCAAGGTACTTGTACTAGTTAGTAGCAATGGTTCGGTGGCTAGTAAGTGTATAAACTGCTGCAAGGTAAATGCATCAAATTTTAATTTGTGCTGAGCTAACACTACTACTACAGGTAACAATATACCAATAATTATTCCAGCAATTCGGCTATCTTTTTTCAAAAAATTTAAGTCCATTGTTTGGCTAATTTATCTTTTAGTGCATAATTGGTAAGGTCAAATTGTACGGGTACTACACTTATATAATTATGTGCTAATGCCCATACATCTGTATCTTTTCCTTTGTCGTAATTAACAAATTTGCCAGTAAGCCAATAATACTTTTTCTTCATTGGGTCGTTTCGTTCTTCAAATTCTTCCACATATTTAGCATAAGCTTGGCGGCATACTTTTATACCTTTTACAGGTTTTTTGCTACGTTGTGGTATGTTTACATTAAGTAGCAAATGCTTATCCACAGGCTGTTCCAATATACTTTGTGTAATACTTGTTATGTAGGGTACAGCTTCGCTAAAATCAGCATCGGCACTATAATCCAACAACGAAAAACCAATGCTAGGTATGCTTTCAATACTGGCTTCCATAGCAGCACTCATAGTACCGCTATACAATACATTAATAGAGTGGTTAGCACCATGGTTAATACCACTCAAACATATTGTAGGCTTGCCGTGTAGTACTTTATCTACTGCTAGTTTTACACAATCCACAGGTGTGCCACTACATTCCCAAGCCTCTATATCACCATGTGTATGTACCCTATCTAAGCGTAAAGGTTGGTTAATAGTAATAGCATGCCCCATACCACTTTGCCCTTTGTTAGGTGCTACTACTACTACCCTACCAAGGTGTGCAACAGCCTGTACAAGGGCTTTTATACCTTTGGCATTAATGCCATCATCGTTTACTACAAGTATAGTTGGTGTAGTAATTATATTTTTTTTTACTTTTTTATTTTGCATAATCAGTTGCAAAATTACAGCAATAAATTAATAGCAATGTTAAATATTGACTATCATAAACTTTTCCCCAAAGTGTTAATATTTTATACAATAGTATAGCCAAGCAATGTTTATTTTTAATAAAAATAATTATTTAACAACATAAAATAACACCATTGACAGAAACAATTATACAATTAGATAGTGTAAACCCTATCGAATTTTTTGGTGCCAATAATGGCAAATTAGATATTATAAAAAAGAAATTTCCACTGTTAAAAATATTAAGTAGAGGCACACAAATAAAAATGAGTGGTGCAACTGAACAAATTAATAGTGCAAAAGAAAAAATTGGATTGTTAGTACAATACCTAGAAAGAAATGGAAATGTAAGTGAACAATATTTTGAACAAATATTAGGTGGCGACGATGCCGAAGTTATTGACAACTTTAAAGACCGTAACCCTAACGAAGTATTAGTATTTGGGCCTAACGGCAAAACAATAAGAGCTAGAACCAACAACCAAAAAAAGATGGTAGAAGCTATAGATAAATGTGATATAGTATTTGCAGTAGGCCCAGCAGGTACTGGCAAAACCTACACAGCAGTAGCTTTGGCCGTAAGAGCCTTAAAAAATAAAACCGTAAAAAAGATTATATTAACCCGACCTGCTGTAGAAGCTGGCGAAAATTTAGGCTTTTTGCCCGGCGACTTAAAAGAAAAAATAGACCCTTACTTACGACCCTTGTATGATGCATTAGATGATATGTTGCCTGCAGACAAGCTAGGTTATTTTATGACTACAAGGGTAATAGAAATAGCACCATTAGCTTATATGAGAGGTAGAACTTTGGATAACGCTTTTATAATATTAGACGAGGCACAAAATGCAAATGACTTACAACTTAAAATGTTTTTAACCCGTATAGGTGCCAATGCCAAAGCCATTATAAATGGAGACCCTACACAAATAGACTTACCCAAAAACCAACGAAGTGGATTGGAAAAAGCAAGCAGAATATTGCAACATATAGAAGGTATAGGGCATATACAGTTAGATGAAGAAGATGTAGTACGGCACAAACTTGTAAAACAAATAATAAGAGCTTATGATAAAGCAAATAACAATGGTGAGTAAACAATTTGGTGTAGCTGCAATGCTATTATTATTACTAGTATTTACAAATTGTAAAAGCAAGAATGATAGTGACACAGTTATTGCAAAAAAAGAAGCAGAAAAACCAATTGTAAAAGATGCTACTAATTCGCCCTTGTATGTACTACAACAAATGAAAGCCAATGTACAAAGTGGCGATGTAACGGGCTTAGCTAATAATATGTGTAATAAAGATAGAAAAAAGCTTAACACTGCCTACAAAGTAAGCCAATTACTATTGGGTAGTAGAGGTAAAGTAATATCTGAGTTTTTGAGTAATCATTTGTTTAAAAACAATGAGTTAAGATTTGAAAATATAGAATTTAAAGATGAAAAAATAGATGGCGAAACAGCAACTGTAGCAGCTTACAACCAAAAAAAAGAAAAGACAAAAATATTCAATTTTGTAAAAGAAGGCAATACTTGGAAAATGTGTAAATAGCTGTACTACAACTTTATCATCACTACTAATAATTACAAAATACTATAACTTTACAAAAAATTATATTTATGAAAAAAAACTATGTGTGTATTGCTTTGCTAATTATAGCAACTACATTGCAATATTGTAAAAGTGCTGGGCCAAGTTCAGGCTCTCCAATTGGTACTTTAACTGCTATGGCAAGTGAAATGAAAACTGGAGATTTTGATAAAATGAAAAATTACATGTGTGCAGCCGATGCTAAAATGATGGATGAAATGATGAAAATGGTAGAACCAATTGCAAAAATGAGTGGTATGGATTTGAAAACAATGATGAAAGAGCAAATGAAAGATAACAAAGACTTTAACTTTAATGACGTAACATTTAAAAACGAAAAAATTACTGGCGACAAAGCAACTGTAGAAGCTGTAAATAATAAAGATCAAAAAACTGAAACCTTAAATTTTAACAAAGAAAATGGTGCTTGGAAAGTATGTATGGGTATAGCCGATAAAGCAAATGAAGCCCTTAAGGACAAAATTAGTACCGACCCAAATGCACCAAAAAGTATGGAAGAAATGATGGAAAAAATGAACGATCCAAAAATGCAAGAAGAAATGAAAAAAGCAGCTGAAATGATGAAAAATATGAAACCTGAAGATTTGCAAAAAGCAAAAGAATTAATGGAAAGTATGAAAAAAAACTAACTATATTATTATTAAATAATTACAAACTGCAAATTTAAAACTTGCAGTTTTTTTTGTATAATTTTGTAATATGAATATACTTGGAAAAGGATTTATATTGCTATTATTCGTTAGCTGCAATAAGCCAACATTTACCATTAATACAAACACCGATTTGGATTGTGCTACAGACTTTATACACTGCCTATACCAAGGTAAGTTTGATATATGTGAGCAAGTAATACTACCCAACCAAGCAAATGTTGAGTGCTTAAATACCGCAAAATTTAAGTACACACAAGTAATTACAAAAGCATTAAAAGCCAAATATAAAGTAGCTTCCATAATATTTGAAAATAAAGAAACAGTTAATGATAGTATTAGCATATTTCCTTACAAAAATACAGTTACCAACCTTAACGAACCACCATTGAAATTAATAAAACGTAATAATAAATGGTATGTTGATTATGCCTATACTTGTAGTGGTAATTTGTAAAAATTGGTAGCGTAACATTATATTTATAAAAATGATAGAAATACAAAATATAAAAAAAAGTTTTGGCAATAAAACAGTATTGCAAGAGGTAAATGCCCTATTTGAAACTGGCAAATGTAACCTTATAATTGGCAGTAGTGGTAGTGGCAAAACTGTATTAATGAAGCTACTTGTTGGGTTATTTGAACCAGATGCAGGCACTATACTTTACGATGGAAAACCCTTTACTGGAAAAGAAAATAATGATGATGCCCGTAAGGAAATACGAAAAGAAATTGGTATGCTTTTTCAAGGGTCGGCACTGTTTGATAGTATGACGGTGGAGCAGAATATACAGTTCCCGTTAGATATGTTTAGCAGCATGAATAACAAACAAAAACAAGATAGAATAAATGAAGTATTAGCCAGGGTAAACTTAGTAGATGCCAACAAAAAATTTCCGGGAGAGTTGAGTGGTGGTATGAAAAAGCGAGTAGGAATAGCTAGAGCAATTGTGCTTAACCCAAAGTATTTATTTTGCGATGAACCCAATAGCGGACTTGACCCACAAACAAGTTTGGTTATTGATAAGTTAATATATGAAGTAACCAAAGAGTATAATATAACCACTGTTATAAATACTCATGATATGAATAGTGTAATGGAATTTGGCGAACATATAATATACATGTACCAAGGTTATAAAGAGTGGGAAGGCACCAATAAAGAAATTATATTTAGCAAAAATGAAAAACTGAATAATTTTATATTCGCCAGTGAATTTTTGCAAGATGCAAAGGAACATAGGATGAATGAAGCTAATTTATAATTGTAACTATATTGGATTGTATAAGTAACAATTAAAACTTGAATTGTTCACCTCTATATTTATAGAAATGTAAATATAGAAATTGCATTTATAAAACAGGTGTATTAGGATATAACAAATACACTTTAATACACCCAGAACATTCAAATTACCCCTACTAAAAAATTACAACTAACTATCTAATTCAAATACTCCTTACCAATCCAAGGTGCTTTGTAACGTATAAGTGCCTCCTGCATACAATTGTATACTTGTTGCTTTAGGTTATTTACATCTGCTTTGGTGAGGCCTTGTACACTTATCTCTTGCAGGTATACCATACGGCTAAGTCCGTTTTCAATACCGTAACTACTGTAGTGAAATCGATTGTAGGTATCTAATAATATAATTGGTTTTATATTAGTTTGGGTTTCTATTGCTAACTTAAATGCTCCATCATAAAACTCTTTAAGTGGCTTATTAGTTTGGTTAAATGTACCCTCGGGAAACACTACAATGGAAATACCTTGCTCCAAATATTTTTTTAAAAGCATAATACTTTTAACCCTACTTTCTACACTTTCCCTATCAACTAGTACAGTAGATTTGCGGTAATAATACCCAAATACGGGAACTTTATCTGGCCCTGTTTTAGCCAATACTCTTATGGGTTGTTTAATGCCAATTAGCATTTCGGGTATATCAAAAAAAGAAGTGTGGTTAAGTACAAATACATACTTTTTTTTAGTATCGTGGTTGTATTCATAATATTGCTTGTTTTTACAACCAATTAAAAAAAATGGATACTCAAAACACTTTGCAAATAAAGCATAATTATAATTCCAGCCTTTAATGGTGCCAAACAATAAATCGTTGCAGAGTACAACAGGTATTATTATAATTACTATTAGCGGAAATACTAACAAAAAAACTGTGGTGAGTAAGTAATGCCATAAAGTAATTTTTTTATAAACTCCTTTCATAAAGTAAAGGTAAGTGTAGTTATATTTTTTATTAAAAAAAATATTTGAAATAGTCATCCCCTATTTTTTACAAAAGAAAAATTATAACATTACATTTGTTACAAATGCATTTTATTTACAAAAAAAATAAAATAAATGAACTATATAATAGTAGCTTTTATTATACTACTTACACTAACCAATTGTACTACTACCAATAGTACTAATAAATACGATGCATTGCTACAACAAGAACCTTATAAAATACTTACCGATAGTATTAAAAGCAATGCTACTAACGCAAACTTGTACATAACCCGTGGCTTATTATTAAGTAAAAATGATAAAGTTGATGCTGCATTAGCCGATTTTGAAAAAGCCTACAACCTAGTACCCAATGAAACAAATGCTGCTTACTATAGTGTAAAATTAATGGCTTATGCCAAGTATGATACTGCACTTACATTTTTACAGAAATGTACCCAAAAATTTCCTACTAATATATATTTGAATAATTTGTATGGGCAATGCTATATTGAAAAAAATAAATACCAAGAGGCAATAAATATATATGCCAATACCCTAGCACAGGATAGTTTAAATGTGCTGGCATGGATAGCCAAAGGCTTTTGCTACCAAGAGTTACAAAAAGATGAGGAGGCACTTTATGCCTTTGAAAAATCATTTGCAATAACACCTACAACTAAGGCTGGTTACGAACTTGCAGCAATGTATGCCATAGCAAAAAACCCAAAAACTTTGATAATATGCACCCAACTAAAAAAACTTGAATTACAAGAAACCAAAACAGTACAACCTACTTATTATGAAGCTGTTTATTATAATCAAATAGGTAATACCAATAAAGCATTAGCCTTGCTTGATAGTTGTATTAATAACGATTATACATTTGCCGATGCTTATATTGACAAAAGCCAAATATATATTGATATGAAGAAATACAATGAAGCACTAAAAATATTGACAATTGCCAAACAAAACGATAATAAAAATCCCGAAGTATATTACTTAACAGGTAAATGTTTTGTTGCCCTTGGCAAAATAAATGAAGCAAAATACGAATTTGAAAATACATTATTGTTGGACAATACTTATACTGCTGCAACTGAAGCTTTAGAGCAATTGAGAAAGTAATAAGCTAAAGTGCTAATGTGCTGTTTGGCATTACGCAATAAGCAGGATTAAAAAATTAAGGACTGAAGGAATTAAGCTACTATTAAAAAAAATGAAATGAAAAAATGTTGAATTTGAAGAATTATTAGAAAGTAAATTCGAAAAAACATTTTACCAAAAAAACAAACTCTATTTTTGCAATTAAATAAATAATACCATGCAATACCGAATAGAAAAAGATACCATGGGCGAAGTACAAGTGCCTATTGATGCATACTATGGTGCTCAAACACAACGTAGTATCGACAACTTTAAAATAGCACAAGATATTAATAAAATGCCTAAAGAAATAATAGCGGCATTTGCTTACCTCAAAAAAGCAGCAGCACTTACTAACTATGAAGCTGGTATATTACCCAAAGAAAAATGTGACTTAATTGGTACAGTGTGTGATGAAATATTGGAGGGTAAACTGCAAGATGCTTTTCCCTTGGTAGTATGGCAAACTGGTAGTGGCACCCAAAGCAATATGAATGTAAACGAAGTAGTGGCTTACCGTGGGCATGTACTTAATGGTGGCAACCTAAGTGACAAAGAGAAAGCCCTACACCCTAACGATGATGTAAATAAAAGCCAAAGTAGCAACGACACTTTTCCTACGGCTATGCATATAGCGGCTTATAAAATTATAATGGAATGTACCCTACCCGGCATAGAAAAATTAAGAGATACACTAGCAGCAAAAAGTAAAGCTTATATGCATGTGGTAAAAATAGGCCGTACCCACTTTATGGATGCCACACCACTTACTGTAGGGCAAGAACTTAGTGGTTATGTAGCCCAACTAAATTTTGGCCTAAAGGCCATAAATAATACCCTTGCACACCTAAGCCAATTAGCCCTTGGTGGTACTGCTGTTGGTACAGGCATTAATACACCTCCCAATTATAGTGTAACAGTAGCAAAGCATATTGCAAACCTTACAGGCTTACCTTTTATTACAGCCGAAAATAAATTTGAAGCCCTTGCAGCACACGATGCTATAGTAGAGGCACATGGTGCCTTAAAAACAGTAGCTGTAAGCCTTATGAAAATTGCAAATGACATTCGTATGCTTAGCAGTGGCCCTCGTAGTGGCATTGGTGAGTTGCATATACCCGACAATGAGCCTGGTAGCAGCATAATGCCCGGCAAAGTAAACCCTACACAATGCGAAGCACTTACTATGATAGCTGCACAAGTAATGGGCAACGACGTTACCATAGGCATTGGCGGTAGCCTTGGGCATTTTGAATTAAATGTATTTAAGCCAGTTATGATTTATAACTTTTTACACAGTGCAAGGTTAATTGGCGATGGCTGTATAAGCTTTAACGATAAGTGTGCTGTAGGCCTTGCACCACTTGAAAATAATATAAAAAAACATGTGGATAATAGCCTAATGCTTGTAACGGCACTTAATACTAAAATTGGCTATTACAAAGCCGCTGAAATAGCCCAAACTGCACATAAGGAAAATACTACCCTTAAGGAAATGGCCATAAAGCTTGGCTATGTAACTGCTGAAGAGTTTGATGCTTGGGTTGTGCCCGAGGCAATGGTGGGGGATTTGTAGGTAAATAGTTAGCTACAAAAAAAGAGTGCTACTAAGCACTCTTTTTTTATACAATATAAATTTCCCTATTTCTTATCCAAGTAAAATTCAAAAGTATCGCCACGTAGGCCTATTCTCATTGCCTCCAAAGGTATTACTTCGTTAGGGGCTATATTGCCAAGGTTGGCATTACAATCTATCAATTCTAAAAAGTACAATTGTTGTGCTTTTTGTGGTGCTTCCCATATTATTTTTTCACTAGGTATTTTGGTTAGTATTTCCTGTACCAACCCTTCCCTTACCTCGCCACTACCACGGTATATACCTACATTACCTGCCTCTCTTGCTTCGGCTATTACATAGGTGCTACCTGCTTCCAATTCGGCTGCCATTAGCTCTATCCATTTGTAAGGTGGTATTATGTGTGCAGCATCTTTACTACCTACTTCGCTTAGTACGGTTGCATATTTGGTTAGTTTTTCTATGTAGCCACATTTTTCGGCATGTGGTATTGTTATGCTACCGTCACTAACTTCTACGTGTTTTATATTATACTCTTTTAGTAAGTTTATAAAATCCTCGAGTTGGTTACGTATTAAAAATGCCTCAAATAATGTACCACCAAAGTATATAGGTATATTATGTGATTGGTATAATTCAATTTTTTCTTTGAGGTTGGGTGTTACATAAGCTGTACCAAAGCCAAGCTTTACAATGTCTATATGGGGTTGTGCTACGCTTATAAAGTTATGTACCTCTTGTAGGCTAAGCCCTTTGTCCATTACCATTGTAAGTCCATTAATACGAGGTTGTGCCGTTCTGTTAGGCATTTGTGTTAAGTTAAAATTCATAATTGTTTACAGCTTTTATTATTTAATGTATAGTTACAAAAGTACAAAATTTGGTTGGTTTTTTTTATACTAAATTAGTATAGTATTCAAGTAATATTTCCGCCTTGGCGGCACAAAAAAATAGCCACCAGAGGCAGCTATTTTGTATGTAAATTTTATTTTTTAATTTCTACGTCTATCGTCGTTTCTTGGTCCATCGTATCGGCGGTCATCTCTACGTGGTCCATCGTCTCGGCGTGGTCTATCATTACGACGGTCGTCACTACTGCCTTCTGGGCGGGGTTCTAAGGCTTTCATACTTAGCTTGTATTTGCCTGTTTTTGGGTCTACATCTAATAATTTTACTTTTATCATTTGCCCATCGGTAAATACGCCGTCCATTGTATCTACTCTGCTCCAGCTTATTTCACTTATATGTAATAAGCCTTCTTTTTTTGGCATAAATTCTACAAAGGCTCCAAACTCTTTTACCGATACTACTCTACCATCGTAAGTTCCACCTACTTCGGGTATGGCTACTATACCACCTATTATGGCTTTGGCTTTTTCTACACCTTCTCTATTTACACCAAATATATCAATTTCACCACGGTTATTTTTTTCTGTAATGGTAATGGTACAACCAGTAGTTTTTTGCATTTCCTGTATTATTTTGCCGCCAGGCCCAATAATAGCACCAATAAATTCTTGGTCTATTATTACTCTTTCCATACGTGGTGCATGTGGTTTTAATTCTTCTCTTGCTGCTGGCATACAGGCTTCCATTGCATTTAATATGTGCATTCTACCTTCTTTAGCTTGTGCCAATGCTTGCCTCATTACATCCATACTTAAGCCATCTACTTTTATATCCATTTGTACACCACATATACCGTCTTTAGTGCCGGTTACTTTAAAGTCCATATCGCCTAGGTGATCTTCATCGCCCAATATATCGGTTAATATAGCATACTTATCGCCTTTGCTTATTAAGCCCATGGCTACACCACTTACATGCTTTGCAAAAGGTACACCTGCATCCATAAGTGCTAACGAACCAGCACATACAGTAGCCATACTACTGCTACCATTACTTTCCAATATATCGCTTACAATCCTTACGGTGTAAGGAAAATTATCAACATGTGGCATCATTTTTTTAAGGCTACGCATTGCAAGGTTACCGTGTCCTACTTCTCGGCGGCCTACACCTCTCATCATTTTTACTTCGCCAGTACTAAATGGCGGAAAGTTATAATGCAACAAAAATTTGGAGTAATCGCTATGGTGAGCACTTTCTATCAACAACTCATCTAAACTTGTACCAAAGGTAACGGTGGTTAATGATTGTGTTTCGCCACGGGTAAATAATGCTGATCCGTGTGGCGATGGTAATATACTTACTTCCATATTCAAGCCTCTTACATCGGCCAAACCTCTACCATCGAGTCGTACTCTATCGTTGAGCATCATATCACGTATTACATCGTACTGTAAGTCGTGGTAGTAATGTTTTGCTAATCCTTCGTTTAGTGTTTCGCCTTCGGCTAAAATTTCTTTAAACGACGTTAACATTTCGGTTCTTATAGCTTCAAACTGGCTGCTACGGTCGTGTTTGGCTAATGCACCTTTGGCTACTGCATATACTTTGCTAGTGGCATAGTCATATACTTTAGTTTTTAAAGCTTCATCTCTTTCTGGTTTCTTATAGTCTCTTTTGGCAGTTACACCTACCAAATCACGTAATTGTTGTTGGGCTATTACTTGTGCTTTTATAGCTGTATGCCCAAGTTCTATGGCAGTTACCAAATCTTCTTCACTACACTCATTGGCTTCGCCTTCTACCATCATTATATTTTTATCGGTGGCTGCTATTATAAATTCCAAAGCACTTGTAGCTAATTGGCTACGGGTAGGGTTTACAATAAATTGACCGTCTACTTTACCAATACGTACTTCGCTTATAATTTCTTGAATGGGAATATCCGATACGGCTAATGCAGCAGATGCAGCAAGGCAAGCCAAGGCATCGGGCATTACTTGGTCATCGCTACTTATGAGTGATATTAGTACCTGTACATCGCACATATAATCATCGGGGAAGAGTGGACGTAAAGCACGGTCTATAAGCCTTGAGGTTAATATTTCATAATCGTTAAGCCTTGCTTCACGTTTAAAAAACGAGCCTGGTATTCGACCTGCTGAGGCAAATTTTTCTTGATAATCCACTGAAAGTGGAAAAAATGATTGACCATCTCTTGGGTCTTTATTGGCAACTACGGTAGCTAATAATACACAATTGCCTTGTGTAACGGTAACAGCTCCATCGGCTTGTCGGGCTAGTTTACCTGTTTCAATAGTTACGACTTGTCCGTTTATTTGAAAAGTTATTTTTTTTGATGCTAATGCTAATGTCATATATATTGTGTGTGTGTTTTTACTTATTGGGTAAGGTTATAAAAAAATAATCCCAACCGATATTGTAACAGTTGGGATTAATTAGTATCATATTAATCAATTATTTTCTTAAACCTAATTTTTCAATTAAAGCACGGTAGCCTGTAAGGTTGTGCTTTTGTAAATAAGCCAATAACCTTTTACGGTTACCTACCATTTTCATTAAGCCACGGTGTGTGCTAAAGTCTTTTTTATTTAATTTTAAATGGTCCGATATGTGGCTAATACGTTGGGTTAACATAGCAACTTGTGCTTCTATTGAGCCAGTGTTAGTAGCTGTACCGCCAAACTCTGTAAATATGGCAACCTTTTTTTCTGTTGTTAAATGCGACATTTGATAATTATTTTTCTTTCTTTTAAAATTTATTTTGCAAAATTACAATTTATTTTTGTTATAACCATAAATAGTACCATTTGTTTTTAACCACTACTTAAAATGTGGTAATACTTGTGCATATATTCCATACTTTAATTGAAATATTTTTATTACACTATACTTTTTTGGGGTGGTTAAATGTATTTGCTATTTCTATAATTTTACCGAAGGTATAAAAAAATAAAAACTAAGTATAAAATTAAAATAAATGGGTATGAATTTGCTTAAAATTATTTATGTAATAACATCCATTTTATTTATACTTTTTATTTTTGAAAAAATGTAGCTACATTTTTTATTATTTTTGCAACATGTTGCAACATGTAAATATTATATGCCTCAATGTTCCCTACCCTGTAGATATGGGTATTAATTTTGAAAGTTTTTATAAAATAAAAGCACTACACCAAATTGGCGTATCAATACACTTACATTGCTTTATATATGGCAGCCAAGTGGAGCAGCCAACATTACTACAATATTGTACTAGTGTTACTTATTACCAACGTACCAAGGCAATAAGTGTAGCCTTACCATACATTGTAAGCAGTAGGCACAGTAAGGCTTTGGAGGCTAATTTGTTGCTTAATAATTACCCTATTATAATGGATGGCATACACACTTCGGCTATAGTGGGCAACCCACAATTTGCTAATCGTAAACTAATAGTACGTGCCTTAAATGTGGAATATTTGTATTACCGTGGTTTGGCTAAAGCTGCAACATTTGGCTTACATAAATTATATTATGCAATTGAAAGCATCCGCCCTGGCGGCTTACAACAATATGAAAAACGAATAGCAAAACAATGTACAATTAGTACCTTATCGCCATACGATTACAAACATTTTACCCAAATACTAAAGGCTACTGCTGTTACCAATATTCCAATATTTTACGAAAGTGAATTTACCTGCAAGGTTGGCTTAGGTAGCTATTGTTTGTACCAAGGCAATTTGTCAGTTGCTGAAAATGAGGCTGCGGTAATTTGGCTTTTGCAAAATGTGTTTGACTATGTAAGTTCGCCCTTAATTATAGCTGGCAAAAACCCAAGTAAGCATTTAACCGAAACAGTAAAAAGGTATAAAAATTGTACCTTAATAGCCAACCCAACTAATGTTGAAATGCTTACATTAATAACCGATGCACAAATAAATGTATTGCCAAGTATAAATGCAACGGGTGTAAAGCTAAAGTTGCTACAAGCCTTATACAATGGGCGTCATTGCATTACTAACGCCAATGGCGCAGCTAGTTTTGAACAACCCAATTTGTTTACTATTGCTACCAAAGGCAGCGATTGTATTACGGATATTATAATGCTTATGCAACAACCATTTACCCAACAACATATTAACGATAGGTTGACATTACTACAACAAACTTATAATAGTGTAACCAATGCCCACCAACTTATTAAATGCTTACAGTAGCATTATCGGTTACTATGCCGCCTATTGTTTTAAGGGTTCGGGCAGGGTATTTATTTATTACTATATAATCATGTGTGGCCATTATAATAGTAGTACCATAAGCCTTACATATATGAAACAGTAATTCCATTATATCGTCACTAGTTTCGGGGTCGAGGTTGCCTGTAGGCTCATCGGCTAGTATTAGCTTAGGCGAATTGAGTAAAGCCCTTGCTATATCTACCCTTTGCTGTTCGCCACCACTTAACTCATAAGGCATTTTATAATCCTTACTTTTTAAGTTTACTTTATCAAGTACTTCGTCAATTTTTTCGTTTATCAATTTAAGGTCTTTCCAGCCGGTAGCTTTTAAAGCAAATTTTAGGTTTTCTCTTACTGTACGGTCGGTTAGCAATTGAAAGTCTTGAAATACCACACCCAAATTTCTACGAAGAAAGGGGACTGTTTTCCAATCCATTTTTCTCAAATCAAATCCCACCACCGAGGCACTGCCTTCGGTTAAGGTGAGGTCGCCGTAAAGGGTTTTTAGTAACGATGATTTTCCGGTTCCCGTTTTGCCAACCATATATACAAATTCACCTTTTTCAATATCAATATTTACATCTTTTAATATAAGTGCATTGCTTTGGTATATGTTTACGTTTTTAAGTTGTACTACTAATTCGGCCATAGTTTGTGTTTTTACAAATGTAATTTTAGTTTTTTATAATTTGCACAGTTTTTTGTTATTATGCTAATTTTTATTTTTTCGTAAAATAATTGAGTACCTCCAATTGCAGTATTTCAGTTTGGGTGCTTGTAGCCAACTCTTTTATTAAGCAAGTATTATTGAGCATTTCGTTAGTGCCAATAATTGCTATATAAGGAATTTGCTTTTTTTCGGCATACTTAAACTGTTTGTCAAACTTTGCAGTTTCGTGGTACAATTCCGCACTAATATTATGTTGGCGTAATTGCATTATTAACTCAAATGCTTTACTAGCCTCAGCATTACCAGTATTAAAAAACAATACAGTACTACCCACTACAATTTCGGTTGGGAACAATTGTAGGGTTTCCATTACATCGTATATTCTATCGAGCCCAAAACTGATACCTACACCTGGTAGATTAGGCACTCCAAATAATGTAGTTAAATCATCGTACCTACCTCCACCGCCAATACTACCTATGGGTACATCGGTGGCTTTTATTTCAAATATACAACCCGTGTAGTAATTAAGCCCACGGGCAAGGGTAAGGTCAAGTTCAAGTGCTTTGGTGTAGGCACTCGTAGCAGTTAATAGGTTTTTCAATTCGGTAGTAACTTCTGTTACGGCTTCGCCAAAATGTTGTTGTAGTGTTGCTATCTTTTCTTCATTAGTACCAGCAATTGTCAAATATTTTTCTATGGTAGTTATGGCATCGTTACTCAATCCATTTTGTAATAGTTCGTCTTTTACTTTTTCTATTCCTATTTTATCGAGTTTGTCAATAGCTGTTGTTATGGTGGTAAGTTGGGTTATATCGCCACATTTATAAGCCAATGCTGCTAATATTTTTCTACTATTTATTTTAATAGTTACTTTTATATTAAGCAATTCAAATACTTTAGCATACATACAAATAAGTTCCACTTCGTTCCAGCTACTGGTGCTGCCTACTATATCGGCATCGCATTGGTAAAATTCTCTGTAACGTCCTTTTTGTGGTCTATCGGCTCGCCACACAGGTTGTATTTGGTACCGTTTGTAGGGTAAGGTAAGTTGCCCATAATTCATGGCTACATACCTTGCAAAAGGTATGGTAAGGTCGTACTTTAAAGCTCTCTCAGTAAGGTTTTTGTCATTATTGCCTTGTAGTATATTGTTAAATGCAGCGGTTGATTTTTCTATATTTTTTTCATCGTTTATACCATTATTCAGTATTTTAAACAGTAGCTTATCGCCCTCATTACCATACTTACCCATTAGGGTTTCTAGGTTTTCCATAGCTGGAGTTTCCAGTGGTGCAAAGCCGTACAACTCAAATACATTTTTTATGGTATTAATTATATAGTGTCTTTTTCGCACTACATCGGCACTAAAATCTCTTGTGCCTTGTGGTAGGCTTACCGTTACTTTTGGCATTGTTACGTTATATTTTTATTTGCCTACGGCAGGATGCTTTGGTGTATTATTTTTTTTTACAAAAATATACAATAAGTACTTTGTAAAATATGTTATGTAAATATTATAGTATTACAGTAAATGTATTTCGGCTATTTGTAGCCATGCAGCAAGCTTTACAATTGATTAATTATGTTGTTATTATTGTAAAATATTTAATTAAAAAAAATAATGAAAGTAGTAACCACTGTTACACCAAAATTAAATATATAACCCAAAGCTCCAATTTTCTAAAACTTTGGACAAGGTATTCCTTTTTCGTTATTTGGTTTTTTAATGTATATAAGGCTTATTTCTATGCCACCTTGGCTGTTGCTTGCTGTACGTAATTTTGATACATTTACATCGTAACTAAAGCCAAATTTAAAGTCATTTACCTCAATACCTAAGTAGGGTATTACAGCATCGCCTAGCCTTGTCCATACACCTGCAAATAATGTTGAAGGCTTTATAGCATCAGGATTAGGGGTAATGCCTAATGCTGTGCCAACTAGGGTTTCACTTGCTTTGGCTTGTGAACTGTGCATAGCACTTGCATATAAAGTAGCATTAGCGCCTACACTAAAGTAGCCACCACCATACATTGTATAACGAGGGTTTGCATAATAGTTAGCACCTATAAAAGTTTCTTTAGGGCGGGTAATATGGTACATACTAACACCAGCATAAAAATTATTACTTTCGCTAGTACTACCACTATATAACAACCCTGCATTAAGGTCAAAATGACTTGCAGTTAGGCTTTTATTGGCCAATACATCGGTACTTATACCCGTCCATCCGTTAGGTGTAAGTGCATCACCAAATCGTAATTTATCACTAGTGGTGGTGAGGGTTTTTTGTATGTACCCAACTTGAAAGCCAACGCCTAATTGGTTATTTCCATCTTCATCTAACCCTTTGTGGTAAGCAGTTGATAGGGCTATATTGTTTTCTTGTAACACACCACTGGCACTTTTATCGGTAAAGGCTGTAATGCCAAAGCCCCAAGTATCGGTTTCAGAAATTTTATTGGCACCTACATGAAAATCGGCACTTACACTTTGGGTAACAAATGCATTATTAATTTCGGGCCATTGGTTACGGTAGTTGCCAGCAACCCTTACTGACCCATCAAACTTACCTGTAAATGCAGGGTTAAGGTTAATTGGCGATGCCCAATATTGCGAAAAATGCTTATCCTGTGCTTGGGCTAATATTGTTGTAAGTATTGCTATAAAAAGGAGTGTATTTTTTTTTACCATAATAATTATGTTGTAGTAATAGAATTATTGACTATAAAGATACTAATTTATTTGTAAGCTGCAACTCCTTTTTTTTTAACAAAAAAATAAAAATTAATAGTATCTTTAATTATACATTAAAAAATAAATAGATGAACACTTTAATAGCCGTTGCCATAATAGTAATAGTTATACTAGTAATAATAGTAAGCATACGTAATGGCTTAATAGCAAGGCGTAATGGTGTAGAAATGGCAAAAGGCAGCCTTGATGCAATGCTTAAAAAAAGGTATGATTTGATACCTAACCTTATAGCAACCGTGCAACAGTATAGTACTTACGAAGCCGATACACTAAGCCGTATAACCCAATTAAGAACCAAGGGAATGCAAGGCAACCTTACGGCAAATGAACAAGCCGAAGTGGATACACAATACCAGGCATTAGGCAAAAACTTTTTGGCGTTAGCCGAAAACTACCCCGACCTGAAAGCTAGTGAAAACTACCTAGAGTTACAAGGTAGCCTTAATGAAACTGAGGAACAAATAGCTGCAGCAAGGCGAACTTATAATGCTGCTATTAATAGCCACAATAATGGTGTAGAGCAGTTTCCGGGTAGTATGTTTGCATCTGGTATGGGTATGGTACGTAAGGAAATGCCTACTATTACCACTACAGAATCGCAAAATATTGATGTTAAAAAACTATTTAATAGTTAAACCAATTGCAACAAAACTTTACAGCTTATTATACAACTACTCTACTTCCACAACTTGATGCTTTGGAGGCTGAACGAGTAAAAATTAAAAATAATTTACTCTACCTATTAGTTAGTAGTTTGGTGGTTGGTGTTGTTGCTATAGCTATATATAAAAACATTGTAGTAGTGCCAATAGTGGCATTGCTATGTGCAGCTGTTTATTTATTTGGCATGGCCAAAAAATCAGTTAAGTATAATCAAAAGTACAAAGCAATTGTAATAAAAAAAGCTGCACAATATTACTTTAATACCATAGATTATGAGCCTTACAGTGGGCTTTCGCAATATGAATTTGAAGCTACTAAACTATACAACAAAACAATAGATAGGTACCGTACCGAAGATTTATTTATGGGCAAAAAGGAAAAGACAAATTTTAGCTTTAGTGAAGTGAAAGCCGAGTATAAAACTGAAAGTAAAAATGGTACACATTGGCACAATATATTTACAGGTATTATATTTGTAGCCGACTTTAATAAAGATTTTAACAGTTTAACCTTGGTTAAAAAAAATGCATTTTCGTTATGGAAAAGTGATACTCAAATAAAACTAGAAGACCCACTATTTGAAAAACAATTTGATGTATATGCAACCGACGAAACCGAGGCTAGGTACTTACTTACGCCATCATTTATGGAAAAATTATTGAGTATAAAACAGCAATTTGATACGGATATCTCCATATCATTTTACCAAAAAAATATGTATTTAGCTTTGCCTTATAGTTACAATAACTTTGAAACCAATATATGGAGTACACTTAATAACCCAGTTAAATTAGAACAGGAAATTGGGTTAATTGCAAACATTATAGAGGTAATAGATATACTCGATTTGAATACCCGTATTTGGAGTAAAGATTAACAACCTTACAATAAATAAAGTAGTATTAACGTTAGGTACTAATACGTACCAAATATAAAATTGTAATGAACAAATATGCAGGGCTTGTATTATTAATAACACTACTTTACAGCTGTAACAAACAACCTATTGAAACTACTAACCTTAATATAATAGGTAGATGGCAGTTGGTGGAAAGCTATGATAACTATAAAACCCCCAACATTTTTCAATGGAATACAATACCCGACTCGTTAAAAATAATAACTGAATACGATAATGCAAACAACTGTACAATATGGCAAAATGGTGCAGTGTTTTACACAGGAAAATACACTGTAGACGCTCATCATATACTGCTGAGTAGTACAAGTGGTACAGTTGATTATAACTTTTTGGTACTTGAAAAAACGGCTACCAATATTGCTGTTTCCTTTAAAAGTACTTATGGTACTTACCAACAAAAATTAAAGTTATTGTAACTTAATTTTTAATTTTTACTTTGTAAAAATGCAAAGCATTTTATTGTAATTTTGCAAAAATAAAATTATAAAAAATGGCTATTACAATTGGACAACAAGCACCTGACTTTAGCTTGTACAACACCGCAAAACAAAAAGTAACGCTAAGCGAACTTAAAGGAAATTCAGTAGTACTCTTGTTTTTTCCTCAAGCCTTTACAGGTACTTGCACCACCGAACTTTGTACTGTAAGAGATACTATTGCTACCTACAACAATGTAGCAGCAACGGTATATGGCATATCGGTTGACTCAGTATTTACATTGGGCAAATACAAAGAGGAGCAAAACTTAAACTTTGAACTACTAAGCGATTTTAATAAAACTACATCAGAGGCTTATGGTTGCCTTTACGATACATTTGTATTTGATATGAAAGGTGTAGCCAAACGTAGTGCATTTGTAATAAATGCCGAAGGTGTAGTAACCTATACAGAAGTATTAGAAAGTGCTGGCGATTTGCCAAACTTTGATGCTATAATTGCAGCTTTGTAATATAATTGTAAGCAACTTGTTAAATAAATTGAAATTTATACCGTTTACTTAAATAAACGGTGTAAATTTACATTATAGGTATGTTTTTTGAACCTATACTTTCCTAAGCAAATGAAAAACATTTTTTACATAGCACTATTATTTACCTTACTTCCTTTTGCTACAAAGGCACAAATCAGTTACGATACTCGTACTACCAATGGCTTTGGCAATAGCCAAACAACCCAACAAATAAAAATAATTAAAAGCTACCCTAACCCTGCTATTAGTTTTATAACTTTTGAATTTCAACGTAGCTACAACACTGGCTACTCTATAGAAATATATAACCTACCTGGCAAACGTGTAGCAGTTGCCAATAATTTGCAAAATAAAACTACTGTTCAACTACAAAATTTTTACCGTGGGGTGTACTTATTCAAACTAGTTGATAGAACGGGAAAGGTAATAGAATCAGGTAAGTTTCAGGTGAGTAATTAAGTGTAACTATTTAAATCGAAGTTTCAGTTTATTTTTATAATTCTAAAGTATCAATAAGAACTGCTTGTATTTTTAAAATATCCTTGTACTCTAATTTATTTCTTTTATTTATGATACGGTCAAATGAAATTGTTCGTATTTGATGACATAATATATAGCTATCTAAATCAAGTCCTGCTGTACCTTTTAATATTTTTACAATGGTAAAAAGGCTGTATTTTGGCTCTTTGGAAGTTATTGGAATTATTACGGCAAGTTCGAGGTTATTGAAAGATTTTATTATAATACAGGGTCTTTGCATACCTTGTTCATGTCCCTTAATTTCTTTAGGTGGCATACCAAGATTAACATTTATAATATCCCCTTTTGAGAACTGTTGCTTCATGAGTTTAATATATTTAGAGCATACTCGTTAAGTCCTAAATCAGAAAATTCTTTTTGTTCTTTTATGAAATTATTATCAAAATTTATTGTTGAAAAAGATTGAGATTGAGCTTTTGCTCTAGACTTTAATATCCCAAATTCAGTTGCTAAAGCTATATAATCTTGTGCAGCATCTGCAATTAAAAAGGCTAAATCATTGATAACTTTATCAGTTATTTTTAATTTTTCATTAAATATTATATCACATGCTACTATTACAAATTCAATATTTAAAGATGCATTAGTGAAATCGACAATTTTCTGTGTTGTATCATCATCAAAATTTACTATAGCTAATGATGTAATAAATTGGTAATAGGTAATTTCTTGTATTGTATCAAAACTTAAAGAAGCAGCAGTTTTATGCTCATTTGAACTAATTATTGCATCTATAACCCTTATATTACAACGCAAAGCAAACAAAATATTATCAATTAAAACTTCAAATTTTTTATTTAATTTTAGCTTTTCAATTTGTAAAAAACTTTCTTTCATCATTTCGGAATAATCAAAATTATCATCGGCCGATAACCATTTTAATGCTTTAATTCTTAAATTAAATATAGCACTAAGCATTTCAGTAGAAAGAATATCAATTTTTTCCCCATTTCCAATAATTCTTTTTATAGCTGTTGAAAGTTGATGTAATTCTTTTTTTAAAGGATTTTGCAATTGATTATATAGACTATTTCTCAATTGAAAACAGATTATATCATATTTTTTTACTTCTAATAGCATTCTAACACAAAATTATACATTTTTTAACCAATATTAAATTAAAAAGATAGCCCCATATTGAATTACTCAGTTACATTAGAATAGTGAATGTAATTTTAAATTCATTTTAATACCCAGCCACAATTGCTTCGCATATACTTTCAATACTTTGGCAATTGGCTAAGGTATAATTGCCAATACGAGTACGACAAAGGCTACTCAAATGCCCACCTGTACCTAATGCAGCACCAAAGTCGTTAGCTATGCTACGTATGTAAGTACCTGTGGTACATATAATTTTAAAATGCAACATTGGTAATTCAATTGCAGTAATTTCAAACACATTAATAGTTACTGGCCTTGGCTGCAATTCAACCTCTAATCCTTTACGGGCAAGGTTATAAGCAGTTTGTCCTTTTATTTTAATGGCACTATATATAGGTGGCATTTGCATTATTGTACCAGTAAATTGTGGTAGTGTTTTGGCTATTATTTGTGGTGTTATATGACTGTAAGTTCGTTCATTTTCGGGCATACTTTCCAAGTCATAAGTAGGTGTGGTAGCACCAAGGGTAATGGTACCTGTATATTCTTTTTCCTGCCCCATGTATGTATTTATATTTTTGGTGTATTTGCCTGTACATACTATAAGTACACCAGTAGCCAAGGGATCGAGTGTACCTGCATGGCCTACTTTTTTTATACGGGCAGTGTTACGTATTTTTCGTACAGCATCAAAGCTTGTCCAATGCAATGGCTTATTTACTATAAATGTAATACCCTCTAGTAACTCTTGTTGTGTTGGCAATTGTTGTAATTTTATTAGTTTTTTCGCCTTTAGCTAAATGCTTATGCTAGTAAACCCAAATCGGCTATAATGGCTTGTACTTTGGCACTTAGTGCAGTATTTACAGTATCATAATCGGCTTTGCTAGTAAGGGTTTCCTTTACACTACAGTAAAATTTTATTTTAGGTTCGGTACCACTTGGTCGGGCTGCTATCATATCGCCACCTTCGGTAAAAAATATGAGTACGTTACTTTTATGTGGAAACTCAATTGGTGTAGTAACTCCTGTTAATAAATTTTGTGAAGTTTGTAATTGATAATCATTTATAATAGCCACTCGTTGTCCAATAATGGTAGTTGGTGGATTTTCTCTATAGGTTTTCATCATCTCATTTATTTCGGCTGCACCGTTCATTCCTTTTTTGGTAATGCTTACTAATTCTTCTTTATAAAAACCATATTTAATATATATTTCCAACAGCTTATCAAACATTGTTTTGCCCTCATTACGAGCCACGGCAGCCATTTCGCTTATCATACATACACTTGCTACGGCATCTTTATCACGTACTTTATCGCCTACCATGTAGCCAAAGCTTTCCTCACCACCGCATATAAAGTTTTTAATGCCTTCGTTCTGTTTTATTATTTCGGCTATATATTTAAACCCTGTAAGGGTGTTAATACACTCCAAATTATTTGCTTTAGCAAATACATCTATTAACGGTGAGGTTACAATTGTTTTGCACATAAAGTCATTTGGCTTTGCCAAACCTAATGCAGTACGGGTTTCTACAATATAATTAAATAATAGTACACCAGTTTGGTTACCATTCATTAGTATCCATTCGCCTTTATTATCTTTAATGGCTATACCTACTCTATCCGCATCGGGGTCGGTACCTAATAGTATATCGGCATCTAATTCCATAGCTTTTTTTAGTCCAATACTCATAGCTTCTTTCTCCTCGGGGTTAGGGTACACTACGGTACTAAAGTTACCATCGGGCTGTTGCTGCTCTGCTACTACATGCACATTGGTAAAGCCAAATTGTGCCAAAGCTTGTGGCACTACCGTAATGCCTGTGCCATGTATGCTAGTATATACAATTTTTAAATCGGCATTTTTTTCTATTATTGATGGCTGCAAACTCAAGCCTTTAAGCATGGCAATATATTGCTCATCCATAGCTGTACCTATTAATGTAATATTAGCTTCGCCACCAGTATAGTGTACAGCCTCTATAGTGGTTATTTTATTTACTTCGTCAATTATACCTTTGTCATGTGGTGGCATTACTTGTGCACCATCGTTCCAGTAAGCCTTGTAGCCGTTATACTCCTTAGGGTTGTGGCTTGCTGTGCATACCACACCTGCACAGCAACCGAGTGTACGTATAGCAAAGCTCAACTCTGGCGTAGGGCGTAGTGCCTCAAATAAGTATACTTGCATACCATTAGCTGCAAAAATATTAGCTACCGTTTCGCCAAAAAATTTACTGTTGTTACGGCAATCATAAGCAATGGCAACTTTTTTGGTACCCACCACATTTGTATTTATATAATTAGCAAAACCCTGTGTGGCAAAGCCTATGGTATATTTATTAATACGGTTAGTACCTACACCCATTATACCACGTAAGCCACCTGTACCAAATTCGAGGTTTTTGTAAAATGCATCAGCCCGTTCAGCATCGTTCATTGCAGTAATTGCTGCTTTACTTTCAGCATCAATATTGCTAGTAAGCCATTGGTCTATTTTTTGTTGTATTGCTGTATCCATATTGTATTTTTTTACGTATGTAAAAATAAGTTTCCTTTTTCAAAAGTTGCATTAATTTTACATAATTAAATGAAAGTAATCGTACTATTTTTTTTATGCGGAGCATATATAATGGCAAGCCAAAATGCTGTTGCACAAAATACAATTAATATTGATACCCTAAAAAAAAATGTCCCTACAAAAGCATTTAACCAAAAACAATTTGTAGCAGCCAGTATACAAGGTGGCATAATTACTAGTACTATGATAGTGCTTAATAAATATTGGTATGCCCAATACCCAAAGCGAAAATTTGGTTCATTTGACGACAGTAAAGAGTGGCAACAAATGGATAAAATGGGGCATGTATTTAGTGCTTACCTTGGGAGTAGATTGAGTGCCGAAATTTGGAAAAGTGCCGAAATAAATGATACAAAAAGTGCTTGGCTTGGTGGCTTGTGTGGTATGCTATACCAAACTGCATTTGAAGTAATGGATGGCTACAGTGCCGAGTACGGCTTTAGTTGGGCCGATATTGCCGGTAATACTTTAGGCGCTACAATGTTTATAACCCAACAAGTAGCTTGGCAACAACAACGTATACAACCCAAACTTAGCTACACTACCCAACAGTACGAAACCAGCCTACAACCTCGTATAAAGGACTTATATGGCAATACCAAACAAGAACGATTGTTAAAAGACTATAATGGGCAAACGTATTGGCTTAGTGTTAACCTCAAATCGTTTGCACCAAACACCAAACTACCTGCTTGGCTCAATATAGCAGTTGGTACTGGAGCTAGTGGTATGTTGGGCGGTTTTGAAAATAAATGGACAACAAATAATATACCTTATACTCGATATGATATACCGAGACAACGCCAATTTTACTTAGCACCCGATATAGACTTTACAAAAATAAAAACTAAGAAAAAAGGAATTAAAATATTGTTTCACATGCTTAACTTAGTAAAGCTACCCACACCTGGCTTGGAGTTGAGCGGAGGTAAATTAAAGTTAAGAGGCATTGCTTATTAATAAATTAGTTATGAATTGCTGCAACATAATTCAATTTAACTCCTTTTACAAATAAAAGCATAATTATCCTTTAGCTCTTTTCTGCTCCACTTCGGAACCTCCAGTTTGTCGTAACCTTAAATTTTGCCCTTTAGAAAAACGGTATGAAAATGAAACTGTTACAACCCTACTGTCCAAATAGCTAAACCAATTGGCATTGGCATTGGCCAAATTTCGTATATCGCCTTTTATTTGGTTAGTATAAAATACGTCGCTAACATTTAGTTTGAGTGTACCTTTAGTTTGTAACAATTGCTTTGCCACACCTACTCTTACATTACCAATTGGGTATACAATAAACTGGCCACTTAATATTTTGGTTTGGTAACTACCCGATAACTCAGCACTCCATAACTTACTAAGTACAAATTGGTTGGTAGGAGCAGCCACCCAATACCATTTGGAATCATTCAAATTTTGACCATATACCGTACTCTTAAATTTACTATTAGAGTATGTAGTGTAATATTGAAAAGTCCACCATTTAGTAATTTTTTTATTGCCCGATAAGGATATGCCATAAGATATTTGCTTAGCAAAATTGCCCGGACGGCTATAATAAATAGTACCTCGCTGCTCATTGGTTTCGTTTATTACATTGTTGGCGACACTATATTCCAAGGTAGCTGTTACATTGCTTTTGTAGGTATAAGTAGCCTCTACATTGTAGGAGAATGTTGGTTGCAAAAATGGATTACCTCCATAATAAGTGTACCTATCCAACGGATAACTAAAGGGATTGAGGTCCTTATAATTAGGCCTATCAATACGCCTACCAAGTGAAATGCCAAACACATTTTTATCGACCGAATCGGCTTTGTATTGCAAAAATAAAGTGGGGAATGTATTGGTATAGCTTCGCTTAAATGAGGAATCTTTCACCACTGGGTTGCCTAATTGGTATCCTTTTATATTTGTGTTTTCAACTCTAAAGCCAAGTTGCAAACTTATATGCTTAAAGTCTCTGTTATAATTAAGGTAGGCTGCATGTATGTTTTCGTTGTATTTAAAATTATTAGAAAAGTCGTAATTAGGTGTACTTACGGTATTAACAATATCATTAAAGTCGGCAATATTAATGGTTTTTACAAAGCTAGTTTTTAATCCTGCTTCAAATATTCCACCTTTTTTGATAGGTTGTGTATAATCAACTTTGGCAGTTTGTATAGCAATATTGGATGGTAAATAAGAAGCCAATACGGTGTTACTAATTACTTGCCCATTAGTTTGCAATAGCCTATTGGTAAGCAATTGGTTAATTTTACTACGGTATTCAATATGGTCAATATTAGCAGTTATTTCTTTTCCTTTTGTATCAATTTTATGCTGCATATTTACATTAATACTTCCGTTTTTTAATACTGATTGTAGTGGGTTGGTAGCTTCTACCAAATTAATAAGTGTATTGTTACCATCTTTAATACTTGCATTATTATTTACTGTTCTTTTAGTTTGGTTTTTAAATGCACTTAATACTAAGCCAAGTGTAGTTTTTTTGTTTATATAACAATCCACCCCCATTTTTGCATTTAATGCATTGGCGGTAGGTATTAATAAGGAGTTTTGGGTAAATTTAGAGGTGGGTGCTCCATTTGCCGAAAAATAGTTTCGTTCAATTGTAAGGTCTTGGTAACTTTTATTTTGGTTAATAGAAAAATTGGAGAAAAAATTTATTTTATTAATTCTATAATTAAAATTGGTACTATTATTAGTACGGCTGTATGTGCCTTGACCATAGCCAATATTAATGCCGCCGTTAAAACCCTTAGCAATATTTTTTTTAAGTCTAATATTTATAATACCTGCATTACCAGCAGCATCGTACTTAGCGGGTGGGTTGGGTATAATTTCAATATTTTCAACACTACCAGCAGGTAATGATTTGAGGTAAGCTGATAGGTCAGCCGCTGCTAGGTAAGTAGCTTTATCATCAATAAAAATCATAACGCCAGATTTACCTTTTAATGAAATGATACCATTCATATCAACCATTATTCCTGGTGCTTTTTCTAATACGTCCAATACACTTACACCTGCATTACTAATTAATGCATCGGGTCGTATTATTGTTCTATCTATTTTTTGTGTTACAAATAATTTTTGTGCTACTACTGTTGCTGCCTCCATTGTTTTAGCAATTGGTGTAAGTATAATTTCACCTATATTTATAAGGCTACTTGCCTCGGATACCATTATTATTGGGGTAGTATAGGTAGCATAACCAACATAACTAATGGTAGCTATAAGGGTATCATTTTTAATATTTTCAAATTCAAAATTTCCTGCTTTATCGCTTATTGAAGCCTTTACAATGGAGCTATTAAGCACCTTGGTTAGTATAACTGTAGCACCTACAATATTTAGGTTTTCTTTGTTTTTCAACGTTCCTTTTATAGTAGTATTATTTTGTGCTGTCAATACTTGTATAATTAATATACTTAACAAAGTACATTGCATTATTTTGTTTATATTCATAGTGCTTATTTTTTTGCCAAAGGCTTTTGTAGTAAGGCTTTCATCCAATTATATGTATAGTCAAATACTTCAGCATTAAACCTTGTAGCAGCATATTGTTGGTATGCAGCAGGGTTATTACTCATAGTTATATACTCCTGCATTGTTCCTACTTTTTCAAACATGTGACTAGTTTTTGGCACTAGCCAAAATGTACCTTTTCCGGGATGTTGTTTGTTTACATGCTCTATCATAGCTATATTATCGTTAGCATTATTAGCTGCTACATCACACTCGCCATACATAGCTAACACATGGTGTTGATATTGTGAAAAACCTTTAGCTGCATTTATTTTATTTAACTCTTTAAATGTACTCATACTTCGTCCACTAGCACCTTGTTTTGTAACTGGGTTATAACTCAATAATGTTTGCATTGCTAATAATCCATTAGGAGTTTGTATAATAGCTTCAAGTGGTTTATTATTATACATATAATCATAAAAGTAAGGCTTCAATTTTTCTAAGGTTGCTCTACACTCGCCTTCATCTTCGCCATACAATACTGATTGAATTATGTAGGCATCGCATAAGTACTCTGCCCAAGGCTTAAAACCTGTGCCATATACGGCTACACCACGTGGCTGAAATTGTGCAGCTAATACAGGAGCAGTAGTACCACCCATGGAGTGTCCAAACAAAAATATTTTTTCAATATCAACGGATGATAATTTTAATAAATTTTTATAGCCAGCTGTATACATTTCTAATTCTTCAGTATAGCCCATTGTACTACAAGGCCCAAATCCTTGGTTATCGCCCATATCGCCTTTTTCCATTCTATATACCGCAAACCCTCTATCCACCATAGCATCAATGGCTTCTTTAGTTTTATCAAAGGGTTGTAAATTATCCATTGAATAACAAGGCAAGCCTTGCAAAAAATAAATAGTACCTATTGGTTTTGTATTTTTAGGTGATTTTAATATAGTACGTACCAATCCATTTTTGTAAGCAAACTCACCATATACTATATCGGCAGTTGGTGAGGTTTCTTTTGGTCGTGCTACCACTACTCCGCTTAATGTAACTTCCTTACCCTTTCGTAATACGGTTATTTTAATGGGGTCATTGGCTCTTAGTGTTTTAGCTACGGCTACTAAAGCATCGCCATTTGTAATATATGTTTGGTTTACTTTTATTATTATGTCGTTTTTAAGTACACCTATATTATAAGCAGTAGCATCGGGCACTGGCATTTCAATAATAGCTCCAGTTGTGTATTCTAATTGTTTTGCTAAGGTATCGGGTATATTTTGGTAAAACTTTACACCAATACTTCCTTTCCGTTGTAGTGCTTGTGCTAACATTGTATGGCAACTAGTAAATAATAGTAGTAGTATTAAGTAAGATTTCATAAAAAAAAATTGTTCATTTTTTAAATTATTTATTAAAAATAACGAATAGGCATTTACCCAATAAGTATCCTGTTGCAAATATGGTTAGTATAGCTAATACAATTAGTAATGGCTTAACCCATTTCAATTTATTTGATTTGTAAAACTCCTTAAGTTGCATTTCGTATTTGTTTATAACAATTAAAATTAGAAATGTTATACTTAATTCACTTGTCCAAAATTGCTATTTTTATAAGCGGTAGGACAAGTATGTGTGTACTTTTTAAATGCTTTACTAAATGATTGTACATCGGCATAGCCACAATTAGAAGCGATATCAAAAGGAGAAATATTTTTTAATTGAAGTTGTTTTTTAGCATATTCCATTCTGCATTTTACTAACATTTGCATCGGTGTGGTATTATAGCATTTTTTAAACAACCTAATAAAATGATACAACGATAGCCCTACTTCTGTAGCCAATAATTGTACATTTAATGTTTGTTGATGTTCGTTTTCAATTATACTTTTTGCTTTTGCTAACTTTTTGTATATAAGTTTTTGAGTAATTAATTTTGCTAGTTTTAAGTTATGTAAATGTTTGTATAAGGGCATAAATTCAACTACTACCTTTTCGGCTATGTGTACAAAAATTTCATCAACATTAAACTGAACTAATTTGTTATGTAAAAAAGTATTGCCAATACTTTGTAAATAATGACCAGTTGCCGATTGTGATGCATTTATGATTTGTTCGGGTAAGGCTTCGCTTATTAAAAAATTGGTGATATCAACATCGGGTATTGCACTATTAGGGTTAAGTATACTTGCCGATACTTCGGCCAGTATATTAGTAGATAAATTGATGCATACGCCAAGTACTTTCTGGTTACTCTCAATTTCAACCTTACCTATGTTAGTACAGTTAGTTAGCAAAAAATGCTGTTGAGGTACAGTGTAACGTTGGTTGTCAAAGCAATATACTTCGCTACCATTAAGCACATACTTAAGTGCAACTCCGCTAGACTGTACAGGTTTGTAATATGCCGATAACTCAGATATTACTAAGGAGTTGTTATTTACATTCCATTGTTTAAATTCAGAGGTACTAATCATTTTGCTTATACAAGTTGTATGAAGATAATCCTTTGTATGTTCAAGTGATAAGTGCAACAGGTTGTAACCTCTTTGGGGCGAAGTGGAGCGAAGGCGTAGCCGTAGCGTAACGTAGCCCCAAAGAGGTTAAGC
>JAYWGN010000056.1:0-15887 GCA_043778255.1 Chitinophagaceae bacterium | reverse complement strand
AATGACCACTGGCAATTTATTTAAGCAACGCAAAATAATATTTACTGCAACTGGCTTTCAGTTGGTAACGGAGTAGGGTGCTTTAAATGCAACCATATAGTAAGGCCATCTTATATTACAAAACAAACTTTATAGCTTAGCTAATTGTGTAATACAATTAAAAAAATAGCATTAAAAAAGCCGCCCAAAAGAGCAGCTTATTATAACTGTATATTGCTATACAATTATGAAACCGATGTAAATGTATATAATTATACTTACAATTAAGTATTTGGTGTAACAAATAAAAATAATACAAATACACCATCTAATTTAGCACTATAAATAAAAAGGAATACCCGAAAACCTTCAGAAAAAAGTAGGCAGTTAAATTAAATAAAAAAAATACAATTATGAAACCAACATTTGTAACAATAAAGATAATTACACATAATTGTAGTATGCTTCATTTGCTTTGAGAGTATTATTTATCATATTATTTATAGTAAATACTTGTAAAGCACAAAAAATAAAAGATACCACCACAAATCAAGTATTAAAAGAGCAAGAGTATAAACCCGAAATATTTACTAACGGATTTATTGACATTATAAATAATGGACAAATAAATGCAAGTGCAAGATTTATAAGATTATATATTGGTGAACCAGGAAAAATAGCATTTCCATTAAGCCTGTATAGTGGAGTAAGTGCTAATAACTTTCAGCAACAAAATGTGCAAATAAATAATAAATCAAATGAACATTTGGTAAACCAATTTATAAACCCATTGAGCGGCTTAATTAATTTAAGTATCGATAATGTTATTTATTTAAAGAAAAATAAAAAGGTTACTAAAATTGGATTTTTGTATCATATTGGCGAAAGGGTATTAACTGGCTTTAGGGTTGGCTTTGTTTCAGACCCATTAACTGGTAAGCCAAAAAATTTTTTGAATAGCTTTGGAACAGTTGGTCTTTATTTTCAAACAGGTGCATGGGAACGTACTAATAATAAAAATGTAGGGGTGTTTTGGTTGGCATTTAGATACCATTTTATGTATACTAACCCAACACAAATAACTGAATTTTTACCCAAAGTAAATACTAATGGGCTTTACAATGGTAAAAGTATGGGCTTTGGTATTGAAATAAATAATTTAATAAACCTTAAAGCTATTTACTACAAATATAATAAAGCACCCGAAATAGAATATGGATTACCGATATATCAATTTAGCTTTAATTACACTTTAAAAAATTAATACTTACCATATTGAAACTGGTGTAAAATATAAATTTAAAAATAAATATGCACATATATTTACAACGCAACTAATAAATACAACAACTGCAGGTGTGGTAAATGTTAATTGTAAGAGGGATAACCCGAAAGCCCTTTAACCGAGTAGGGAAATTATAACAAAAAAATAAAATACAGTTATGAAACCACAAAAATTGTTTTTAATGCTAATAGTACTCTTTACTATTGGCATACAAGTAAATGCACAAAATGCAACCATTAAGGAAAATGTAGTAACATTTCCTACTATTACAGACTATGAATACTTTGCCAACAACCCTGCTGAGCGAAATAGCTTGGAGGCAGTTGTAAAAAACTCGGCTGTACAAACACTTTCCAAACAAGAAATAACAGCAGAAGAAATTCCAGAATTTTTGCAAACAATATTAAACCAAGATTATATTGTTGCAATTGGTAGCTTTTACATTAAGCTTGACATTAAAAATAACAAATGTTTAGCAGTAAAAAATGATGTAGAAAATGCCTACACAAACTTAGTAAATAGCAATACCGAAAGCAAAGAGGTAATGCAATTTATATTAGATAAAACTGAAGTGTTGGAGGTACTTAAAAAAATTGAAAATGGTGAAGTAAAAGTTGAAGATTACAACAGTGAACCAAAAGATGATAGCGACGACCAAACATTTAGATGTAAAAATGCAACAGTTTATTCTAATAAATTGAGCCAAGGATGGCATAAAGTAATAGACAAAACATGCCCAGTTGATGGCAAAGCGTTGCAGTTTGGCGATTTAAAATTAGTATATCAAAGTGTAGGAATATACTTTTCGCTGCAAAGTAAAGGAAAAAACCGTCAGGCTTGTGTGCTTGGTGGCAATCCAAATACAGCGCCCGAGGTAAGTGCTTATATGTACTTAGAGGGTAATGTAAGGTACCAGGCCTGTACAAAAAGCGAAAAGGTTGATGCAAGACTCCAAAATTTTAGTTTGCAAAGTATTATACAATGGAGACCTTATGAAGGCACAAGGCTTTTAGTTAAATACGACTTTACTGTACAATTTAAGTATGCAGTTACTAGTGGATTAACAAACCCTTACTCATTCCCTTTAATGAATATTAAATTTGGTTATTAAAAAAATTAAAAAGCCCATTTGCTATTGCAAATGGGCTTAAATTACTAAAATATATGAAAACTTTATTATTACTACTATCCATTAGCTACACAATTATTGCACCTGCTCAGCAGTTATATATAATACCCAATACAAGTATGGTAGCAGCGGGTTTTTCTACCTTATATGCTAAAGATGTAGCAAATAGTATTGTGTACTACCCACAGTTTAATAAATTTGATTTAACCCGTGGGGTTGATTTTAAGTATAAAAACCATAAGCTTTCTGTATCTAATTTTAAATTTCATACTAGCTTTAATTTAGTTGTAAGTACAGAAGATTTGCAAGAGGAAAAAATTATATATAGGTACCATGGTGGAGCCAATGGGGTATTAATAGGCTATACTTACGAAAAACAAACTAATATACTAAAACAAAAAAAAATTAAACTACGGTATGGTATAGGCGGTGCAATAGGCTTTAATAGAACAAAAGAATATTATAATGATCCTAATGTAAACCAAATTAGATTTGGTTTTAGTGGTGATAGGTATTTTTTTTATTATGAAGGCTTTTTACATAAACTTGGGCCTGCATTATTTGTAACCCCTACAGTTGGGTTTGATGTGTATAACAAAAACAAGAAACAAAAATTAACCATTGATCTGTTTTATAATATAGGACTTAAGCCAATGTTACGTACCAATTTGTATTTGCAATACGGCAGGCTGCAAACTAGCTACTTTAGAGAAGAAAACTTAATATTACAAACAAGGGCAAGTAGCTATGGGCTTAAAGTAGGCGTACCCATTAAATTATTAAATATTACAAATAAAACCAAATAAAAAATGAAACACTTATTATTAATTACTCTATGTATGTATTGCTTACAAGTAAATGCACAAAAAAACAGCCTACACTTTGCAACAGGTGGTATTGTAGGCAGCTCATTAAGTCGTAATTTAAAAAACGTAAGAGGGTTTAGCTTTAACCTACAGTATGGTATTAGCAAATTGACCAACTTAAATTTACAGTATGAAAACGTAACCACCAATGTAAAGGAATTTACTAATATTAAGTACAACCCAATATTTTACAAAGTAGGTATAGTGCAGTATTTTGGTGCAGCCCATACCCTATTTACAACACTTAATATGGGTGTACAACATATAGCCCAAACCTTACCGCTGATTGATGTGGGGTTGGGTTACCAAATAAAATTAGATTCAAAAAATTCCATAGATATAAATACTGGCTTAATGTTTACAACCCAAAATAGCGTAAATGCAAACTGGTTATTATTTAACTTAAAGTATAAGTTAAAGCTTAAATAGGAGTAACTATAATTGATACTTACAGTTGCTTATAAGCACATCAACTAAATTGATGTTACTAATTTCTAAAGCAAATATGCATCTTATATATTTTTACAACGCAACTAATAAATACAACAACTGCAGGTGTGGTAAATGTTAATTGTAAGAGGGATAACCCGAAAGCCCTTTAATCGAGTAGGGAAATTATAAAAACAAAAGTTTACAATTATGAAACCAATTTTTATTGTACTAATTAGCCTAGGGTTAGGCTTATCAAGCTTTATAGCTAATAATAACCCAACACCAAAAAGTGATATACCTTCAATAGAGGGTAAAATTAAATGTTGCCTTAAAATTATACTTCCTACTATTACTTTAAAGCGGCCAAAGTTTGACTGCAAAAAAGGATTAGGGTTTTGCTCCAAAGGTGCTTATGCATGTGTACTATGTAACTTTGATGGCACTACACCCGATTGTGTAAAATGTGTGTCTAAAGTAGCTAGTGGCAAAGTAGGTGATATAGAACTAACCTTTACTGTTGACGATGATAAATTATCTTTATCAATTCCAGCCTCAATTAAAACTGAGCCGTCATTTAAAGGAGAAGACTTTAGCATATTTACAATTGACGAGCCTTTTACTATTTATAATAATGAAACAGGTGCAGTGGAGAGAGTAATACCCCAAGGTACTTACAAAACTACTGATTTGGGCAATACAATTGAAGTAGCTTTTTAGTAAATAAACAAAACAAGGCAAGTATAGTCGAAAGCCTATACTTGCTTTTTTATTAAACAAAAATAATAATATACATGAAACCCCTAACCCTAACTTTACTAGCAAGTATAATAATACTTAGCTTAACCGCTCAAAAAAATACAACTACAAAACAACCCCTTACCAATACTATAGCATTAGGGTATAGTTGGCCTAACATACCGGCATTGGCATTAAGTGTTGATGTTGAAAAAGGATTTTTTAGTCCGTTTGGGCCATTAACTTTACATTACGAAAAAGGTATAAGCAAAAGAATATCGTTAGGCTTAATAGCCGCATATAGCAAAGCAAAAAGTAAACAATTAACCGAGCCTGGGGGTAATACCTACCACTATAATATTAGATTATTTACTATGTTGGTTAATAGCAACTTTTATTATATACTTAAACCAAAAGTACAATTGTATAGTGGTGCAGGTATTGGCTTTTTTAATTTGGGTGCCGATGGTGAGGCTGACCTAGGTACAGGTACACCCGAAAAACTAAAAGATGCAGGTTCGGGTTTTGCATTTCAACTAAATGTAATTGGGGTAAAGTATTACCCAAATGGGAAAATTGGCTTTGCAGCCGAAATTGGTGCAGGCTATAATGGTATTTTAAATATTGGCTTAACTTACAAACTATAAAAATATTTTTACTCAAAAAATGTAAACAATGAAAACAAAAAAAATTGGATTTTATGTAATGCTTATATAATTGGGCTTATTGCTGGGTTATTA
The DNA here is from genome assembly GCA_043778255.1 of Chitinophagaceae bacterium. Lineage (GTDB taxonomy): Bacteria > Bacteroidota > Bacteroidia > Chitinophagales > Chitinophagaceae > JAYWGN01. The sequence continues at coordinate 10,721 of JAYWGN010000056.1, read as the reverse complement.
GTGTTATGGGCATTTGAAGGTTTTTTTACTTTAAATAAAGCAAATATGGGCGTTTTAGTTAAAAAAAGCTGTACCCTTATCAACTAGTATAATAGTTGCTATTGTACTTACAAGTAAAATGAAAGCGAAAAATAAAAGTAATTAAAAAAAGGTAATCCAATAACCGAAAAAAACGCTACAAATTTACCCTTACAATACCCCAATTGATGTAATTACAATAAAAGTGTAAATAAAAAGTGCCAACTTTATAAAAATATTTTACATAAAATAAAAACAACAAAAATGAAACCCCAAAACAACAACACACCAACTCCGAAGCTTACCCTTAACAAAAGAACCATTGTATTGCTTAATGAGCAAAATATGGAAATGATTAATGGCGGAACCAATAACAATAGGACTGAAGATGTTTCACAAGACCCAAATAAATGTACTGGAAATCCCCGTAGGACTAAACAATATGATGGTCAAACAAACTGCCTCTCATAATGAAATTAATAATTACTTTTTTTTGTTTTATAAATGTTAATTTGGCAATTAATGCCCAAAATAAATTATTTAATGAAGTAGTTAGTAATATTAAAAGTACTTACCCTGGATACAAAGATTTAAAAATTAAATCATCATTTGATAAATATGTTTTTCATATAAAAAATAAAGAAAAAGATACATTAAAACAAATTGCTCTTATTTTTCAATTTTTTAATGACAACCATTTGAGGCATTATACATTTCCAAATAAAAGTTATAAAGCTGATACTATTTACGAACGTAATTATAAAAACGTTATAAAACCTTATCATAGCGGACAATTAAATGAATATTGGATAGATGAGTTAAATGGTTGTATAATTGTTATTAATAAAGAAAATACAAACGTGTTAATAGGTTATACTTTTGATAGTAAAACTAAAGCTTTTTTAAAAAAGGGAAATGTTTGTTTTGAATTAGAAAGAAAAAAAAACAGTAAGGTTTACTTTGGTAAATTTAATCATCCTTATAGGTCTTATGTTATATACAAAAATGCTGAATTTGCAAACGACTCTACATTTATTATTAAAGGCGAAATGAAATTTAGAAGGATTAAAAAAAATGAAATCATAATTATGGATAGTACAATTGTTGAAACACCACAATTGAGTATAATTGATTCTAATACTATAGTAATAAAAATACCATCCTGTGAAGGTGAATATACAACTATACTGGACTCTTTGGTAAAGGCAAATAAAGTGAAACTAGCCTACACAAACCATTTGATAATAGATATTAGAGATAACGTCGGGGGTTATACAAACATATATCAATCATTGCTACCTTACATATATACTAATCCAATACAACGGCAAAGTGAATATGTTTATCCTACTTTACAAAAAATAAATTTTTACAAAGAACGACTGGAAGTTAGAAAAAGACAAAGAGATAGCCTAAGAGTAAAAAATATAGAAAATACATTATTAAAAATGTATGCACATATTAATAGCTCCTATTATGATACTGGGAGTTTATATATTCAACAAAATGTAATGCCTTACCCTAAAAAAGTGTCACTAATTGTTAATTACAAATGCCAAAGTGCAGCAGAGTTAATGATAATGGATTTTAAACAAAGTAGCAAAGTGATAGTCTATGGTGAGTCAACATCAGGGGCAGTTGATTTTTTAGATGATGAAGAATATACAGACGAGAACAATAATTATTATTATTATATACCAACAACTAAAAGAGTAATTACTAAACAATTTCCTAATTTAGAAAATGTAGGTATAAAACCTGATATTAAAATGGAATTTAATAGCAATTATATTTATGACTTTTTTATAAAAATGAAAATTAAATGATTCGTATAAATGTAAACATAAAATATCATATTATTTTTTGGGTTCTTTATGCTTTAATTTTTTATTTTATTGATAGTATTAACGGGGAGGAAATAATATTTTTTGACCATTTAGTTTTTATTTTCTTTAACCCAGTATCAGTATTTTACTTATCTTATTTTACTATTTGTAATTTTAATTTTAAAAGTTTAAAACAACTATCTGTTTCCATACTTATTTTAATTTTAACTTTCTTAATTTTTCTTCTAGGTAAATATTTTTATCGTTTTGTTTTTATTAAATTATTTAATTACCCTCCTTACAATACCATTTCATTAAAGATTTTATTTGGTGATGCTCTTGTATGGTATTGTCACTTTTTCCTCTGGGCAGTTGGGTATTATTTTTTAGTTAAAAACAACAAAACAGAAAAACTACTTCTGCAAAAAGAAAAAGAGTTATTTGAAAAAGAAAAAATAAACTTAAATTTAGATATTAAAAACCAGGCAGCTGAACTCACTATCAAAACACTAACCATTAAAAACCAAGAGTTAGAAAAACAAAAATTAACAGCCGAGTATAATTATTTGCGAACTCAAATAAATCCCCATTTTTTATATAATACCTTATCGTTTTTTTATGGCAAAGTAGCCGAGCATGATGCCGATTCGGCCGAAGGCTTAATGATGCTCACTAACTTAATGCGATACTCCTTACACAAAGGCGATAAGCAAGGCAGAATGCCCTTAGCCCTAGAAATTGAAAACCTAGAGAATTTTTTAACGCTACAAAATTTACGATTTGGCAACAACCTACAACTTAGCTACAATAGGGAAGAGTTTGAACCCGAACCCTACAAAATATTGCCCCACTTAATGATAACCTTGGTAGAAAATGCATTTAAGCATGGCAACAATATGAACCCCCAACAGCCATTAACTATTACACTTTCGTTAACCGATGATACTATTTACTTTAGTGTAACTAATTTAATAAACACTGCCAATAACCATATAGAAACCACCAAAACGGGCTTGGAAAACCTAACTAGCCGACTAGAATCTATATACACCCACAAATACTTATATGAAGTAACTACAACGGCTACTACTTACCAAACCATAATGCAAATAACCTTAAACACTACCGATGATATAATTATAACTAACACAGCTGCTAATAACGATATAGTATTAAAAAAAACAGCCCCCCTTAAAGGTGGCTTATTGTCAATAGCTGCAATGTTATAAAAGTAAAAACCATAACTAACTAATACAACAAAGTACAAACCCATGAAACAACTTACTACCATAGTTATAGATGATGAACAGCATTACATTGATTTGCTAATATTGCATATAAGCAAAACCAATACACTACACGTACTCAACACCTTTGTAAACCCTACCTTAGCCGCTGCTTACTTGGAGGCAAATAAGGTAGATGTAGTAATAACCGATATTGAAATGCCTGCCCTTAGTGGTATAGATTTGTTAATTAAATATGGCCACAAAAGTAAATTTATTGTAAGTAGTGCTTACCCTCAATATGCGGTAGATGGCTACGATTTTGATATAATTGATTATTTGCTAAAGCCTGTTTCGTATATAAGGTTTACCAAAGCAGTAGCAAAAATAACCGAAACTTTTCAAGAAAAGCTACTACCACAACCCATAGAAAGTAATGCATTTATGTTTGTAAAAACAGAAGCAAAAGGCATACGCCAAAAAATAAACTATACCGATATTACACTAATAGAGGGCAAAACAAATTATATAGGCATACGTACACAAGAGTATGAAGTACCCAAATTGGTACTAATGAATATGAAAGATATAATACTGCAACTGCCCCAAGCTGACTTTATAAGAGTACACAGCTCCTTTATAATACCATTGAAAAACGTTATTAAAATTGGGGGCAACCTTATAACCCTTAAATATGTGGATACCAAAATACCCATAGGCATAAGCTACAGAGAGGTAGTATATAAAGCGTTCAATATTGGGCAGTAACCAAAGTGAAATATGTATATATACAATACTGTAATTGGTGTAATATTAATAAAGTAATGTATGCATTGTGCTAATATTGTAACAGTACAAATTACCGCAATATTGAAAGCATTAATAGAAAAGCAGTTTAATACTAACCACCAACTTATTGAAAATAGTGTAACAGTAAACGATGGCTTATTTACAGGTACATTAGGCGTAGCATTATACTACATTAACTTATACAAAGCCTTTGGTAAACAGGAGTATGCACTTATGGCAATACAGCATACCGAAGTAGTATTGGCTAACATTAATAGTAATAAGCAATTACTCCACGGCACATCTTTGTGCAATGGCACTTGTGGCTTGGCTTACCTACTTACACAACTTAATGAATTACAATTAATAGATGCTGAAGCATTGCAGCTTATTGCTGAGCTTGATAATACACTATACTATGTAGCTAAAGAGTTACTGACTATACATAACAATGATTTGCTACATGGTGCTATGGGCATTGTATTTTATTATTTACAAAAAATACCAAATACCATTATTTACAATTATTGCTATAGGTTACTCACCTTATTTTGTAATAATGCAGTATATACTAATAATGGTATTTGGTTCAAAAATTTGGTAATAGCTTACGATAAAGAAACAGATATAAACCTTAGCTTATCACATGGCCAAAGTGGCTTTTTGGTTATACTAGCAATGGCTTATAATAAAGGTGTAAAACTTACTATAATACCTACACTACTACAACAGGGTATTAACTTTATATTACAGTATAGGCAGCAGCCTTGTGAAGCGAATTATAATTCACATTTCCCAAGTATAATACAAGCCAACAAGTGCCAATATACCCAAAGGTTAGCTTGGTGCTATGGCGACCTTAATGTGGTGTTAGCTATACTAGAAGCAAATAAAATTACTAACAACAAAAATGAAATTAACCTTGCAAATGATATTGGTATAGCCACAATAAGCCGAAGCACATTATTAGGTGTAGCAGCAACTGACAGTCATATATGCCATGGAACTACAGGCTTAGCATTGCAATATTACAAGCTATACCAATTAACTACTATAAAGGCATACCATACAGCTTGGGTACATTGGCTACAACTTACAGCAAAAGAGTTGTTACCTCAGGAACTTAATACTAAATGTTACAGTAATAAGGCAACATCAATATTAGAAGGGTTAGTTGGCGTTAACTTAACTTACCTCACTTACTTGTATCCAAGGCAAGTAAATTGGAATACTATTTTATTATTATAATTAAAAAATTATTATGGCATTTACCATACACCCAACCATTATAGTAAGAGTGCCAAGCCTTCCATTTATTATAACTGTAGGCGATGCAGATATTGTTAGACTAATGAACGATCCCTTTTTTAGCGAAGCTATTTATTTGGCATCGCCTGTATTACATACACAAATGGAAAAGTTGAAGATGGGGCTAATAAATAATGAAATAGATTGTAATAAAATTAAAATAAGCCTTACCAAATATGCACAACGTATGTACAGTAGGTGCACACCATTTGGTTTATTTGCAGGCTGTACTACTATTACTTGGGGCAATAGTACTAATTGTAGTTCCAATATTGTAAAGTACAAAAATTCTCGGCTCGATATGCACTACCTCTGTGCTTTAGCAGAATCTTTAGCAAAAAAAGAGTATATAAAACCATACTTAAAGTATTATGCCAACAACAGCATTTATACAATTGCTAACGAAAAAAGATATATTGATTACCATTACAAAAACGGCAAAAGAAAACATAGTATTAGTGCAATAGCTAATAATGAATATATAGATGCAATAATTGAATTAGCCACCAATGGTACTACTATAGCTACATTAGTACAGCATTTAGTACAGCATAATTGTAATGAAACCGAAGCAATAAATTACATAAATGGATTAATAGAAAACCAATTTATATTAAGCGAATTGGAACCTTCAATTACGGGCAATGGCTTTTTGGAGCAAATAATAAAGGTGCTAAATAGCATAAGCCAATTTAATAATGAAATAAAAAATACGTTAACATTACTAACTAGCATCCAGCAAAAAATAGTAACCCTTGACAACCAACAAAGTAATAAAATAGAAGCTTATAAAGACTTGAACAGCACCATACAACAATTAACTGTTGAATTTGACAAAGCTAAATTATTGCAAACCGATTTGTACTATACTGTAGATTGGCAATTAAGCAAAACCTATCAAAGTCAAATACTTGAAGTGCTACAACTGTTTCAAAATCACTTTTCAAGTACTGAAAATTACAACCTCTCTAATTTTAAAAAGCGGTTTATAGAACGATATGAAGGACAAGAGTTACCAATACTAGAAGTATTAGATGTAGTAAGTGGCATAGGCTATACCAATAATGATGCTCATACTAATGCACCACTTATAGATACAATTATATCTAAAAAAAAACACACAGATTATAAAGAGTATAGGGTTACTAGAACCCAACGAATGTTATTAAAAAAACTAATTGCTGCTGCTGCCGATAGTGAGTATATTATAGAAATAACAGATACTGATTTTGAAAAACACAAAGCAATAAACACAGTACAACCACCATCATTAGCTTGTATGTGCAAATTAGTAAACGATAATACATTGGTAGTGGAACACTTTAGTGGAACAAGTGCAGCAACTTTATTAGGTAGATTTTGTAATGGAAATACAAACATACATAATACTGCAATTGATATTACAGAGCAAGAACAAGCAAATAACAAAAATGTATTATTTGCCGAAATTATACATTTGCCCGAAAGTAGAATAGGCAATGTATTACAACACCCAACTTTTTATATGTACGAAATACCCTACTTAGGCAAATCATCATTACCTGCAAGTAATCAAATACAGTTAAAAAACATAGTAGTATCGGTACAAAATGATACTATACAATTAAGGTGTATGTTGCTTAATAAGCTAATAATACCAAGGTTAAGCAATGCTCATAATTATAGTAATAATGCACTGCCAGTTTATCAATTTTTATGCGATTTACAAGGGCAAAAAATGAGTACAGGTTTAAACTTTTATTGGGGCGAATTACAACAATTGTTTACATTTTTGCCAAGGGTAATGTATAAAAATACTATAATCAGCAAAGCAACATGGAACTTTGATGAAAGCATTTGTGAAAAATTAAAAAAGTTAAAATACTGTAGTTTCTTAGAAATTGCGAGGGCTTATAAACTACCACAATATACTGTATTGGTTGATGGCGATAATGAGTTATTAATAGATACATCAAGTGAATTATCTGTAAATGTGTTTTTATACACTATTAAAATAAGAAACAGTATTTGCTTAAAAGAATACTTGGGTAGTACTAATAGTAACACTATAACTAAAGAACTAATAATACCATTAATTCAACAAACTGCCACCTATATCAATTTGTTCAATACTAAAGTAATAGCTACACCAAAAGTAGCATTGCCAGGCTCATGTTGGGTATATTATAAATTGTACTGTGGCGAAGCCGATGGCGAACTTATTTTAAAACAACATTTAGCCCAATTAATAAATGAATTACAATTAAAAGACTTTATAAGCCAATGGTTTTACATAAGGTATAGCGACCCTAACTTTCATATACGTTTAAGGTTTAGAGCTACTACAACAAGCCATATTGGAAACATTATACTATTATGCAAAACCTACTTTGAGTCATTACTCACAAACAAACTTATTTGGAACGTACAATTGGATACCTATAAAAAAGAAACAGAAAGATATGGTGGTGCTGAAGCTATGGCTATATCGGAGCAGCTATTTTACTATGATAGTATAAGCACATTAAGCTTTTTAAATACCCTGACTAATGAAGCTGAAAGAATAATGTTTGCTATGCAAAAAACCATTGCTTTTATTAACCTTTTTTCATTTACAATATTTGAAAAACAAGAAATTGTAGATAAATTAAAAAAAGCTTATGCAAAAGAACAACAGATTGGAAAAAGTGAACAAATAATCATAAATCAGCAATATAAAGCCATATTAAATGGCGTATATAACTTGAAAAATGAAAATATAATAGTTTTTACTAAAAATAGTGAACCACTTATAAAAGCATTAGTAATTACTGTTACTAACCAACAAAAACTCCTTGATATATTAGCTAGTCATTTGCATATTATGAGTAATAGAATATTTATAACCAACCCAAGGTTACACGAAACAGTACTTTATGACTTTTTACAAAAACACTTTAAAACTGCACAATATAAAACAGTAGCTTATGTGGAACAATAATAAATTTCCTACTATACAACAACTGGAGCAAGTGGACTGTGGGCCTACTTGTTTGCAAATAATAAGCAAGTTCTATGGTGTCAATTTTTCGATTGAATACTTACGTAGTATATGCGATACTAATAAAGTTGGAAGTAATTTATTGTCATTATTTGAAGCAGCCAAAGTATTACATTATATACCAAGCGGGGTAAAAATAAATTTTGAAAATATTGAAAACGATATGCTGCCTTGTATAGCACATTGGAATCAGAATCACTTTGTAGTAATTTATAAAATTGAAGAAAACAAGATATTTATATCCGACCCCGCAATTGGGCTTTTAACCTATACCGTTTCGGAGTTTTTAAATAATTGGAGTACCAATAACAACTTAGGTATATTATTACTATTAGAAACGACTGATGCATTTTATACACAAAATGAATACACAAAAAAAAATATAAAACTAGAATCAAAAAAGCTACTGAAAAATATTTTTGTGAAACATAAAAAGCAATTTACATTGTCAACAATTGCATTATTAGTTGGTGCTTTATTACAGTTTGCTTTTCCAATTATAACCCAACAATTAGTTGACAAAAGTGTATTAGAAAAAAATATGCAAATATTTTGGATGTTACTATTTGCACAAGTTGCATTTTATACAGGCAAGTTAGTAACTGAAATATTTAATACTTTTATTTTATTAAAAATTGGCAATGTAATTAACCTTGATTTGATAAGTTCTTTTTTTGATAAATTATTTAAACTTCCTATTCAGTATTTTTCGGTAAAGCGAAGTGGTGATATAATGCAACGCATTAATGACCATAATAGAGTGCAACATTTCATTACAAACAGCTTAATTACAATAGCTATTACTTTAACAACAGTATTGATTTTTTCAAGTATATTGTTTTGTTACAATCCGTTGGTATTTTTAATATTTTTATCATTTACTATAGTTTATATATTTTGGTTTCTTCGGTTTAGTAAGCAAAGTGTAATATATGACTATAAAAATTTTAGTAAACTAAGCGAAAGGCAAGATAAAAATATTGAAATAATAAAAGGCATGACAGAATTAAAGTTGCACAATGCTGGAGCAAAAAAGAAAAATGAATGGTGGTCATTGCAAAATGATATTTTTAAAATAAACTATGATTCTTTAAAGCTACACCAATACCAGTTTACAGGAGCAACTATTATTAATGAGCTAAAGAATATTCTTCTTACTTTTTTAACTGCCTATTTTGTAATGAATGGTACTTTAAGTTTAGGTGAAATGTTGGCAATAGCCTTTATAATTGGTCAATTGAATATGCCCATACATCAGCTTTTAATTTTTTTACAACAATACCAAGATGCTACTTTGAGTTTTCAACGAATACAAGAGGTTCACCAATTCGCAAATGAAGATGACTCCGATTTAAAGAATAACACATCCATAATTCCTAATGTAATAAGTATTACTAATCTCAGTTTTTGCTATGGTAAATTTAATGTAAACAAACGTACACTTTTGAATGTAAGCTTTGAAATAAAGCCTCAAACTATAACTGCAATAGTAGGTGCAAGTGGCTGTGGCAAAAGCACTTTATTTAAACTACTCCTGAAGTTTTATAACCCAAACATAGGCACAATTAAAATTGGCAATATTCCATTAAACGAAATAAGTAATCAACAATGGCGTAATAGTGTAAGTGTAGTAATGCAAGAAGCCTATATATTTAATGATACCATCTCTAATAATATTTGCATAGCAGATGAAGTTATTGATTTAGTTAAACTCAATAAAGTAGTAAAAACTGTAGAACTTGAAAATACTATACTCAAATTTCCACTTGGGTTAAACACTAAAATTGGCGAAAACGGCATACAACTTAGTGGTGGCGAAAAACAACGAATTGTATTGGCTAGGGCATTATATGGCGAAAAGCCTTATCTATTTTTAGATGAAGCAACAAGTAGCTTAGATGCAATATCAGAAAGTAATATAATGAATAACATAATAACTGTTTATAAGCATATAACAATAGTAATTATTGCACACAGGTTTTCAACCATTCAAAATGCAAACCATATAGTAGTATTGGAAAACGGTTGTATAGTAGAGAAAGGCACTCATACACTATTAATGAATTGTTCAAATTCTGTATATAGATCACTTAAAAACAAACAATTTGTTAATTAACCAAATTATGCACTATGCTTATAATTTTTCAATTTTTTGTTTATTACCGAAATGATAAACAATTTAGTCCAATTGCGGCTTCGCCTTATTGTACTACCTGCCTGCCGGTAGGCAAGTTTGTTTATTCAACCTGCCTGCGGCAGGCAGGTCGGCATTTGATTTTAATTAACTAAAATACTTTTGGACTTAATACCATTTCACAATCTTATTACTTTATCGCCCTCAATTTAACTTTTATTATAAAAGTGTATGTTAAATTAAATATTTCGAATTTAAGCCAATTGAAATTGGCGAAACATACCCTGCATTTATTAAAAAAATATATGACGAAAGTAATAATTTGGATATTGTATTAGGTAAAAAAGGATACCAAAAAGTAGAAGATGAAACCGAAAAAATACTGAGGTTATTGCACGAAA
>JAYWGN010000055.1:0-75141 GCA_043778255.1 Chitinophagaceae bacterium | reverse complement strand
CAGTCATTTTACGTAAGTTGCTATTTACGTATAATAAAGTAAGTGCAATAATGCCCAGTATTAAAGTTAAGATGCCGTAGAGCAAACTGTTATCGGCTTCTCTATTGGCAGCATCAGCACTACCAGCAACTGCTGCAACAGGAGGCTTTACGCTTTTTATATAATCTAGTACTGCATCAATTTCTGCTTTTGAATAATTAAATTTATTCATAGCAGTTTTCCACTTGTTTTTTACGGCTACTGCTTGTGGAATACCTTGATTATAGGCTTCTTCCCAGTTATTTATCCAAACGTACAAATCTTTTCTACCTCCCCAACGTTCTTCCACACCTGCTAAGGCTGGGCCTGTAGCATCTTTGTGTACAGCGTGGCACGAAGCACAGTTGCCTGCAAATATTGCTGCACCGTCGGCAGCTTTTATAGTGGTAGAGAAGCAAATTGTAAGTAAAAAGATACTTAAAAATTGTGCAATTTTGGCTAATATTCTTCGGTTTATCATGGTTGCAAGATGTGATATAAAATGTGGAAAAATATCCTGTTTAAGATGCAAATGTATGACAGGAATTTGACAAATTGTTAACAATCAGCAAATAATTTTAGGTTTTTATGTGAAAAATTGGATGGACAGCATTTTTGTTTTTTATAATTTAGTAAAAGTTTAAAATGTTGATAAGTAGGGTGTTTATTAGCAATTAAAATTGCACAAAGTTGGAAAATGAACCTTAACCTTTGGCTTCAACCAATGACCTCACCCCTAACCCCAAGGCCTCACCCCTAGGCCTCACCCCTAGGCCTCACCCCTAACCCCTCTCCAAAGGAGAGGGGAACAAGAACCCGAGAGACAGGAGAGGGGAACAAGAACCCGAGAGACAGGAGAGAGGGACAAGAACCCGAGAGGAAAGAGAGGGGAACTATACCTGAGAGGAAATAGTAAGGAACTATACCCAATAAAAAAGAGTGGGGAACAAGAACCCAATAAAAAGGAGAGGGGAACTAGAATCCGAAAGGCAGCAGACGAGAAAAAGCATATATAGGAAAAAGGTAGACAATGAGCCTTTTATGTATAATTAAAATTTTTAGCCAATTTTGTTTTTACAAAAAGGGTAGTATATCACTTGCAGTATTGAGGTAGGTAATTCCCTCACTTGGTTTGTTGTACAAAAACTCTTGGTTGTACATCATTTCTATATGTTGTTGTAAGGGTGTATAAAAGCCGTCAATATTAAATATAAATACTTTAATGAGGTGTAGTTCTAGCTGATTCCAAGTTACTAACTCAAACAACTCATCGAGTGTACCAAAGCCACCTGGTAGTATTATAGCGGCATCGCTTTTTTCAAATAAAATTGTTTTACGTTGGTGCATAGTATCGGTTACTATAAGGTTGGTAAGGCCTTGGTGTTGGCGCTCTTGGCTGTTAAGAAATGTAGGAATAATGCCCGTAACTGTACCTCCGTGTTGCAATACTGTGTTGGCCACTACACCCATAAGCCCACTATTGCCACCGCCATATATTATATGTTTGTGGTGTTGCCCCAATAGTGTTGCTAAGGCTACTGTTTGGCTTTGGTAAAGTGGATTTTTGCCTAGTTTGCTTCCGCAAAATATGGTAATGTTTTGCATAGTGTAATATTTTATCTATTTTACATTTAAGTTTGCTAAAATAGTAAATTGTAATTAACGATTTTAATTAAAATTATATGAATCCGTATTTGTTGTTGGGCTTTGTGGTAGGTTATTTTTTAATATTATTACTAGTGGCATATATTACTAGTAAAAACAGTAGTAACGAATCGTTTTTTAGTGGCAACAAAAACAGTAATTGGATGTTGGTTGCCTTTGGTATGATTGGCACATCGTTAAGCGGTGTAACTTTTGTGAGTGTACCGGGTGGTGTTGGTAGTGGTGGGTTCAATTACTTTCAAATTGTAATTGGGTATTTTATAGGTTATTTGGTTATTGCTTATGTGTTGCTACCATTGTATTATAAAATGAACTTAACCTCCATATATACCTACTTGGAAAATAGATTTGGTATGAGTGCCCACAAAACAGGTTCTTCTTTCTTTATATTATCACGTACTTTGGGTGCTACTGCTCGGCTATATTTGGTGGTTAATATTTTACAAATTTTTATATTTAATGAAATTGGTATACCATTTTGGGTTACGGCTTTTGTAATATTATTAATGATACTCCTATACACATTTGAAGGTGGTGTAAAAACTATAGTATATACCGATACACTACAAACTAGTGGTATGCTAATTGGACTTGTTGTAAGTATAATTTGTTTAATGCAAGCTATGGATTTGAGTTTGGGTGCAACCCTCACAAAATTTAGCAACACTTTACTAAACCCTGCAAAACCCGACGGTCCAAATTTATTTTCCATTTTTGATTTTGATGTAAATAACAAGTCATTTTTTTTAAAACAAATATTGGGAGGAGCAGTTATAACTATTGCTATGACGGGGCTTGACCAAGAAATGATGCAAAAAAATATTAGTGTAAATAAGCTTAAAGATTCGCAAAAAAATATGATGACTTTTAGCACGGTACTAATTGTTGTAAATTTTCTGTTTTTATTATTAGGCGGATTACTTTATTTATACTCCAAACAAAACAACATAATTGTATGTACCCCTGATCAATTGTTTCCTACTATTGCATTAAAAAGCACTTTTGGAACAGCAATGGGAATAATATTTATAATTGCTTTGATATCTGCCCTGTTTCCAAGTGTAGATGGTGCTATTACTGCACTAACTAGTAGCTATTGTATTGATATTGCTGCTATTAATAAAAAGAACCATTTGGATGAAAAAGGAAAAAAGAAATTTAGGCTTTCGGTGCACCTTACATTCGCCGTTATATTCTTTTTGTTAGTGCTTATATTCAAATGGATTGACGACCCCCTAATTATTGATTTTATACTTAAAATTGCAGGGTTTACTTATGGGCCCTTGCTAGGGCTATTTGCCTTTGGCATATTAACTAAACGTAAAGTAAATGCTTATTGGATAGCTACTGTATGTATTGGTGCGGTAATGCTAACTTTTTATTTAGATTTTTATAATGACCCACAGTGGTATCAGGATAAATTTAAATTGAATGGTACATTTATTGAAAACTTGAAAGTAAAATCGACTGAAATGTTTGGAGGCAAATTAATAGTAAAAGATTACGCTATTAGCTGTACCGAAAAAATAAAACAATTACGTATAGTTGGTGGTTATAAAATTGGAGTTGAATTGCTTTTAATAAATGGCATTTTCACATTTTTAGGGCTTTTTGGCATTAGCCAAAAAAAATAATGTAGCTATATTTGAAACACTAAAATATGCCAATAGTGTAGCAGCAATTTACATTATTGGCTTTCTTTTTTTTAATACAAAAAAAATATAAATACCGTAAAATAATATGGCAAAACACAGTAGAGTAGCCAAGCAAAGAGATTGGACCGAAAGTAAAGCACATAGCAGTTGGCAAATATTTAAAATAATGGCAGAGTTTGTAGAGGGCTTTGAAAAATTGGCCAAAATTGGCCCAAGTATTTCAATATTTGGCAGTGCCAGAACTAAGGCTAGTAACAAGTATTATAAACTAACGGTAGAAATTGCCGATAAGCTAAGCAAAGAAGGCTTTGGTATTATAACTGGCGGTGGCCCAGGCATAATGGAGGCCGCCAATAAAGGTGCACAACAAGCTAAAGGCAAAAGCATTGGACTTAATATTGAATTGCCATTTGAGCAACAAGCTAACCCTTATATTGATAATGACAAAAGCCTCCACTTCGATTACTTTTTTGTACGTAAAACTATGTTTGGCAAGTACAGCCAAGGCTTTATAATGATGCCCGGCGGGTTTGGTACTATGGATGAGTTTTTTGAAGTAATAACATTGGTACAAACTGGCAAAATGAAAGATTCGCCAATGATATTAGTAGGGCGTAAATACTGGCAAGGCCTTATAGAATGGGTAAGTACTACTATGCTTGACGAGGGTAATATAAGTGCCGAAGATATTGACTTATTTGTAGTGTTAGATACTGCAGATGAAGTGGTGGATTACGTCAATAAATTTTATAAGAAAAAACCTTTGGCCAGCAACTTTTAGCATTCCATAAACTTATTGCTAATTACCTTTGCGGCTTATAAATAATATTTTTTTATTGTATAAAAATAAATACATAAACCTTAATAGCATTTGCTTACTAGCAAAAAAAAGCCCTACAATAATTGGGTTGCTACTACTTGCATTATGTACTAGTAATTGTAGCAATACTAAGGCTGATTTAACTGTGTTTGATAAAACAAAATTAGCTATAGAAGAGAGCAGGAATGTGGTGAGTTATTTGTCGCAAAGTGGTATAATGAAAGCAAGGCTTACAGCACCGCTTATGATACGTTACACAAGTGATAGTACTCGTATTGAATTTACAAAAGGCTTACACACCGAATTTTTTGTAATAAATGCTGCTTTGCCACAAGGTGTGGATACTAATGTGGTGGAGAGTCATATATACTCCAAGTTTGGAAAATATACTGAGTTTAACAACAAAGTATATTTGAAAGATAGTGTAAAATGCTATAACGCCTTAAAGCAAGATACCCTTTGGTGCGATGATTTGTGGTGGGACCAAGCCCTTGAGACTATATACACTTACGGCAAATTTAGATTTAAAACCCACGATGGGCAAGATATGCATGGCGATGGCAACCAAACTGGCTTTAAAGCCAAACAAGACCTCAGCGAATATACCTTGTACCGTAGCACTGGGCAAATGTTAGCACCACAGGGCAGTTTGCCACAGTAGAATTTATTTGGCTGCAATTATTATTTTACCCGTGAATTAAATTTACGGCATCCTATTATTTACCCATGAATTTAATTTACAGCAACATATTATTTAACCCGTGAATTAAATTCACGGCAAATGTTATTTAACCACTTCGTGGTTAAAGGGATGGCTGAACAAAACTTTTTCGGACTTTAATGGATAGGGTTCACGGCATTTATTGATTTCAGTGAATTGCATTTACGGCAACATATAATTTACCCGTGAATTAAATTCACGGCAACTTATTATTTACCCGTGAATTACATTCACTGCAAATGTTATTTAACCACTTCGTGGTTAAAGGGATGGCTGAACAAAACTTTTTCGGACTTTAATGGGTTGCTTTCACGGCATTTATTGATTTCTGGGATTTTTTCAATGGCATTTATTGATTTCCATGAATTACATTTACAGCAACATATAATTTAACCCGTGAATTACATTCACGGCAAATGTAATTTAACCACTTCGTGGTTAAAGGGATGGCTAATCAAAACTTTTTCGGACTTTAATGGATAGGGTTCACGGCATTTATTGATTTCAGTGAATTGCATTTACGGCAACATATTATTTAACCCGTAAATTGCATTTACAGCAACTTATTATTTACCCGTGAATTAAATTCACGGCAAATGTTATTTAACCACTTCGTGGTTAAAGGGATGGCTGAACAAAACTTCTTCGGACTTTAATGGATAGGGTTCACGGCATTTATTGATTTCAGTGAATTGCATTTACAGCAACATATTATTTAACCCGTGAATTAAATTCACGGCAAATGTTATTTAACCACTTCGTGGTTAAAGGGTTGCCCTAATAAAAGTAAGAAAAGATTTTATGCCATTTACAACCGAATCCCTCATTTTATTTATGCCACTTTATATAATTTTTTAGTACTCTATCCCAGCCTCTTTTTATTTTGCCGTATTCGCTTACTGCATTTTGTGGTCGGCGGTAGCCAAGGTAACCGTCGTTAATTAGGTAATCGTACTTTATAGGGTTACTACCATATATTAAACTAAAGAGTGTGTAAAACCGTTGCATTTCAAAGCTATGTTCGTCCCAAAACGGTAGTGGTGGCTCTTTTCCTTCACTTTTGAGCCTTATATAGGTTGTATCATTTTGGCGAAGCTCATAAAATTCTTTAAAAAAAGTAGCCCCCTCCATTGTTGCTTTTACGCCCTCTGCCACTTGATTGCTTGCTAATATATAAAACGCAAAGTAGTCGGCCGCATCCTCCTCTTTACCAGTAAGTGGCACATCTAAATTGTCGATTAGTGCATGCCCTATTTCGTGAAAATAAATGAATGTTAACACCTCGCCTATTTTTGTACCTAAGGAGTCGGGGTTGTTATAACGGCTTTCATAAGTGTTCTTTATAAACTCTAGTAGTTCATAACACAGTATAAGTTCTTTTTTTTCGGGGTCGTAAAATGCATTAACGGTATTGCACTCGGTGCATGATAGGGTAAGTGGTTTGTTAATTTTAAAAACACTGTTAAGCACTTTTGCCATTTTTTCTAAAAACTTTTCTTCTGCAAATGTTTCGTACCACACTTGGTGCAATGTGTTATAAGGAGCATCGTACCTTGTACTAATATAATTTTTTACTTTGGTTGGTTTAGCAAGTTGTAACGATTTGTATATGCTAGTACTTTGCCTTTGGGTGGTTTTACTGTTTGGTTGTTGTGCTACCACATTTGAGGTACTTACAATACAAAGCACTAGCCATTTTATTTTATTCATAACACTGGTATATATTTACAAATATTACAATTGCATTTAACATTAACAATACGCTATATGGAGTATTTTATTTTTTTACAGTTACCAAATTCATTTCTTTTATTAACTGTGAGGCTCCGCCAAATTTGTCAATTATAAAAAGTACGTACCTAATATCCACCATTATATTACGACATATAGTAGGGTCGTAATTTATATCGCTCATTGTACCTTCCCAAGCCCTATCAAAGTTTAACCCAACCAAATTACCATAAGCATCAAATGCTGGGCTGCCGCTGTTGCCACCAGTAGTATGGTTGGCTGCTATAAAGCAAACGGGCATTTTGCCGTTAATGCCGTACTGTCCATAATCTTTAGCTTGGTACAACTCTCTTAATTTTTGGGGTGTGTCAAACTCATAATCGTTAGGTATATATTTTTCAATTACACCATCTAAGTAAGTTCGGTAGGCGTAAGTAACAGCATCTTTAGCTTGGTAGCCTTTTGCCTTACCATACGTTACCCTAAGTGTGCTATTTGCATCGGGGTAAAAATTTCGTACACCTGCCATTACCACTATTTGTGCTTGCATGTATTGGCGTTGCAAAGTATTAATTTGTGCTTGCAAATTATTAATATTACTTGCTGCATTTACTACAAAGCCCTGCCGTAAGGCATTTGCAAGGCGGTAGCCCTTGTCGTTAATTAATGTATTGTATATAAGTTTGTTATCGGTTTGTTGCATTAGGCTTTCCAGTTTTTCTTTATTTATTATAAATGAATTTGCAAATACATCATTTACAATTGCTGTAATATCGTTTTTATAATACTCCATTATTTGAGTAGTGGTAGTACCCCAATAGCTAGTATTAACTTTATTAAAATATAGGGTAAGCACTTGTTGTAATACTGCTGCATCTACCTTGGTATTATAATCTTTATAAAAGCCTTTCATACGATCAATTATAGCTAGTTTTTCTTTGCTAATTTTTTCATCGTTATTGGCTTCTAACAATTTTTCCAAATTATTAAGCTGTACACCTTGTGTTAGTATTTCGCAATTGCCTATGGTTTCGTTAAATGCATCTCTTGTATAAAAATAGGGTTCTGCTTGTTTGTACAGTTCATTAAGTTGTGGTAGCAATGTTCCGTAAGTAGCCTTCCAGCTTGGGTTTGCATTTATTTTTTGGGTAAATGTGTTTTCATAAGCTAATTTTTTTTGTACGGCATTACTTTGTTGTAAGCCAAGGTTTTCGCCAATCCATTTTTTCCAAGCATTGGCAATACCAGCATATTTGCTGCCGTATTGTAACTTAATAGTAGCATCGTTTTGCATGTAGCTTTTTTGGGCTTTTAGCACTTGGTTTCGTATGTTAATTTTGAGTGGGTTGTTGGTTTCTAGGGTTTGCTTAACGGCTATTGCAGGTAGGTATTCGTTAGTTCGGCCAGGAAAACCCATTACCATTGTAAAGTCGCCTTCATTAACACCACTCATACTAATATTTAATGATTTTTTTGGGGTAAATGGTTTGTTGCTGGGGCTATAAGCTGCAGGTTTATTATTAGCATCGGCATATATACGAAACACCGAAAAGTCGGCTGCATGCCTTGGCCACACCCAATTATCAGTATCGGCACCATAAGCACCAATGCTTTGTGGTGGTGCTGCTACCAACCTTATATCGGTATATACTACACTTACAATTAGTATATACATATTGCCATTATAAAATGGGCGTATGGTGGCAGCTTCGTAACTTTCTTTTTTAAGCGAAGTTTTATAGTCGCTTATATTTTTATCAATTTGGCTTTGCCTTTCATCTTCAGTTAGTGTATTGGTAATGCCTTTAAGTATAGTACTTGTTACATCTTGCATACGGCTTATAAATGTTACCGAAAGCCCTACAGCTGGTAGTTCGTCAGTGGTGTTTTTTGTAAAAAAACCATCGTTTACATAATTATGCTCCAGTGTGCTTAACCTTTGTATATAACTAAAGCCACAGTGGTGGTTGGTAAGCACTAAGCCTTGGTTGCTTATAATTTCGCCAGTGCAACCGCCACCAAATTGTACTACAGCATCTTTAAGGCTGCCCTTATTAATATCATAAATGTCAGCTGCATTTATTTTCATACCCATTGCTTTCATGTCTTTTTGGTTGAGCGACTCTAACAAAAACGGCAACCACATACCTTCATCGGCAAATGATTTGAGGGTTACAATACCTAGTATTAATAATAGTTTGATAGCTTTCATTGTTGTAATTTATTATTTGAGTAAATATAAAAAAATATTGGGGTTGGTGTAAAATAAATTTAGGGATAAGAAAGAGGCTTTTGTTTTTTTTAATAAATTATACACTCCACCCCAAACCTCCTAAATCTCCATTTGCATATACACTACATTGGGTAGTGGGTTGGCATAGTAAGCATTGGTATGGGTAAACCCTAGTTTTTGATACAGCATTATGGCGGGTTGTAACTTTTGCAAAGTGTCTAATTTCATTGTAGTGTATTGCATGCTTTTGGCTATTTTTATTGACGCTACAACTAAGGCTTCGCCTATTTTATATTTGCGGTATTGGGGTAGTACGTATAGCCTTTTCATTTCGGCTATGTTGGGTTCTATTTGCTGTAAGGCTATGCAGCCAACGGTTTGTTGGTTATATATAGCTACTAATAATGCACCAGTTGGCGGTGCATATTTGAGTAAGGGGTTTTGTAATTCGGCATCAAAGTTTTGAAAACATAAATCTTCATTTAACTCATTGGCATAAGCCATAAATAATTGTTTTACAGTTTCTAATTGATGGTTAGGTGTAGTTATTTGTTCAATTACTATTATCACAATTGTTATATTTTTTTTAGTACACTTATGTGGTGTTGCTAAAGTAACAATATTATTGTTACCCTTATAATTTAGTTTGTTATGCTTTATCTTTGAAGATATATGAGTTTGTCGAATTTAACATTATTTCCATATATCCCAATTGATTTATATCAGGAGTATAAGCATCAAAAAAAAATTACGGTAACTAATTTAACTAGTCTCTGTAAAAGTATTCAACAACTATTTAATAATGCAAAGAGCGGAGACAAACTTGCACAATTAATACTATTTGACTTTCACCTTAGTATAAATCATTTTAGCATATACAAAGAAAACATTACTGGCAAACGAATAGAACAACGCTTATCAAGTTTGTTTGCCCTATCTACTGGAGATGAGTTAAGCAAAGAAAATCCAAAAATTGAAACATTACTAACAGATAATGAGATAAAACTTTTTGAAAAAACTGTACTCGATTTAGTTTGTTCTAATTATAGAGATAAAGGAGATTTATTTTTCTTTAACTCAAAAGCTAATAATTTGTATAAGCTATCTATCAAATCCTTAGTGCCAACAAACAATGAAATTAATTTTGGAGCTTTTGAGTTTCAATCAACCATAAAAGGTATAAGTGGCATAACAGAATTATTGCAAGTACAAGAAAGAAAACGAGTGATTGACCTTGAATACAATGGTATTATTTACAAAAAAATAGGGTTGGGATCTTCAACGCAATTGGCTAGTATGATTGCTTACATTAAAGCTAAAGGTAAATTAGCGGAATACCTTGATAGGTTTAAAATATTATTACAAGGTGTGTATAAAGATGACTTTTTAATATATATAAAACACCAATCAAAGTTTATCATTTACATTATAGATAATAAAGATTTTATTAATTTAGTACTTAAAAAAGTTAATGACGGATTTATTAGTACAAGAATTGAAGGTAATGCTATACGAATTACTGACCTTAAACTATTTAAAGAAATTGCAAAGGAAAAATTTGAATTTGACCTACTTACTGTAATACCAGACTATAATGCCATTGAGAGTTTACTATTAACTTCAAACCAAAACAAGATTTCTTCGCTTAGAAAGTTTATAGTTGGTTAGTGTTGTTTCTATTTTAGCTAAAGCTAAGCCAATATTATAAGCAAAGTCAACTGCAACTGCATTGCCTATTTGCCTAAATTGTGATGATACCGAACCATGAAATACAAAATCATCGGGGAAAGATTGTATCCTTGCTGTTTCCCGTACAGTAAATCTTCTATGCAAGTTAGGGTGAACAGCTATTACTGGACCACCTGTTCCGCCACCTCTACCCACTATAGTTGGGCTTGGTTTATCCCAGTCTAAAGCTCTATTACCTAAATAGCCATTTATTTTAACTCTGTGGTTTGTTCCTATTTGGTTATATATATTTTTAGCTTCTTTTGTGCCTGGTTCTGGGAGGTTTTCTATTGTATTTCTTAATGTAATATGTGGTACTAAGCAATTGCCTGTGGCTTTGGTATGTGTTGGTTTGGGAGGAAAATGTGTAAACATTTCTGTTCTTAACTTTTCACTTATTTTTTTGGAAATGCCTAAAAATAATACTCTCTTTCTGTTTTGCGGTACGCCATAATCAGCCGCATTAAGCAATACTCGTTTCACTTCATAACCTTTTCCGCCTTTGTTAACCCCTATATTTTCAAACTCATTTTGTATTATTTTTACTACTTCCCCTTTTTCGAGGCTTAGTATGCCTGGTACGTTCTCTAATAAAAAAAATGGTGGTGCTGTTTCTTCTACTATTCTTACTATTTGTGTGTATAATAAGTTTCGTTTATCTTCAACTGAGCGATACAAATTAGCAACCGAAAAGCCTTGGCAAGGAAAACCACCAACTAGCAAATCATATTGAGGCAATATTGCAGTATCTAAATTATAAACGTCTTCCAAATGAAAATGATTTCCAATATTGTATTCATAAGTTAGCCTACAATCTTTATCAATATCAGATGCATATACAATTTGATGGCCAGCATTTATTAGTCCTAAATCTAAACCACCACACCCCGCAAAAAGTGATACTATTTTCATATGTTTATTAATGTGAAGTTACGCCTTTTGTATTAAAAGCTAAATATATTAGTCAACTTTTTTTGTCTACATCTTTCGCTATTTCTTCAATTATATTTCCATTAGTGTACCCCACAAAAAAAAAGAGCATTGCTGCTCTTTTTTCAAACTTTCATAACTGCTGTGTGGTTCAGTTAGTCCATGTTTTTTGGAATTACTGTTTTGGTGTTTATGTTTAATTCTTCTATGAGGTCGTTTACAATTTCATCTACATTTTGGTACCAATCATTATGCAAAGCATAATTATTGCAGCCACCTGCATCGTTTACACATTGTGTGTATTCCCATTGTTTTTTGCAAGTTGGGCACCGGCCCAAAGTGTCAAAAGCATTCCATTGTGTGCCACACTCACAACGCCAATGTGCTTTATTATCTGGTTGCCAATTGCAGCTGGGGCAGCATACTTTTATATTTTCCATAACTATTGTCGTTTCTGGGTGCAATATAGCTACGGAAAACAACAATAAAAATAGTAAAACTACTATTGAGCAGTAATAAATACTATTTGCAATAGTATATTATACAAAGTGCTTTTAATAGCAACATACCATCAACTACTACCATATAATACAATAGGCTTTTGGTTTCTATTTTTGTGTGTAACAATATATACAATACTAGGTAGGGTATGTACCATAACAAATAAGCTATACTAAAGCTGTAAAATGTGTACCCTATAATACTAACAATACCTACACCAAATAATAATAATGGCTGAATAATGTTATGCTTTGTATAGGCAAAACCATACTTTATTATGTAAGTTTTTATGTGTTGTTGTGTGTCGGTTTGTACATCTTTATTATCGAACAATACACAGAGTATGGCAATGTAGGCAAAATTATTTGCCCAAAACAAACCTAACAACCCATACACTTTGAACTGCATATTGTGTAGTAGTGTATAATATATTACTGGCATTAGAGTACTTGCATTTGCCCATACAAAGGCTACCACAAAGGGTTTGAGCCAACCAATATGCCGTAAGCTTATTTGTTTACCGCCGTAGTAGGCTAATGCTATGGCTATGGTACTACTTATTACAACCCAAGCTTTTGTATTGAGTAGGTGTAATTGGCTATAGCATTTATACATAATAATACCAACACTTAACAGTAGCAATAAGCTAAGCAAACAAAGGCTGTAATACACCAACCGCTTATGTTGTGCATACCACTGTAGCCGCTCATCGGTTGGGCTATTGCTTTGCAAATAAGGGTAACTGTAAAATAATACTGTACCACTATACACTGCTGTATAAAAATATACACTTGTGCCGCCAAAGCCAAACAAACACTGGGTTTCCATACACATAGCCACAGCACAAAGCCCATAAAAATAATTGCCATAATACAACCATTTTACAAAAGCATTATTTTTTAAATGCTGTATTTGGTTCATATTTTGTTATAAATATTTTTCTATTTCGGCTATTAATTCACCTTTTGTAATGGGTATGCCCATTACTTTATTGTAGGGTTTGGCATCTACCAAATATACATCTCTTAATATTTTAACCAATTGTCCATTATTAATTTCGGGTACTATTACAGTGGTAAAGTTTTTTAAGAGTTCGCCTAAGTTTTTGGGGAAAGGCCTAATGTAATGTAAGTGTATATGGCTTACAGCTTTGCCCTGTTGTATTAATTGTGTTACAGCACTCTTAATAGCACCATAAGTACTACCCCAACCTAGTACCAATACTTTGCCCGTATTGGCGCCACTATCTATTTGTTGTAAGGGTATATAATCGGCTATAAGATCTACCTTACGTTGCCTAATGTTGACCATAAGTTGGTGGTTATCGGGGTCGTAACTAATATTACCTGTGCCGTCTTGTTTTTCTAAGCCACCAATACGATGCTCCAAGCCTGTAGCACCTGGCACTATCCAAGGTCGGGCCAACTTTTCGTTGCGGTTGTAGGGCATTAGCTTAGGCTCATCATCGGCTAATGTGGTTTTAAAGTTTGCTTTTATTGTAGGCAAATCAGCTTCGGCAGGGTATTTCCAAGGTTCGGCACCATTGGCAATATAGCCGTCGCTGAGGAACATTACTGGCGTCATGTGCTCCACACTTATACGAGCTGCTTGCAATATATAATCAAAACAATTGCTTGGTGTACTAGCTGCTATAACTGGCATTGGGCATTCGCCATTGCGACCATAATAGGCTTGCATTAGGTCGCTTTGTTCTGTTTTGGTGGGTAAGCCCGTACTTGGTCCGCCACGCTGTACATTTATTATAAGCAACGGAATTTCTAACATTACGGCTAAGCCCATTGCTTCGGCTTTAAGTGCTATGCCGGGCCCACTACTAGTGGTTACAGCCAATGCACCGCCATAAGCTGCACCTATGGCACTGGTTATTGCTGCTATTTCATCCTCGGCCTGAAAGGTACGAATGCCAAAATTTTTATGTTTGCTTAGCTCATGTAATATATCACTAGCTGGGGTTATGGGGTAGCTACCCAAAAACAGGGGCAAACCACTTACAACCGATGCTGCTATAAGGCCATAACTTAATGCTTGGTTGCCCATAATATTGCGATATTCGCCCTTTGGCATTACCGCTTTTTCCACCTTATACCTTGTGGTAAAGGTTTCGGTAGTGTCGCCATAGTTATACCCTGCTTTTAATACATTTATGTTGCTATGCAAAATATCTAACTTTTTACCAAATTTTTCGGTAAGGAAGTTGATGGTGCTTTGCAACTCACGGTTATACATCCAATACAAAAACCCGAGTACAAACATATTTTTTGCACGGTCTTTTTCTTTAGTTCCCATAGTGAACTCCTTAAGTGCTTCTCGGGTCATTTTGGTAACATCCATTTTTATAAGTTCGTACCCATCGAGGCTACCGTTATCGAGTGGGTTATCACCATCGGCATAGTTGGCTAGTCGCAAATTTTTGGCATCAAAGCCATCAACATTGGCTATTATTTTGCCTGTTTTTTTTAGTCCTTTTATATTTACTTTTAATGCTGCTGCATTCATTGCCACAAGTACATCACACTCATCGCCGGGTGTAAACACTCTGTCGCTGCTGAACCTTAGTTGGTAACCACTTACGCCGGGCAGTGTACCTATTGGTGCTCTTATTTCGGCCGGAAAATCGGGGAATGTTGCCAAATCAATACCCAGCATTGCTGTATTGTTAGTAAACTGTGTGCCTGTAAGCTGCATACCATCGCCACTATCGCCAGCAAATTTTATTACCACTTCGGGTAGGGTTTCTTCGGTACGGTTTGTCATTGCACAAAGGTAAATACCAATTGTGTATTATAATAAATAATTAGGTACTTGTTTTTTGTGGTACTCATTTTTTGCCCCATTGGGCAAAAAAATTGGCGGTAATAGAAATTACCGCCGTGTACAATAGTTATGGAAATTTATGAGAAAAAAATTATTTTATTGTTGTATTAAACCTAACATTTCTGTTTGTGGTTTATCGTTATTAATACAGGTTACTGCTTTTTCATTTTGGCTGTTTATAAGCCACTCTTGGTTTATTTTGCTAAGTGTTGGCGTATTGCCAAAGTTTAGTACTATACGGTTAGCATAATTATCACTTGCCCAAGTACCGGTTACAATAGTACCATTTTGGTTAGCTGTTACTGTTCTACTATCTATAAATGTAAATGTGTAGTTAGCAAACTGTGCTGACTGGTCGGTGTTACTTTGTATAAATTGGTTTATTTTCCACTCGCCTTTTGTTACTATAGCATCTACATTGTTGCTAGGTACATCTTCGGAAAATGCGCCACTACAACTGTTAAATAATGTAACTGTACATACTGCAATAGCTAGGGTAAAAAGTATTTTTTTCATAATTAAATAGATTTAAATTGTTTGTTATTTAAACTAAATAATTATAATGTTATTGTGTTACGGTAGTTTTTTTTTGAATAAATAAACCCTAAGTAATTATACTGGTATTATTCCGTTGGTATATTTTTTTGTTTTTATTTACCCCTATAATAATTATAAAAAGCATTGGCACAATGCTTAATAAATAGTAGTAGTTAAATGCATTAGATGTGTTGACGGTAACGCCAATTTGGCTAAATGCTGCCCAATAATAAGGAGCAGTTTTTTCGGCATTTGCTGTAGTAATGTATTGTACTTTGGCCTGTTGTAAAGCTTTGGCGTATGGTGTATTTTTTATTTTTTTGTAAAATGTAGTTACAATAGTATTGGTTGCTTCATCGTTAATTTGCCATTGGGTAGATATGATGTGCTGTGCACCTGCATAGTATATACTACGTGCTAGGTTAAGTACTCCTTCGCTCTGTGTTTGTTTGCCCAAGGTGGTTTCACAGGCACTTAAAAACACAAGGCTTGCCTTAAAATTGTTATGATTATAAAATTGTGTGGTGGTCATTGGTGCATCGTAAAAGTCGATAGTGGCTATGCCATTAGTAGCATCGGCATTGGAGTGTGTGGCTATATGTATAATGTTGTAGGCAGTGTAATATTGTAAAAAGTTAGTGGTAGTTGCTGCCGTATCAATTAATGCATAAGTGGTGGGATAGTTCTTTTTAATTTCTAACACTTCTTGTTTGGTGTAGGTTAGTGTAGGCTTATTATTTAATGCTTTATTACAAGCTGGTGCTATGGCTAATATGCTGTTAGTGTTGGGTGTGTTGTTGCTTTTTTGTAATAGCAATGCTATGGAAAAGCCATAGCTAATGGCTACATTATTAACCAAATAATTTTGCTTTGCATAATTGTATGTTGATAGTAATTGGGTTACTAATGCATCGAAACTAATGTTATTTAATTCGCCATCGGGTATTATAATTAGGTTAGTACTATTAGTGTTTATAATGCCTTTGGGTATTAGGCTATTGTATAGTTGGTGGCTTAGTTGTATAAATGTATTGGGATTGTTTAACTGCTCGGTTAGGTTGCTGCAATTGTATTTGTAATTATTAATAGTGTTAATGTAAAGCTTTGTGGCACTTAGTTGTATGGCATTGTTAGTAATGCTTACACAATATGCTATGGTATCGTTATAATAATAATTGAGTAGGGTTGTTGAGGTGTTAAGCAATTTTTTTTGCATTTGTGCCAAAGTATATTTATTGCTATATTCAAATAGTTGGTTAAGCTGTGGGTACTTTTGCTGTAGCTGTATTGTGTATTGTTGCAGTTGAGTTTCTATTGAATCTATTTTGTATTGTACCGTTGTGTTGGCAGTACTAGTTATATTGTCGCCTTTATAATCGGCTAGGGTTTGCTTAGTGGCATTGTATAATTGTGCTATACTATCGGTTAGCATAGCAGTTTGCAATACATTGTTTTCGGTAATTTTTTGTAGTAGTACTGTGGCTTTATTATTTTCAATAAATTCGTTAGCTTTTGTAGCCCAATAGGGGTTATTACTAGCTTTGTACAGTAAGTTACATAAGGCAAGTGCTTGGCTTGTACGTTGCCTACTTTGGTTCATTAAGGCTATTTTACTATTGTCATACACATAGCTATTAAGTAGCATTTTTTCTACTGTAAATGATATTTGGTGGTACTCTAATATGGTGTGTAATAATGCTGTATCGTTATGGGTAATTGCTATGGGTGTCAGGTAATTTGCCTTAGCATCGAGGGCTTCAAAGTAAGTGTTTTCGGGTATTAGTAATGCTGTGTTGGGTATTGCCAAACTATCGGCACTATTGTAATTAGGCTGTAAGGCTTGTAGGGCTTTGTTGTAATAATAAAGTGGGGTTTGGGTAAAGCTGCTATTGGGTTGTAGCATTTTATAATTGCCTATGGCTATATAAAGTTTTGCCAATTCTCGCCCTTTTAATTGGTAGTACTTGCTGGTATAATACAATGCTTTGGTATAAGCACTATCGGCTTGTATAGTTTGTTGTAGTTGAGTATATATATCGGCTTGTAAGGCATATACATTTGCCAATCGGTTTTCAAAATCGGCGGGTAATTGTGCTGTATCAATTGTAGTTAAATATGCAAACGCCATGTTATTGTACTTAATAGCCATTGGTGCATTGTTAGTGCTATTATATGCATTGCTTATGCTCAAAGCCAAACTGGCTTTGTATTTTGGCAATATATCTTGTTTAAGTTGTGGCAAACTATAGGCTATTATAGTATCGTACTGTTTTTTATTACTTCTAATAATATTAAGGTTTACGGTAGCTTTTGCCATATCGGTAATACTATTTATACTACTTGCTAGTATATAAGTTTGCCTATAAGTTTGTTCAGATTTTTGTAAATCGCCAAGCTTATTATAAGCTATGCCTAAGTTGTGCATTTGGTTTACAATTTGTATAGTGGGCACTTGCTTTATAAACTCATTGTCTACATATAATTCAAAGGTTTTTTTTAGTTGTGCAAAATTTTTTACTTCATTTAACACATACAAATAAAACAAAACAACTTTGTTTTTTTTTGTAATAGCATAGCTATTGTTTTTGTATATTTTTAAAAAGTGTTGTAAAGTTTCAATCAGCTTAGGTAGTGTTTCGGCTGCTGCAGTTTGGTTATTTGCACTATCTAAATCCAAATTATAAATAGCCATATAAGCACTATCAATAGTTTTTTTAAATGCAATTGTATCTTTATTGTTTAATTGAGTATTTAATAACGTGGTAAGTGGGTTTGTGCTGTTTATTTCTTTTTTAATTACAGTATGGCAACTTAATTGTGTGCCAATAAGTAATGTAAAAAGCAGTAATTTATTGTAATACATAAGGCACAGTGTAATGCTGTGCCTTAAAAATACTGTATTTTTATTTGATGTGCAATTAATCACATTTCTCTCTTAGCCAAACTCTCCAATTACGTTTGGTAGCTTTACAATTGCAAGGTGCAGATTGGCTACGTGTTTTTTTACATTTTTTTACTACTGTTCTATTGGCGTTATTGGTTAGTACGGCAGCTTCTTGGTCAAACACTATACCGGCTTGTGCATTTAGCTGCTTGCCAGCTACATAATTGGTGGGTAGTTTTATGTTAAATGTTATTTCGCCCATTGTTGATGGGTCGTCCATAAAGTTAGGGTTGCTTAGGTTAAGCCCTGATAATATAGTGCTATTTTTTGCTATTTTAAATATCACCGAATCGAGGTGCGATACAATGTCATAATATACAGTATTGGCTACATAAGGTCCTGTAAATGTGTTAAGGTTAATAGGCACAAATGAGGTCATTGCCATATTGCCATATTGAGCTGTTAAGTTAGTAAATGTATTATTATGGTTTATTTGGCTTAGTACCGTTGGGTCAATATGAGTTGAAATTTTTACGGAGTCGTTACTTGCACCTATTCCTGTATTTTGAAAGTGTATTACATAATGTAAGGCAGTATCTAATGTAGGCATTTTTAAGCAAGTTTTATTAACCAATATATAGTTAGGGTCGTGTGGTTTATCGCCTTTGTTAGTCATTTCTTGTTCGTCGCTGTTAGCTTCGTCAGTTGTTCCTTTACAGTTTATTAAGTAGGCTTTTACTCTGCAGTTAGTACCTTCAAGTTCTTCCTTGTTTTTTGGTACTAATGTTACAAATACTGTGGTAATGCCAGTAGCAGAAGTGGTGGTTTTTAAATTACTAAATATTATTTTGTTGTCATTTGTGTCGTCTGGAGTTTCTCCAAAGTGTGTTCGTATAAAGTTTACAGTTTCGGACCCCGAAACATCGGTAATTTTTTGTGACTCCTTAGTACTTTCAAAGCAATCAATCCCATCTAAATTATACTCAAATACTAATTTTGGACAATTTTCTTGTTTATTTAATACTTTGTAACTAATTGCAAAATGCATAGTATCGTTACCACATATATCATCAACATTAGATTGTATGGTTACATTTTTACCCGATTTTAAATAGTTTGCTTGGTGTGCAACATTTGTAGTTCCACCAGTAGTTGTTGACATTATCCTTGGAGGTGGTTTTTCGCCATTTTCATAAATGCCTGTAATTTTAACCATAGCATTTTGGCTTGGTGCTATGTATCCATGTTGTGAATTACTTAAGTATGTAAACTTACCATCACCATACTCAAACCATACCCTAAAGCCTGGGTTTTTGGGTGAAAAAGGCTTTTCGGAAGGTGTTAGTAGTGCAGCTGTTGCCACTCCTGCTTTCATATAATTATAGCTTATTGCGTAATTGCTACTACTATAGTTTACGGTTATTTGTGCTGCTAATTTGGTGTATTGGCTTATCGCTATTAATAGTATTGCTATTATATATTTCATAAGTATTGTTTAATTAAAATGTTACATATATACCTAAGCCAGCATTAAAGTATTGCCTAGGTTGGTTAATTGGTAGGGTTGGGTTAGTGCTACTACGAGTGTCGGTTAGTGTGGCATTTAGCTTGTAAGCCATATAATCGAGGTTGGTGGCTATACCTATGGTGTTGCTTATTTTAACTGCTATATTAACTCCTACATTATATGCAAAGCTGTTGGCATTAGCTAAGCCTGTACTATACTTACGTGGTGTGCCGTTAATTGATTCTAATTTTATAATGGTACTATCGGCTACGGTATGCATTATACCAAGTTTAATGTTAGGCATTATTTTTATTTGGCGATAGCACAAGCATATTTCTGGCCCTAATAAAAAGTACGTGTTCCTAATACCATTAGCCGTGGCACTAAGCCTGTTGGGTAGGTTGGGTGGTGTTATGTTTGTTAGGTTTGCTGTAGGTTTGTACTTAGCTGTACCTAACTTAAGCCCTAAGGCTAACCTACCCCAATAATATGCAGCATTTAATTGTAGGTTGCTTCCTGTTTTTTTTGCAAAAAATAAACTATCGGGTTTGTTGCCAATTGTATAAGAAATGCCACCTGTAGTAGTTAGTTTTAATTGTGCATGGGTACATAATACACATAACAATAATAATAAAAACAAGCCTGTTTTTTTCATATTAGTTTGGTTTGAGGTATAAATATATTGAAAAATATTTTCTTTTATTAATTTGATTAGAATATAAGGAAAGCCTCACATTAATTGAAGCTTTCCTTTTTTGTTTATTCTAATAGTCAGCTTTTTACAACCTGCAATACATAATTGCAATTGCAACCCTCTGTTATTCGCTTATTACGGTAAACGCTGTTCTTCTGTTTTTTTGATGTTCAGCTTCGGTACATGTTACATCGTTAGCACATTTGTTTATTAGTTTGGTTTCGCCATATCCTTTTGCTATTAATCTTGTACTAGCTATTCCTTTTTGGGTAAGGTATGCTACTACTGCTTGTGCTCTATCTTGGCTTAACTTTAGGTTATACTCATCGCTACCACGGCTATCGGTATGCGAAGCTATTTCTATTTTAAATGTTGGGTTATCTATTAAAAATATGGTTAGTTTTTCCAAGTCTGAGCTAGCTTCTTCTCTTATATTAGCTTTATCCAAATCATGATAAATATTTTGCAATACAATTGCTTTACCTTTTTCTACATTTTGTACACCTAACTCCAACTCTACATATAATGTTTGGCTACGGGTAAGCCCTTTGGTGCTTATTTTTTCAATGTTTGAAATATAGTTCGCTTTTTTGCCTACCAACTCATAATCGCTATTGGCATCTATTTGAAATCCAAATGCTCCGTTACCACTTTGCGAAGTGCCCATTTTAATAGAGCCTTTATCATTGTTTTTCAAACTTACACTTACGCCGCTTTCAGGTTGGTTGGTGCTAATGTTTATTGATTTGCCTTGTACCGTAAACCTTGGGTCGTTGTGTATTAATGTTGTACTAGCATTTTTGTTACTGCTATTTACGGTTACATTGTTTTCGGTGGTGGCTATGCCATGTAGTGTACCAGTTGCTTTATAGGTGCCCTCGGCTACTTTATCAAAACTTATGCTACCCATTGCATTAGTAGTGCCAGTATATACTTTACCACTTTGGTTTACTATGGTTACTTCGGCATCGCTTAATGCTAGGCCTGTAAGTTCATCTTTTACAGTTACCATTAGGGTATTTTTTTCTGCTTTGCTTTTACTGCTTTTTGTTTGGCCCAGCCTATAACTTAACCCTGCCGTAGCACCTATTGATGTTAGTGAGCTTACCTTATATTGTGGTGTAAGTAAAAAATAATTGAGTGCCGCCAAGTTATTAACTTCTAAATAATTGTATTTGGCATCGCTACCAAAGTAGTGCATGTAATAACCACCTACATTAATGCCTAACTTAGGTGTTACAAAATAATTGAACCTTACTTGTGCTTTGGCAGTTGCCAATATTTCTTTTTTGTAACCATTATGGTAAAATGTTCCCCAGTCGGTTGGTGCACTAGTAGTGGCATCACCACTTCTTGTCCACCAAGGGTCGTGTATTACTCTTACTGCTTTTGTTTGATAGTATAATGATGAACCATTCGTTTTAGTAATACCGCCCCGTAGGTTAAGTTCGGCAGTAAATTTGTTGTTAGCACTTTGGTGCTTAAATGATGGGCCAATGCCTACAAACAATCGTGTTAAATCGGTTGATGAAGTACTGTGGCTGTACCAAAAAGGGTCGTCCCACACACCCATTATAACTTTAAAGTCGGCATCGTTATAAATAGGTTTTTCGTTTTTCATATAATCCACATCAATTCCTAAGCCGTACCACTTCCAATATTTATCAAACGATGCACCTACATTAAATCCTTTTAATGGCATTTTTACATAGTCGGTAAAGTTGTGCTTGGTGGCATTATCTAATCCGCCTCTTATACTTATTTGGCTGTACTTTTTATGGTTTGTTATTGTTTGTGCAAAGTTGCTAATAGCTAAGCAACTTAATATTATTAGGGTATATATCTTTTTCATTTTAAAAAAAATTTTATTATTGTTTTTACTTTAAGAAAATTAAAAGGCATTAAAATGATGAATAAATTAATGCCTTTTGTTTTGGTGGTTTTTGATTATAAAGTACTGAGATATGCTGTTACGGTAGCGGCCGGTACTTCGTCGGCTGTTATAGCAATATTTTGATTAGCAACAAATACATTGGCTGGTATTACTTTAAACAATATTTTGCCACTAGCCGATTTTCCTATTAATACTACATCGGCTGTGCTGCCCACTGGTATTGAGTTTGCGTAACTTTGAAAAAAGCCAGGGCTAGGTGGTAATGTTATAACTGTACTAATATTTTTATACACTAGCATAGCTTGTATATTAGTTGCACCTGGGTTTGCTGTAAGGTTGGGTGTTACTTTTATTGTAGTTTTAGTACCTGCTACATTATATAAACCATCGCAGTTAACCCATCTAAACTTTGGCAATTGAAAAGCATAACTATTGCTACCGTTACCAAACGGATAGTAAGCGGCCGATGCCCAAGCTGTTGGTGGCTTTGTGTTAGGTACGGTTGGTGTACCATTAATACCGGTATCGGGCAGAAATAAGGCAAGGTCAATTAAGTTAGGGTTAAGGCGTGGCACTTCTACTTTTATAACGCCTACTAGTGCTGCATTGGGTAGTAGCATTGCAGGTGCTGGTTTTAGTTCGGCTGCATTATCGGCTCGGCGTATATCAATATCGAGCATACCGCCAGATTGTAATAGGTTGCTATTAGTTGTTGCACTTAAGCTTTCAATAAACCATTCTTTTTTTACTAAGGCTTCTTTAAGTGCTACTGTAGCTGTACCGCTAAATGCTGTGCCATCAAGGTTTACAGCAAAGTTAGCAGGAAACGTTATTTTGGTACCTTTGGTACCAGTTATAACACCGCCACTGCCTACATTAATGGTAAATGTTTGTTTAATTACTGCATTGCGTTGCCAGAATACATCGTAGTTGTTTTCGCCACTAGTAGTATTATCTATAGTGTCATTTTTGCGGCAGCTTACCAATATTATACTTAATATTATAATTGCCATTGCTGAGGTGTAAAATTTTTTCATAATTTTTATTTTTATGCCCACTTTAATTTAAGGTGTAGGCCTCCTTGTTTGTTTGTATGTAAGTATATCCGCTACATGTGTGGGTTGTTACCCTATTTTTATAAAAATTATTTTTAATTGTTACATTTCTCCAATATTAATGTGTTAACAAGGTGTTTATACTATACTTTATCAAGTGTTAAATGTATCCTTTTTCTCTATCCAATATATAACGGTTGAGTGTATTGTACCATTGAGTGTGTGTATTGTAGTATTTGGTGTATTAACGGTAATCTTATTTTTGTTTTTTTTGCAAAAAAAACAGCTAGTATAGTATAAATTATAGCTTTACCTTTATAGCAATCAACCTAATTTGTAATGCATATTGACAACAGGTATATTATAGGCCTACGGCAAAATAATACTGCCATAATTGACGAAATTTATAAAAAGTATTATCAAAAAATTGTACTTTTTATTACAAAAAACAATGGCGACGAAAACGATGCTGCCGATATATTTCAAGATGCATTGCTTTATATATACAATAGGGCATTTGCCCAAAACTTTAGCCTTACTTGCCCATTTGATGCTTATTTATATATGGTGTGTAAAAACAGGTGGCTTAATGCATTGGAAAAACGTAAAAATACAAGGGTAACATTAGTAGAGGATGGCGGATTTAATATAAACATTGCTCAACAGGACGGCATTGCTGAAATGCAACAAAAAGAAAACAAATTATTATTGATAGATGCTGCTGTGGGTAATATTGGCGAAAGTTGTGCCAATTTGTTAAAACTTAGTTGGCAGGGCTTAGGTATGGAGGAGGTAGGCATACAGCTTAATATGACCTATGCTTATGTACGTAAGAAAAAAAGTGAGTGTATGGGTAAACTGATAGCATTAATAAAAAAAGAACCGAATTATAAATTATTATTACAACTATAAAATAACAACTGTGACCAACTACGAATATATTGATAGCTACCTAGCCAACGAATTAACGGAGGCTGAAAATAAAGCATTTGAGCAAAAGCTTATATCCGATACTGAATTAGCAGAAGATTATGCATTATATACTGCAATAAATGGCAATAAACTTGAAAATACCCAATACCAAAAAGACGAACTTAGCTTTAAGCAAAATGTTGCTATTATAAGTGCTAGTTATGCTAACCAAAATACTACTAAAGCCAAAGGCAAATTAAGAAAAATAATATATATAGGGTTGGCTGCTGCTGCTATGCTTATTGTAGTATTTATAGTAGTACCAATGGGTAATACCAAGGCTACACCCAATCAATTATTTGCCACCAACTATACTTACCAAACTATAACCGAAACCACTAGGGGAGAAAGTGCTGATACTATACTAAATACTGCTATTGCCCAATATAATACTAAAAACTTTGAAGGTGCTATTGCAAATTTTAATAAAATAAAAGCCTCAAATGCTTTGGCAAACTTTTGGCTGGGTGTAAGTAAATTAGAGTTGAATGATACTAAAGGGGCTATGGCGGAGTTTGATATATTAATAGCGGGCACAAGTGTATATAAAGATAAAGCAGCATGGTACAAAGCATTAACTTACCTTAAAATGAGTGATATGGCTAATTGTAAAAAACAACTACTTACTATTAATAACTACTCAAGTTATTACAAAGTAGCGCAGCAATTATTGGGTGAGTTGTAGAAAAAAATTATTGGGTTAGGCTTTGTAACTTATGAAATAATAATATTGTGAAATGGTGTTTAGCCCAAAAAGTATATTAATTTCATTTGGCTTGAATTTCATTTGTTACTAAAAAAATTGAAACTACAAATAAAGTCAAATTTATAAATAAAAAATTTGAGCTACTTCTTAAACTACCAAATGTAGTAGCATAAATAAAAATAAAGTAAGAAGCCAAAATCAAATTTCCAATTATAATATATAACAAGCCATTTTTAATATTTTTTTTTAGAAGATAAATTATTCCACATATTAAAAATAAAATAAAGGATATGGCTATTAAATAACCAACCATCATATAATAAGCAATATAAGGTTTTCTGAAATAAATTGTTTCCTCAGGTAAGTTAGCTTGCCAAACTGCAAAATAGTTATAAAACCATATCACTATAAAATAAATATATGCTATAAACGGAAGTAAAAATTTAAAAGGTTTAGTGTGCATAAACATGTAAATTGAAATAAATTATACTTAAAAGTAGTAGCTTTTAAGTAATTTTAGCATATTGGTTTTTTTATATTTAAATAAAGCTATTTTGTTTGTTAATATATGTTATGAGAGTATAGGTTAAATATATTTCCATATAAATGTTTTAAAATTATAGCATTTACTTAAACAGTAGCTGCTTTATATATTGGCACTGTACTACAAGGTTCGCCATACATTATGCTCTTGGCTACTGGGCGTAGTAGCTTTGTAATTTCGGTATATACAGCTTGGCTTATTTGCTTATCGCCACAGCCTTTTACTACTACTCTTTGGTTAGTATATTCGGCTACATTACACCGCTCATTGAGGTTGGTTATAATGGCTTGGGTTATTGCATTCTCTATAGTATTGGTGTATATATTAGTGGCTACTGGCTGTAAGTTAGTGGCTATAAGCATATATGCCCATACTGGTATTATGGCATCGGCTGTGCAAATAATACACACATTTTTGTGTGTATATTGGCTCCAATCGGTTTCTTTTAAGGCTTGCCTAAATTCTTTTTCTCTCAATATAAGTTCTCTATACAAATACCCTTTAAGGTCAAATGTAACAAATTCATTTGCAGGGTAAAAAGTTTCTAAATCAATAGTTAGTAATCCACTATTGGCTACTTTGTTTATTATTATTTCTTGCTCCATAGTATTGCAGTGTGTGTTTACTACTGCAAAGTTGAGGTATTTAATTGGTATTTAAAAAAAACCGCCTCTTGTGAAGGGAGGCGGTTTGTAAGGGGAAATATTTATATTAGTTAATAACCTGGGTTTTGAACAATATTTGGATTTACTTTTAATTCATTAAAGGGGATTGGAAAAACCCATCCTCTATCTGTATTAGCAACTGAACATTTTGCAGCTCTAGATTGCCCTCCAGAAGTAATACATTCTAATTTAGTAATTGCTTTAGTAGTTCTTCGTAAGTCAAACCAACGGTGTCCTTCACCCAATAATTCTACTCTTCTTTGCAAAAGAATAGCATTTAATAAACTTATTCCTATTTCTGAACCAACACTAACACCCCTATTAGTTCTTAATAAATTTATATCATTTAAGGCTGTTAAGTCTCCAGTTCTTTGTTTTGCTTCTGAGCGCATTAATAATATTTCACCTGCTCTAAATACTTTGAAACTTCTTGCTCCAGGATATTTCCAACATAGTGTTCTACTTACTCCACCAGCACTAATTTGGTTTAATCGAGTTACAGATGTGGTAATATAAGCTCCGCCTTGTGAGTTCAATACAGATGTTAGTGCATTTGTTACTCTGTACGATGCATTAGTTCCATTTGTTGCTCTACCTGGTTGCATTGTTCCATCAGATGGTATTGACCAATACACTTCTGTAGTGGGTGTCGCTTCTGTAGCTGTAGTAAAAACTGCTGTATAACCAGCTGCATTAGTTACGGGCCTCAACGCTAATGCAATATTAGCGTCGCTAATTACATCTGCCCATTGTGAAGCATAATAATTAACTCTGCTTCTTATAGCATAAACTGTTGCACTATCAATAAAATAACGTGCAGTATTATTAGTAGTATTACCTCCTGTTCTAAAGTTGATTAATGAATTGTTTAAATCTTGAAAAATTGCATCATAATTTTGTTTTACAGTTTCTCTTGATGGCAGTATTGTTAATGGTTTTAATGGATCAAATGAATTTACAAAAGATACACCTAGAGTTGTAGAATTTCTAGTAAAATCAATAGCAAAGTACCTCATTAAGTCAAAATGACACAATGCTCTAATAGCTAATACTTGAGCTTTTATTCTTTTTGCCTCCATAGAATTTGCACCAGTTTCAAAATTCCCTATGAATTGTAGTAAATTATTTGCCCTCGATATTATTTCGTAA
Organism: Chitinophagaceae bacterium; assembly: GCA_043778255.1. Lineage (GTDB taxonomy): Bacteria > Bacteroidota > Bacteroidia > Chitinophagales > Chitinophagaceae > JAYWGN01. The sequence continues at coordinate 47,697 of JAYWGN010000055.1, read as the reverse complement.
GGCTGTACAAATGCACCAAGTACGACACCGTTATCAGCTGCATAATTCATTTCCGACATTGTATTCCAGTTTCCTAAACTCTCTAGAGTTTCTACAAAATCATCTCCCATTAAATCTGGCAAAGCACTGTAAGCACTGGGAGTACCTGAATTTGCAGTGTTATTATAATAGTTAGAAGATTGAAAACCATCATAGACTCCTCTTAAAGCAGCTTGTATATCTGTAAAGCTTGTAAGTTCAAGTAGTGATGTTTGAGGTGTTGTTTCTAATTGTTTTTTACAACCAAATACGAAGATTGCTAAAAGTGTAATTAGAAATAATTTTTTATTTTTCATATTTTATTTTAAGTTAGAATGTTAAATTTAAACCAATACCAATATTTTTTAAAGCGGGATATTGCGCACCAGAAACAGAGGCATTAGAGCCTGGATCGGAGTTTACAACACTAGACACCTCTGGATCCCACCCTTGAAAGTTGTGATGTGTATATAAATTTTGTCCTTGTACAAAAATTCTCAGGTTTTGTATTTTTAATTTCGCCGATATTGTTTTTGGTAAATTATATGAAAGCATAACATTTCTTAAACGCCAAAAATCTCCTTTTTCTAAAAACCTAGTTGTTTGAGCTTCTGTCGCTTCATCAATTCTAGGAAAATTTGTGGTTTGCCCAGGAGTAGTCCAAGCATTTAAACCATTACGAGCAAAACCTGAAGTGGTATATTGATAAAACTCTACATTATACCTTGCATTATTATAAACATAATTGCCCACACTAAAAACAAAAAATGTAGATAGTTCAATTCCGTTATAATTAAAAGTGTTAGTAATGCCCCCGTTGTGAGGTGCATCACTTGTACCCAATACAGTTAAATCATTTGGATTATATATTTCAGTAGGTGTTTTATTAGATTGTTGTAAATATTGCGAATTTCCATTAGCGGGGTTCACCCCTACATAATCTACCAAATAAAAACTTCCAAATGGTTTGCCAACTTGTAGAGCTTGAAAACTTTGATATAACTGAAAGTTTTGGTTGTCAGGTAAAGACTTTATAGTGTTTTTGTTATATGCATAATTTGCATCAATTGACCAACGAAATTTATTACTTTCTATAATTTTAAAGCCTAGATTTAATTCAATACCATTGTTTGCCATATTACCACCATTAGTTAACACAACTCCACCACCACCACTTGTTGCTGGTACAAAAGGTGAAAAATATAAACCTTTAGTTAATCCATTATAATAGTCAACAGAGCCTTTAATTCTGCTTTTTAATATTTCAAATTCCAGACCGATATTAGCAGTTCTTCGCCTTTCCCAAGCCAAGTCTTCATTACCTAAACGAGAAATTTGTAATGTGCTATTGCCTCCATATGTACCTCTGCCGTATTGTTGCCTATAGGGAAAATCACCAATGCCCTCAGAATTACCCACTGAACCATAACTTGCTTTTAATTTTAGAAAATTTATTGCTTTTACATTGAAAAAATCTTCGTCTGTTACTATCCAACCTGCTCCAATTGAACCGTACTTAGTCCAACGGTTTTTTGGGCTTAACCTAGAAGAGCCATCTGTTCTAGCAGTAATAGACACGAAATATTTGTCTTTATATGAATAGTCTGCACTACCAAAAAATGATGCTATTGAATTATCTTGAGGAAACCCACCACCAACAACCGGGATGTACCCATTGGCTACAGTGCCAGCAACTAGACCAGCCTCATTTTTAAAGGGATTTAACAACCCATAACCAGTAAAATTAAAGCTTCTGCCAGATCTTTTTACAAACTCTTGAAAAATTGATGTTGTTAAACTATGATTTTCTTGTTTGTCTAAATAAGTTTTATAAGTTAAACTGTTAGTTATAGTACTTCTAAATCTCCTATCTAAACTTCGCCCTAAAGTACCCTCATTTTGAAAGGCGGCTGTTAATTGACCGCTTTGAAAAGCTCCCTGTGTTCCGTTATTTGTAATTGCAAAACCTTCAATTTGGGAAAAATCACCCCCAGCATTAATTCTATATGTTAAATTTTTAATCCCAGGTAATTTATATTCAACAAACACATTTCCATTCATTTTTAACTGCCAACTGTTATCGCCGTTTTCAACTAACTCCTCTACAGGATTAATCCAAAAAGGAAATTGATATGAATTGTAATAAGTTCCATCTGAATTTTTATTAGGCTCATAAGGTAATGCCCACAATACTGTATTTAATGGTGAGCCAACGCTTTGATTTCCTTCATTTGTACCTCTAAAGTTTGACCAACCACCTGTTAAATTAATTCCCATTTTAACTCTGTTTTCCGAATGGGCTATATTTAATCTTCCAGTATATCTCTTAATACCTGTATTTATGGTAATGCCATCTTCGTCATAATAACCTAAAGATGTATAAAATGTAGTTTTATCTGAACCTCCCGAAGCAGCTAATTGATGTGTTTGTAAAGTTCCTTTTTGAAAAACTAAATCATTCCAGTCTGTATTTACCTTTCTAAAGTCAGCAACTTCAGCAGCAGTCCAACCCCAAGGGTTTCCTGCAATATTCATTTCAAAATCAAGTTTCTCTTGAGTATTCATTAATGCTAATTTGTTTTTGGGCAATTGAGAACTTCCAAACTGAACATCATAAGTATATTTAGTTTTCCCATTTTTTCCTTTTTTGGTAGTAACTACTATTACTCCATTAGCACCTCGTGAACCATAAATTGCAGTTGATGCAGCATCTTTTAGTATACTAACACTTTCAAAGTCCCCTTGATTCATTGTGCTAAAATCACCAGGCCTAACTTCAATGCCATCGATTATATATAATGGCGACGTAGATCCATTTATAGAACCTTTACCTCTTATTACTATATCAGCCCCCCTACCGGGCTGACCAGAACCAGCTTTAGCATCTAAGCCTGGTGCCTGACCTTGTAGTAATTGATCAAACGAAGCAATTGGTTGAGTCCTTATATCATCTATACTTACAGTTACAGCAGAGCCTGTATTAGCCCTTTTTGATCTGGTAGAATACCCAGTAACTATAATTTCAGTTTCAGCCCTAACAGCTTTACTCATTTCTATTAACAAATTGTCTGTAGCTTTTATATTTAAAGGTGACATTCCTATATAAAGAACTTCTAAATTTTCTCCAATTGTTGCAGTAACTGTAAAGTCACCACTCGAATTAGTTACCACTGTTTCTTTTTTCGCTTTTACAGTTGCACCAATTAACGGTTTGCCAGTTTTATCCTGTACTTTACCCTTTACGGTGGTTTGGGCGTAAGTTGCTACTGTGCCAACTAACAGAAATAAAAAGAGTGCCAGTTTTTTTCTCATGTGTGTTTGTTTTTTTTAATTTGAGTGGAATATTACTGTGATATTTAACTAAAAGTTGAAGTTAATAACCTGGGTTTTGTGTGTAATTAGGATTTTGTTGAATTTCGGTAATTGGTATAGGCCATATAAACCTAAAGTTGCTGTAAGCTAATGCTGGCACAGAACGTGTTAATACTGGTGGAGCTGCACAATTAAACATTGCTGCAGTTGCTGCTCCAGATCCTATTTTTGAGGGTATTCCACCTCCAGCTATTGGTGCAAAACTTGCATCGTTTGCTAATCTGCTTAGATCGGCAAATCTTTTGCCTTCTGCCAAAAACTCTATTCTTCTTTCATCTAATATTGCCTGAATTAATGCATTTTTTGTTAAAAATGTTGCAATAGTGTAAGCTTGTGTAGTTGGTGATGCTAATGAACGGTTACGCACTCCATTTAGTAAATCTAATGCTCTTGTAGATGGTATAGCTGCTATTCTTGCTTCAGCCTCTGCTAACATAAGCAATACTTCTGCATATCTTATCATTGGTGCTGCATCTGATTGAGTGGTTACGTCTTTGTATTTTGTAGTATATCTTCCTGCTCCTCCATCGCTAGAAGTTAAGCCTGTTCTTCTCAAATCGTCGCACAACCAAGGTGTAAAGTTCCAAACAATTGGGCTTATACGTACTAAGCCTCTGCCACCTGTACCTACAGGAGCTGGTGACGGGTTTCCAAACATATTTGGCAACGAACCATTAACCCCTGGGTTGTCTGTTGCATCATTTTTTATTGAAAATATATTTTCGTCGCTTTGCCATGGAGCTACAAATGCTGCTCCTGAGGTTGCTGCCAATCTCCAAGTCCCAATAGCACTAGTAAATGGCATTGCTGCTGATACTATTTTATCTCCTTCAGTTTTTACACCTGGCCAATCGCCTTGGTGCATTCTAACCCTCATTTTTAAAGCTATTGCTGCTGCTCTGGTTGCTTTAAATGTTTTTAAGATTGATGTTGCAGACAAATTGGTTTCTGCAAAGTTTAAATCGGCTAAAAGTTTTGTATAACAATCGGCTACAGTAGTTCTTGTTAAAGCTTTGGCGGCTTCTGAGGTAGCATCATTGTTAATACCAAATGTTCTATAAATAATACCTGTTTGTCCACCTGCATTGTCAGTAAAAGGACGGGCAAAAAATATTAAAAGTTCATGGTGTGCCATTGCTCTTAAAAATCTACATTCCCCTTCAAACTGTGCTGCTTGTGCTGCCGTTATAATTCCTTTGCTTACTGCACCATTTACCCCTTCAATTACAAGGTTTGCTTTATTTATAAGTGCATATAATGTTTCAAATTGAAATCGATTATTTGCCGAGTTGTCCAACTGGGTGTTTTCATAACTTATTTGATAAAATGCTGCTTGGTTAAGCATGTCCTCACCTCTCATATCGCCTTGCTGTATACTTGCTGCTCCAAAAGGATAACCCCTAACTACGCCACCTGCATAAAAGCCACTTTGTGCTGCATCGTATACACCATTTATGGCTAAGTTAATTCGTTCTACGGTTGTAAATGCAGTTGCATCAGTAAATGACGAAAAGGGTGTTACATCTAATACTTTTTTATCGCAACTACTACCAATAGCTATAATTACTATGGTTGCAAATATTAATTTGAAGTTTTTATATATATTTTTCATTTATTAAATTTTTATATTTTTTTAATAGTTTAAAGGCCTATTGTAAAGCCAACAGAAATTGTTCTTGCAGATGGCACTACTGCATTGTTTAAGCCTTGCTCATCAACACCATCGGGGTCAATACCAGTAAATTTGGTGCTAAGCCATAAGTTTTGCCCTTGTATAAATGCCTTAAATGACCTTACCCCATTTTTTGAAAATTTATTAAGAATGCTCTTTGGTAATTGATAGCCTAATGTTAGGTTATCTAATCGTATAAAGTCACCATCTTCTATAAATCTTGTATTTGTACTTGCACTTAAGTTAGTAAAGTTATCTCGGCCATACCATAGCCTTGGTACTGTTGCCTCTTGTCCTGCTGTTGTCCATCGTCCCAATATTTCTTTATCGTTATTTACAAAGCCTTGACTTAATAAAGCATCTTGCTTCGTAATATTCATTATTTTATTACCGCCACTAAATCTAAATAAAAAGTCCAATGATAACCCTTTGTAATTAAGGGTATTGCTAAATCCTCCATAATATGTTGGTATTACATTGCCTACAGTTGTACGGTCTGTTGCTGCTAATGTGCTTGCAGCACCTAATACTGCACTACCTTTTGTTGCTAAAAAGTAAGAAGATGATGCTATATTGCCTTGTATTAAAGTGCCATCTGCTTTGGTATACATTGGGTTACCATTACCACTATTAACACCAGCATATTGGTATCCAAATAATGAATTTATTGGCTGTCCTACTCTTAATATGTTATAGGTGCCAAACACGTCTTGGTTTAAGTATAATGACTTAACCTCATTTTTTACTGTTGTATAATTTATACTTGCATCCCAAGTGAAATCACCTTTTTTAAGCACAGTACCTGCTATTGTTAACTCAATACCTTTATTAACCATATTACCTATATTGCGTGATACGGCATTGCCTGGTATACCAAAGCTTACAGGTAGTGGTGCATCTAATACTAAATTATCATTTTTGTTTTGATATATATCAAATGTAATATTTAAGCGATTTTTAAGTAATGTTAAATCAAAACCATAATTAAGCTTTTTATTTTTTTCCCATATTAAATCGCTGTTACCAACTAAGTTAACTGCTATACCGTTAAGCCCACCGTACTGAGCCGAAGCATAAGTACTTAAATATGGGAAGCCTCCTAATGTATTGCCAACTTCAGCATATCCACCTCTAATTTTAAATTCGTTTATATAATCATTCAATTTAGATTCTTTAATAAATTTTTCTTCTGATACTCTCCAACCGCCTGATACGCCAGGAAAAGTACCGTTTCTTTTATCGGGTGCTAATGATGATTGTCCATCTCTACGTAATGATGCTTGTACAAAATATTTATTTTTAAAATCATAGTTAAACCTACCAAATACAGATGCAAAACCGCTTTTGCCATAAGAACCACCAGAAAATTGGTTTACATAACTGCCAGAAATGATATTTTGAGTTAGAAAAAATATGTCGCTTATAGATGTTCCTTGACCACTAAAAAATGTATTTTGATCTCTTTGTAATTCATTACCTACAACTACTGCCAATCCATGATTGCCAAAGTTTTTGTTATAGTTTAGTATATTTTGTAAAATGTATCGGTTTCTATTTAAACTTTGGTTAAATACAGAACCATTTGCTCCACGTCCGTCGCCATGGCGAGGGTCTAACCCTTGAAAGTCAACTGCAGTATTATAATCAACCGACCCTACTAATTTGTAAGTAATATTTTTAATTGGTTTTATTTCTATAAATGCATTTGCGATAACTCTATTTTTTACTGAACTAAATTTATTGTTATTTAATACAAATGCTATGTTAGTATAATTATTTTCAATTGTTCTGGTGTTAGCACCTCTGCCTAAAGCCGAACCATCTGCTAATACATTATAACCAGCAAACCCTGGGTTAGCAGCATCAAATGGGCTAACATTTGGCAATGACCTTAGTGCACCAGCTACAGCCCCCGATAAGGCATTTGTACCATTGTTTTGATCGTTATCTTCTGTACGTGATATGGTTAAGTTATTTCCAACTTTTAACCAATTATTTACCTTGTGATCAATATTAATTCTTGCTCCATATTTTTTTGCTTTATTGGTATTTACTATACCTTCTTGTGTTGCATAGCTAAATGACATAAAATATGAAGTTCTTTCACTACCACCATCAATACCTAAAGAGTATGATTGTGATAATGCATTTGAATTTAACACTTGGCCTTGCCAATCTGTATTAGTATTATTTGCATCCATAAATGCTCCATTTGCTAATGAGGCATTAGTAAGTTTTTCATTGGATATTGTTACAAATTCTTGTGCATTTAACAAATTAAACTTTTGAAAAGGTTTTGCAAAACCAAATACACTGCTAAAATTTACATTTGATTTACCTTGCTTTCCTTTTTTGGTTGTTATTAATATTACACCATTTGCTGCTCTACTACCATATATAGCAGTGGCTGCACCATCTTTTAATATATCAATAGATTCAATATCGGCAGGGTTAATATCTGCTAAGGCATTTGTGTTAGCAACACTCGAAAAGTTGCCAGAGTATGTTGGAACACCATCCAACACAATTAAAGGATCACGACCCTGACTTATGGAGTTAACTCCTCTAATTCTAATACGTGGTGATTGGTTTACTAATCCAGATGGGTTGGTAACTTGTAGACCTGCTGCTCTACCGCCAAGTTGCTTATCAATACTTGGTGTAACCAATGTATTAAATTCGTTAGTATTAATTTTAGATTGTGCTGAAGTAACCGTTTTTTTCTTTTGGGTACCATAACCTATTACAATTATTTCTTCACTTTTATTTTCTTCATTACTTAATACTGTGTTAGCAATATTATTGTTAATGGATACGTTTTTCCTATTGTATCCTACATAACTAACCGTTACACTTTTGGCTGCATTAGGTACAGATATGCTAAATGTACCATCGGCTTTTGTTTTTACAGTATTGGTGTTGTTGCCTGTTTGTTGTACGTTGGCATTGGGTACTGGGTTGCCTTTGTCGTCTGTAACTGTTCCTGTTACAGTTTTGTTTTGTGCATTGGCAAATAAACCTAATGTAAGCATCAACACTAGTATTGATACTGCTTTAAGCTTTGAAATGGATTTGTTTTTAAATAACTTCATAAATTTTAATGTTTACTTTTTTAATTATAGTATTGCGAATGTAGTAAAAAAATAGTTATTTAACAATTAAATAACAATTTGATTGTAACACGGACAAAAAAGATTACTAATATGCTGCTTGAAGTTAATATCTCTAAAAATAATATTATGAACTAATCATAAAAATGTTGGGCTAATTAAAAGCCAATGTGTAGGGTAATTAACTAGCCTATTACAACTATGGAGGGTAGCTATAGGGTGAATAATGATTTTGAGAGCTTAAAAGTGTACCTATATTATCGCCCCATATATATCATTAATATTTGAATATCGCTAGGGTTAATGCCACTTATTCGGCTGGCTTGCCCCAAGGTTTGGGGCTTTGCTTTTGTTAGTTTTTCTCTTGCTTCATTACTTATACTATTTACTTTGGTATAATTAAAGTCAGCAGGTATAGGCAATTCTTCTACTTGTTTCATTCGGGCTACCAATTCTTTTTCTTTTTCTATATATACTTCGTACTTGGTCAATATTTCTGCTTGTTCCAAGCAATCATTGTTATATATATTAAACTTATTGTTTATATTGCTATTTTCGGCTCTCATTTTCTCAAACTGTACTTCGGGCCGTAGTATTATTTGTGCTAGTTTTTGCTTGTCCTTCAATGTTGCACTTCCAATTTGTGTAAGGTACTCGTTTATATCGTCAGGCTCGGCGGCTGTAGTTCTTAACAATTGTAATATTTCTTCTACATCTTTGTTTTTTTGATTTACCTTTTGTAACCGCTCTTCACTGGCTAAGCCTATTTGGTGGCTAAGGGGTGTAAGGCGTACGTCGGCATTGTCCTGCCGTAGTAAGGTTCTATATTCGGCTCGGCTTGTAAACATACGGTAAGGTTCTTGTGTACCTTTACTTATTAGGTCATCAATTAATACACCAATATAAGCATCGCTTCTTTTCAATATAAGTGGTGGTTGATGGTTGGCTTTAAGGTGAGCATTTATACCTGCCATTAAGCCTTGGCATGCTGCCTCTTCATATCCTGTAGTGCCATTTATTTGCCCTGCAAAAAATAAATTTCCGATACCTTTTGTTTCCAAACTATACTGTAGCTGTGTAGGTGGAAAAAAATCGTACTCAATAGCATAACCTGGTCTAAACATTTTGCAATGTTCAAAGCCTGGCACTAGCCGTAAAGCCTTCAGCTGCACCTCTTCGGGTAAGCTAGTGCTAAATCCGTTTACATATATTTCTACAGTATTCCACCCTTCGGGTTCTACAAATAATTGGTGCCTATCCCTATCAGCAAATCGGTTTATTTTATCTTCTATACTTGGGCAATACCTTGGGCCTACCCCATCTATACGGCCGGCATACATTGGGCTACGGTCAAAGCCCTCCTTTAGCATTTCGTGTACTGTTGGGTTGGTATAGGTTATATGGCAACTTCGTTGCTGTTGCTTTGTTATTTTTTTGGTGGGTAAATAACTAAATCCCGTAATTTCATCGTCGCCTTGTTGTTCTTCCATTTTTGTGTAATCGAGGCTTCGTCCATCTATACGTGGGGGTGTGCCTGTTTTAAGCCTGTCGCTTTGCATACCTTGTGCTACTAACTGCTCAGTAATACCCGTTGCTGCACTTTCGGCTACTCTGCCTCCACCAAATTGTTTTTCGCCTATATGTATAATGCCGTTAAGAAATGTACCACTTGTAATAACTACTGTATCGGCTTTTATTTGGTGACCTAAACTTGTAGTTACGCCATAGCAAGTTCCATTGCTTATTAATAATTCCTTTACATTGTCCTGGTAAAAATCAACATTTGGGGTTTGTTCGAGCATTTCTCGCCACTTGGTGGCAAATACCATTCGATCATTTTGAGCCCTTGGGCTCCACATTGCTGGCCCTTTACTTCGGTTTAGCATTCTAAATTGTAACATACTTTCGTCTGTAACTATACCTGAGTATCCACCCATTGCATCTATCTCTCTTACTATTTGCCCTTTGGCAATACCTCCCATTGCTGGGTTGCAACTCATTTGTGCTATGGTTTGCATATTCATAGTAATTAATAACACCTTGCTACCCATATTGGCTGCGGCTGCAGCGGCCTCACATCCTGCATGCCCTGCACCTACTACTATTACATTATACTGTTGAAACATATTGCAAAATTACAATAGTTATGTTTTTAAATGTTCCACGTGGAACAATTAAGTAGTTGATGGATTTACTAATGTTTCACGTGGAACATTGAAATAGGTGTTTAATAGTTCGTCTTCCTTTTTACGCATAATAGCTATTTCAGCATCCGTTTTATCGTTGTAACCTAACAGGTGTAATACTCCATGAAACATTACTCGGTGTAACTCATTGGTGTAAGTTACAGTATGTTCTCGGGCATTATGCTTTACCCTATCTATGCTAATGTAAACATCAGCTATTATTTGGTTGTAAGTATGCGATAAATCGTAGGTAAGTATATCAGTATTGTAATCGTGGTTTAATGATGCTTTATTGAGATCACGTAAATATTTGTCCTTACAAAAAATGAAGTTAATTTGATAAACCGATTTGTTATACGTGGCAATATATTGCAATATGAAAGCCCTAAGTTTAGGTTTGCTTGGCACTCGGGGCAATAAGTTATCAGCATAAAAATTGATTGGTGTCATAGTTTGCAAGGAACAAAATATTCTGCATTTGGTAAAATGTTATGAAGCTAATAAACTTAATTTTGTAATAATGAATACACAAAAGCTATCGGACTTAAAAATAAATGAACGGGCAATTATAGACTCCTTTACCAACGACGAACTGTATATTAAATTAATGGAGTTGGGTTGTGTACCTGGTGAAACAGTTGAAATTGAACAAATAGGGATAAAGGGTGACCCAATATCAATATACGTGGCAGGTTACAACCTAAGTTTAAGATTGGATGAGGCAGCCACCATTAACGTTATAAAACATTAGTAATCAATATATTATATGAATATAGGCCTATACTTTGGTTCTTTTAACCCTGTACATAATGGCCATCTTATAATAGCTAACTATATAGCCCATAACTACACATTAGATCAAGTATGGTTGGTAGTAAGCCCACATAACCCTTTAAAATCACAAAAGAGTTTACTTAATGAATATGATAGATTGCACTTTGTAAAAGTAGCCATAGAAGGCGAAAAGAAACTGAGGGCAAGTAATATAGAATTTCAGCTACCCAAACCATCCTACACAATTGATACACTTACGTACTTACAGGAAAAATACAAGGAGCATACATTTAGCCTTATAATGGGTAGTGATAGCTATACCAACTTGCCCAAATGGAAAAGTTATGAAAGCATACTGACCAACTACACACTGTATGTATACCCAAGGCCAACATTTAACATCGAAAATGTTGGAAAAAAAGTTACACTAGTTAATGCTCCACTACTCGACATATCGGCCACAGTAATACGAAAAATGATACAGGAAAAAAAACCTATAAAATATTGGGTGCCAGATGCTGTGTTAGATGAGATAGAAAAAATAAATGCTTATGCAAAATGACCAGTTACAATACCGAGTAATAAACACAATAATACTATAATAGGAGAGGCTAATTTTGTAAATTTTAATAATAAAAAAGTGCCCAATATAGTAAGTACATTCAATACACTAATGCTATTGTTAGTGCTGAAAGAAATATCGTTAAGCATATAAATAGAAGAGCCAATCATAATGCCTACTACTGCAGCATTTATACCTTCCAAAGCTCTGTAAACAGGTGCATGTTTTTTTAAATTGTGCCATATTGGATAAAAAAATAAGACTAATAATGCACTAGGTAAAAAAATGGCAATAGAACCAACAATAATTCCAAAAAGTTGAAATATTATGCTATTATCTTTTAAAGCCAAACCACCAGTAAATGCTGCTATACTAAATACAGGACCCGGTATTGCCCTTACTATACCAGCTCCTGTATAAAAAAATTCTTTGTCGATAATAATAGCATTTGGGTTACGAGTTGTAAAATTATTTTGTTGCTGCCTTTCGCTAAACTGTGACTCCATCATTGGTATTAACACCTGCCCACCACCAAATACAAAACTGCCCATTCGATACGTGTTTTCAAATAAGTTAATAGGTTTGCGTAAGTTATTATTCCACTGCCCTTTTCTTGCCGTTTCGCTTATAATACCCGATACTACAAACACTAATGCAAATAACCAAAGGTTACTCCATTTTATTTTTTTTAGCACAAAGTTTTTTTGCGGAATACGCCTACTACTAATGTTGGTTATAAGTCCGCTAACTAATATAAGTAATGGAAATATCCATGGGAATTTGAAAAAGAAAAAAATTAGAGAAGCTACTGTTATTACTATAGCTATAGTAATAGTGTTTTTAATAGTAATAGCAAATGCTTGGTAGGCTGCATATATTAAAAACCCAATAGCCATTGGTTGTATGTAAGTAAATATATGATTGGTAGTGTTGGCAGTACTTATAAATTCGACTAAAAACGATAATAAACCCATAAGCAAACATGCCGGTAATATCCAAATAATTAATGTAAGTGTAGCTAATGATACACCTCCCCGTTTGTAACCAATAAGTGTAAGTACCTGAGTACTTGATGCACCTGGTAGTATATTGCAAAATGAATTAAAATCAAGTAACTCCTCATCTGTTACATCTTTTCGTAGGTGTACAAATGTACGTTGCATCATACCAAAGTGGGCTTGAGGCCCACCAAATGCAGTGATACTGTGCAGCAACACTGCCTTTAAAAAAGGTACATGCCTTCGTAATGGCATAATAATAATTTGTTGTTATAAAAGTTAAGGTAACAAAATATTTACATATAAGCATAAAAAAGTGAAGCAGACATGCTTCACTTTTTTTTTACTATATTTTTACAATAAATTTATAAATTATTTTCCAATCGCTTATCGGTAATTGTTGCTTTATTTTTAAATGCTTGCATAGCATTTTGTCCAACTTGTTGGCGTTGGTCTTGTTCCATTGTTTTTTGTGTAGCTTTAATATCAACAACGGCATTGTTGCTGTAAGTAGCACTTGTTGGTTTTATATAAAATAATCCTGTAGTACCTTTAATAGCACCCGATACTTTATTTTGTAACGCTGTATTAAAAGCTGTACCTACTACTCTAGCTTCGGGGCTAATATCTTTAAGTACACCAGCTTGATAACTTACACTATCTCTTACTTGTACTTGTTTACCCGTTTTGGTTGCAGCATCTTCTATACTTGTAACTGCACCGAACTTTTTAGCCAAATAAGTAAATTTCTTTTCATTTTTTAACTGCTCTAATATACCTGAGTTTGATTTACGTAAACTTTCGGCAGTTTGCATACCCTCATCTTGCTTACTTACTAACTTAGCTACTACATACTTATAAGTTTTGTTAAGTAAAAAAGGTTTGCTTACTTGATTTACATCGGCTTCAAAAGCCCACTTGCAAAGTTCTTTTACATCATCTTCTAACCCTTGTACTCTTAAGCTATTTCTATCAATATTATAAGCATTGAGTTTGAGTTGATTTGGGTTAGTATTAGCTGTAAAATAAGCATCAAAAGCTTTAGCATCGTTATACTTACCGGCAAAGTTACTAGCTACATTATTTACACTATCGGTAGTGGTACCACTTGGTACTATATCTTTAGTAAGGTAAGCAACTCTATAAGCAGGTTTGGTACTACCCTTGGTACTTTCAGCTTTTACTAAATGATAGCCTAAGCCTGTTTTAATAACATTAGTAGTGCCACTTGCACTATTAAATGCAAAATCTTGAAACTCATCACTAAATAAAGGTTGGTTATAGGCAATGTTTTTTACCATACCACCACTATCACTTGAACTTGGATCTTGACTTAACTTTTTTGCTAAACTATCAAAAGTTGCACCACCTTTATATGCTGTATATATAGAGTCAATTCTTACTTTGGCAGCTGAATCAGATAATAAGGCTTCACCTGTTTGAGGGTTACGAGTAAGTATAAGTATATGTCTAAAATTTACTGTATCGGCATAATTTTTTACATTCATAACTTTAGCCAATATCATACTATTACCTTGTACATAAGGCCCTGTAAAGTTACCTTTTACTAATGTTAGAGATGAATCATTAATTTGAACTTCTTTTCTACGGGTATAGTTATTATTATAACGTGTAGTACTATTATTATCAATAAATAAATTAACGGTAGTGTCATTCACTTTATCAAATTTTGCACGTTTTTCTTCTATACTATTTCGTACCAAAGCACTATCGGCACCTGTTGGGTTAAAGCTGAATGTGGTGTAATCAATACTTCTAGTTTCTTTAACTTTAAATCGGTTACTATTTTTATTTATAAATGTAGTAATATCAGCATCAGTAAGTTTTAACTCAGCAATAGTACTATCTTGTAATTCGTTATAAGGGTAATGTACCAAACTAACATTTATAAGTTTACTATCATCTTCTGTTTGCTTAGCTACCTGCCAAGCTGGTACATAATTAGTAGTTTGCAATAGTAGGTTATACTTATTTTGTAAGTATTGCATTTTTACCAACGGTAGCATATTATTAAAAGCTAGCAAAAATTTATTAGCATCATCATTATTACTTTTACTGTTTTTTAATTGTTTAACTAACTTTTCAGCTTCAGGTGTATTTAATTGATTCGTTTGAGGATTTACATAACCTTCGCCACCAAACTTTTTAAATAATTGTGTAACCATTTGATTAGCCTGACCATACTTACCAATAGCAATATCGGCTAGTATATCATCGTTAAAATCAATTGCTAGTGGTGTTAACTCAGATTTCATTGCATTATAATCAGTAAACTGCGACCATACAAAGTTATCAATTTGATCTTTACTAATACTTTGTCCTTCATAAGCTGTGGATATGGCATTAGTTATTTTGTAATAATCGTCTAACTTTACTTTGCTACCATTAATAGTACCAATGGTGGGGTTATTACTGCCACCGTTGCCAAAGTTTTTACCAGCATCGCTAAATATAAAAGATATAAGTGCTAATGCAAGTAAACTTACAATTACCCAACTACCTTTGTCTCGTATGGTTTGTATTATAGACATAATGTTATTATTCTAGTTTGTTTTTTTTATAATTTAAGTTTGCAAATTTAAGGTAAATATAATTATTAACAAAGTGTGGAAAAACCTTATTTTGGTTAATTACCTAATACAGTCAAATTAAATATTAACTATACCAATGTGGATAATAAAATATTTGGTGGAAAACCAACCGTTTAGTAAAAGAAAGCTGTGGAAAAGAACTACTACAAATGGGAGTAAGTATTAATTGAATTTGTAATTGGGGGTAAATGCATTTAACTAACAAACTATACGTAACTATACTAACAGTAAATTGTGCATTTGTATACAATATAAAAATTAACAGTTGCCATTATACACAATTGTGAATAGTATGCCTAATAATGTATGTATATAAGCCTTCGGCAAAATGTAATGGTGTGTATAATTACTACCTATGTGTATATTACAATAAAATACAAAAGTTAAGAAAATAATATTTAGTGCGTTTATACACATATACACAGTAGTAATAATAGTAGCTTTTTCTTTTTTATAAAAAAAATATATTAAAACTATTACAGCAGTTATTAACAATACCGAAATTATAAAAAAGTATAGCATAGTATTATATTTGTAAAAAATAAATAACAATGAATACAGCAGCTATACAACAAAAAGGATATTACGATACAGCTATAGACCCTACACTTGATATATTTGAAGAAATAGAAAAATTAAAAAAAGAAAAAAATGCTATTGTATTAGCACATTACTATCAAGAACCTGATATACAAAATGTTGCTGACTTTATAGGAGATAGTTTGGCGTTAGCCCAAAAAGCCCAAACAACCGAGGCTGATATTATTGTATTTGCAGGGGTACATTTTATGGCCGAAACGGCCAAAATATTGAACCCTACCAAAAAGGTACTACTACCCGACTTACTTGCCGGTTGCTCATTGAGCGACTCAGCACCACCAGCATTATTTAAACTATTTAAAGATAAATACCCCGACCACTTAGTAATAAGTTATATAAACTGTAGTGCAGGCATTAAAGCCTTGAGTGATATAATATGTACAAGTAGCAATGCCGAATATATTGTAAGCAGTTTACCAATAGAGCAAAAGATAATATTTGCACCCGATAAAAATTTAGGTGCCTACCTAATTAAAAAAACGGGTAGAGAAATGGTGCTTTGGAACGGTAGTTGTATGGTACACGAAATATTTAGCCTCGAAAAAATAGTAAAACTAAAAATACGACACCCTAATGCAAAAGTAATAGCACACCCCGAGTGTGAAGAACATATACTGGCTATAGCCGATTATATAGGTAGTACAAGTGGCTTATTAAAGTATGCTACTACTAATGCAGCACAGGAATTTATAGTAGTAACCGAAAATGGTATAGTACACCAAATGCAGAAAGATGCACCACATAAAACATTTATACCGGGGCCACCAATTAATAATTGTGCATGTAACGAATGCCCACACATGAAATTAAATACCTTGGAAAAACTATACTTATGTATGCAATACGAAACACCCGAAATAGAAATGGAAGAAACCATACGTGTAAAAGCAAAAGTAGGTATAGATAGAATGTTAGAAATAAGCAAGCAGTATGGATTGTAGGCTGTTATTTTTTATAATTAATGAGTAGTTTTTTAATATATAATGTTAGGTTTTTTGACTCATAAAATTTCCAACAAGTGTAGCCAATCATATTTGCAGTTGGGTTAGTTTTATTTTTTTCCATTGGTATAGCACGAATAGCATTAATATGAGAGGCGTAATACTGTGTTATACTATCTAATAAAGGGATGGGAAAGTTAGCTATTTGTATAAAGTACGAACTTGAGTAATCTTTAATAATTATAGCATTAGAAGAATCTTTATTTAAAGCGATTATTTTGTTTATTTCATTTTTTATACATTGGCACAAAGCATAACCTTTACCCTCACTAATTAAATAGTTAGTATTATTTATTTGAGCTGATAATGATAGTTGGGATAAAGTAAAACAAGTGATAATAAAGAGTAACTTAATTTTCATAATTGTAAGGTAGAGAAATTATATAGACTATATATTTTATTTTAAAAAAGAAGATGTTAAATAAAACACAGTATCTATAAAATATAAAATTCCATTTTTAGTTAAAACATTACCCTCATGTAAATCTTCTAATATTATTCCTAATTTATCATTATAATAATCGTTATTTTTTCTACAAATAAACCCATTTTGGCTCATAAATAATTTAACGTTTTTTAAATCAGTAAAACTTGTAATTTTTATGTAAGGTTGTTCTAAAACAACGAATAAATTATTTTCAATTTTTACAAATCCAAGTAGAGTATAAGATGTATCTATAAAAAAATAATTATGTAATAAAAGGCTCACAAAATAATCACCCCAATATTTGTAAAAAATTGAGTCGTTAGTTTTGATAACATAAATTCCATTTTTTTGTAAATAAACTTTTTGTTCAGCACCTTGACCAATTATAAAATTGTCATCAATAATAAATTTGTACCAAAGAGAATGGTTATTTATAAAATCAATTAATTCCTCAGTTTCAATTTCTTTGTTGTACTCAATTGTTCCAAGTTTTTGGCTTGTTGTTTTGCAGCTTGTAAGGTAGTAGGCAATTGTTTCAATAATTCCTTTTTTGCTATTATTATTCTTTGGGAAAATGATAGATTGTAACTCATATTTTAAATTATTTTTTATATAGTCTATTTCTATAAAGGTAAATAAATTATAAAATAAATTGTATAAATATATTATATTAATAAAATTTCAATTTCCTATACAGCCTACCCACACAAAAATACTTAACAAAACTTTATATAGCATAGCTTTACTTTGCATAATATTTGTAAGTCATTAACTACAAAATAACCGCAAATACTTTTTACTATTGCAATGAAAATTACTACAATACTGGTACTATTAATAGTACTACAATCATCCACAAAAGCATTTACCCAAAATATACTAACCGGTACCGTAAAAAACACTTACTTAGAGCCATTACGATATGTAAATGTGAGTATTAAAGAACTTAAACTAAATACCCAAACCGATGCACAAGGCAATTACACCTTTACCCTAGACCCAGGAAAATACGATATAGTATATACTAATGTAGGCTACAAACCACAATTAATAACCTTAATAATAAGCCAAAGTACCCAAACCCAAAATATAATATTAGAACCCAACAAAAGAGCCGAAGAAGAAGTAAAAGTATTTGCCATAAAAAAAGACCGATGGGCTGAGATTATGAAAAACGTAATTAGAAATAAAGATAATTACTTAAGTGCTACAAGTACTTACAGTTGCAATGTATATATAAGAGCCTCACAAGAAAATGAAAAAACAGTATTTAAAAAACGTAAAGAAACTACAGACACAATTGCTACCGAAACACCCGCAATAAACAATGCCGAAAAAATACAAAATATGAGCCTTGCTGAGGTAGTAATGAAAGTAGATAAAAGTGAACCCAACAAAATAAAAGAGACCCGAAATGGAGTAAAAAAAAGAGGAAATACCGATGATTTATTTTATTTAACCACAACCGATGGTGACTTTAGCCTTTACCAAAACCTTATAAAAATACCAAGCTTAACCGATATACCAATGCTAAGCCCAGTAAGCAATGCAGGGCTTAATGCGTATAATTTTAAAACCATTAGGCTTCGCAAAAAAGGAGGAAGAAAATACTATACCATACAGTTTACACCAGTAAAAGCAGGTAATGCACTTATAGTTGGCGAAATGGATATAATGGATAGCCTTTGGGTAATTACAAGTGCTAGTTACAGTTTTCCTAATTATTTGCTACGCAACTACGATTACTTTGGTGTGGAGCAAACTTATGATACTACCGATACTAAAATATATATGCTTACAAGGCAAGACTTAACCTATGTAAACAAAACAGGAAATACTAAAGCTACTGGCAAAACATTGGCCATATACAATCAATATATAATGGACCCAACCTTTAGTAAAAAATACTTTAACAACGAATTAAGTGCTACAAGCTACGAAGCTTATAACCAAGACAGTAGTTTTTGGGATCAGGTAAGGCAAGAGCCACTAAGCAGCGAACAGCTACAATTTATACGGTATAATGATAGCATACAAAGAGCACACAGCACAGTAGCATTTACCGATTCGGTGGATAAAGAGTTTAATAGAATAACATTTACCAAAGTGGTATTAAATGGACAAGGATTTTACCAACGAAAAAAAGAACGGTCCATATTTGTTGGTGCATTGGTGGGCTTAGTACAACCATTTCAGTTTGCAGGTACAAGGCTTAAGTTTGATTGGGATTATAATAAAACCTATGGTTCGCAAAAACAAGAAGCCGTATGGGGCAACATAAGTTACGGATTTAAAAACAGTGATTTTAAGGGCGATATAAAAGTACGAAAACTTTATAATCCCTTTAGCCGTGGGGCTTACGAGGTAGATGTGAGTAGGCAATTTGCCTCTTTATTTGCTGGTGGCAGCTGGACTGATCAGTTAAAAAGGAGTGGCATATACGAAAAAGATGATATTGGCGTAAGCCACGAATTAGAATTACTCAATGGCTTATACTTAACCAACCGAGTAGAAATGAGCTTTAGAAGTTCGGCAGATAAATACAAACTTAATACAGATAGCATTAGTAAATTTGGTGGGCTTATAAAGTTAAACCCTCAGGATAAACCTTTTTCGTTTGCAGCTTACCAAGCCTTATTTAACACTGTAAGCTTAAGCTATACACCACAGCAAAAGTATATAAGAGAGCCACGTCAAAAGCTAATATTAGGGAGCAAATGGCCAACATTTACCGCTACTTGGCGTAAAGGAATACCCAATATATTAGGCTCAGCAATTGATTATGATTATATAGAAGCAAAGGTAACCCAACAAATAAATGCTGGATTATTTGGCGTAACACAGTACAACTTGACCTACGGTAATTTTATAAACAAAACCGACTTAAGAGAACCCGACTATAAATATATTCGACAAAAAGATGCCCTAATATTTTTGAACCCAACCAATTTTTTTCAAGGGATAAAAGAGTCGTTCCCAGTGTTTAACCAATTTTACGAAGTGCATATAGTCCACAACTTTAAAGGGAGTATAATAAACCGATTAAACTTTGTAAAAAAACTAAAATTACAAGAGGTAGTAGGAGGCGGATATTTGTATGTACCTGAACGAAAATTACAATATGCTGAACTATTTGTAGGGTTGGAAAAAAACTTTAAAATGTTTAGAGACCGGTATAAAATAGGCGCATACACCGTATTTAGCCAAGCCAACCAATACAACAACCCTGTATCGGTAAAGGTGAGTTTTGAAAAAATTAATAAGCACAAAACTAATTGGTATTAAAAAAACATTTTGGGGTGTAACCCCGCCAAAAAAATGAAGAAAAGGTTGCTTAGTATCGCTTTCAAATATTAGGAGGCTTTACCCTACAACTTGCTTAGCAGTAAGCAGGTGTTATGTTCAAGAAAAATAGGCAAAAATAAATTTTCGTAGAACTTTAGCCGACTTATTTGGTATTTATTACGCAATACAGAAGATATCTTACAAAAGGGAGAAATCAATAAAACAAGTAAAAGAAATAATTAAAAACTATCCTATTAATTTTATATTTGCACATAAAAAAATTAATAGCAATGAGCAAAGGACCTGTAAGTAAATTTATAGAACATAACTACCGCCACTTTAATGCTGCTGCACTTATAGATGCTGCAAAGGGTTACGAACTACATTTAGCCGAAGGCGGAAAAATGATGGTAACCCTAGCAGGTGCCATGAGTACTGCTGAGTTAGGCATAAGCCTTGCCGAAATGATACGACAAGATAAAATAGCCATTATAAGCTGTACAGGTGCTAACCTTGAAGAAGATATAATGAACCTTGTAGCACACACCCACTACAAACGAATACCCAACTACCGCGAACTTACTGGCGAACAGGAACGTGAACTACTCGATAACCATTACAACCGTGTAACCGATACTTGCATACCGGAAGAGGAGGCATTTAGACGGCTACAGCAACATATTGAAAAAATTTGGAAAGATGCTGAAGCAGCTGGAGAATCCTATTTTCCACATGAGTACATGTACAAAATGTTGCTTAGTGGTGTACTAGAACAATACTACGAAATAGACCCCAAAAATAGTTGGATGCTAGCTGCTGCCCAAAAAAACATACCAATTGTAGTACCCGGCTGGGAAGATAGTACCATGGGCAATATATTTGCTAGTTACTGTATAAAAGGCGAATTGAAAACCACTACTATAAAAGGCGGAATTGACTATATGGTGTGGCTAACTGAGTGGTACAGGGCAAATAGTGGCGGTAAAGGTGTGGGCTTTTTTCAAATTGGTGGTGGTATTGCTGGCGATTTTCCTATATGCGTAGTACCCATGATGTATCAGGATTTGGAGTGGCACGACGTACCTTTTTGGAGTTACTTTTGCCAAATAAGTGATAGCACTACAAGCTACGGAAGCTACTCTGGTGCAGTACCAAACGAAAAAATAACATGGGGCAAACTAGATGTAACCACACCAAAATATATAGTAGAAAGCGATGCCACTATAGTAGCACCATTAATATTTGCATGGATATTGGGGATGTAGAGGAATGGGTCAGGTGAGTCAGTGGGTCAAATGGGTCAGTGGGTTAAATGAGTCAGTGGGTCAAATGGGTCAAATGAGTCAGTGGGTCAAATGAGTCAGTGGGTCAAATGGGTCAGTGGGTTAAATGAGTCAGTGGGTCAAATGGGTCAGTGGGTTAAATGAGTCAGTGGGTAAAATGGGTCAGTGGGTAAAATGAGTCAGTGGGTCAAATGAGTCAGTGGGTCAAATGAGTCAGTGGGTCAAATGGGTCAAATGAGTCAGTGGGTCAAATGAGTCAGTAGGTCAAAGAGTTAGTAGCTAAAAACTTCTAACTTTACACCTCTAACTTCACACCTCTACCTTCACACCTCTACCTTCTTACATCGTTTTCCTTCCTTAATTTTTTAATCCCGCTTATTGCGGGAAGCACATTTGCATATTAGCACATTATCACATTTTTCACTACACCCTCTTTATATCAGCACCTATGCTACGCAATCGTTCATCTATATATTGGTAGCCACGGTCTATTTGTTCTATATTTTGTATGGTGCTTTTACCATCGGCACTTAGTGCAGCTATAAGTAGGGCTACACCAGCTCGTATATCGGGGCTGGCCATGGTAATGCCACGTAATTGTTGCTCTCTACCAAGGCCAATTACATTAGCACGGTGAGGATCGCATAGTATTATATTGGCACCCATATCTATCAACTTATCTACAAAAAACAATCGGCTTTCAAACATTTTTTGGTGTATTAGCACTGCACCTTTTGCTTGTATGGCAGTTACTAATATAATACTCAACAAGTCGGGTGTAAAGCCTGGCCAAGGGTGGTCGCTTATGGTCATAATGCCACCGTCTATAAAGTTTTCAATTTCGTAAATGTCCTGTTCGGGTATATGTATATCGTCACCAACAAAGTTGAGTTTAATACCAAGTTGCTTAAATTTTTCGGGTATTATACCAAGGTTATTTATGCTTACATTTTTTATAGTAATGTTGCTTTGAGTCATGGCTGCTAGGCCAATAAATGAGCCAATCTCTATCATATCGGGCAACATTGTATGTTCTGTACCGCCTAATGTGGTAACACCTACAATGGTTAGCAAGTTGCTACCAATACCTGTAATATTAGCACCCATTCGGTTAAGCATTTTGCAAAGTTGCTGTAAGTAAGGTTCACAAGCTGCATTGTATATAGTAGTAGTGCCAGTAGCTAATACAGCTGCCATTACTATGTTAGCTGTACCGGTTACACTTGGCTCATCAAGCATCATATAGCAGCCTTTAAGCCCAGTAGTTGTAAGGGTGTAGTAGCCATTTTCTTTGTCGTAATTAAATAGTCCACCTAGTTTTTCAAAACCTATTATATGGGTATCTAACCTACGGCGACCAATTTTGTCGCCACCAGGCTTGGGTATAAATGCCTTATTAAATCTTGCCAACATTGGGCCAGCAATCATTACACTACCCCTTAGTTTTCCGCCCTTTTTTTTAAATGTGGCACTATGCATAAAGTCGGGGTCTACTTGGTTGGCTTGCATTATACAAGTGTCTCTGGTAGGGCGTTGTACTTGTACACCCATATCTTGTAGTAGTTCTATTAGTAAGTTTACATCTACTATATCGGGTATGTTTTTTATGGTTACTTTTTCATTAGTAAGCAATACTGCACTTAGTATTTGTAGGGCTTCGTTTTTAGCACCTTGTGGGGTAAGTTCGCCTTGTAATTTTTTACCACCTCGTACTTCAAAGCTAGTCATAGTTTTATATTTTTTTGGGTAAAAATAATGGAAAATCAAACGTATTACCAAATCATATTTATTTAGTTAAATTATAATGCATATTTTTATAATAATAAAGTAGATAGTTCAGCAATAAGGAATTTCGTGTTTTTTTTAAACTTTGACTTTATTGGTGTAAAAACGCAATAAATAAATAATCATTATTTTTGTACTATACAAAAAAAAGATAATGAAATTATCAGCTCAAGAACTTTATAAAAGACTAACTATTGACTACGACCTAAAAGGAAAAACTGGCATTATAAATTTTACATTAAAAGATTTAACCATTTCAGTAGAATCAAGGGATACTGTTGGAAATTTAATACAGGATTGGTTAGTGCAATGGATGAAAAGAGAAAAAATTTTATTTGATGTAAATCCAAGCTCACAAACATTCCCAGACATTTACCTAAATGTTGACAATAAGAAAAAAGACCTTTTAGAAATTAAGACCTTTGATTTTAAACGTGGTGCAGGTTTTGACCTTGCAAACTTTGAATCGTACTGCGGTTCTTTATTGACAAACGCTTACAGACTTGATTCCGATTATCTAATTATTGCATATAAAATGCACGGCTCTCAAATAACAATTGAAAACATTTGGCTTAAAAAGATTTGGGAAATTGCAGGTGGAAGTGGTTCTTATCCAATAAAAGTGCAAGAGAAAAAACTCATTATTTATAATCTTCGACCTATAAATTGGTATTCAGAACGTTCTACATTTAAGGCTTTCAACAATAAAGAAGAATTTTTGAAAGCATTGAGTGAAACCCGTTATCAATATTCAAAAACACACCATGACAATTCTCACTGGTTGAAAAATGTTATAAAAAACTATGCAGAACACACAGGAACAAAATTAATTATCAAGTAAATACAGGTTCATAAACGGCAGCTAGTCTTTCGGCAACAGCTTTTACAACAGTCACAGCAACTGTGTTTCCCAGCAAATCAAAACCTTCATTTATCGTAACAGGTAGTTCAAACCATTCGGGATAACCAAATAATCGTAGCCCCTCACGAAGTGTCATTCTTCTTAATCCTTTGCCATCAGGGATTACTAAACGAGCCATATCTGTTGCAACCAATGTTGGTGCAATGCCATTAGGGTTAAGAACTTTATTTATTTCAAAACTCAATTTACCTGAAACAATATTATAGCCAGGAGGCAATGATTTATTTTCTTTTCGGAAAGTTTTATTACCAAGTAAAGTATATTCTGTTACTAAACTTTTAGGATGCTCAAATTTCAAATAACCTTTTGTAACTAAATCGTCAAGCATCTCTTTTAGCTTTGGCGATTCATAAAATGTGGCTATCTGTTTTAATGTCAAAGGCATTCCATCCATCCAGTCAATGCCAATTTCTTCTGCCCATTTTTTGCTACGCCTTGCTTTGAAAAGTTTGTTCAATAATATATTTTGTTCTTTGGAAACAGCACCTTTTAATTCAACATCCCAACTATGTATGTTATCATCACCACCACGTTTATCTTTTATTGATTTGCCGTATAATTCTTCGATAGAAAAATGTTGTAGCAACAAATCGGCAAACTTTGATTTCATTAACGGTTGACCTTTTTCAAGAACACTTTTAATTTTTTTCTTTTTTACTTCAAAGTCATTCAAATTAATTTCTGTATCTAAAGTACCAACAATAAAAACTCTTTTTCTTGCTTGTGGCAAACCAAATTCATCAGCGTTTAACACTTTCCAAGAAACGCAATAACCTAAATTAGTGAGTTTGTCAATAATTGTTTGTAATGTTTGACCAACTTTATCGTTTTTGTTTATAACATCATGCTTTACCAAACCTTCAACGTTTTCAAGGATAAAACCGTAAGGCTTTTTTTTAGCAATAATTCTTTCAATTTCAAAAAACAACGTCCCTCTTGTATCAACAAATCCGTGCCTTTTTCCACTTGCACTAAATGGCTGACACGGAAAGCCACCTAATAAAAAATCAAAATCGGGAATATCGCAATTTTTGACTTTACTAATATCGCCAACAAAATATTGGTGTTTAAAATTTTGATTTAATGTTTTTAGTGCATATGGTTTTATTTCGGAGGTCATAACACATTTTGTTTGAAAGCCAACATTATTAAATGCCTCTTCAAACCCAAGCCTAAGCCCACCAATACCTGCGAATAAATCTATAAATTTAACTTCTTCCATTAATTATTTATTTTTAATTGCCGTTTCCCTTTTGGTATAATATTGGTCTAATACGTTACTAGCATTCACTTTCATTGTTTTGCCATTAACATATTTCAATGGCAAATTTATATTTTCAATATTAAATAGGGTAGGTGCTACCGCTGTATTTTCTAACAACTTCATACTGTACAAATATACAATATTTTGGTATGGCAAGTATTGTATATACTATTGGGTAGGGTAAGCAATAAAATGTATGTTAGGACTCATCACTCCAAAGCATTTGCCCCTTTATAGCCCAACTAAATCCAAAGGCAATAAGTGCCATACTCTCCAACCAAAAGGTAAGGTTATAGTCATTTTTAATAAGGGTGAATTTATTAAAAGATAATACGCCAATTGACACTACACATAAACTCATTATAATGCCACATATTAAATATACGTTGTTACGGGTTGGCTTTAGTTTGCTTTGTACACCATTAGCATGGCCTTTTCTAAACAAATACAGCGAAAAAAATATAAATACTAAAAACAAAATAGTGGCAAATACAAAATGTAAACTATGTACCAAAGCATTGCCAGTAGTAGGAAAAAGAGCTACACCTAATGCTGCAACGCCACCTACCGATGCCGCAATATTATCGGTACGGTTATAACCTTTGTAGCAAAGTAAAAAGAAACCCAACACAAACAATACACCTACTAGTATATCGCCAGCTGTACCATTATCGTAATAGTCGCTTATGGAGTTTTCAATAACAACTGTAGCATTAGTAATGTAATTGCTTATTACCAATAATATAGGCAGTAGCATACCTAACGAACCTATTAAAATACGTAAAGTAAAGTAGCTAATTATTTGGTTATTATTATTAGGCATTGTGCAATATTTAAGTTACAGTAAACTGTTGGGTAACATTAACAAAAACGGTACACATTTTTCATATTTTACCTCATAATAATTTACACCTAACTGTAAGTTTTTATAATAAGCCAGTCTGTTATTCCAATAATTTTTTTCGGATGTTATAAACCAAGCATCATTACCAATAAGAGTACATTGCGATATAAACCATTTTTCAATTAACCTTGAAGCCCTACCATTACCATCTACAAAAGGGTGAATATTTACAAACGTCAAATGAATATAAGCGGCATAATAAAATATCTCTTCAATAGTAAGTGGGGCGGTTATTAATATATTAATATCATCAATTAGTTTATTAAGTTCACTTAATATATACTCTGGTTCTATTGCTAAGTATATTAACTTTCCTTCACTCCTAACGCCTACTTGTACTTTCCTTATTTTACCACGTTCTTTTTTTTTGAGTATATTATTTGTAATTAACTCATGTGCAGTCAATATATTGGCTAGTGTTAATTTATTTATTTGGGCAAATTTATATGCAATTATAAGGTCTTCAATCTCTTTTAGCTCTTTAGTTTTTAAGTGTAAATTAAACTCATTTGATTTTAAGTAAGTATCAAAGCTTATAGTGTTACCTTCTATATTGGATGAATAAACAGCTGCATTTGCTATATAAAAATTAAAGTCTTCATCTTGCTTGGTTAGTTTGTTATATGCAGCTAAAGCATTTTGCAAATCAAAATTTAAACCAGACTTGTAGGGTGTTAAATATTTGTTGCTAATAATTATTAGAGGATGCTCCATACTGTATTTTCAAATAAAACGAATTTATATTACCGTCCAAAATCATCTCCATAATCGTCGGCATATTTTTCATAACGCTTTATAAGCTGTATGTTTTTCTTTTCTATGGTAGTTAGCAAATCTTTTACATCTACATTATCGGGTACATACCAATCTTCGTTTTCAAAATAATCTCTTAAATCTTTCTTTTTAAAGCAGTAGCCATGCCTGGCAAATATTTCGTTACGCATTGTTTGTAAGTCATACTTGGTAAGGTTTTCAACGTCGGCCGATTTTAACTCCCTTTGCGATGCCTTAGCATAATTACCTACATCTATTTTATATTCAAATGCTTTACGTTGCAACACATAATTTTTTTTAGGTGTTACTTTTGCATCATTAGGCACCCAACTACCCTCTACTATATTTGTATTAGCATCTTTAATGGTGAAGTTAAATGTACCATCATGCTTATCGGTACCGGGCTCTTTGGCTGCTACTATATAAGTACCTCCTTGTTGTATTACTGTACCAGTAAATGGTCTGTCGTAGCCACCTACTACACTTCGGCCGCTTATACTATCACCCTCTGCTTTGCTTATAAGTAGTGTTATTTTATTATCGCCAAATACACCTACATACGACCCAATAATTTTATCGTATATCACTTTCGCAACAGTGGGAGTTGTTGTATTAGTAATTAAGGGGTTGTCTTTATCGGTACTTGTAGTTACTGTATTTTTATTTTTGCAAGATGCTATTGTTACAATACAAATACAATAAAATAATATTTTTTTCATAATAGTTTGTTTTTATAATTAGTTTTATACTTTAAATATACATACAATTTTGGTATTGTCAAAATATATTGATGCTTTACTATTGCTGCTATTAGCCATATTTGTAGCTTTTATGGCTAATATTGTAATGAGTTATATTCCCTATAATACCGATGTTAGGTTTTTGCGAATTAAGCAAGATTATATTGGCAACAACATTTGGCGAATAGCCTTTTTTGTACATGTATATAGTAGTATGTTAGTATTGTTTGCAGGGTTTACACAATTTAGTACTTACTTACAAAGGCACAAACCAACATTGCACCGTAAGTTGGGGTATGTGTATGTACTTAATATATTGTGCATTACAGGGCCGGCCAGTTTTATAATGGGGTTTTATGCCAATGGTGGTTTTTATTCGCAACTTGCCTTTGTATTATTAGCAATATTATGGTTAGCAAGTACAGCTTATGCTTTAATGCTAGCTAAGCAAGGCAATTACAAAAAGCACCAACAGTATATGATACGTAGCTATGCACTTACCCTAAGTGCCATTACTCTACGTATATGGAAGTATGCTATTACTAACACTATAACCTTACCACCTATGGATGTGTACCGTACAGTAGCATGGTTGGGTTGGGTAGTTAATTGGTTGGTGGCGGAGTGGTATATAGTTACACTTAACAAAAAAAAACAATTGATACAATAAATCACTAAATATATACCATAGCAATCACAATTAATGTAGGCCAAATCATAATCGATTTGGCTTTTTTGTATTTTTTTTATAAAAAATAAAATTAAGCTGGTAACAATTTTTGACTTGTTCGGATATAAATAGGTAAGCCGCAAAAGCTACCCATTTAAAAATCAAACAAAATCAAAAACAATGAAAAAATTATTAAACACAATAATACCCTACACTTTAGTAGTAGTTATTATTACCACAGCCTGTACCAAAAAAGAAGCAACTTACTTACCCGATTATGAACAATTAATAGCAGCCAAAAAAGTAGATACACCCTACAAATATGTTGACACTCCATACCGTGCTATGTATGTAACAAGCAAATTAATTGACACACCATATTGGCGTAAATAATATAAAATACTACATACCATAAACCAAGTACTACTAATATAGAAAAATTAAAACGACCAAGCAATTATTTACTTTATGGGTAAATGCATAAGTTATTTACCCATTTTTTATCCGTTTATACAATAGATGGTACAACTCACTCAATGGTATTACATTTTACACAAATTTGCTGTAATTTGTTGCTTTTATAATACAAGGTAGTATATATGATAAAAGCATTTATAGTGGACGATGAGCAAAACAATGTAGCAAACCTCAAGTTTATGCTGGAGCATGACTGCACTAATATAGAGGTTGTAGGCACAGCAAGCAATGGTACTGCTGCAAGGGAATGGTTACATAGTAACAATACCGATGTTGTGTTTTTAGACATTAGTATGCCCCACGAAACAGGTATACAAATGCTTGCCCTAATGCCCGAACGAAACTTTAAAGTAATATTTGTAACAGCACATAATGAGTATGCCATACAAGCTATTAAAGCTAGTGCAATTGATTATATACTAAAGCCAATTAACATTACTGAGTTGCAACAAGCTGTAGAAAAGTTAAAAAATCAACACCTCGACAACAGTAGCAACAACTTACTGGTAAACCATTTGCTACAAACATTGCAGCAAAAGCACACACCCACAAAAATTGCCATTCCACAATTAGGTAGTACTACTTTTTTGGATATTAACGAAATAGTATCCATACAGGCCGATAGTAATTATAGTATTATATACAAGCCTGATATGCAAAAAATTGTAGTAACCAAAATACTTAAGGACTTTGAAGATATACTAAGCGACCAACAATTTATACGAGTACACAAAAGCCATATTATAAACCTACAGTATGTTATTGAGTATAGTGCAGCCGACGGTGGTATAGTTAAAATGCAAGATGGTAATGTGTGGCCCGTAAGCCGTAGGCAATGGGATATGTTGTTAAAAAAAATAAAAGATAGTGCTATTTTATTTTTTAAATAATTACATTGTATAGCACATGAAATATATTACTATACTAGGGTACTTTATATACAGCAGTATTATTGGTACAGCACAATTAAATGGGCTAAAGCAATTTACAATCAATAATGGATTGCCTATTAATAATGTATACTGTGCAGCACAGGATGAAGATGGCTTTATGTGGTTTGGTACCGACTTTGGTATTGTAAAGTTTGATGGTAACAACTTTGCACACTACTACACCAAAGACGGAATGGTCAACAAAGCCGTTACTAGTATTATATATGCAGGTGGCGATTCGCTTATATATATGAGCTACCCCGATGTATTACAAAGCATACATACTAACGGAAAAATAAATACTATCGTTAAAAAGTATCCATTATTTGTTGGCAATATGTATATACATGGCGATAATTTTTTATTTACAAAACTGTTTATTAAAGGGTATTATGAGTATAAAAATAGTAACCTAAATTATATTGATATTGATAGTACCACAAGATCAAAAGGCTTAATGTTAAATGGTATTGTAACCATGCCTAATAATAATATTGCGTACTGTACTAGCAACGGATTATATATAAAAGCTGCCAACAAAATAACACAATTACTCAGTGGACAAAGAGTTATGTATGGCATATATACACATAACAATACTATAGTAGTGGCTACCAATAAAGGTATATATAGCATAAGCCAACAATATGGCACTACGCTACTCAATAACCAATTGCCTACCGAGAGCAATATACTACACATGGCCGAAGATGCTAACAATGATATATGGCTACGAGATATTAACAAAGGTATATACAAACTAACCAACACTACACTTGTAGAAACGAGTAAAATATTGGGCTTAGAAAATAAAATTGTAAACAAATTTTTTAAAGATAAAAGTGGCAACCTTTGGCTATGTACAAGTAGCGAAGGCATTATACTAATACCCAACTTGCCTATAAAAAATTATACTACTAGCAATGGGTTAGTTAACAATAATATACTAAACCTCAACTATGTAAGCAACAAATTATTTATAGGTACCGAAAACGGGGTAAGTATATATAACAATAACACATTTGCCACACTACCCTTAATGGATAAGGGTTTGGTGTTAAACTATGTTTTTAATTTTCCCAAATTATATACCGATACTTTGGCGGGCTGTATACGATCCTCATTGCTGAAAGATGAAAACTTAACCAATATAAACGACTATATAGTAACCAAAAATTTGGGAGGTTACCCTACCGTTTTTTACAACGGCTTTAATGCTTTTGTTAACAAACAAAAGGAACTGCTAATAGCCTCTGGGCAAGGGCGAATTGTAAAAATAAATACTACTACCAAAGCATTGCAACTATACAACTTATCTAACTTTGGGGTAAGAAAAATATATACCTTCTTCGAACTCAATAATGACCTCTGGTTAGGTACCGACAAAGGCATTTTAATTTGGAAAAATTATGAAACATTTGTACTTAACGACACTATAGCCAACCAAAAGTTACAACAAGTATTTGACTTTAAGTTAGCTGCCGATAATACACTTTGGATAGCCACCGATGTAGGCATGTATACCTACAGTAATAATATATTTGCCGCCTTGCCCAAAGGCGAAACTGTAGGTAGTAATTATTGTAAAAAAATAATAATTGTAAACACCAACACCATACTAGTAGCCACTTGGGACGGTATATTAAAAATAAAAAATGGAGTAATAGATAATATAAATACTAGCCTTGGCCTTGCCAGCAAAGTGGTTAACGATATTATATACAACCCTAGCTTACACCAATACTTTGCAGCTACCGATAATGGGCTAAGCCAAATAGCCGAAAGCCTTTTTGATACTATAATACCATTGCCCAAGGTATTTGTAAATGCATTTTATATAGTTAACAAACAGTCAGTAGCATTTAACAATAAAGATGCACTTACAGCCAACAATAACAACCTATCATTTTATTTTGCCACACCCTTTTACCAAGGCATTAGCGATGTGGTGTATGAGTACAAGTTAGATAACGGTATATGGCTTACCACCAAAAACCCCAAAGTGGCCATTAACAGCATAAGTAGCGGCAAACATATTGTATATGTAAGGTACAGGCTGTCTAGCTTTGGGCAAGTAAGTACAATAGCTGTATTTGAGTTTAGTATTAAAATTCCGTTTTACAAAAAATGGTGGTTTATAGTAGCAGCAGTATTGGGGTTGCAGTTTTTAATAATATACCTTATAAATAAGCGAAATGCAAAAGTTGCCGCCAAAAAAATTAGCGACCTGCAAAAGCTTAATGAACAAGCAGCTTTAAAACAACAAGCATTTACGGCATTGCTTAATCCACACTTTATATTTAACTCACTCAATAGCATACAGCACTTTATTAACCAGCAGGACAGGGGCAATGCCAACCGCTACCTCAGCGACTTTGCCTCACTTATACGCCGCAACTTTGAGGCTGCCCAACAACAGTTTGTACCACTGGAAACCGAAATAGAAAACCTCCGCCTATACTTACAATTAGAGCAAATGCGATTTGGCAGCAAAGTAACTTATACCATAAATATAGCACCCAATGTAGATGCTGAGGAGTGGATGCTACCCACACTAATATTGCAGCCATATATTGAAAATGCACTGCTACATGGTATAATGCCCCTAACCCAACAAGGCATTATAACCATACAATTTACCCTAAGCACTAACCAACAAAACCTTATAATAGCCATAGCCGATAATGGTATAGGTATAGCCAATAGCAAGGCATTACAAACCAATAGTAAACATATAAGCCGAGGTATGCAATTGGTAAATGAACGACTACAAATACTTAGCCAAATAACCAAAGCACCTATAAAGCTACACATACAAGACCAACACCCACTACAACCCACACAACCTGGCACGGTAGTAACCCTTACTTACCCAATACAAGTATACGAAGCTTACATAAAAGTGAAACCGCTAAAAGTAAATTAAGCAAGTATCAAACGAATTTGGATAACTAAACAATTAGCTAATACGATAACACCGCATAAGGCGGTACAAGTTATGCTATTATGCTAATGTTGAAAACCCTTTGCGATACTCCTTGTGCCGTTACTAAGGTATGCGATACTCCTTGTGCCGTTACTACGGTAAGCGAACCTTCTTGTGCCGTTACTACGGTATGCGTAACTCCTAGTGCCGTTACAACGGTATGCGATACTCCTCAGCGAAACTTTGCGTTAACCTCAGCGAAACTTTGCGTAACCTCAGCGAAACTCCGCGATACACAAAAAACTGCAAATCCCATTTACCGTTAATACACTCAAACCGTTACACACACAACCAATAGTACCATACACTCAATGTGGGTTGTACCAATTACACCAATGCAGTAGGTTTACATTACAAAAACTAACCACTCATGAAATTATTATTGCTACTCAGTTGTATAGTAATGGGGTACATAAGCCAAGCACAGTCTTACTTAATTACCAATGTTACTATTAACACCCCACAGGAACTACCCGCCAAAACGGTAGATTGGTTCAACCTAGTACCACCTATTATGATAACTGCAAAAGGTGCAGTACAAAACGGCCAATTAAACGGCGCCGTAGTAGAAAGCCGAATGCTTGTAACCATTAAGCGAAATGGCAGCAAAGTATGTGGTACATACACGGCTAACAATGCCCCAACGGCAGGGTTTAATGCACCCATTAAAAACTGGAACTCGGCCGCCGTACTCAATATGCTTGGGCAAGAGTGTACCTTGCAGCCTGGCGATTACGAATTATGTGTACAGTACTTTGGCTACGGTGCACAAATAACCCCACTTAGCTACGAATTATGCAAACCATTTACCGTAAAAGGGGCAACACCTAACCCAACAGGTGGCGGCGCTACTAACGACAAATTTACCCCACCCACTAACCTAGCCCCCAACGATGGTAAACAATTAACCACCAAAGAGGCCTCAGTGCCACTAACATTTAGGTGGACGCCCTGCTTACCTAAGCCACAAGGTGCAGTAATATACAAGCTAAAAGTATGGCAACTCATGCAGGGGCAAAATGGTACACAGGCAATGAAAGTAAATACACCTGTTATAGATAAAGATGTAAAAGAGCAAACCCAATTTGTAAAACCCAACTTATTAGGCGATATAGAAATGCTGCCCGATGGCAAAAATAAAGCCGCCAACCTTATATGGAACGTACAAGCTATAGACCAAAGAGGCACAGTGTTGGGCAGTAGTGTGCCGACTGTGTTTGGGGTGAGTGCTAATAGTAGTACTTGTGTAAATGAATATCAAGTTAATGTTGATTCAATCAAATGCCAAGATAATAACCAATTTAAAGTTTGTGCAACTTTTAAAGTATTAAAAAGTGGATATGGAATTTCAAGTTCAAGTTATACTGCTTACCCTACAAAAATACAAGATTTACAATTTTTTGATCAGAGCAATTCACCAATCAGTAGTGTTTATACAATAAATGTAAATAAAAATGAGGGTCAATTTTATAGTATTTGTAAAACATTTACTGTTCCTACAGGAACAACTGTTGTGAAAGCAAGGTTTACTTCACAAGTACAGACAACAAATCCTGCTTTTGATGCTTGTAATTTAACGTCTCGTGGTGATACAACATTACCATCATGCCGCTGCGAACTATGCGACCAAATAAGCATAAACCTAGGGCAAGAAAGCTCACAATTTACCAAGTGGACTGCACCTGGTGGGCCTATAGAAATTAAGGGTAATGATAACAGCTTGTACTTAACTCAACCCTTGGTAGTAGGGCCAAGTAGTATTAAAGTATTACAAGTAAAAACTGAAGTAGTAGATTTTTATTGGTATGTGGAGGGCGATTGCAAACGATGCAATAACAATACCTACAATTGGGGTAATATAATAAGTGGCAATACCAATAGTACAGGCTTTAATACTAATGGTACCAGTGGTACTGATGATGTGGGTATAGCCTTACCCAATAGCCACGAAATAGACTTTTTGAGTACCACTACCACAGGCAGTACATTTAATGGCAACATACGATTACGGTTTAGCTTACCACCACAAACGGAATTAATGTGTTGTAAAGATTGCTTTAGGTTTTGTATACGGTACACCATTGTATTTATGGAAAATGGAGTTTGCAAAACTTGTACTAAAGTAAAATGCTGCGAGGTAAAAAGGCAGCACCGAAAAATACTTAACCCAATATTAATGGGGGAGCAAACAAGTGAATGTGGTGATGTAACAAATATTTATGACCAAGGCAGCGATATAAAACTTAATGCAACTAAACAAAACTAACCACTTAAAAAATTAATTAAAAATGAAAAAGATAATATATTTAATAGCGGTATTGCTGCTATATAGTAGCCTCAATGCACAGCAGGTTTGGTATTTTGGTGAGAATGCCGGAATTAAATTCTCTAGTTCTGGGCTTCCAATTTCAAATGGTAGTGCAAGCACAAATCCACTTAATACAACAGAAGGAAGTGCTATAATACACGATTTTAACGGTAATGTTATAATATCTACAGATGGAACTTATATATATGATAAAAATAATATTGTTATGCCAAAAGGCAACGGCACATTACTAGGAGGTAACTCTGCAACACAAAGTGCACTAATATTACCTGTTCCGGGATGTAATTGTTCCAAATATTTTATTTTCACAGTTGCAAGCCTTACAGGTGCAGAAATAGGTAACCAAAAGGAGTCCGATGGATTAACATATTCCGTAGTAGACTTAAACTTAATTGGAAGTAATAATAGCATAGGTGATGTAACCTCAACTAAAAATATACCATTAATAGATACATCTCAAACAGGTCTTTTTAAAGGATTTAGTAGTGAAAAATTAACTGCAGCAAAAGATAACAATGGTGGTTATTGGGTGTTAGCACATGGTGTTAATTGGAAATCTATTTCTAGTAACCAAAAAAGATTTTATGCTTTTCATATAACTGCAAAAAATATTGGCAGTTGTAATTCACCCACTATATCTAAAATAAATACTGACTGTATAATTACTGATATAGGGGAAAATATGAGTCATTATGAAGCAGTTGGGCAAATGAAGTTTTCTTCAACCGCAGCAAAAATAGGTATGGCAAATTGGGGAGTTAACGTAGGCGATTCAAGAATAGAAATTTTTGATTTTAATATCAACACAGGTGTTGTAAATAATGCACAAAAAATTGAAAATAGTTTTAACACTAAAGATCAATTTTCATCAAGTATTTATGGTTTGGAGTTTTCAAATAATGAAAACTTTTTGTATGTTACTGAAGCATTTGGTTATAATAGCAGCTTTAATTTGTTACAATATGATATAAGTAATACTTCAATTAATACAACTCGTAAAGTAATTAAAAACTATATTACAAGTAATCAATTCGGCTTTGGTGCATTACAGGCATGGAAAGATGGTAGAATTTACGTCGCTAAATTTCAATCAAATTTTCTTGGTGTTATACAATCACCAAATTTAAATGGTGTTTTATGTAACTTTCTTGAAAACGGGATACCTTTAGTCACAGGTACAGAAAGTTTGTTGGGCTTACCAACTATAATTCAAGATTTCACTTCTTGTGCCGACCCATGCAATAAATGCCATAACGTAGGTTTTTACTTTGATGGCAAAAGTTATACTATGCGTAAAGACACAACTATAAAAATTGGTTGTAACACTACGTTTGATTTTAATCCCAACAAAGGTTGCAGCACTCAAGATAATGTACCAGTACTTGGTGTAAGTGTAACAGATGCTGCAAATAATACACCAGCTTGGGCAAGTAGTTTTATAACAAGTAATGGTAACGGCTCTTTTAATCCTCCAAATGCTACAGGTATTTACACCTTAACTTATTATTATGGCACTACAAACCCAACAAATAATAAAAAAGATACTTGTGATAAAATTGTTATAACTATTAATGATACTTGTACCACACAGCTACCATCTTGCCCTTGCGGAGAATGGGGTTATATTGATTACGCCATTAACAATATTCAGAATAAATTTATTTGCAGCAATGGTACAGCCTTGCCATTAAATATGAATAATGGAGACATTTTTACTTTAAAACCCAATTATAGATGCTTTGGTGGGGTTGTAGGTGCAATTTGTGATGCTACTTTTAAGTACGATATATATTTTGCTAATGGTGGCAAAAAGTTAGGGGTAACCGATATTAAAAACTTAAAGATAGATAGTTGTGGCTTAATAAGGGTTGTAATGAAAGCATATTGTAGCGGTATAGAATGCCCCAATACTTGTGAGTTTACAATTAATGTAAATTGCTGCACCTGTTCTCAAACCCTTTCACCAATGCTATATTGGAACGATGATAAAGATAGCAGTAACTTACAATGTGGTAGTACCGTTACTAACCAATTAGAATGTTTTAAAGCGTACAAAATAAAAGTGAAAAGCCCTTGTGGCGTAGATTGCAAAAGCTACCAAATGTTTACTAAAATCACTTACCCCGATGGCAGTATACAAACATCTACAAGTATAGATGGTGTTCCTTTAACCGTTGCTTCACTTACTGGCAACTATGTGGTAGCTATTAAAGTAAAATGTGGTCTGGTAGATTGTAAGGAGTGTATCATTACATTTAAACAAACCAAACCTTGCCAACCGCCTTGCGATAATTGTAAAAACCAAAATGGTACACCCAAAGTACAAGCTGCACTTAATAGTGGTGCTACTACCGCTGTGGTGGGTACTTTTCAAGCTGCTACTACGGTTAATGCTGCATTAATGTTAGGTGGCGGTACCGATACTTATACTCAAGTAAGGGTTAATGTGTTAGATGTTCAAATGCAAAGTGGCAAGTACGATGGTGGCGGCAACTTTGTACCAGGCGACCCTGCTTGCTTACAATGTTACAACAACCCCAACCAATGGGCAAGTATATTGGGTGGCAGTTTAGCCATATCGGGCTTTACCGCTACATCTACTACCTATAGCGGTATACCTACTACCAACCCTTATAACAATAGTAGAGAGATAGTATTTAACAACACCACACCTACGGCTATACCAATGGGTACCAACCTTAACTTGAGTATTCAGCTACCCGGTGTTAACCCTATAAGCTGCTGCTGTATTACGTTTAAAGTGTTTTTAAAAGTTACCTACCGCAACAATAAATGTGAGGAGTGTAGCCGGATTGTAATATTAGACGTAACCGAATGCCCAAGGGGCAATAACCCAACTGGTAACGATGGACCTGGTGGTGGATTTACTATTAAC
This sequence comes from Chitinophagaceae bacterium, assembly GCA_043778255.1. Lineage (GTDB taxonomy): Bacteria > Bacteroidota > Bacteroidia > Chitinophagales > Chitinophagaceae > JAYWGN01. The sequence continues at coordinate 9,118 of JAYWGN010000055.1, read as the reverse complement.
CAAACAGTTCATCCACAATATCGTATAGCATCGCCCAATAACGGAGGCTCACAAAGCAACAACGGATCAAGTACTAATCAATAACCAAGTGCAACTACTAACTCGGCAGTGTTACTGCTGCCGAGTTTATTTTATTAATCAAAAAAAAACCTAAAAATAAAACTTATGAAAAAATTAATCCTCTTACTATTATTCATTAACAGTATACTATTTGCAGCTTATGCTCAAGTACCCGACCCTTGCACTGGCACAGGTGCAGCCCAAGCTATAAGCACATTAAGCCCTTGCAATTGTAGCGAGGCCAATATTACAGGTGGTACACCCTGCAACAAAAGTAGCTTTGCTACAAAGGCTTTAAGCGATGCTGCTATCAACACATTTATAACCACCCAAAGCACTTATGTATTACCTACTGTGCCTACCACTTGGCAAGATGTAAGACCACAAGCTTTGCTTGTAAATGGTGCATACAAACACGAATTTTGTACAGAGGTAACTACTGCAGCAGGTACTAACAAACTCAATATTTTAAATATTGCTCAAGTACAAATTAATTGCGATGCTGTATGTCAAGATTATAAAATAATACAAAAAACAGGTACTTGTGGTACTAATACCATTACCCCAACCTTAGTAGCATCGGCACTTAACCCAACTGTTAAGTACCGCCAATATGCTGTATTGCCCAATACTACTTACATTATTTGTAGGCAGTTATATTTTGATGGTAGCGACTTAGATTGCTACACCACATTTGTAGGTGGCGATGGCTTAAATAGTGGCGGAGCACAGGTTACAGCACAACATTGGTTTTATTATGAAGAGGCAATTGTAACACCATTATACCTCACTGCTTTTAATGGTATTAATGCTAACAATCAAAATTTGTTGCAATGGTCAGTTACTAATAATGCCGCTATAGCTACTTTCCTATTAGAAAAAAGTACCGATGGTATAACATTTACACCCATAAAAACTATTAATGAAAACCCTACAAGTACAAGCTATACTTATACCGATGTAAATACAGTAACTGTACCACAAACATTTTACAGGTTAAAAATAGTAGATAAAAATGGTAGCTACTATTACTCTACTATAATTAAAATAAAAACTACCAACAATGAAAATGACTGGAACATTACACAAAGTATAAACAATATAAGTGTAACCACACACCAAACTAAAGCTATGCCAGTTACTATATCGCTATGGCAAACCAATGGCAAATTAATAAGTACAGTAAGCAAAAAAGTAGAGGCAGGTTTCAATACTTTTCAAGTACCAACTATAGGTGTAGCCAAAGGCATTTATTTTATTAAAATAAATACTGCTGAGTATGCTAACACCAAAAAAATTATGATTTTATGAAACTAATCCTCAGTATTTTTTTAATCACCAACCTTACAGCAATGGCTCAAACTAAGCCCAAAGTATCTATCAGTGGTACTTTGGGGAGTACTTACGAGCATTATGGGTTAAGCACCAATCCGGGTACACCCATTTTTTATACACCACGGCGGCCTTATAATCAGCTAAGGTTTAGTATAGCACCTACGGTAAATGTGGGCAAAAATTTAAGCATTCCATTCAACTTTAATTTTGCTGCAAAGCCTACTAGTGTATTTGGTCCATTTGGTGCATTGCCAGCTATAAGGCCATTAAGTTTGGGGCAGTTTATTACCAATCCGCTTAACAATTTTTCTATTAACCCCAAGTATAAGTGGGCAGAGTTGCAGCTGGGTACACAATACCTAAATTATACCGAACTTACCACTGGCGATATTGGCATATTTGGCGTAGGGGTGGATTTAAAGCCTCCTAAAAATAATGTATTCAAACTGTTTACAGGAGTATCACAACAAACCATAAACCCAATACTACCCACACTGCTTGGTGCTTATAAGCGTACCCATTGGATGCTGCAAGCAGGCAAACAAAAAGAAGGTAGCTACAAAGCATTATTAACATTAGCTAAAGGTAAAGATGTAAATAATAGCACCACACCATTTCCGTTACTACCCAACCCTGCCAATGTAGATCCTCAAGAGGCTTTTGTAGCCAGTGTTACACTAGGTAAGCTATTTAAAAAAGGCTACTATGCCGAGGCTGAAATGGCTCAAGGTTTATTTACTACCAACACTACCGTAGGCATTCCACCGCCAGGTGGCGTAAGTTCTATTAAGCCATTTATTACTGCCAATGCCAGTACCATTAAGGATTATGCAGGTAATTTAACCTTCGGTAAAAAGGGTAAACATTTTGATATTGGCTTAAAAACAAAATATTTAGGTGCAGGGTACCAAACCATGGGTTTCCCTTTTTTACAACCCGATAGGTTGGATGTAACATTGAATACAAAGTTTGATGCTTGGAAAACCAAAACCGATAATTACAAAACAAATGTAGTTGCAAGTGTGGGTAACCGTATCAACCATTTTAGCGGTAGCACAGGTGTAAGGGCTAATCAGCTTATTGCTAACATTAATTGCTTTACACAATTTAACGATAAGTTTAACCTCAATGTTAGTTACAACAATTTTGGGTTTAATACCAACGGACTCACATTAGGCTTGCCTTCTATTAAAAATGTAAGTAACGATTTTAGCGTAAGCCCTACATTTACATGGAGTACCAAAACAATGCTTAACCTACTATCGTTCAATTATAGTTATAGCAAATATAAAGAGTCATTTATACCGCCAGGCTCAAGTACAGCAACCCTTACAATTAACAATACCCATACAGCCATGATGAGTTATGTACCTACCTTTTTTGAAAAAAAAGCAGCACCTGATTTTACGGTAGTTTATTTTATTAATAAAATTCCTTCATTCACACTACAATTATTTACACTAACAAGTGGTATATCGGCACCGCTATGTAATAACAAAATAAGGTGGAAAGGGCAAGTACAATACACTATAAGCAAAAGCCAAAGCTTTGTACCCAATAATAATTTACTACTCAATACCAGTGCCGATTGGGCAGTAACCAAAAAAATAAATTGGAACTTTTATGTAAACAGTAACCTGTTTCAGTACGGCAATGAGTTAGCGCCACCCACAGCATTAACTGGGGCTAATTATTTAGAAAGTTTTGTACGTACAGGCATTACCTACCGTTGGAAATAAAAAAATATAACATGAAAAAATATACAACACTTTGTTTTTTAATTTTATTTACACGTAGTGTAAATGCACAAATTAACCTTACCCTATCGGTAAATGCAAGGCCAATAGCCAACCTTAGTATGTGGAGTACCCGAGCCGATATGCTTACACTTGTAGCCACCCTGCCTGGTGCTGCAACTAGCACCGTTACCTACAAAATAAACACTACCATTAAAGATGCCAATGGCAGTACCATAGCAACTACTAACCTACAAGCAGCTGCCACAAAGCGTATAACGGGAGGCACTACTAGTATATTGTATGCTATAGATGTGTTGGACCTAACAGCCTTGGTATTTGAAAAAAACACTCAACTAAAACTAAACCAAAGTGGCCAGTTGCCTAGTGGCAGCTACCAAGTAACGGTACAATGTATAGGCATTAACCAACCTATACCTATTAGCAATACGGTAGCAAGGTTTTTTACAATTGCCCCTATTGTATTGCCTATATTAATAAAGCCCTACAGCGATGAGGTACTACAAAAAGAAATAGCACAAACGGCAATAATATTTAGATGGTCGCCAGTAGCACCTGCACCTGCCAATGTAGTGGTGTATAGGTTAGCAGTATTTGAAGTATTGCTTAACCAAACACCCAACCAAGCCGTAAGGGCTAATATGCCATTGCTCGATAAGGATGTAATAGCTACCACACAGTACCTATGGCAACCACAGCTAAGCTTTGCCGATAGTACCGTAAAAAAGTATGTATGGACTATACAAACACTCGGCGATAATAGGCAACCTTTAATAAGTGATGCACTAGGCAGCCAAGGTATAAGTGAACCAAAAACATTTAGCGTAAGCACAATTAAACAAATAATTGAGGCAAATAAAAACCAATAGTTTTTAATTGATATTGAGTTGTAAAATAATAAAAGTTAACCGATGAATCTAACCATTAAAAAAGGAATGCTATTAATAGTAAGCATTTTATTAGTACAAATAATAGTAGCACAACACCAAACAAATATCGCTTATAACGGTTGGCGATTAGGTGCTAACATTGGTTACGATTTGGCAAAAGCAACCAATACAGCAAATTATGTACAGTACGAAAATGGTTGGCTCAAAAATGTATCACTTAACTATTATAGTAACCATTGGGGCTTTGGGTTTGATGCCGATTTGTTAACACACCAAACCACCAACTTGTACCCAACTACTAACCTACTCAACAACTTTAATGTACCCGTAGTTAATATTAATAAAAGTACTACCGTACTTAAAAGGCAACTATACTATGTTGGCCCTAACTACCAAATAGCACCGAGTAAAGCTAAATGGGCAATAGAATTATTGGCAAGAGTGGGTATATCATCAGCCAAAGGTGGTAGGGTGTTAGTACAAGATATAACTACGCCAAGGTTAGCTAATTTTTTTGCAGGGTATAATCAAAAACATGTATTAGGTACAAAACTGCAACTAAAATTTAACTATTTACTATTACCAAAACTAGCCCTCAATGTTGGCGGTTATTATATACACCAACATAAAACGGCCGAGTATATTGACCCTGCATTATTGCTTACAAGTCAGTACCAGCCTTACATAGCGGTGGGTAGTAATAGTAAGTACAATGGTGCTATAGTAAGTACAGCTGTACCAACATTAGGTAGCATTAACTCGTATGGTGCTAGTGTAGGGGTACATTATTTATTTAACAAAAAAAAGAAAAAAGAAATTAAAGATATAACTACTACACTTACCGTAACAGCAGTTGATAAAATTAGTGGCGTTGTAATGCCCAACACTACAGTAGTATTAAAGTCAGCTACGGGTGCTACAATAGCTACAGCAAATACTAACGATAAAGGCATAGCCGTATTTGAAAAATTAAATAAAGATACTTACCAATTGGAAGCAATAATTGCTAACCAACAATTTGAAAAAACTATAATAAATGCAAAAGAACTTGATAATAAAAAACAAGTAGCCACTACCATATATTACAACGATAAAAACTTTATAATAAATGGTGTTATATACCAATGTAATACCACAAACCCACTGCCCGGCACTAAAGTAGTAATTATGAGCGACGATGGGTTTGTAGAAAGAAATACAATAACTAACGAACTAGGAACGTACCAATTGCAAGTAGTTGTAGGTAAGCAATACCAATTGTATGGGCAAAAAGAAAACTACTTTAGCAATATAGAGCAGATAAACCCTGCTAATTATGACAGAGCAAAAACAGTATTTATTAACCTACAAATATGTAGTGAAGTATTGGATTGTAAAAACACCATAAAGCTAAAAGCCGTACTATTTGATGTAGCAAAGTACGACCTTAATACAGCAGCAAAAACTGAACTAGATAAGTTAGTACGATTTATGTTAGATAACGAAAAGGTAAAAGTAGAACTAGGTGCCCATACCGATAGCCGAGGAGCAGCAGCCGATAATCAAGTACTATCACAAAAACGAGCCGATGCCTCAGTTGCTTATATTGTAAGTAAAGGTGTAGCAGTAGAACGTATAGCAGCAGTAGGTTACGGCGAAACACAACTACTCAATAAATGTAATGATGCCACTACTTGTAGTGAAACTGAACATAAAGTAAATAGAAGAATAGAAATTAAAATAGTATGTAAGTAAAGGAAGGAGCTAAAATGGGCTAATATGCTAAAGTGCTAACTTGGTAATTAAGGAATTAAGAAATGAAAGAATTAATTTGAAAAGGAGACAGTTTGATGGGAAGATAAAAAACTTTGCGATAACCTCTGCCAAACTTCTTGTGCCGTTACTACGGTATGCGATAACCTCTGCCAAACTTCTTGTACCGTTACTACGGTATGCGATACAAATCTTTTTTAAGCGAAGCGAAAAAAACTTTGCGAAACTCTGCGATAACCTCAGCGACAACATCAGCAATAAACTCTACGATAACCTCAGCGAAACTCTGCGATAACCTCAGCGATAACCTCAGCGAAACTTAGCAATAGCCTCAGCGAAACTCTGCGACAACCTCAGCCAAACTTCTAGTGCCGCTACTACGGTATGCGATAACCTCTGCCAAACTTCTAGTGCCGTTACTACGGTATGCGATAACCTCTGCGACAACCTCAGCGAACCTCAGCGAAACTTTGCGATAACCTCAGCGAACCTCAGCGATAAACTCAACAATAACCTCAGCGAACCTCAGCAAACCCTCTAGTGCCGTTACTACGGTATGCTATATAAACCTATTCATTATCCATTAGTTGAGTTATTATAGTACTATAAAAAAGCAACAAATTAGGAGTAATAACTTTCAGTATAATATTTTGCCTATTACTAACAACATACAAAAAACCCCATAAAAAAGAGGGCAACTAAAAAGGAGCCCTCGAGTAACTAAAACAATTGAAACGAGAAAATTTTTATTTTATACGAAGCAACAAACCTGCTTGTATATATTTAAGGTTATTATTTTTTATTGATTTATTGTAATACTGTTTATCCGTTATATTAACCAAACCATACCCAACCGTACTTGTAAAGTTTATGCCTTTGGTTATGGGCAATTGTACACCAGCTATAAACGATACATTAAATTTATTAATTGCATTTTTCAACAAAGCACTATTTTTTACAGCCGTTCTTGGGCCACCCACCACACCATTATCATCGTAATATACAGTGCTTACACCCGTTAGTATAGTTGGCTCAAAGCCAAGGTTGAGTAAGGTACGGCTGTTATTTTTATTTAATTTAAATGAGTAGCCAAATGGTATTTGTATGGTAGTCATTTTTTCAATAACGGCATCGGTTACTTGTGGGTATGTATTTGCTTTTTCGGTACTTACAAGTTGATGCTGCATTTTATTATTAGCCACTTTTACACCCACAAAAAACTGCTTATCATCTATTTGCTTTTGCATAATGCCACCTACAAAGTAACTTGGGTTATTAATAGGTGTAGCAATGTTAAGCCCAGTAGTAGCATACCATTGTGCTGGGGTACTTTTGGTCACTTTTTTGGTAGCAGCTTTAGTAGCACTAGGCTTTGCCTCGGTGGTTTTATTATCAGCACTGTTTTTTACATCATTATTTACAGTAGGCATATCAGTTGTTTTAGCTACTGTTTTTTCAGTAGGTATTACAAGTGGTTTAGCTGTTGTGTATTCGGCTGTAGTGGTGGTTTCTGTATTGCTTACATCGTCTATAGCACTTAGGTATTCATTACTACTAGTAGGTTTATTAGTACTTTTTAGTATGTGCTTGTTGTTCAAAGAGCTATTGGTGCCGTTGCTACCCCAAGGGGTTACAATAGTTACATCACCATTTTTCAACATATTATCAACGCCAGTTATATCCACTCCATTATCAAAGTATATAGTAGCGTTAGTAAGTTCACTGTTAGCAGCAGTGGTAGGCATTTTATACTTACCAATACCAATAGTATTTACCAATGTGTTTGCAGTAGGTTCAGTAGCATTGTACACTACAGTACCACCAATAGCACTTGCTACCACAGCTGCTGCACTCCACCACCATATTACCCTTCGTTTTTCTTTTTTGTTGTAGGCATCTCTTACAGGTAGTAGTTGAGCATCAAGCTTGTTCCACAGCAATTCTGAGTAGTCAAATTGTCTATTTTCAAGTTGTGTTTTCAGTAAATTTTCTATAGTAGAGTTTTTATCCATCCGCAATTTTTATATTTTTATTTTGTAAGGCATCTATCAATATTTTTTTAGCATTGCTTACATGCCACTGAGAGGTTCTTTCGGCTATACCCAATTCGCTACTTATTTCCTTATGCGAATAATTTTCAAATACGTATAAGTTAAATACCGTTTTGGTTAGTGTAGGCAATTGCCCAAATAATTGTTGCAATTCCACATCGTTCCATTTAGCAAGTGAGGCATTAGTGTCATACACACCTTGTTTGTGTAGCACACTGTCAAAGTAGTCTTCGTTGGCATTTATTTCCATATTACTATGGCTTAATACGTTCGATTTTATATGCTTCGATTTCAAAAAATCTAAACAAGTATTCACCATCGTTTTTTTCATCCAACCCTCAAACGAACCCTTACCCTCAAATTGATTTATATGTACAAAGATCTTCAAAAAGCCATTGTTAAACATTTCTTCCGCATCTTCGGTGGTGGTAGCATACCTTGTACAAATGGACATCAAAACATTATAATAATTTTTATATAATAGTTTTTGGCAATCGGCTTTTTGCTTTTTGCAGCCCACAATAAGTTGGTCTAGTTGCAATTAATCACACATTTAGCAGTTGTTTACAATATAGTAAGACGATAGCTTACATTAACTACCGCAAGGTATTTTAATTATTTTTATTAAAAAAAAATATACTTGCCAACACTATATAGTAGGTGCTGATAGTCAATAAATTACACGCCAATTTAGGTAGCTTTATAAAAGTTTAAAATCACCCCATTTATACAATACCTCAAGCCTGTGGGGTTGGGGCCATCGTCAAATACATGCCCTAAGTGGCCGTTGCAACTGCCACAAAGTACTTCGGTACGTTTCATGCCATGGGTATTATCTACCTCATACAGCACACTATTTTTGGTAACAGGTTTGTAAAAGCTAGGCCATCCACAGCCACTATCAAACTTTGCATCGCTGTAAAACAGCGGGTTGTTGCAAGCCCTACAGTTATAAGTTCCCACTTGGTCACTATGCTCATAAGCACTGCTACCAGGCCGTTCAGTACCTTTTTGGCGGCTTACCGCATACACTTCGGCCGGCAATATTGCCTTCCATTCTTCGGCGGTTTTTACTACTTTTTCAATGTGTTGAGGCTCATTATTTTGTTCCATTGTAAGTATATTTTATTTTATATATTTTTATAATATTGGCAATAGCAACAGCATAGCATTGTGCAGCTGTATATGCGGCTATTACAGGCTTCGCTTCGCTACGGCTCTCCGTTATTGTTTACAACAATAACGGAGGAGCTACCCTTTCATATCCGCCATT
>JAYWGN010000054.1:0-160818 GCA_043778255.1 Chitinophagaceae bacterium | reverse complement strand
AACAATAACTCACTCAAAAAACCCTCCAACACTACAAAGTTGGCTTAGTTTCTCAAAAGTCGTTTAATTGCCCAATCAAAACTTATTAATTTTTTTGTGATTGCTTAATACATATTGCACAATGCAAAATTATAATTTTAGGTTCAAATTTCTATACATGTAAAGTTTTTCATTATTTTCAATTTCATTCAGCAAGTTGATGGCATTTGCTTTAATATGGCTTGTGTTTTTATTTTTATACAAAAAAAGTGTATTGTAACATTTATTATGTACTTTTGCAATCCAAAAATAAATTAAGTGTTATGGCTAGAGTATGTCAGGTTACAGGAAAATCACCCATAAGTGGAAACTACGTTTCACACTCTAATATAAAAACAAGAAGACGTTTTTTACCCAATTTACAAACTAAAAGATTTTTTTTAGCTGAGGAAGGCAAATGGATTACACTTAAAGTAAGTGGTGAAGCTATACGAACAATTAACAAAAATGGCTTATTTGCGGTAGTAAAAGAATTGAGAGCAAAGGGTGAAAAAGTATAAATATACAAATTATTAAAAAATAAATTACAATGGCAAAGAAAGGTAATAGAGTACAAGTAATAATGGAATGTACAGAGCACAAAACTAGCGGTATGCCAGGTACTAGCCGTTACATTACTAAAAAGAACAAAAAAAATAACCCTGAAAGGTTAGAACTTAAAAAATTTAATCCAATACTTAAAAAAGTAACGGTACATAAAGAGATTAAATAAACTTACAGTGATTTTAAGAATTAAACTAAAATTTTTTTACAAAAATAAATTAAATTAAAATGGCAAAAGGAGCTTCAAAAAATGCGAAAACAAAGGATTTGAAAGCAGCTGCAGAGGCAAAAAACTGGAGCAAAGTTATACGTGCTGTAAGAAACCCAAAAACGGGTGCTTTCACATTTAAAGATCAAATAATACACAAAGAAAAAGTTAAGGATTTCTTAGCTCAAAAATAATTTCTTCGACGGAAACAAATAAAATGAAGCTACTTTGTAATGAAGTGGCTTTATTTGTTTTATGATAGGCTCACTCTTAACCGCCAACTACGAAAGTGGAACTAGCTCTTTCATCTAAAGGAGAGGAATCAAAAACATTGACCAATTTAACCATCGGACTCATTTGACCCACTGACCTATTTGACTCTTTTGACTCACAGACCAATTTGACCATCGGACTCATTTGACACAATGACCCATTTGACCAATTTAACCATCTGACTCATTTGACCCACTGACCTATTTGACTAATTTAACCATCTGACTCATTTGACTCACTGACCAATTTGACCAACTGACCTTTTTGACTCACTGACCTATTTGACTCATTTGACTCAGTGACCCACTTGACCCACACCACCCTCAATGCAAAACTTACAATTACAAATAAGCTATAAGCAAATACTGAAAATTGTGTTGCCCATAAGTTTTGCTATATTAGTACCTCAACTTAATTTTTTAATTAATACCTATTTTTTAGGCAAATTAGGTATAGAGGAGTTAGGTGTAGCGGGTATTACAGGTGTTTACTATTTAATATTTTCAGCAATTGGGTATGGGCTTAATAGTGGTTTGCAATCGTTAATATCTCGTAAGGCTGGCGAAAACAAACCCAACGATATTGGGAAATTATTTAACCAAGCAGTATTATTTGCTATAGCTATAGCTGTAGTGGGTATTGTACTAACCTACACCATTTTACCAATTATATTGGTTAAAATATTGCCTAACAAAGCACTTGCAAATGTGGCTATACATTTTTTGCAAATACGAATACTGGGCTTACCGTTTTTGTACATGTACCAAATGCGCAATGCATTGCTAGTAGGTACTAACCAAAGCAAATACTTACTATACGGCACAGTGGCCGATACTGGTGTAAATATAGCATTGGATTATGCATTAATATTTGGAAAATTTGGTATGCCACAAATGGGTATTAATGGTGCTGCCATAGCATCGGTAATTGCTGAATTTGTAGGTATGTTTGTAACTTATATTATTATTAAATACAAAGGCTTATCCAAGCAATTTGAATTATTTGCAAATATAAAAATTGAAAAAAATGTATTGCAACAAATTATAAAACAATCGGGCCCAATGATGTTTCAAAATGCTATAAGCATAGTTAGTTGGTTTGTATTTTATTTATTTATTGGCAATATGCTTAATGCAAAATTAAACTTAGCTATAAGCAATGTTATGCGTAATGTATTTGGCTTATTTGGTGTATTTATATGGGCATTGGGTAGTACTACTAATACTGTAATAAGCAATATAATAGGGCAAGGCAAACAACATGAAGTACCACAAACAGTAGCTATGTTGCGCAATATTTGTATGGGTTTTACATTACTAACTTGTACGGTACTTAATATATTTCCTAATCTTATAATTAGTGCATTTAATAACAATGCTATATTTATTGCCAATACAATACCGGTAATACGAGTAATAACTTTAGCTATGGTGTTAATGAGTGTAAGTATTGTGTACCTTAACACAATAATAGCCCACGGCAAAAGCCATATAGCTTTTTATATTGAAGTAGTAGCTATAATACTATACCTCATTTACATTTACACTACATTACGTATATACCATCAAAACCTTGCTGTGGCTTGGATGAGCGAATGGTTATATTGGACATCGCTACTGTTACTCACTTATTTGTATTTAAAAAAATTAAAAGTATCTACTTAAGTTACTTTACAAATTTGAAAAATTCACTTTTCAATTAAATACAAATTATATTGTAGTATTAAAATTGTACTTTAGCCCATACAAAACTTTGCTTTATATGAAACTATTACTTTTGCTATTAAGTAGCTTTATGGTTATACTTGCTACTGCACAACAAACACCCGATAAAATATATGGACAACTATTTACCGATGTACAAAGTAGTAGCTTATTTGCCGATAGCAAAACGTTTGTAGATTGTACTCCAAAGCGAAGCCCACAAGCAATTGTAGCAGATTATATAAAAATAAAGAATAGCAAAAATTTTTCGTTAGCTAAGTTTGTAAGTAACAACTTTACGCTACAAAAACAACCTAATGTAACTAATACCAAAGAGGATAAAAGCATAGAAACACATATAAATGATTTGTGGAAAGTGCTACAAAGAGCAGAGGATAAAAAAGTAGTAGGGAGCAGTTTATTAGCTTTGCCAAAACCTTATATAGTACCAGGTGGTAGGTTTACCGAAGTGTATTATTGGGATAGCTACTTTACAATGCTAGGGCTTAAAGAAAGTGGTGAAATAAAAACAATAGAAAATAGTATTGATAATTTTGCTTACTTAATTAACACTTATGGGCATATACCTAATGGCAATCGTACTTATTATTTGAGTAGAAGCCAACCCCCTTTTTTTGGTATGATGGTACAATTGCTTGCTAGTATAAAAGGTAAAACTGTACATAAAAAATACTTACCTGCTTTGCAAAAAGAATATGATTTTTGGATGCAAGGTGTACAAACTACTAAGCTGGGTGGTAGTTACAAACGTGTAGTAAAGTTGCAAGATGGTACTGTGCTAAACAGGTATTGCGATGACTTGGATATACCACGACAAGAAGGGTATAAAGAAGATGTAAAAACTGCCAATGAGGCTGTATTGCAAAAGACAATGCTTATGAAATTTGCCAGCCAAAAAGCAATGAACGACTTTGTAACTAACGAAAAAAAACGAGTGTATAAAGATTTGAGAAGTGCCGCCGAAAGTGGTTGGGACTTTGGTAGCCGTTGGTTTACCGACCCTACAAAAATAAGTACCATACACACTACTGACTTTGCCCCTGTAGATTTGAATAGCTTACTCTATAACCTCGAAAATATACTAATAGCTAATGGTGGAAAAGTGAACCTAAAAACAAATTTGAATAGAGGGATTGCATTAAAGAATTTATTTTGGAATGAAGAAGTAAGTTTTTATTGCGATTATGATTTTGTACTAAAACAACCTTGTGGTAATATAACGGCTGCTGGTTTTTTTCCTATGAACTTTATAAATTACTTACCTAATGAACAAACTAAAATGGGCAGCATAATTGCCAAAACAGTACAAGAAAATTTGCTAATGCCTGGCGGTATTGTGAGCAGTACCAATGCAGTAGGGCAACAGTGGGATGCACCAAATGGATGGGCACCTCAGCAATGGATGGCTATAATTGGTTTGGAGAAATTTGGACAAGCCGAGCTAGCAAAAGACATTGCTACTAGGTGGACTAACCTTAACAAAAAAGTATATAAAGCCACAGGTAAATTAACCGAAAAGTATAATGTAGTGGACCTTAGCTTAGAAACTGGAGGTGGCGAATACCCTAACCTCGATGGCTTTGGTTGGACTAACGGTGTATACTTAGCATTAGTGAAAAAGTATGGGTTGAATTGATATTTTAACCCACTTGCAACACCATATATTCGTAAGGTTGTAAATTTATAAATTCATTGTCGTTACCTAATGTATATGTTTGGCGGTTACACAAATTAGTAATAGTGCCACTCATACCTTTTTGCTTAAAAGCATACCAAGTTAACCCTTGTACAGTAGGAGCATAATTGAATAAGCAAATAATTTTTGTAGTATCGTTATACCTTACAAAACCAGCAATATGTTTATTGTGCACCGCCAACCAATCTATATTATTTACATCGTTAAATACAGGGTTTGATTTGCGTATTGTAATTGCTTGTTGTGTAACAGTAAATACTCGTTGTGCAACTGTATTTTTAATGTTGTACAAATCATTTTTTTGCCAATCTATTTGTGGGCGGTGCATCCAACGGTTATCGTAGCTTTTACTGGAGTCGTTTAAATAAGTGTAATCGTTAATATAGCCTACCTCATCGCCGTAGTAAAGCATGGCAATACCACCTATTAATAATGTTTGTGCTTGTAGCAATATAATTTTGTCAATAGCCGTTTTTACTGCTACTCTATCGTTATTATTAATTGCACTTTCTAATCCACAAAGCGAAGCTAATGTGCCACTAATACGGGCATCTTGGGTTTTAGGGTTTACACTAAATAATGCACCTGTAGCAGTAGTATTAGGGTAAGTACCACTATAATACTCTTTAATAAATTTTCGATGTTCGTAAGGCTGATACCCTGCACTAGCAATCATTTCGTCGCTATACCCCAAGCCTATATCGTCGTGGCAACGAGTATAGGTAATCCAAGTAGTACCGTTTGGTTTTTTAAGTATATCGGGCTGTGCAGCCAACATTACCGTAGTATCGGCAGTGGCCAAGGCATCCCATTGCAGAGCCATATTGGTAGCAGCATAAGCTATATCACATTCGTTTGCTAGGTACTTATTTGTACCAAAATATTTTATTATTTCTTTGGGTGCTACTATAGCTTCGCCTAATAATGCCATACCTGGTGTAGCTACTTGCACACACTGTTTTATAAGGCAAAGTAGTTGGTGTGCCTCATCCAAATTTTGGCACGTAGTACCCATTTTTTTCCAAATAAATGCAGGGGCATCTATTCGTAATATATCCACACCAATATTAGCATAATAAAAAATAGTATCTAACATGGCAATAAATACATTGGGGTTACTAAAGTTTAAATCCCATTGGTAACTATGAAATACTGTCATCACCCATTTTTGCATAGCTTCATTATATGTAAAACTACCAGGGCTACTTTCTGGAAATATTTCGGGCATCGTGCTATTGCAATAATCTACAATATTTTTATCGTTATATAAATAAAAAAAATCTTGGTAATAGGCATCACCACCAATTGCTTTTAAGGCCCACTCATGTTGTTGGCTAGTATGGTTTAGTACAATATCCATCATTAAATACATGTTGTTGGCTAATAGGTGTTGTTGCACCTGAGCCAAATCATTATTAGTGCCAAACCTAGCATCTACTTGCCTAAAATTACTAACGGCATAACCACCATCACTTTCGTTGGCAGGGCTTTCCATTATTGGCATTAGGTGTAGTAAGTTAACACCTAAGGTTTGCAAATAAGGCAGTTTGTTGTTCAGGTTATTTAAGCTACCGCAAAACCTATCTACATACAAACTCATTCCAACTAATTGGCTGCTAACGAACCATTTTTCTTTTCCTTGTTTTTCGTTATCTCTACTTTTTAAATTTTTATTGCGGTTGGTATATGCTACTACAATTGTTTGTAGTAGGTCATTATAGTGTTTTTGTGCATTATTATTACTACCATATAATGCAGTAAATAATTCGGTTATACTTGAGGCAGCATTTATAAACCTTCGGTAAAATAACACATCGCTTTTTTCAATGTCTATTTTATTTTGCTGTAATATTTCAGTAATGTTTTTTTCTAGTTCGTCCAATTCCATAGCAGTAAGTTGATTGGTTTATATAAAGGATAGTTGGTGTTGTAGTAGTAGGTATGTAGTATAGTAATTTTAGGGATTTATATTAGTTAAATATCTCTTTATCCAAATGTTTGAATGCTTCCATAGCACCCATATACTCACAAGTTCTTGCACCAGCTTTGTTGGCATTGGTTATTATATGTGTCCATTCAGCTAAGGTTAAATTATTAATATCAGTTAAAGTTTTATTACTAAGTTGATACAATAATGCACCCACAAAAGCATCACCTGCACCTGTAGTATCGGTTGGTGTAATAGCAATACTTGGTATAATGCTAGTGTTATTATTGTAACCAAATAAGGTACCCTCCGCACCAATTGTAATGGCAAAGTTGGCGGTTGTTTTACTTAAAAATTGTGCAGCGGCATCGGCTACAGTTGCTGTACCAGTAAGCATTAGAGCCTCTTCATCGCTTACTTTAAAAAAATTGCATTGCTGTATAAAACTCCAACTTTGCTCAATAAAACTAGCAGTATTATGTTGAAATAGTAAATGCCTATAATTAGGGTCAAAGCAAATAAATTTGTTAGCAGCCTTGGCTTGTTGCAATAAATGTGTGTAAGCGCTTTGTAATGGACCAGGCAAAAACCCTGTAGCACTCCCAAAGTGTACTATGCTATAATCTGCAATATTTATTACAGCAATATCCTCCTTACTCAACTGCCCATCGGCACCACGGCTGAACACAAAATCACGTTCTCCATTTTCCATTAGGCTTACAAAAGCCATTGTGGTAAAGTGTTTGGCATCTTCTAGCATAAATGATGTACCTACCCCAAAGCCTTGCATTACTGTTACTAATTGTTTGCCAAATGGGTCGTTACCCACTTTGGCAGCAAGGTCAACCCTGCCACCTAATGCACCTATAGCAGCTGCTACATTGGTTGGTGCTCCACCGGGTTTTTTCAAAAAGTTTTCGCCATTGGCCAGTGTTTGTCCTTTGTCGGTACATATCATGTCTATTAAGGCTTCGCCTATGCAGAGTATTTTATTCATAAGTGTTGATGTTATAATAAATAAGTGGACTAGTAAAACAAAATATTTTTAAATAACCCTATATACCTAATGACCCCCAGTAGCTGGTGCAGCCATTATATCGTTAGTGAGTTTTTTGTTTTTTATTAACAGAGTAGCAGCTGCAGCTATTAACAATAATACACCTGCAAATAATATAGCTTTTGACGGATCGTTGTGTAAAAAGTGCTTTAATATATAACCAAAAGTGAGTGTTTGTATGAGCATGGGTAGCACTATCATCATATTTATAATACCCATATATACACCATATTTTTCTTTGGGTATATCGGCTACTACCATAAGGTAAGGTATGCCCATCATACTTGCCCAACCCACACCAAAGCCTGTAATAGCTGCAAAAAACAAATACTTTTGTTGTATATAAGCAAATAAAATAAAGCCAATACCTGCTAATAATAAACAGATAAAATGAACATACTTAGGCGAATATTTTCGGGCAAAGCCCACCAATAAAAATGCCACTACAAAAGTAATAACATTGTACCAAGCATTTATTAAACCAGTCCACGATACGGCTTTCTCATACTTTTTGTCGTTCAGTTCAATTGGTGTAAGTGCAGTTAATGTTTGGGCATCTATTTTAAAAGTATCAACCACACTCAACTTATTATTGTTGTAAAATAAACTATAGGTAGAATCATCCTTTTTTATTTTATCATAATCCAAATTTTTAGCGTAAGCATTTCGCTTTACGGCTTCTTCAAAGTTGCTATACATATTTTTTATAGAGTCGTTATGTGCAGTAGGTATTGTCCATTCAAATGCATTTTGTGCTACTGCTTTTGACGAATTTTGCCAATAGCAAAATAAGGCATACCATTGAAATAAATAGACTAACGACAGTAGCCACATAACTTTTGGCATTTTGGCGATAGCCGCAAATACATCAATAAATGGGGAAAAAAGTTTGAGTGGTTTTGCTTTCATTTCTCTTAACTCATCGTCGGTTGGCGGAATTTCGGAGGTGGTTTTCATACTCCATAATACTGAACCTATGGAGCATACAGCACCTAATATAAATGAAGCAAATATCCAGTTGGGCAATTTGCCCGTTTTGCCTACTATTATTAAAGGGAATATAAATAACGAAAGGTTAGCTAAGGTTTGGCCAAACCCAGTAAAAAAACTTTGAGCCTGAAAGCCAGTGGCTTGTTGAGTGCCATCTAATTTATCGGCAACAAATGCACGGTAAGGTTCCATGGCAGTATTGTTGCCTGCATCGAGTATCCAAAGCAAACCTGCTGCCATCCACAGTGTACTGCTAAATGGAAACATAAATAAAGCAAGGCTGCACATTATAGCACCAATAAGAAAAAAGGGTTTTCTACGTCCAAAACGTGGCGACCAAGTTCGGTCGCTTAAGGCCCCTATAATTGGTTGTATAATTAAGCCAGTTAGCGGCCCAGCAAGGTTAAGCCAAGGTATTTCGTCGGGCTTGGCGCCCAAAAAATCGTAGATAGGATTAACAGCACTTTGTTGCAAACCAAAGCTATATTGAATGCCAAAGAAACCAACATTCATATTAATAATTTGCCAAAAGGAAAGTCTGGGTTTGAAGGCCGACATAAGCAAGTTGAGTTTTCGTTAATAGCTATGAAGATATATAATATATTAACACCATCAAATAATATTATACTCGTCCAATAACTTTAAGTTATTTTCATTTGCCCTTGCCTCTATTTCGTAAGGTATGTTATAGTAGCCAACCCTTGCCCAATACCAAATATATTTTATTAAAAAAATAAATGAACCTTGCTGCTGGTATTGCTTTACATGCTGCAACTCATGGCATACCCAAGCTACATCGTTTAAAAATAATTGCTTTGGTGTGTTGTATAAATGTATGGTTCGGTTATATACAATTGCCAAATGCTGCGCCTTCATTTTTTTAGCTGCTGCTATAGCAAACCAACTATTTTCTTTTATATGTACAGTTATTTTTTGTTTCAAAATTTTAATTTTGTCATTGTAATTTTTTTATCGCCAAGCAACACATACCGTAGTAACGGTACATAAAAATTGGCAAAGCAAATTGCTAAGTTTTAAAATTACAATTTTACATTCAAAAATTTTTTAGCATATTAGCACATTATCTCATTAGCCCATTAAATTTTACAATTTCCTCAGCATGTGCTTTATTTTTTGGTCTGGTAAATATTTTTACGATGATACCTTTTTCATCAATTACAAATGTAGTACGGTGTACACCAATTACAATATTGCCATACATATTTTTTTCGCCCCATACTCCGTATGTATTGAGTATTTCCCTTTGTTCATCGGCGATTAAGGTAAAAGGCAATTCAAATTTTTGTTCAAATTTTTTGTGGCTTGCCACACCATCGGGGCTAATACCAATAACGGTAAAACCTTCTTTTTGTAGCAAGGCATAATTATCTCGTAGGTTGCAGCTTTGTACGGTACATACAGGTGTATTATCTGCCGGATAAAAATAGAGGACTACTTTTTTTCCTTTATAATCGGCTAATGAAACAACTTTGCCATTCTGATTTTTTCCTTTAAATGCTGGGGCTTCTTGCCCTTCTTTTAATGTTGTTGCCACAAGTTTTTTAATTAATAGTGAATAATTAATAATGAATATTATATTTGAAGCTATAAAATTTGAAACCAAACAAAACGACTTTGAAACCTATACCTCTTAAAAGTCCCCCATGGGGGATTTAAGGGGCTACTTACTTCACAAACTTAATCACCTTCTCTGTACTATTACCGGCCTCATCTTCTACATATATTTTTAATTCGTGTACACCTGAGGTTGTTTTTTCATCAAATGTATGTTTATATATTTTGCCTTTATCGTTAGTAAATAATAGCCACTGCCCATCTAATGTTGCGGTAAAGTTTTTAGTTTCTTCATTGTCATCTTTTATTAATAATGCAAAGCCTTTTGCTTTGCTCATATTTGCATTGTTAGCTATACCTATTGGTGTAATGGTTGGTGGCAAAGCATCGTAGAGTAATACAAAGTTGCCAAACCCTCTAAAACTGGCACTATACCAATCCTTATTTCTAACTGCTTTTACTACTTCACTTTTATTATCGTAGAGCCGTTTTATAATCATTCTACTAGCCATATTATCAGGCACAGTGCTATTGCTTTTTAGGTTTATTGTATAGTAAGTATGCAATGGTACAGTGGCTGTATGCACTTGGTGTACATCACTATAAATGCCTGTAAGTTTTCCGCTTACTTTGGCATATTTAAAATTGATGCTATCGTACAATGCATTTTTGGGTAAGTAAAAAAAAATGTCCTCTTTATCAAATACATTAATAGTATTGGTTAAAAAGTTGGCTATATTGGTTTGCTTCAAACTGTCTGCACATCGGGTGTTGGCTATATCTTTATTTTGTACAGCAAAGTTAAGCTGGGTAATATTATTAGCAGCATCTTTTACAATTATTTTAATACGGTGTACCAATCCATCGCTTAGGTTTACTACTCCATCGTTTTTAAATAGTTTGTATATACCATTACTATAACCTGGCAATTGGCTAAGGTGTTGTACATAACTACCACCCTTTGCTTTTAATTTATAATCAATATGTGCATTAAGGTATCGGGTTTCGTCGTACCCAATACTATCTAACTGAAAGCCACAAAGGGCTACATCGTTATCGTATATTGTTGCTTCATATATTCCATTGGGGTTGGTGCTACCATTTACTGCATCGGTAGCAGTTATAGCAAAGCTTACTTGCTCTGTTTTAATATTAATTGGGGCAACTGCATTTCCGTTAACGGCTATAAATTTGGGGGTTTGTTCATATACACTTTGGCACCTATCATACACTGCCAATTTGGTAACGAGTGGTTTTACATTATCGGGTATATTAAACCCAAATAAAAATGGATTAAGTACCTTATCACTTTCAGTTTTTCGTATTTCAAAATGCAAATGTGGACCTTGGCTACCACCTGTATTACCACTATTAGCAATATACTGACCTTTACTTACCACAAACAAATTAGGCGGTATAGAATCCAAAAATAATTTCCAACTTTTCTTACTATACTGTTGTTGCTGTACCCATTTTTCTAACTCGGGGTAAAATGCATTGAGGTGAGCATATAGTGTTGTATATCCATTGGGGTGATTAATGTATATAGCTCTACCAAAGCCGAAGGGTTCTATTTTTACCTTGGCAATATAACCATCGGCAGCAGCTAGTATAGGTACGTTTTCACGTTGTAATGTTTTACAATCAAGCCCCATGTGCCAGTGGTTAGGGCGAAGTTCGCCAAAGTTAGCATTAAGCCCTATAGGTGCTTTTACAGGGTATATAAAGTAGCCTTGTGGGTATTGCTTGGCGGTGTATAATTGTGCTTTTATTATTATGGGTAAAATAAGAAAACTGCTGAGTACAAATAATTGCCTAAAAAATAAATGCATATTGTGTTGTTAAATAAGTATAATTTTATACAGTAATGTTAGTGTAAAGATGTTACAAATTTCGGTTAAAAATTTTTTAAAAAAAATAAAAAAACAAAACTAAAAATTATGAGTGTAAACAGTAAACATATTGCTACCTTTTTGTTAGGTGCAGCAGCTGCATTTGCAGCTGCAAAATATATGAATATGACCGATGAAGAAAAAGCTAAATTAGCCACTGACTTTAAAGACAAAGCACATAAGGTGAAAGATGAAGCAGAAAATTTTGCCGAAAAGGCAAAAGATTATTTTGAAGAGTTAAAAACAAAAGGTGCCGATGCCTTAAAGGAACATATAGCCGATGCTGAGGGAATGCTTAAAGATTTATTTGGCAAAAAAGACACCCCAACTGCTCCACCACCAACTGCTTAACTATTATAAAAAAAAACATCATTTTTCAATGATGTTTTTTATTTTTTACGCTAAGAAAATTCAATTGTATTGATTAATTTTTATGGCCAAATCATCAAATTTGAGTGTAATATTATTATTATGGGGTTGGCTAATTATTGCTGCAATATTTACATTGCTATTGTTACATAGCACTTGACTTATTAAATTAAGGGTACTGCTTTTTTTAGAATTTTGCAAATTTTCAACTGAGTTTTTAATATAATTTGTATAATTCATATAAGTATTTTATATATATACGTAAGTAAAAACTACTTAGATTTTTTGATTAGAAAATAAAGATACTAGAAAAATACTAAGTATTTATACAATTGTATAAAATAAACCTAAAGTTGCACTAAAGTAGCAGCTACTATAGCTGCTGTTTCGGTACGTAACCTTGTGCTGCCAAGTGTTACAGCTTTATAATCATTATGTTTGGCTAGTGCTATTTCCTCAGGTGTAAAGTCGCCTTCTGGCCCTATAAGCACTATACTATTAAGTAAATTGGTGTGTGCAATAAGGTTAGTTTTCAAATTATCAGTATCACAATGTGCTATTAATTTGGTAACATAATCAGTATTGAGTATTACCTCTTTATAATTAACTGGTGTAGCTAAGGTAGGCAACCAACACTGTTGCGATTGCAACATGGCACTAATAAGTATAGCTTCCCATCTTTCTTTTTTAAATAGTTGCCTTTCTGTTCGCTTACAAATTAATGGGATAATATTAGCTATACCAAGTTCTGTTGCTTTTTCTAAAAACCACTCAAACCTAGTGGCATTTTTTAATAAGGATATGGCAATGGTGTTTTGTTTGTTGGGCTTTGCCACTGTTTGTGCTGCTACAAGTTTTACTACACTATTTTTTTTGTGGGGTGTTACCAATGCTACCGTTACTATAAGCCCTATACCATTAGTAAGGTTAAGTTGTTCACCTTGTTGCATACGAAGTACTTGTATGCAATGCTTGGATGTAGCCTCGGTTAGGTTAAATACACTTTGGCTACTTTGCAAAGTAGCATGGTAAAAATAGGGTAACACTTTTGTAAAATATTGCTTTTATAATTTAATCTTTTTTTAATTAAAACGGTACATCGTCATCGCCATTAGTATCGTTCATTTTGCTACCTCTTTCAATGTACAAACTACCGCCACCACTAGGTTTGCTAGGGTCGTTTACGGGCTTCCAATTACCGCCACCTTGTGGTGCTGGGCCTGGTCTAAAGCCGCCATCGGTTTCCTCCTCTTCAAATTTTTGAATGTGCAATTTAGCTTTTAACTTTATAGTTTCTAAGCTACCATTACGGTGCTTTGCTATACGTATATGGGTTTCGCCTTTGTTATCTTCGCCCATTTCGTTTTGGGTTATATCATAATATTCGGGTCGGTATAGGAACATCACCATATCCGCATCTTGCTCTATAGCACCTGACTCTCTAAGGTCACTAAGCTGTGGCATTTTATTCCCATCTTTACGTTTTTCTACCTCTCTACTAAGCTGCGACAGGGCAATTATTGGCACATTCAACTCTTTTGCCAACCCTTTTAGGTTACGGCTTATTGTACTAATTTCTTGCTCTCGGTTACCGCCTTTATTATCACTAGTGCCACTCATTAGCTGTAGGTAATCAATTATAATGAGGCCTATATTATGTTTGTTTTTTAGTCTTCGGCATTTGGCTCTTAGTTCAAATATATTGAGGGCAGGAGAGTCGTCAATAAATATAGGTGCTTTATCTAATCGTTGTATACCCTTTACCAATAATTGTTGCATTTCATACTCTTCTAATTTACCCCTACTTATTTTTTCGAGCCATATTTCACTTTCGGCACTTAGTATACGTTGTACTAATTGGCCGGCACTCATCTCTAAACTAAACATTACTACTGGCGTTGGTTTGGTAGGGTGCAAAGCAGCATTACGAGCTAGGTTAAGTGCAAAGGCCGTTTTACCAACGGCTGGCCTTGCAGCCAATATTATAAGGTCGGTAGGTTGCCAACCATAGGTTACTTTATCCAATCCCGGAAAACCACTAGCCACACCTGTAAGCTCTTCGGTACTTTGGCGTAGCATATCAATACGTTTCAAAGTGTTTACTAATACGGATTGTATATCGCTATAGTTTTTACGTAAGTGGTTATTTGTTATTTCAAATAAGCGACCCTCAGCTTGGTCTAATAAGTCAAATACATCGGTACTATCTTCAAAGGCATCATTAATTGTTTCGCCACTGGTTCGTATTAATTCTCGTTGTATAAATTTTTGTAATACTATACGGGCATGGGCTTCGAGGTTAGCTGTACTTACTACTGTATTGGTAAGTTTGGTTACAAAGTAGGCGCCACCAATTACATCTAACTCTTCTCTTTTTTTTAACTCTTCTACCACAGTTAATATATCAATGGGTTGCGATGTATTGGCGAGACTTATAAATGCTCTAAATATTTTTTGGTGAGCTTCTACATAAAAACACTCTGGTTTTAATATTTCTATTACAGTATCAAAAGCCGATTTTTCAAGCATTATAGCGCCTAATACTGCCTCTTCTAACTCTCTTGCTTGTGGTGGTATTTTACCGTAGGTTAAGGTATTATTTAAGTCGGTGGTTTGGTTACGTCTTTTGCTTTTTCTATCAGTATTAAAGTTGGCTAATTCCATGGTTTAAAGTTACACTTTTGTAGTTGGTTAGTTGGTGAAGTTGGTGAAGTTATGGGCAAGTGAAGTAAGTTTTTCTTTTTTGGTAATATATAGTTATCCTACCTGTACTTTCCCTACAATTCAATGTTTCCAAATTGTTAACTCATATTATCCACAATTATTGCCGTGTATTCACATTTATTTACTCATTATACACAGTAAAGTTAAGCTTATATACATTACAGTTTGTTTGTACACTGCTTACACACAATTAAGTATAATAATTAACAGCTTTTGCACAGGGTTATGCACAAAGTATATTTATGCCCTTTGGGCTAAAAAAATTTATACCAACAACAACTAACAAGAACTTGAGCTACTGCTGCTATTTATTAAAGGGTAAATGCTTATGTAATGTACTGTTTTGTATGGCTATGGTATTGTTTGTTATATTTGCTGTGCCAATCAAATTTTTATACTACATAACCTTAACCCCATACTATGCAAGTAGAAACAATTATATCATTACTAACCCTTGTAGCACTCGAAGTAATATTGGGTATCGATAACATTATTTTTATATCAATAATGGCTAATAAATTACCGCTAGACCAACAAAAAAAAGCCCGTAGGCTTGGTATTGTATTAGCTACCATTATGAGGTTAGGTTTGTTAGCTTTAGTTACTTGGATTATGAAACTTAATAATGACTTATTTACAGTATTTGATCAGGGCATATCGGGCAAAGATTTGGTACTTATAACAGGAGGACTTTTTTTGCTATACAAATCAACTAAAGAAATATACCACAAAATGGAAGGTGCAGAGGGTGATCAATCTGTAAAAATAAAAGCCATTACATTTACACAAGTATTACTACAAATATTGTTGCTTGATATGGTGTTTTCAGTTGACTCTATTATAACAGCTGTTGGTATGGTTAAGGAGGTTTGGGTTATGTATACTGCCGTAATTATTACCGTAATTTTAATGTTATTTGTAGCTGAACCAATTAGCAAATTTGTAAATAATCATCCTGCTTTTAAAATGTTGGCATTATGCTTTTTATTAATTATTGGAATGGCATTATTAGCAGAGGGTTTTGAAGTAGTAATACCAAAAGGATATATTTATTTTTCTATGGCTTTTTGTTTACTTGTAGATATATTACAAATGAGAATGAATAAAAAAGCATCGCCCATAAAAGTGAACGAACATTACACAAAAGATGAGGGTGAATTGCCAAAAAATGTATTGTAAATATAGGTAAGTACTCCTATATTATAATGCCTTAGTAAGGTACTACTATATGGCATCAATTAACATTAATGCTGCACTTTAATTACTACTTTTAATTATACCCACCAATTGGGTTATAAGTTTATACTACCTATTATTTTGTTATAGTTTGTTGCAATAAGCATTTTATAATTTTTTGTTTACAACAAAAAAAAATTATCTACATTCTACCATATATTTATATCAAAATTTTTAGTAATTTCATTTTTAATACATAAATATTTTACCCTATAAAAATATGCTAAATAACAATATGCAAATTCAATCAAATTTTTACAAAATTTTCAGCTACTTCTTGCTATTCTTTTCCGTTTCTGCTACTACCATAGCCCAAATATCAACCGAGGCAAATGAAGCATTAGCCAATACTTTTGCAAAAAAAAATAAGGATGATGATATTATGCTCAAAACTTCTGCTCAATATTTCACCTTTGATAAAGGCAAAAATGCCCTGGGCGATAAAGTTGTTGAAATAGAAGAAAACTCCGAATATGAATACATATCATTAAAAAAATATTGTAACACTGTACATGCTGAATTTTATAATAAATTTATTGAACTCAAAAATTTTAAACGATTTGTAATTTACAATAAAAGATATGTTGCTGTGGAAAAAGGTGGATACGACCGTTCGGTAACTGGCGACGACATATTTTTTGACGATAGTAGGATACAATATTTTGGCTTACGATTTAGTAGTATTGGTATACCACAAAAAGTGGTGGTAAAAAAAATATATGGCGATGGCAAATATTTAACTCGCTTATTTTTTCACTCGGCATACCCTACTCAGCAACGTATAATTGAATTTAAAGTACCAGAGTGGTTAACTGTTGAATTTAAAAAAATGAATTTTGAGGGGTACAAAGTTGAGGTAAATCAAACTCAAAAGGGTGGGTACACCACCTATACATTTACTATGAATGATATACCTGCTTTTAAAAATGAATACCAACGTATAGGTAGAGCAAGTACCGACCCACACATAATAGTACAAATAAAATCATTTGAAGCCAAAGGCGAAACACTAAAAGGATTTGATAAGGTAGATGATGTATATGCTTGGAATTATAGACTATACCAAATGGCTGGTAACGATAAAGATAAATTGAAAGAAACCGTAACAAAAATAACCACTGGCAAAACAAAAGATATTGATAAAATAAAAGCCCTATATTATTGGGTACAAGATAATATACGGTACATAGCTTACGAAGATGGCTACTCGGGGTATATACCAGAATCGGTACAAAATGTACTTAAAAACAAGTATGGCGATTGTAAAGGCATGGCAAACTTACTTACCGAAATGATGAAAATAGCTGGTTACGATGCTCATTTTTCGTGGATTGGTACAAGGTCAATACCTTACTCACAAACACTGCCAGCACTATGTGTTAATAACCATTGTATTAGTACCTTAAACTTTGAAGGCAAAAAATATTTTTTGGATGGCACCGAAAGTTATGGCCCATTTGGGGCTAATGCATTTAGACTACAAGGGAAAGAAGTAATGATAGCCGATGACAAAAAATTTGAAATATACAAAATACCTGAAACTACAGCAGATGACAATAAAATAGTAACCAAGGCCGATTTTACACTTACTGGCGAAAGCCTCAAAGGCAAAGCTAAAGTAACATTAACGGGTGTAAAAATAACTGAGTTCCACCAGGCCTACCAAGAGTTGCCCACTACGAGCCAAGAAGAGTTTTTAAATGATTATTTAGAATTTGGAAATGATAATTTAGTAGCATCAAATGTAAAAACAAGTGATTTGAAAAATAGAGAAGTTACCGTTAGCATTGATGGTGATATAGACTTAACCAATACTGTAAATACCATAAGTGGCGATAAGTATGTAGGCATCGACTTTTTTCCAAAATCATTAGACCGATTTATACCCGACGAAAAAAGAATAGAAGGATATGACTTTGATGATGTACTAAAATTTGAAGATGAAATTACCTTAACCATACCAACCGATAAAAAATTTATAGATAAGCCCGATAACCTAGAACTAAAATTTGAGGGTTACGAATTTAAAGGCGAATATACTATTGTAAATAATAAAATAATATTAAAAAAAGCATTAGCCATTAAGAATAGTATTATTAAAAAATCGGACTTTGTTAATTGGAAAAAATTTATAGAATCAATTAAAGAATTTAACAAATACCTATTATCTGTTACTAAAAAATAACTACTTAACCTACTTAAAGATATTATAATGAAATACCTATACAGCCTTATACTATTACTACTAATACTACCCAATTACATAATAGCACAGGATGTAATTGACGAAGATTTTTTGGATGTAATTACAAAAAATGCTGCACCGTTATGGTCGCAATCTACCACACAATTTGCTGCTAGTACAATACCCGAAAAGTACAAAAAAGAGTCGGCATTAATATTTGGGTTTAAACGTGAATTAAGTATTGATAAGCAGTCGAAAGCTGGATTTATAAAAAAAGGAGAAAAAAGTTTGGTGTTTTTTGAAAACGTAAGATTTAAAATAATATTAAACGATAAAAATGCGGTAAAGTCATTTACCGAATTTTACTTTAGGTACAGCGATAAGGTAGATGGCTTTGCAGCCAAGGTTACCAAAAAAGATGGGACTACTACTAATGTAGATTTAAGCGAAGCCATAAAAGTAGAAAGTGTTAAAGAAGTGCCAGAGTTTTTTAAAAGTTTTTTTGATCAGGAAGTTACAACGGGCAATAGATATTATAAAGTAGCCATACCCGATTTGGAGCCTAATGATATATTAGAATACGTTGCTATAACCAAAAGCAAATTAGATGTAAGAGGTAATGGCTTTATTGAATTTTCGCCACAGTATGAGCAGTGTAGCAAAAATTACCCCATATTATTTAACCAAATAGCTATTGAAACGGACGATAAATCATACTTTAAAGCACTTAGCAAAAACGGTGCACCAGAGTTTAAAAAGGAAGTGGCCAATAATTCCGATTTTTTTAGGTACGTATTTACCGATAACGATAGAGCCACTGAAAAAGATGTAAATTTTGTAAATGCTTATAGGCAATTTCCGTTTATAAAATTTCAGGTTATTTACTCCAGTAAAGATGAAGTAAAGGGTGCATTAATGGGTAATACAGGTGAAATTAAAAGTAACTTCACAAAAGAAGAACTAGCAAAAAAGGCTTGGGAAGATTATACACTAACAGGTAAAGAAATGAAAGGGTATTATGCCAAAAAAGAATATGCTAGTAACTTTTGGCAAGCCTTAAAAAAATTAGGAGCTAAAGATTGGAGTGAAAAAGAATACATTAAAAATGCCTATTACAGGTTAAGAAATTATGTACTCAATAACGATACCTATTTAAGTGATAAAGATGCAGCTTATTTTTTTGGTTTTTTACTTACCGAAAAAGATATAAAGTACGATGTTGTTATTTCAGTATCTAACCAAATTGGTGAGTTGAAAGATGTGTTATTTGAAAACGAAATAAGGTATGTAATTAAAGTAGGAAAAGATTTTTATTATAACTATACCGACCACTCAAACCCTGGTGAATTGGTAGAATCGTTGCTTGCTAGTGAAGCCTATATTATAACTGAACCTAACAAAAAAACTGGTGACCAATTAATTACACCTATAACCTTACCTAATGCAACTTATGAAGAAAATACGAGTAACTTAATAATCGATGTATCGTTAAATAATGATTTGAGTAGCCTCACAGTGTCACGTACATCGGCTTATAATGGTATTAATAAAAATGGCAGTATTAGCGACGCCTTACGGTATACCACCGTTATATTAGATGATTATAAAAATTATGGTGGCGAAAACCCAACCAATAAAATGACGCCAAAAGAAGAAGCAAAATATAACGATGATGTAAAAACATTTAAAAAGAATAGCAAAGAAGCTAAAGATGACTATGTAAAAAAAGATTTAGAAAAGGACTATGGTAAAAAAGTAGTGCTTAAAGATTTTATAATTAATAGTGATGGTAGAAGTTTGAAAAATAAAGAATTGAATTATACTGAAATATTTGAACTGCAAAATATGGTACGTAAAGCAGGTAAAAAATTATTGATTAATATACCGGGTTTGGTAGGGTCGCAATTGCAATTTAAAAAAGAAGAACGTAACCGCAAAAACGATATAGATGTGGACTATGCCCGTGGCATACATTGGGTAATTAATTTTAAAATACCTAATGGGTATACACTTGAAGGCATAAATGAACTAAATAATAAAGTAGAAAACGAAATAGGCACTTACAGCTGTAAAGCTACACAAGCCAATGGTAAAGCAACTATAGAAATAACAAAGCAATATAAAAAAGCTACCTTTAGCAAAGCAAAATGGAATGATATGTTAAGCTTTATTGATGCTGCTTACAATACCTCGTTTAAAAATGTATTGCTAAAACCAACTAATTAAATGGCTTAAAATATAAGGATAAATGACCTAAGTATTAATAAATAATTGTTATAATACTAGTATAAAACTGCCTAGCTTTTTATTATGTTAATATTTTTTTTATAGAGCAAAATGCAAGTACCAATTAATTTTTTAACCCTGCAAATTATTTCTTTTTTTTTAAAATTAACCTACTTTCAATTTATACTAACAACTGCCCACTTGTATTATACTAATATGAGTAACAATCCGGTCCAATATCGGCTTTGCCTTATTGTACTACTTGGCTGTTGGCTGCCAAGCAGACAATTAAGCCCAGCAGTATAAAGAGTTTTAAATTATATAACATTCTCAGTGCTTTTATTTCGTATATTTATAATTACATCAAATAAAATCACTTTTTTTGACTATTAAAAATATTATAATCCTTGGTATAATGCAGCTAGTTGTAGCAAGCAGTTATGCACAGTTAATATTGCCAACCCAATTAGATAGTAACGGCATTTATACCATAAAAAACATAATAATAACTGGCAATAAAAAAACAAAAAACTATATAGTAATAAGAGATATAATATTTGCCATAGGCGATAGCATACCTTATATAAAGCTACAACCTATACTGGACCGTAGCCAACGTAATATATACAACAACACCCTATTTAACGATGTTAAACTAATAGCCGTACCAACACCTAACAAGCCTTACGACCTTACCATATATATAACTGTAATAGAACGGTGGTACATATACCCAATACCCACATTTGAACTGTACGATAGAAATTATAAAGTATGGGCCAAAGTATATAACAGCGACATAAGTAGGGTAAAGTACGGGTTGAAATTTAGCCACAATAACTTTACAGGGCGAAGGGATAAATTGAGTATCAATATAATTGATGGCTTTAGTAAAGAGTATAGTTTTGATTATAACCAACCCTATGCCGATAAAAAATTAGAACATGGCTTTGGGTTTGGTGGTGGTTACGTTAAGCGTATAGGTGTAAGTTATAACGATTCGCTTAATACTGCCTTGCCTAGGCAGTTGTGTGCTAGTTGTGCTAAGCCCGACTTTACTCAATACCAACAAAAAGATTATTATGCATCGGTAAACTATAGCTACCGCAATGGCCCTTATAAGCGAGAAATAATTGGGTTAAACTACATAAACTCAAGTATAACCGATACCCTAGCAGCCCTAAACAGGAACTACTTTTTGTATGGTAGAACCAAGGCCCAATTTTTTGATTTAACCTACTACAGTATTTACAATAAGGTTGATTATTTTGCTTATCCATTACGGGGGCAGTACTACCAAATACGGTCGAGGCTTAGGTTTTCTGTAAAAGATTTAAACTTTTTGCAACTAAGTGCCTACAGTAGTAAGTACGTAAAATTGGCAAAAAAGCTATATGCAAGTACTCAAAATTCGGGTACTATAAATATGAACGAAAACGAGGAAAGCTACTATAACCTCAAAACCACCAATACCGATATACCCAACATACATGGCTTGGAGCAGTATAGTATAGTAGCCAATTGGAGCATAGCTACTCGCAATACCATTAAGTACAAGTTGTATGATGGTACTATAAAGTATCCGTTCAAAATATTTAAGTACAACGATGCACCACTTAAAATATTTATAAGAGCCTTTGCTGATTTGGCTTACGCCAAATTAACGTTTCCTAACTATAGCAACTTACACAATACATTGCTACATGGGTATGGCCTCGGTATTGATATTATTACAAGATATGATTATACCTTTGGGGTTGATTTTACTACTAACCACTTCGGAAAATTTAGTATTTATTTTAAATAAAAAAAATGCCTTAAACCTACATACATGAAAATAGCAATATACAGTAGAGTTGTGGAAAATGAGCAGATGGAATTGTTACAATTATTTTTTGATACATTGTACAGCCATAATATTACTGTAACTATATGGCAAGCATTTTACCAACAAATACAACACACCATACAGTGGCAACAACAACCAACTACCTACAATAATGCAAGTGAATTAAATGAACATTATGAAGCCATGGTAAGCCTTGGTGGCGATGGCACTTTGTTAGATACAGTAACCCTTGTACAAAATAAAGATATTGCCATAATGGGTATTAACTTTGGAAGGCTAGGTTTTTTGGCAAGCATAGGTAAAGATGAAATAGTAGCTGCCATACAAGCCCTTATTAACCACACTTATGTAACCGACGAAAGAACTTTGCTACACGTGGATTCCGATATTCCAATATTTGGTAGTGTGCCCTATGGGCTAAATGAGTTTGCTATACATAAGCAAGATGTAAGCCCAATGATAAAAATTCATACCTACCTCAACGGCGAATTTTTAAATACATACTGGGCCGATGGCTTAATAATAGCCACACCAACAGGTAGCACAGGTTACTCACTCAGCTGCAATGGCCCTATTGTATTCCCCGATTCGGGTAGCTTTGTAATAACGCCAGTAGCACCGCATAACCTCAACTTAAGGCCTATAATAGTACCAGATAATACAGTTATATCATTTGAAGTGGAGGGCAGAACCGAACAGTACATTTGTGCATTAGATGCCCGTAGAGAAATAGTACCCTTAAAGGCACAAATTGCCATTAAAAAAGAAGACTTTGGCATTAAACTAATTCGCCTTAACGAAAATAATTTTTTACAAACCTTACGCAACAAATTACTTTGGGGCTTTGATAAGCGAAACTAATTATAATAAAAGTACAAGATACAAAAAAGGCTTTTTTGCAAATTGCAAAAAAGCCCTTTAGTAGGTAAGCTTATCAGTTTATCGGGCTACGTTAACAGCACGTTTTTCACGTATTACTGTTACTTTTATTTGCCCAGGGTAAGTCATTTCTGTTTGTATTTTATTAGCTATTTCAAAGCTTAGTTTATCACTAGCATCGTCGGTTACTTTATCGGCTTCTACTATTACACGTAACTCTCTACCAGCTTGTATAGCATAGGCTTTTTCTACACCTGTATAGCTTTGTGCTAAGTTTTCGAGGTCTTTAATACGTTGTATGTATTGCTGCATTATTTCTCGCCTTGCACCTGGCCTAGCACCACTTATACTATCACAAGCCTGTATTATTGGGCTTATTACAAAGGTCATTTCCATCTCATCGTGGTGGGCACCCACTGCATTTATAATGGCAGGGTTTTCGCCATATTTCTCACATATTTTTGCACCTAACAAAGCATGGCTTAGTTCAGTTTCCTCATCGGGTACTTTACCAATATCGTGTAGCAAACCAGCCCTTTTGGCTAACTTAGGGTTAAGCCCCAATTCGGCAGCCATTATACCACATAAGTTACTTACCTCACGGCTATGCATTAGTAAGTTTTGTCCGTAGCTACTTCTAAATCGCATTTTACCAACTATACGTACCAAGTCCTTGTGTAGGCCATGTATGCCTAATTCTATAACGGTACGTTCACCTATTTCAAGTACTTGATCTTCTATTTGTCGGCGGGTTTTTTCTACTACCTCTTCTATACGGGCAGGGTGTATTCGGCCATCGGCAACTAAGCGTTGTAGGCTTAATCTTGCTATCTCTCTTCGTAGCGGATCAAAAGATGAAAGTACAATAGCTTCGGGTGTATCATCTACCACCAAATCTACTCCTGTTGCTGCTTCTAAGGCTCTTATATTACGTCCTTCTCGCCCTATTATTTGTCCTTTTATTTCATCACTTTCCAAGTTAAATACTGTAATGGTATTTTCAATAGCCTGCTCAGCAGCCGTACGTTGTATGGATTGTATAATAATTTTTCGAGCCTCTTTATTTGCATTTTGCTTTGCTGTATCTATTATTTCTTGCTGTATACCTATTGCCCTTGTTTGTGCCTCTTGTCGTAAGCTTTCTATTATTTGGTTTTTAGCTTCTTCGGCAGTAAGTCCGGCTACTTTTTCCAATTTTTTTATGTGTTCTTCTTGGTGCTTTTCTAGCTCAGTTTTCTTTTGGGCTACTACTACTAATTGCTTGTTAAGGTTATCTTTTATTACATCGTTTTCTTTTACTTGCTTTTCTATTTGTTGTTCTTTTTGGCTTACTTGTTGTTCTTTTTGTTTGGCTTTATTTTCTGTTTCATTAAGCTTTCTTGTACGGTCATTTACATCCCTATCATGTGCTGCTTTTAGTTGCACAAATTTTTCTTTAGCCTCCAATTCTTTCTCTTTTACAAGGTTAGCGGCTTTCAATTCAGCCTCTTTTACTATGCCATTAGCCGTAGCATCAGCATCATCTATTATTTTTTTTGTGCTTTTAGCAAATATAAATTTACCAGCTACCACGCCTATTATTAATGCCACAGCACCTATTATTATGGTGAGTATATAATCCATTTGTAAGTTATTTTTTTTATATAAATAGTGTTAAATCAACAAGTTACATTATATTAAATAGCAACCCGTTGCAGCGAATATACGAAAATCCTTTGGCATTAAGCCATATAATATTGTAAGTACCTAAGCCCAACTACCATTTGGTTTGGTTGGTATGGTTATTTTATTATTAACAATTGGCTACTTACAAAGCTGTTAACGTCGTATATATTTGGTAATTGATAATCCAATTGTGCTAAATAAAGCATTGTTAGTCCGCTCAATTGTTTTGGGTGCATTGTTAAATATGCTTCTTTCGTAACTTGCCCCAAACGAAATATTATCACTCATTATAAATCCTATTTTGGCGCCAACGCCAATATCTGTACTTTTAAAATCGTCGCTGCTATTAACGCCAAACTTAGCTTTATAATTTTGTTTTTTTATAGCACCACCATTTATAGTAGTCGACTTTTCAGTTTTGCCACCAACGCCAAATGCTATATGTGCACCAACACCAGCTGTAAACTTATACTTCTTTTTTATTTCGGGCATGTACACTAGGTATAGTGGCACTCTTATATAAGTTGGGCTAAAGTATTGTACTCTTTTAAAGTTAACACTACCGGGCTGCAAGGTGGTAGTTTCATCGGTTTTTCCACCCTTTTTTGTAATACCAATGCCCGTTTCAAAATAATAATTTTCTTCGGTATGTATATCCACTACCAAGTTAACATGAAAGCCTTGCTTACCACTTGTTTTGGTAAATGAGTAATCCGAACTATCGGATTGGGTATTGGTTGGGTCATTATCTTTCCAATTAATGCTATTAAGGTTTATGCCACCTTGTATGGCTATTTTTGTTTTTTGGGCAAATGTGTTTATTGCACCTATTATTAAGGTTAGTAGTAATAAATATTTCATTAGGTTTTATTTTTGTGCAAATATAATTATATTGAGTGTAAAGGCTTGTTAATACAATACTAATTGTAAGCTTCGGCAAGTTGTTGCAAGGTTACATTGGTTGTATAGTAGGTAAGCAATTTGGCTATAACCTGCTCCACCATTGCATCGGGGCAGCTAGCACCACTAGTTATCAATATTTTTGTAGGGTTATGGTGAGGCAAATAGTTTTCGGTAATAGCCTCTTGCTTAGTATGAAAATTGTAGTGCTGTATAGCATTTTCATTTATTATTTTGCTTGCACTACTTATATAATAGGTAGGCAATTGCAGTTCGCATAGTTCTACTAAGTGTGAGGTGTTGCTACTGTTATAACCGCCTACTACTATAGCCAAATCGGCAGTAGTTTGCAACAGTCCTTTTACGGCTGCTTGGTTATCGTTAGTAGCATAGCATAGTGTATCTCTAGTATCGGCAAAGTTATTTTTTATATTGGCTTCGCCAAAATGCTGTGCCATAGCCTGTTTTAAATAATCGGCAATAGCTTGGGTATCTTCGGCTAACATAGTAGTTTGGTTTACTACACCTATTTTTTGTAAATGCAATTGAGGGTCAAACCCTTCGCTGTATTGGTTAGTAAACATTTCAAAAAAAGCAGCCATCGGTAAAGTTCCATTTATAAATTTGGCCAATATTTTTGCTTCGTCCATGTCTTTTACCACCACAGTAGGTGTGTGTACAGCACTATGGCTAAATGTGGCTCTTGTTTCTTCGTGTGTTGGTTTGCCGTGTATTACTACCGTGTAACCCTTTTGTGCAATAGCTTCGCTACGATTCCATACTTTTTCTACAAAGGGGCAAGTAGTATCATATTTTTCAATGGGTATGCCTATGGCTTTCAATTTATTTTCAATAGCAATGGTAGTACCAAATGCAGGTATTAGTACAATATCTTTGTTGGTTAGGGTAGCTATATTAATCAGTTCATTGCCATACGTATCTTGCAGAAACTGTACACCACTGGCTTGCAAGTCAGCATTTACTTGTGGGTTGTGTATCATTTCGCTTAGCAAAAAAATATTTTTACCTGGGTTTTCAGCCACTGTTTTAAAGGCTATTTCAATGGCATTTTCCACACCATAGCAAAATCCAAAATGCCTAGCCAAGTATATTTGTACAGTACCAAAGTTGAGCAAGGTGGGTGTAAAATCTTTTTTGAGTTTATCGTTTTCTTTATGGTATTTTTTTATGGCACTTATAAGTGGGCTTCTGTAAAATAAGGGAACTTCAAACGATTTCATAGTAGTATTATAAGCTGCAAAAATAGTTATAAAAGCTAACACATTTTTTACAAAAAAATACAGTGTATTATTTTTTAGCCTATTTGCTATTGGTGAATAATAAAAAATAACACTGGGGCTAGGGTCGTCCAAATACTACCAAAATTACTATCGCCAATACTGTCCATACGGTATTAAAATAGATATTTTGAAATAAAAAAGTTAAACCTTATTTACTAATTCATTTTTTTAAGATAAAATGTATCAGTTGTTATGGGTTCTTTCCATCCTAAAGTAGAGTCTGGATTTCTTTCAACTAAAATAACTGCAATGTATTTATCTAACTTCTTGGGGCATAAGCCAATAAAATAAGTACCAAATGGATGAGAAAACATTTGATTATTTTTATTAGCTAACACAAAGTCAATAGCATATTTATTTTTAATAGACGTGTTGTATGGAATATTTATTACATACCCCAAATTGGCATTTATAATTTTTTTACCACTCTTTAAGTAAAAATTACATTCAGCCCAAGCCGTGTCAATTACTAAAATATTTCCATCAAGCAATTTAAAGACTTTTTTGCTTGGTACATAATCACAAACGTAAAAGCCATCTTTAATTGCTTTACTTTTATCATTAACTGAGCCAATTAAACCGTCAGTATTGTTAGCACAACTTAATAAAATGGTCGTAAATAAAAATAATAAAAATTTCATGTTAGTTAGTTTTTAAAAAAGTGAAAGTACATTCTTGAAGTTTTAAATCAAATTGTTTTACTTAAACCCATTTTTTTTAGCTTTTGAAAAAAGTAACACTCCTGCTGGGCTCTGCTTAGTTTGTAAAAATTGTACTTGACTGTACTACTTATACAGTATTTGAAAGTAAGCACTATTATGGACTAATTGTTACCGATTTTTAAATTGAATTAATCGTAAAGTTTAAACCCAATTTTATTTCTTGCTACTGGTTTACTGCCTTTTTCTAATAGCTCTTTTAATACCATAAATATACTTTCAATGTCTTGGCTGTTCTTTTGTGAATTATTGCTATTATTACTTACCTCTTTTTCAAGTTTGGCAAGTTTTATTAAAATATCTTTATGCGTTGAGGCATATTCCCGCATTTTGGTAACCACTCGTATAATACTTATATTTACTTGAATTGCAATAGCACTATTTAAAATGCTGGATAACATAGCTACGCCTTGTTCAGTAAACACATTTGGACGATATCTTGCACCACCCCAACTTGAGGTCACAATTTGTGACCTCAAGTTGTCCCATTCTTTTTCACTTACTGTAAACATAAAGTCTTTAGGAAATCGTTCTATATTTCTTTTAACAGCTTGATTAAAAACTTTAGTAGAAACTCCATACATTTCTGCTAAATCTCTATCAAATATTACTTTATCACCATGTAAGATAAATATTTTATTCAATATTCTTTGCTATACTATTAATACAGGTAATTCTTTTTAGCCATTTCAATTGTTTTAATCTTATGAAGATAAAACTTAAAATGGATAATAGTTTTTAAAGTCTTCTTTTAAAATTTTCTGGTTCTTTGGAATCTTCGGGTTACTGCATAATGCGGTAAATCACAAGACCCCACTGAGACGGAAAACCCCACTGAGACGAAAAGTGTAATATTTGGGTGTTAATTACTCCTATTTTTGAGAATTAATTATGCATATCTTCTTAACTTTGTCTTATTAGTCGCAGTTGTTGGATAAATAACACCTAAAATTCCATATTATGACTATTGCAGAAAAAATTAGATTGACTAGGCAAAGAAAGGAATTATCGCAAAAAAACCTTGCAGAAAAATCTACGGTTAATTTAAAAATTTTGTCTCGATACAAACTGGGTTCTTCTATGCCGCCAGCCGATGCGTTTAAATTAATTGCGGATGCACTTGGGGTTTCTTCCAACTATTTATTAAACGATAATAATATAGAAATTAAAGACAAAGAATTATTGAAAAAATTTGAAGTTTTTCAACAACTTTCAGGAGATACTAAAAAAGCAGTTGACAACTTTTTGGATACTATTGTTACAGACCATAAAACAAAACAAGCATACGATCATTAAAAAATTTATATTATGTACACTACTTATCATTTAGCTTCGGCGCAAGAAATAAACACTGATGTTATTGATGCAATTAAAGCCGCTTTTAAATCTAAACCAATTAAACTTACCATTGAAGTGGAAGACGATGAAACGGCTTTTTTAATGGCTAATCCTGCTAATAAAGCAATGCTTTTACAATCTATAGAGCAAGATAAAAATGGAAAGTCTATTACTGCTAATATTACCGAATAATGCTGGATATACAATTTACGCCTATCGCTTTTGAACAGTATAACCAATGGCTTGTTATTGATAAAAAACTATACCAACGATTACAAAAATTAATTATTGAAACGGCTCGTACTCCGTTTGATGGCATTGGCAAACCCGAAGCTCTAAAACACGACCTTAAAGGTTATTGGAGCAGACGCATAAATGACGAACATCGACTAGTATATCGTGTTGCAGATGCTTACATTAAAATAATTGCCTGCCAAAATCATTACTAACCTTACACATAAAAAAAGATTCTACTGCCGCTGGTCTATGAAAAAAGTAACTCTAGTGCTGGGCTCTGCCCACTTCTTAAAAATTACTTTTGTTCCGTTGGTTCTTCGGTTCTTGCCGAGACCCTAACGTTTATCACTTAAATCTTTTTATAATTAAAATTACTAATTTTATTCAATTAAAATAAGCAAAGTTAACTTTACGGTAGGGTCTTGGGCGAAGCCTGTACCGCCAAATCCGGTAAACCACAAGACCCTACCGAGACGGAATATCTAATTGAAACTTGTTTTATTGTTGTTGGAAGGCTTCGACATTCCAACAATGGCGAGGCTGGAAATTTCGTATAATTTGTTTTATAGTAACAAACTAAATATTACTGAAACCAAAAAGCTTAATTGAAATT
The DNA here is from genome assembly GCA_043778255.1 of Chitinophagaceae bacterium. Classification (GTDB taxonomy): domain Bacteria; phylum Bacteroidota; class Bacteroidia; order Chitinophagales; family Chitinophagaceae; genus JAYWGN01. The sequence continues at coordinate 130,653 of JAYWGN010000054.1, read as the reverse complement.
ATACTGCCCACTGGCTGCACCGCTTAATGGAATAACACCTACTAAGCCGAAGGCTGTAGGTTTATGTAATGGGCGGTGAACATAAGCTGCATAAAGGTTTGCTGCTTATAGCCCCAAAATAATTAATAATTAATAGTGAATAATTAATAATCCCGAATACTCGGGACAATATTAATAATTAAAACTTAATAGATTTTTATATAACTAATACAAGTGAGGCAAGTGTGTTCTTACTCCACTAATCAGGGCACTTATAAATTTGAAGTTGGAGTATTTTAAATATAAGTTTACTCTCAAGTACTACAACGAGCTATGTTTCCATACCAATGCACTTGCTCCTAGTATAGCTGCATCGGCTTCTTGCAATTGGCTGTACAGTAGCTTTATTTTATTTTGAAATATGGGTAACAAATTTAGCTCCATGTGCTTCCGTGTTGGGTTAAGTAGCAAGTCGCCAGCCTTGGTAAGTCCGCCAAATAATACAATTGCCTCGGGGCTGCTAAACATTATAAAGTTGGCTAACGATTCGCCCAATATTTGCCCTGTGTATTCAAATATTTCGTTGGCTATATTATCGCCTTGCATGGCACACTCATACACACTTTCACTGGTAAGGTCGTTAATGGTGTAGTTGCGGAGTAGGCTTTCCTTTTCGGGGTAATCGGTTAGTAATTCTATGGCGGTTTCTCGTACACCTGTGGCACTTGCATAAGCCTCTAAGCTGCCTCGCATACCAGTACCTTTGTGCATACGGCCACCTGGCCTTATAATAGTATGCCCAAGTTCGCCAGCAAAGCCATCGTGTCCATATATAACTTTGCCATTGGTAACTATACCGCTACCTACACCTGTGCCTAAGGTTATGGTTATAAAATCCTGCATACCTTTGGCTGCACCATACATCATTTCGCCAACGGCGGCTGCATTGGCATCGTTAGTAAGTTTGGTAGTAAGCTCAAATCGTTTTTGTATTAACTCTGCAATAGGTATAATGCCCTTCCACTTTAGGTTTGGAGCATACTCAATAGTACCTTTATAGTAATTGCCATTAGGTGCACCTATACCAATACCTACAAATTTGGTAACGCCGCCATAAGCAGTAATTAAGGGCATTAATTTAGGGTATAGGTCTTCTATAAATTCACCTACTTCTTCGTGTATGTTGGTGGGTATTCTATCCTGTACCAATATAGCACCATTAGTATCAACCACCCCAAATTTGGTGGTAGTGCCACCAATATCTATTCCTATTGCTAATTTTTGTTTCATACGGCTATATTTAACAACTAATAATTGACAAATATTAATTGAACATTAAAAATTATTATTTAGTGTCCTGCTGCATCGCTGCTTACGTCATAATTAACGCCTTGCTTACTTAATATTCCTTTTACTATGTAAGCAAAAAAGGCTAAGTAGGCGTAACAAGCAGCGGCAATCCAATAAGAGGCATGTATGCCGTAGCCATCAACTGTGGAACTTGCTTGTAAGTAATCCGCCACCTTGCCTTGTATAGGAGGTATAATGCCGCCACCTAATATCATCATTATTAAAAAAGCCGAACCTTGTGTTGTGTATTTGCCTAAGCCAGCTACTGATAAACTAAATATACATGGCCACATAATAGAGCAAAATAAACCACCACTTAAAAATGCATAAATGGCTACTGTACCGGTAGTTAAGGTACCCACTACCATAGCAGCTACGCCTAGCAACGAAAATATGAGTAATGTTCTTGCTGGCTTTTCGTTACTCACAAAAAATGCACCTATTTGAATTACTACACAAGCTACATACCAGTATAGTTTTTGCATATCGTACCCAAATGCACTGTTAACCGCTATTAATATGGCAAAGGCAATAAATGGCACTATTAATTGTAGTATAATTCGCTTTTGTTTGCTAAAGCCAAATGCACCTACGGCACCTGCCCAACGCCCTATCATTAAGCTACCCCAATACATAGCTACATAAGGTGTGGCTTGTGATGAGGTGAGTTGCCCAAAGCCTTCGTGCTTTAATAATTCGGTAAGGTTGCTGCCTACTGTAACCTCTACACCTACATAAAAGAATATGCCTAACATGCCCAATACTAACTGTGGATATTTCATGGCGCCCCACCCTGTTTCTACCTTTTGTGCTGCCCTATTAGCAAATACCAAACCCAATACCACTATACCAAATGCTCCTAACAACCATTTTAATCTATAACTTTCAAGTGGATATTTTAATGTTTGTATTTCTTTTTCTGTTGAGGTAATTGTGGCTCTATTTGATGTTATGCTACCAAGGTTAGCTACTGCTGTAGCATTAGAGGCATAAGCTTTGTTTAAAGAGTCTAGTTGTGCTACTATTACGGTTTCTTTTTTATCTTTTAAAAAACCTTTTACAAATGCAGTATCTTTTCCTTGTGGTTGTAAGGTTACTTTGAGTACCGAATCAATATTTTTTGATATAGCTCCGTTTAATTTTTCTAACCTATCCATTTTGTTTGCCTCAGTTGATGTATAACTTTTAAATACCGGAACAAACATTATAGCTAGTAACCCTGTCATCATTAACAAGGTGTATAATGCTTTGTTGGCAGGTTCTGTTTTTTCGTTACTTATACCACTTGGTACTTTTTTGCTGCTGTAAAACATAATAGCTGCACCAATAAATAATGCACCAACACAACTGTATAATAATATTACTTTACTAAGGCTAAGGGTAGCAATTTTTTCGTCGGTAATGGCAGCAGTAGTACCAAATAAAGCAATACCTACAACTAACGGCCCAATGGTAGTACCAAATGAGTTAATAGCACCGCCCAATGTAACTCGGCTTGTGCCTGTACTAGGGTCGCCTAAAGCTATGGAAAAAGGCTGTGCAGCTGTTTGTTGCAAACTAAACCCCAATGCTACTACAAATAGACCTGCTAACATACCCGGAAAAGTACCAAGGTTTACAGCTATTATCATAATGGCAGCACCAAATGCCGAAAATAACAAACCGTACACTATACTCTTTTTAAAACCCCACTTTGCAACTGGGTCGTTACCTTTGGATGCACCTACAGCAAACAATACTAATGCACCAATAAAATAAGCAAAATAAAAGGCAGTATCAACTAGCTGACTTTGAAACTGATCTAAATCAAATTTGTGTTTGCAAAAAGGGATAAACACACTGTTACCTGCTGCTATAAATCCCCAAAAAAAGAATACGGTTACAAGAGTACTTAAAGCCCCATAGTTGGTTGGCTGTTTGGTTGACATGGCAATGTTAATTTTTAAAAAATTTATAAAAAAATGAAAATAAGCAAAAAAAATGAAACAATACTAAACCAATTGAAAATAATGGGAATGTAAAACTTTACTGTAAATGTTACTAAATTATAACAACTATTTTTTTATACTTAATTACCTTTGTTATACACTTAACATTTACAATGGAAATAACCGTAACTACTGCCGAACAACTTAGATTAACAGCCGACGAATTTGAACTAATAAAAACCAAACTTGGCCGTACCCCCAACTTTAACGAACTATGTGCATTTAGTGCCATGTGGAGTGAGCATTGTAGTTATAAAAACAGCATAAAATGGCTAAAAACATTGCCAAGAGATGGGGCAAGAATGTTGGTAAAAGCTGGTGATGAAAATGCAGGACTTATGGATATTGGTGATGGATTGGGTGTAGTATTTAAAATAGAAAGCCATAACCACCCAAGTGCCCTTGAGCCTTTTCAAGGTGCTGCTACTGGTGTAGGTGGCATACACAGAGATATATTTACGATGGGTGCAAGGCCAATTGCAGCACTTAATAGTTTACGATTTGGAAACTTACACGAACCCAAAACCCAACACTTACTTAAAGGTGTAGTAAAAGGCATAGGGCACTATGGCAATTGCTTTGGTGTGCCTACTGTTGGTGGCGAAGTGTACTTTGATGAGTGCTACCATACTAACCCTTTGGTAAATGCAATGAGTGTTGGTATAGTAGAAAATGGTAAAACCATATCGGCTACCGCCAAAGGTGTGGGTAATCCCGTATTTTTTGTGGGTAGTGCCACTGGTAAAGATGGTATTGGTGGTGCTAGCTTTGCAAGTGCCGATATTAATAGCGAAAGTGTACAGGAGTTGCCAGCAGTACAAGTGGGTGATCCCTTTCAGGAAAAAAAACTTTTGGAGGCTTGCCTCGAAGTAATAAAAACTGGTGCAGTAGTAGGTATGCAGGATATGGGTGCGGCTGGTATAATATGTAGTACCGCCGAAATGAGTGAGAAAGGTGGCGTAGGTATGCACATTAATTTGGATAAAGTACCTACCCGCCAACAAGGTATGAAAACCTGGGAAATACTACTTAGCGAAAGCCAAGAACGAATGCTCATGGTAGTACAAAAAGGTAAAGAAGCTGAGGTACTTTCCATATTTGAAAAATGGGATTTGCCTTGTAGCGATATTGGGCGTGTAACGGAAGATGGGCTTCTTAATTTTTATATGAATGGTGTATTAGAAGCCAGTGTACCAGCCTTTGAATTGGTATTGGGTGGCGGTGCACCTGTATATACTAGGGAGTACAAAGAGCCAACTTACTTAACACAGTTAAATGCATTTAACCTTACTACCCTACCCGAACCTACCAACCTAATGGAGGTAGCGGAGCAACTAATTACACTACCAAGCATAGCTAGCAAAAACTACCTATATAACCAATACGATAGTATGGTAGGTACTGGCAACACTAATACCAATGCACCAAGTGCAGCTGCTGTAGTATTAGTAAAAGGCACTACTAAAGCCCTTGCTATAACCACCGATTGTAATAGTAGGTATGTATATGCTAACCCCTACATAGGTACACAAATAGCCGTGGCCGAAGCTGCCCGTAATATAGTATGCAGTGGTGGTGTGCCATTGGGCGTTACCAATTGCCTTAACTTTGGCAACCCTTACAACCAAGAGGTGTATTACCAATTTGTAGAAGCCATAAAGGGTATGGGCGATGCTTGCCGAAAATTTGATACACCCGTTACTGGAGGTAACGTTAGCTTTTACAACCAATCAGCCGATGGTGGCCCAGTGTACCCAACACCAACTATAGGTATGGTAGGTTTGTTGGACGATGCTACTAATAAAATGACCTTACATTTTAAAAATGTTGGCGACGCTATATATATGTTAGGCGTTGCCAAAAATGATGTAAATAGTAGCCAGTACCTAAGTAAATTATGTGGAGTGGAACATAGCCCTGCTCCCTACTTTAATTTGGATGAAGAGTACAACACAATGCAAATAGTACAACAATTAATAACCAATAAACTTGTAAATAGTGTAAATGATATAAGTGAGGGAGGTTTGTTTACTTGCCTACTCGAAAGTAGTTTTACTAACCAATTAGGGTTTCAAATACATACTGACAAAGCATTTAGAACCGATGCCTATTTATTTGGCGAAAGCCAAGGACGATATGTACTTAGTATAAACCCAAGCAAAATTGCGGAATTTGAAAAACTAACCGAAAAATTACATAGTAAAAAATTAGGCAATATCACTAATGGAAATATTACTATTAACAATGACCTTTGCAATGAAATAAACTATTGGCACACCAAATATAATAATGCCATAGAAAATATAATAAATAAAAAAAAGATAGGTTAATATAATAACAAATAAGTATTATGCAAACTCAAAAGGACGATTTAATAATATCAGTATATGACAGTTTTAAAAACTTTTCATCGTTTTACGATGAACCAGTAATGGTTAATAGTAGTAGGGTAAATGAGAGAGCTGAGCAAATTAATAAATACAATAAAATGATGTATTACAACTATCAATTGTGTAATAAAGCATTTGGCAATATTTTTTATAAATTGTTTTCACTAAAAAGGAATGTGGCTACAAGTAGAAATTATGATATTGTAACAGCTATGGTAAGTCGTAATTTTTTAGATACTATTGTAAATAACTCAGAGAATTTAGGAAGTAAAAAATTTAAAAAAGCAACACGTAAAGCCAAAAGAAATATGGTGTGTTATATTGCTAAATACAACCTTGATTATTTTAACAAATATTGTGTACACCACAAAAACTACGGAACTATTACATTATTAGAGTTGGTGTATATTATAATAACACTTAACTATAAAAGTATGGAAGTGTATAGAAGCAACTTAAATTTAGATTTTGAAATGGCTATGTAATATCACTACTTCTATCATAAATATAACTAGAACCAACTTTGTACAATAGTTGGTTTATTTTTTTATGGGTGTAATAATAAATTAGCTAACTGCAAATCAATAGGGGTAGTAATTTTAATATTATTCACCTCACCTTGTACAAGGTTTATTTTAATACCTGCATTTTCGGCCACACTTGCTTCATCGGTAAATGATACTTTGTAGGTAAGTGCAAATGCCTCCTTTAAATCGGCTGCCATAAAGGTTTGTGGAGTTTGTATCAATTTAATTACATTTCTATCTACATATTTATTTTCATTTACCTCCACCAATCGTACACTATCGGTTGGGGTTATACAAGGTATGGCATTGCCATTAATTAAGGTTTGCTCATAGCAGTGTTGTATAAGTGCCACACTTACCATACACCGAGCAGCATCGTGTACAAATATTACGGCATCGTCAATGTTAATTTGCTGTAAGGCATTACTCACCGATTGGTAACGAGTAGCACCACCCTCTACTATTTGTATTTCAATTGATGCAAAGTAATTGGTTACCAATTCTTTTACACTTTCAATATAATTTTTTGGCACAGCCAAAATAATAGTAATGTCAGCATAGGCATTTACAAATTGTAAAATGGTATAATACAGTACCGGCTTGCTGTGTACTAACAAAAATTGTTTGGGTATAGTGCTTTGCATTCGTGTACCCACACCACCAGCAGCTATTATTACATACTTTTGCATATATTGTATTGTATAAGGTTGTAAATGTAACCATTGTAGTAGTTTTTTAAAAATTAAGTATGAACAAAATTTTGATATTTTTTTTAGCAAGCCTAATAAGTTGCCAAAGCAAATCAACCAACGACAAACAACTAGAGATACTAGTATTTAAAAATATGAGCGACCTAACTACAGTGGAATACACATTAAGAAAGTGGAAGTTCTATATAATTAGCAAATATGATATGCTAATGTGATAATATGCTAATGTGCTAATTAAGGAAATTGATATTTGCCCATTTGTGTTAGCACTATTGAAAATAATTTATTGTAAATAAAAATATTAGCTAAAGCTTTTAAAGCAAAGCTAAAAATAATTAAAAAGAATTATTTAAACATTAATAAAGACGATAATTAACAATGCTAAAGTACCTTTGCAGCTATGCATTATTTGAGTGTCGAAAATTTAACCAAAGCCTACGGAATACAGCCATTGTTTGATACTATTAGTTTTAATATAGAAGAAGGCGATAAAATAGCCATAATTGCCAAAAATGGCTATGGCAAAAGTACCCTACTCCGTATATTGGCTGGGCAAGAATATGCCGATAGTGGCAAAGTATGGATACATAAAGATGTAACTGTTGCCTTATTTGAACAAGACCCACAGTTTGACGAAAACTCAACAATAATTGAAAATATATTTGACCACGACCACCCCGTATTAAATGCCATAAAAAATTATGAATTAGTAAGTGAACAAGAAGATACTGACAAACTTATGGATGCTATAGTGGCTATGGACGATATGGGTGCCTGGACCTTTGATGCTAAAGTAAAAGAAATACTAGAAAAGCTAAAAATAAACCACCTTGACCAACCTATAAATACCCTAAGCGGTGGGCAACGAAAACGTATTGCATTAGCCAAAACCCTTATTGATATTGGCTTTGAGCATAAGCATATACTACTTATAATGGATGAACCTACCAACCACCTTGATGTGGAAATGGTAGAGTGGCTAGAGCATTACCTAAGCCAAGAAAAAATAACACTACTACTGGTAACCCACGACCGTTACTTTTTAGATGCTGTAAGTGAAGAAATATGGGAGCTTGACCGTAGCACATTATACACTTACAAAGGTGATTATGAAAACTATATGGAAAAAAAAGCTGCCCGTATAGAAAACGAACAAGCTAATATAGATAAAGCTAAAAACAGCTACAGACGAGAATTAGAATGGATGCGTAAGCAACCCAAAGCCCGTACTACTAAGAGTAAGAGCCGACAAGACAACTTTTATGATATAGAAGCCATTGCCAAAAAAAGAATAGAAGACAACCAAGTACAACTACAAATGAAAATGAATAGGCTTGGTGGTAAGGTTATAGAAATGAAAAAAGTATATAAAAGCTTTGGCGACAAAAAAATATTAAACGGATTTGATTATACATTTAACCGTGGCGAAAGGGTTGGTGTAATTGGTAAAAACGGTGCTGGCAAAAGTACTTTTATTAATATAGCCCAAGGGCTTGAAATGCCCGATAGCGGTAAGGTTAACCATGGCGATACTGTGGTATTTGGCAACTACTCTCAAGCTGGTTTGGTAGTAAAGGAAGATATGCGAGTTATTGAATTTGTAAAAAATATAGCCGAAAATTTTCCGTTGGCCGATGGTAGTAGCCTAAGTGCAGGTAAGTTTTTGGAGCTATTTTTATTTGAACCCGATAAGCAATTTACTTATATCAGCAAACTTAGTGGTGGCGAAAAACGAAGGTTACATTTGTTGAGTATATTGTTTAAAAATCCTAACTTCTTAATACTCGATGAGCCTACTAACGATTTGGATTTGCCCACACTTGCCGTACTCGAAAATTTTTTAAGCGACTTTCAAGGTTGCCTACTTATTGTAAGCCACGATAGGTACTTTATGGATAGGTTAGTTGACCATCTATTTGTGTTTGAGGGCAATGGTGTTATTAACGACTTTCCAGGCAATTATAGTGATTACAGGCTTAGCAGCAACTATGCCGAACGTAGTACCAGAATGGAAGAAGCTACTACAAAACCAGCAATACTAAGCAAAACCGATGAGGCAAAAACAGCAGCAAAGCCAACAGCAATACAAAGAATGAACTTTAAAGAAAAAAGAGAATTTGAATTGTTGCAGCAAGAGTTAGCAGCATTGCAAACTGAGAAAGAAACCCTTACTACACAATTAGCTAATGGTGGTACTGACTTTGCCAACCTACAAAAAGCTAGTGAACGTATAGGCGAAATAACACAATTACAAGATGCAAAAGAAATGCGATGGCTGGAGTTGAGTGAAATGGCGTAAATCTTATTTTACTAAAAAAAATAAAACTTTTATAATTTACCTTTTCTCTTAAACCATTTACCACCCTTACTAAATATTGGTATAGGATTGCTACCTGTGCTTTTGTATAATTGTATGGTTATATGGTGCATTTTTTTAAGTGGGTCATCAGTATTGCCCAACACAAGGCTACGGCTCAGTGCAGCTTCATAAAATGGGAAAATGTATTGCTCATTTGAAAAACCTAACGGTGAATTACTATCGCCTTTGTAAGTGTTTTCGTACTCTTTTTTTAATTGTTGTAGTAGTGTATTGTACCATTTTATACAATACTTTTCGTGCTGGTCAAAATTGAGGCTGTAATCAATTTTGATGGCAAATACTGTGTCAGCATTGTATTGGTTAGTTATAACTGAGTAGGTATAATTTACACTATCCCAAATACACTCAATAAATGGATTGTTACTCAACTGGGGCTTTTTTATTAGCATTGCATTTATTTGTTTACTAGTATTTGTTAACAATGCTACATTAGTTGAATTATTTAAATAAGTTGCCCAATTGTTGCCAGTTATATGTAGTTGCAAACTATCAAAGTAAGGTTGAGTAATTGTATATGCTTTTATAGTGTTTACTTGGCAGTAAACCGTGGTAGCTAGTAATTGGAGTAATAGTAATGTATATTTTATTTGCATAAATGCTAATTATGTTTTCAACAAAAATAATTACAATTGTTTGTTTATTTTTATACAAATAAAATAAATGAGTACAAAAAAAATAGTATTAATAACAGGTGCTACATCGGGCATTGGCAAAGCTTGTGCTACCCTATTTGCTGCTAATGGTTGGCAACTAATTATTACAGGCCGTAGGGCACAAAGATTGGCTGAGTTAAAAACATTTTTACAAAAAAAATACCCTACCACTTGCCTTACCTTATGCTTTGATGTGCAAGACAAAACTGCTGTACAACAGCATTTGCAAAGCTTACCAAAGGAATGGCAAAGTATTGATGTACTTATTAATAATGCTGGCCTTGCCCTTGGCCGAGATGCGTTTGATACAGCAAATATAGATGATTGGGAAACCATGATTGATACTAATATAAAGGGACTACTGTATGTAAGTAAAGCTATAATACCCTACTTTATACAGCACCACAAAGGGCATATAATTAACATTGGTTCGGTAGCAGGTAAAGAGGTGTACGAAAAAGGAAATGTATACTGTGCCACCAAACATGCTGTGGTAGCTATAAGCAAAGCACAACGTATTGATTTGGTACAGCATGGCATTAAAGTTACTTGCATTAACCCTGGCGCTACTGAAACCGAATTTTCGTTAGTACGGTTTAAAGGCGATACAACTACAGCAGCTAGCATATACAATGGCTACAAAGCATTAGCCGATGTTGATATTGCCGATGTAATATATTATACCGCCACTTTGCCACCACATGTATGCATTAACGATGTAGATATAACTTGTACACAACAGGCTAACGCTACTACATTTTACAAATCGTAAGTTGTACAAGCTATTATACTTAGTATAATTTTATAGTAATTATAACTGTATTATTATAATTATGCTAAATATTATTAAATAATTTACTGTTTGCAGCTTTTTTGACCTAATTAATAGTATTTTGTGCAACAACATCGTACTTTATTTGGCACTGTATTTGAAAACTACATGATAGTTATATGGAGTACTACTACTATTTGATTAGCTTATAATAGGTACTACTTTTGACTTATAATTATGAACAACAAAAATTTTATATTCTTACTAGTAGCTTTTACACTTTGTGTAAATAGTGCCACTGCACAAGATGTAATTCGTCAAAAAAGTTGTGATAATGTAGCCATAAAAAGACAAGCAGACAGTGTGAAAGTAGCTATGGCTAAAGATGGATATACCGTAATACGTGAAGCTAGTATGGCAATGGAAAGTGAATACGAAATGCCTGTAATAGTGCCACTTAACGACGGTAGCTGGTACCACGTTGTATTTATTGGCGACGAAAGCAGCCGTTTATTGGAACTAAGAATGTATGATTGGCAGGAGAAACAAATTATATATCAGAAAAGTAAAAATGATAGAATAACTGATTCCGATGGACGAAACGATAATATATTGGACTATATATATGCCCCAAAATTTAGCGAATACCACATGATAAAACCCGTACAAATAAATAAGAAAAAGAAGAAAGAAGTATGTGGATATATTATGTTATTCAAACGTACAAAATAATTTTTATTACTTTGCAGTTACAAAAAAAAACCCTTTCACTTAAAGGGTTTTTCTTGTTTAATACAGTAATTTTTATTTTGCTTTATTGGCAAATACTTTATGAAACTTTTCTAACTTCGGCTTAATTACATAATAACAGTAGCCTTGGTTAGGGTTGTTAATATAATAATTTTGATGGTAAGTTTCGGCAGTATAAAATGTTGAAACGGGCTCAATAGCAGTTACAATACCTTTGGCAAATGCACCACTTTGGTTTAATTGTAATTTCAATGTTTCAGCAATTTCTTTTTCCTTATCATTATTATAAAATATTACACTACGGTACTGGGGCCCTACATCGGCACCTTGTTGGTTTAGCGTTGTAGGGTCATGTGTAAGCCAAAATACTTCTAGTATTTCCGCTAATGTTACCTCATCGGCATTGTAATGAACTTGGCATACCTCCACATGCCCACTTTGTTTACTACATATATCGTCGTAAGTAGGGTTAATAATGTGGCCACCAGTGTAGCCACTTAATACTTTGGTTACGCCTTTTAATTGTTGAAACACTGCCTCTACACACCAAAAGCAGCCTGCCCCAAGGGTTATACTTAAATTGTTCTTTGTTGGCATTATAAATAAGTTAGATATTGGATTTAAAAAAAAAGAGTTTGTTGCGCTATTATTCGGATGTTATAATGCATAACAAATTATTACATAATTTGTTATGCATTAATTTTTGTATTTGTTATAGGGGAAATGCAATTGACAAAGAGTAAGTTCTTAATTTATTTTTATCATCTACATTATTATTACTTTCGGTTGAGTTTATTTTGGCTAAGCCCAAGCCGTAGTTAACTCGTAGTAAGGTTTTACCTAACTCAAATCCTGCACCAAAGTTTAAACCATAGTCAAATCGCTTAAGTTTGTTATAATTGGCATCATCCTGTTGCGATGTAAATGGATCATCGTTACTAAACTGAATACTTTTGTTGCTACTCGATGTAAATAAACCTAGTTTACTATCAACCTTAGATTTGCCCGCCACACCAACTGCTAGGTATGGTCCTGCATGTACAAACACACCACTACCTTTTTTGCTACTAACTTTCAATACTGCATTTAACGGAATTTCGGCATATATAGGGTTAAAGGTTGACTTTACATAATCATTGCCACCATTAAAGTATGTTTCAGCTTTGGCACCTTTACCTGTTATTAATACACCTGACTCTAAGTTTACGTTATTTGAAATATTAAATCGGTGTAATAACCCTGCATTGAATGATAGTAAAAAATTGTTATCTTCTGTATTACCACCACCATCTTTAGTAATGCCTCCGAGGTTAGCACCACCTACCAAAAATGTTTGTGCTACTGTTGCATTTAAGCTAAAAAATAGCATTAATCCTGTCATAATTTTTTTCATAATTTTATTGTTTTAATGTTCAAAAAAAAGTGTGTAACAAATACTATGCCACAATTAAAATTACGAAAGCAGTTAACATTTGGTTTTATAGTATTGTCATATAAATGTTACTTTTGAAAAATGCCTAAGTTGCCGCTAATCACTTTGCTAGTAACAGTTACGCTATTAAGTATAGCAAATATTAGCTTACCAACACTGTAAGTAAATTGCAAAAAATAAAAATATAAAAATTTTGTATTTTAATAAAAAACAGTTTTGGACTTATATAATTGCACGGTGTTTTCTAACCCATAATATATGGCATCGCATACCAATGCATGCCCTATACTAACCTCACTAATATTGGGTACATTTTTTAAAAAAAAGTGTAGATTTTGCCTATCCAAATCATGCCCTGCATTTAACCCAATACCTAATTGGGTAGCTAAGTTAGCTGCACTTACAAATTGTTGTAATACACCTGCATCGGCAGTGTTAGTACAGTTTGAATTATTATAAGCAACAGCATAAGCCTCGGTATATAACTCTACCCTTTCAGTACCAGTGTCCAATGCAGCTTGTATCATTTCAGTATTTGCTTCGCAAAATATGGAAGTTCGTATCCCTTCATTTTTAAAAAGTTGAATCATTTGTTGCAAGTACTTTTGGTGTGTAACAGTATCCCAACCGTGGTTGCTGGTGAGTTGCCCTAATGCATCGGGTACTAAGGTTACTTGTGTGGGTTTGGTAAGTAGTACTAAATCTACAAATTTGCTTTCGGTACAATTACCCTCAATGTTAAACTCGGTGGTAATAATGTTTTTTAAGTCCAACACATCTTGGTATCGTATATGCCTTTCATCGGGGCGAGGGTGCACCGTTATACCATCGGCACCAAAGGCTTCAATATCTTTTGCTACTTGCAATAAGTTAGGGTTATTATGCCCACGGGCATTACGTAAGGTGGCAAATTTATTTATATTAACCGATAATTTTGTCATGCTTATATGCTTTAAATTTGTACAAAATTACTACTTTGTTATGCAACCAAAAGCAATAAAAATAACCGATTATACCTACAACTTACCCGATCATAAAATTGCCTTTGAACCCTTAGCAGAGCGAGATGCATCCAAATTATTGGTGTACCATAATGAAGTAATTAGCGAAACTATTTACAAAAATATTGCTGACCATTTGCCCAATAATAGTTTGCTAGTATTCAACAATACTAAAGTAATACAAGCAAGGTTATTATTTACCAAAGCAACGGGTGGTACTATTGAAATATTTGTACTAGAGGCCTACAATATACCCATTGCATTAGCTATGGAGCAGCAGCATAGTATATTGGTTAAATGCTTTGTGGGCGGAGCTAACAAATGGAAAGCCACCCATTTGCATAAAAAAATAATAGTAGAAAATACCGAAATAGAGCTAACGGCAAGTATAGAAAATACTATTGAAAACTACTTTATAATAAACTTAACTTGGCATACCACACACAGCTTTGCCACTATACTTGAGGTAGCTGGCAATATGCCTTTGCCACCTTATATTAAACGTAACACTAACCCTGCAGATACTACACGATACCAAACAATATATGCAGCCCATAATGGCTCGGTAGCAGCACCCACAGCGGGTTTGCATTTTACACCACATATATTTACTGCTTTGCAAAGCAAAAATATTAGTAGCCAATATATAACATTACATGTAGGTGCTGGCACATTTAAACCTGTACAAAGTACCACCATGCAAGAGCATGCAATGCACCAAGAATATATACAAGTAACCGCCTTGCTTATACAAAACTTACTCACCAACCAACCCATAACAGCAGTAGGCACTACCAGCCTACGTACCCTTGAAAGCCTTTACTGGCTTGGGGTATATACTATTGCAAATAAAAATATAACACCCGATGAGCTACACATTAAACAATGGGATTGCTACGAACTACCACAACAATATACCAAATATGAAGCCTTAGAAAGTTTACTACTATGGCTACAGCATAACCAATTAACTAGCCTTACTACCACCACACAATTGTTAATAGTACCTGGTTATACTTTTAAAATTTGTTCGGCCATTATTACTAACTTTCACCAACCAAAGTCAACCTTATTATTATTAATAGCTGCTGCTACACATAATAATTGGCAGCATATTTACGATTATGCTTTACAACACGACTATAGGTTTTTAAGCTATGGTGATGGGTGTTTGATTTATATATAAAACCAAGAAGAAAAAACAAACTAATGAATAAATAATAAATTTGTGTAAAGGGAATTAACCTAATGTAAGATGATTTGCGAAAAGTGTATGCGGAGCAGAAACTAAATTAATATCAAACTTTAAAGAAGGTTCAATCCTTGAACTTGCATTATGAATACGAAAAGAAATTTGCCAACCTTCATTTAAAGTAACCAACAAAGTTGTTTGCGAATTATCTTGAAAAACCACTTCGATTAAGCGGTTGGGAAGTTTTAATTTAGGGACTTTAATTTTAGATTTTATTTTATCAAAAGCCAAATTTAAAGTTCCATGTAAATTATAGGCTTGAATTTCGACTTTATTATTTCCTTTTATAACTTTATAAAAATCTTGATTTCCAATTAGATATTGAACTAAATTTTGTGCAACAGTTTCTAAATTTTCATTATCAAGCTTTAGTAATTCTTTTTTGAAAGCATTTAATATTGGAACATAAACAGAAGTATGATAGTCTCCAAGAGTTGACCATTTTTGTGTTGCTTTACTTGCAGTTCTAAGTTTTGCAAGCTCTTCAAATATTGGTTTTATTTCAGCAAAATAATTTTGAGAACAAGAAACTCCAAGCCATTTTTCACCGAAATTAATATCGTTTGAAAGTCGAGAATGTTTAACAGCTCTGTGATTATTTTTAGCAGAAATACCTATCTCCCATTTTTGTAAAGACCGAATTGCTAAGACATCTCTAACATCGCCGATTTGACCTTGCTTATCAGAAACAATTTCAAGTTGCAAAATATCATTCTTATTTATGCCA
Source organism: Chitinophagaceae bacterium (assembly GCA_043778255.1). Taxonomy (GTDB): domain Bacteria; phylum Bacteroidota; class Bacteroidia; order Chitinophagales; family Chitinophagaceae; genus JAYWGN01. Next base: position 114,742 of record JAYWGN010000054.1, on the reverse strand, counting down.
TTAGAAAGTCGAGGTTCTAAATCAATAAGAAAATTTACTGCAAAACTTGCATTTAAATTGTATAAGCCCTTTTCAGTTTCCTTAAAACTTTCAAAACATTTTTTTGCTGTTTTATAAGGTTCATTTTTGACAACAGTAACAGAAGTTTTAATTTCTAAACGTTCTAAAAATAAATTAAGCAAAGCAAATTCAAATGCTTTACCAGTCTTAGTTTGTTTGGCTTCTTTTGGCATAATTTATTGGGCTACTGCATTTACAATTTCAAGCATTCTTTCACGAACTGTATGACCATTGAGGAAATTTGATTTTATAATTTTAACTTCTTTTTTCTCAACTTTTATATTTGATAAATCATTAAAAATTTTACTTGCTAAAACCTTACCCATACGAACAGGAACTGCATTGCCAATCATTTTGTAACCAGCAACAACACTTTTATAATGAAAAATAAAACTGTTAGGAAAAGTTTGAATTCTTGCACACTCTCTAACAGAAAGGCGACGATATAAGTCTTCTTTTCCTTTCACAAATTCACGAAGATTTTGCTCAATAAATTTCATCTTAGGTGCTTGTGGGTGTATCGGTGCATGACGACCACCAGCTTGAATTGTAAATGAAACTTCGTCCCAAGAACGAACTCTATTACGGGACATAAAGATTGAAGAAAAGCCACCAATCATATATTCATGGTTAGCTACTCTACATTCATTGCCATTTGTTAAATTATTTTCTTTTGCAGGTAAGACAGTATCTTTTAAATCTCCTATTGCCTTTTCTAAAGTTATTTTATTTTCTAAAGTTGTAGGTAATGGAAATTGAAAACTTAATTTTAAATCATTTCTATAACCAATAAAAAAAACTCTTTTTCTATCTTGTGGCACTCCAAAGTCAGACACATTTAATAATTGAAAAGACAAAGTATAACCAATATCTTGAAACATTTGTTTTATGTTAGATAATGCTTCTTTATGTGCAGGCAACAACATACCTGATACATTTTCTGCAAGAAAGAATTTAGGTTTCTTATCAGCAAGAATTCTCATAAACTCATAAAATAACTGACCTCTTTTATCGGCTATACCCTTTTTAGAACCAGCTTCAGACCAACTTTGACAAGGTGGGCCACCAATGATTCCATCGCAATCAGGAACATCAGAGGAAGGTATATCAACAATTGAACGCCTATCTAAGATTGTATTTTTATGATTTTTTTCATAGGTTTCCCATATTTCTTTATCATATTCATTTGCCCAGACTACATCAAAGCCACCTTTTTCAAATCCTAAATCAAGACCACCTGCACCTGCAAAAAATGAAACTACTTTCATAAACTAAAAATTTTAGCGAAGTTACAAACTTAGAACTTTATAATTAACATTCACTCAAATTAATGTAATTTAAGTGAACTAATATTAAATATTCCAAAAAAATATAAACTCGGTGTAATTACTTAACTATAGATATGTCAAATAAATATATACCTATCCCCTATGCTTTGGGGTGGGCTTTTTTATGAATGTTTTTAAGCCTTTCAATATTGTTATGTGTATATATTTGTGTAGCGGCAAGGCTGCTATGCCCTAGCAACTCCTTTACTGCATTAAGTTCGGCTCCATTACTTGTAAGGTGTGTGGCAAATGTATGGCGTAGTATATGTGGGCTTTTTTTACTTATAGTAGTTACTTTGCTTAGGTATTGGGTTACCACATTGTATATATATTTGGCATACAATTTTTTACCATTTATGGTAAGTAACAAATAGTTTGTATCAATTATAATTGGCAGTGTGGCTCGTTGTAGGGTATAATTTGTAAGGGCATTTTGCAATGCTTGTTGTATAGGCAACAGTCGTTCTTTATTGCCTTTGCCCAATACTTTAAGGGTATTGCTCTGCAAGTCAATATTGGTAAGTTGTAGTTGTTGCAATTCGCTTAGCCGCATACCTGTATAATAAAAAATGTAGAGTATTACTCGGTGTAATTGCCCTTCAAATTCAGGGGCAAATTCCACCTCTTGCAGTAATGTTTTTATATCAGCTTCGGCCACAAATTGGGGTAACCGCTTACTAATTTTGGGGCTTATAATATGTTGCAACGGTGAGGTTACTATTATTTGCTTAATTTGTAAGTACTTAAAGTATGTTTTTAAGGTCGATATTTTTCTGTTTATAGTTTTGGCAGTATTTTGCTGTTCCTTTAGTGTACTTAGCCAGCTACGTATTAAACTAGCCTTTATTTCCGTTATTGGTAGCATACCATAAGTAAGTTCCATAAAGTCGAAAAACTGAGTTATATCGTCGCTATAAGCTCTTATAGTATGGTGGCTGTACCGCCTTTCGGTAGTAAGGTACATTACAAACTCATTATAATAAGTATTAGGTATAGCCATACACAAAAAATGCTACTAAGTTAGTAAACTTGTAGCTATTTTTTTTATAAAAAAATATTAATTGAGGAAATTGAACTTATCCTAATGTTCCGTCCTGTAATTTTTGCTTGTATATTGCTTTAAGCACTTGTGTACGTCGTACAATTGATGGCTTAATAAAGCATTGCCTTTCTCTTAATTGCAACAAAGTTTTAGACTTCTCAAATTTCTTTTTGTACTTTTTTAATGCTTTGTCTATATTTTCGCAATCTTTTGAATCAATAATTAACATAAATGTAAATCCCTTGTTTATATTTGGGACTGCAAAATTAGGTTTTTTCTAATTAATAATAAAATAAAAAACATAAAAATGTTTACAGGCATAATAGAAACCGTAGGTATAGTGAAAAATGTACTTGAAAATGGCACTAACAAAACCTTTGAAATAGAAAGCACAATGGCAACGGAGCTTAAAATTGACCAAAGTGTGAGCCACAATGGCACTTGCCTCACAGTAGAAAGTATTACTAATAATATACATACCGTAACGGCTATATACGAAACACTTCAAAAAACTAACCTCGGTACTTGGCAACAAGGTACTAGTGTTAATTTGGAACGTTGTGTACAAGCCAATGGCAGGTTTGATGGGCATTTTGTTAGTGGCCATATTGATACCACAGGTACATGCACTCTTGTACTTAACAAGCAAGGTAGTTGGGAATATACCTTTCAGTTTGATGGTATATTTGCCACTAATATTATTGAAAAAGGTTCAATTGCAATTAATGGTATTAGTTTAACTATATTTAACATTGGGGTAAATGTGTTTACGGTAGCTATTATACCCTACACTTACCAACATACCAATATGCACACCATAGAGGTAGGTACAGTAGTAAATTTGGAATTTGATATGATAGGCAAATACATAGCCCGACGCAATGAAATTGTATAAACAGTAGTATGACTTTAATTGATAAAATAAAAAATACTTGTAACCAAAAAGGTACAACAATAGTAGTAGCTGCTTGGTGTATAACAACCGGTTTATTGTATTTGTTTTTTGGGTTTAACTATACACTTGAGGCACAAAAATATATAACTGAGGCCAACTATTATATAAGCCACCACAGCTTTTCGGCAGGTCGCTATTTGTTTTACAGTACTACAATATTGTTAATAGCAGGTTGCAAGGTATTAGGCATCAACCTAGCATTTGCAATAGTAGCATTATTAGCTTTTAATTTATACTGTTATGTAAAGCTATACAAAGCTTTAATTTATTACACACAATCCTCATTATTTGCCGTAGTATTTTGTATAAGTTTAGTATCGTTTTCGCCATTCCAAAGCTGGACAATGTACCTCTATACCGAAAATATATTTTATAGTTTATTGTTACTTTTATTTGCTCATTTGCTTAGCTACAAAAGCTTTACAGCAAAGTATATTAGCCAATTAACTACCATAGTTATACTAATTTTATTCAGCCGTCCGTTAGGTATATTATTGCTATTACCGTTACTTTTATTTTTGTGGTTACGTGCCAATAAGTTGCAGAGATTTGGCTTAGCCATTGCCAGTATTGTAGGCATACTATTTTTTTATACGGTGAGCCAAGTAGTACTTACCACTACTAACGATTGGACGGTACAACGATCCTTTATTGAAGAAAATTTAATATGCGATATACCCACTAATATAGAAAATAAAAATTTGGATACCATTGCCGTTAGTAGTCAACTTAAAGTATTGGCTTATTACATTACACACAATTTTACCCATTTTACAGGGCTTGCAGCCCAACGTTTATATTTATTTTTTGTACCTATACGTACCTACTACTCCACCCTACACAATGCCATATTATTAACTATAATACTACCCTTATATGTACTACTTATATATGGTGTAAGGCTTTGGTATAGGCAGTTACACAAAAGTTTAGTGGTATTTATAATTAGTACAATATTACTATTTGCGGCAAGTGTAGCCATGCAATGCGATGATTATCATAACCGTTTTTTCCTTTGCTTATTTCCTTTTTTATTATTTTTAGTTTTATTAGTGCTTCGCAAAATGTACCGCAGCGAAAATTTGTAACACCCTAATTATTCAAACACTCTACTCCTAAATTTTACTTTTAATTCATCAAATGTTTGTAGGGGTTGTTTGCACACATAAATGTACTGGTAGAGTTCTTCTTCATTATCGGAGTATGGGTTGTACAATTGTTTTACGATTTGTACTTGTTTAAAATATTGCTCAAAAAACTTACCGACTCTATAACTTACACCAATAACTGTACTTGGCATATTACCCATAGGCAACCAATTATAATTACTACCATGTAGCGAAAATGCTGGTGGTGTACTATACTTACTTTTATAAAAATTAACTGCACCAACCTGTGCATAATGTTTACCCCAAATTAAACACTGTTGTTTTTCGGCATTGGGCAAACTATCATATACTGCCTTTACTAATTGCATTGTACTATCCCATTTGTGGTTAGCATAGTATTCATCATATTTTATTACTATTGTACCTCCTGCTACATTTTTAGTTTCATATTTTTGTATTAAGTTTTTATATTCAGCAAAACTGTATACAGGCATACCAAATGGAATAAGTAATACTCCAACAAATAATAAAACTGAAAACAACACAAATTTATAAGTTTTTTGCTTCGCAAAAAAATGCTCCAACCTTACACTACCAAAGGGTATTAGCGTTAATACAATAGGAAAATAGTAATACGATTTACCATTGGTACACAGTAAAACTAAAAAGGAAATTAATATTGCATAGCCAATTGGTTTGTACCGTAGCTGCATTTTACTACAAAAAAACATAACCGCTGCCATTATTATAATAAGCAATAAAGGATTTACTGAAAGTACTAAATTTGTAATATTTTTTACTCTGGTAATTTTATTTAACTGTGTATCATATAGTCTTGTAGCCATTTGCAAAGCAGGATAATTATGGTACACTTGCCATATAATATTGGGCAACAAAGCAAATAATACTACCAATACTATCTGCCCCCATTTGTAAGTTTGCATGGCTGTTCTGGTAGGTTTATAATACAACAAAGTTGTGAGCCCAACAGCAAAAAAGAAAAAGTCGTACTTAGTACTAAACCCCAATATCACTAATATGGTTAAATATTGCAAGTTTCTTTTTTTACAATATTGTACAAATAATAAAAACTGATAAAAACTTAATACCCATACTAATTGGCTAAATACCACAGGCTGAAATAATTGTTGTGACCTACCAAACCCTGGAGCAATTATTATACAAAGTAATGCTACAAATACAGCTCTATTGCCTCCACCAATTGCTACTACTATTTTAGCAACGTATACCAATATAATAATACTTGCTATATGCACACTTATATGATGCCAATACACACTTGTAGTACTTACCAAATTTTGCATGTAAGCTATTAGCCCTATTAACGGCGGAAACTCCATATAGCCAAATGCTAAGTGATTTCCAGTATCAATATGTAACAATTCATCGCCTTGAAAACCAGAGTGTGAATCGGCAAGTAAATGAAGGATTAGCTTAACAACCGCAAAGGATATAATAATATAAATAGTTTGTTTTTTCATTGCTACAAATTCCAAATTACCCTTTTTTTCTAAATACACAATATATACTTGCACTATCCAAATAGAGTGGTTTTTTTAGCATTTTTAATACGGCTATAATTGGTGTAGTTAGTATTTTGGCGAAGCCAAAATTATACTTTTGCAATCGGTTATTTATAAAGTTAACATCGGCAAATTGTCCACTTGTATTGCATACTAACATTTGCAAACCATGCCTACTAGCAAGGCTTTTAAGGCTTTTTTTTGTGAAATAATTAATGTGCTCAATAGGCTTAAACTGAAACCATTTACTACCCAATAAACGCCGTTGGGTACTGTTGTAATTAGGTGTTACAATTATAACAATACCACCCGTTACTAATAGTTGTTGCAGTTTTGCAAAGTGCAAATGTACATCGGTTAAGTGCTCTACTACATCAAATAATGAAATTATATGGTACTGCTTATTATACACATTTTGCAATAGCGGTTTGGTATATATAGTGTAGCCTTGTTGTGTAAGGTTATATATATATTGCTCATCCATATCCAATCCATCGGCTTGTATTTGTAGGTTTTTATACTCCTCCAAAGCATAGCCAGCTGCACAGCCTACATCAAGTGCAGTAAGGTTATGGGTTCTATTGCAATGAGGCAAAGCATCGGTTATCCATTTCTTAAAATTCAATTTTTTTAGATGAGGATTTTCATTATAATTGCTATACCCAAATTGCTGATTAGCAAAATAATTAGATTGGTACAAAGCTATAATAGCACTGTTAGTAAGCCTTGGGTTGGTGTAGGTAAACTTGCAGTGTTTACACTGCACTATTTGCCATTGTTGCACTTTGTGTTGTACTGTATAAGCTGTGGCAGTGCAATTGGGGCAAGGTATATGTTCAGTTTTGTGCAAAGGCATTACTATATTGTAACAATTATTTAAGTAACTAAAAAAAGGTATAAAGCAAGTTAACAAAAAAAAAGTCCTGCAAATTTTTGTTGCAGGACTTTTTTTATAATTTTTTATGTATAAATGCTTGGTATTATACTTTAAAGTGAGCAAAAGCTTTATTTGCCTCAGCCATTTTGTGTGTATCTTCTTTCTTTTTAAATGCACCGCCTTCACCTTTGCTAGCTGCTACTATTTCTGCACTTAATTTATCGGCCATTGTTTTACCGTTCCTGTCTCTAGCAAACCTTACCATCCATTTAATACTTAACGATACCTTACGGTCGTTACGTACTTCACTTGGTATTTGAAATGTAGCACCACCTATTCTTCTACTTCTTACTTCTACGGCTGGTGTTACGTTTTGTAAAGCTCTTTTCCATACTTCGTATCCATCTTCGCTGGTTACTTTACTTACTTTATCAATTGCATCGTAAAATATGGTGTAGGCTATACTTTTTTTACCTTGCCACATTACATTGTTTACAAATCGTGTTACCAACTTATCATTATACCGAGGGTCTGGCGATAAGGGCAACTTTTTGGCTTGTTGTTTTCTCATTGTATTTTTTTAATTTTTATAGTTAGTTATAGGCTGTACTTTTCAAGATTAAATAAACTTTACTCAGCTATAACCAAATTACTTATATGTCAGCTAAACTTATTTTTTAGCTTTTACTCTTTTAGTACCATATTTGCTACGGCTTTGCTTACGGTCTTTTACACCTGCAGTATCTAAGCTACCACGTACTATATGGTAACGTACACCTGGCAAATCTTTAACCCTACCGCCACGTACCAATACTATAGAGTGCTCCTGCAGGTTATGCCCTTCTCCGGGTATGTAAGCAATTACTTCTATTTTGTTGGTTAACCTTACTTTAGCTACTTTACGTAAAGCCGAGTTTGGTTTTTTGGGGGTAGTGGTATATACTCTTGTACATACTCCTCTGCGGAAGGGACAAGCATCCAAGGCTCTTGACTTGCTTTTTGCTCTAATAATCGTTCTTCCTTTTCTTACTAATTGTTGTATTGTAGGCATGGTACCTTTTAAAATTTGGATTGCAAAAGTAGCATTTAAGTTTTAATTGGCAAAATATACTACCCTAAATATTTGAAATCTGTTGAAATTAAGCAAAATAAGATGCTACTTTACTATTTATAGGGTAAAAATAGGGTAAACTAACAAAAAAGCAGCTACCAATCAACTCGGCAACTGCTTTTACTTTATTAAAAAATAAAAATTATTATTCTACACTTGGTTTTGTTGCATTACTAGTTTTTATCATTTCTAATAATTGCATACCCATTAATCCGTTAAGGCCACCATCGGTGCCACCATTCCCATTTATAAGTATTTCAGGTATTATTTTTATCTTGTTTTTACCTATTTCTTCTGTTACTTTAAATTTGGTAAAGTTATCGCCACCCATAGCTTTTACTTGCAATTCGTAAGCCTCGGCTGTGCTTTTACCTATGGCCATTATTTTTTCGGCTTCGGCCAAACCAGTTTTGCTAATTTGCTCCGCATCGGCACTAGCATTAAGTTTGGTGGCTTCGGCTTGTGCACCAGCTCTAGCTTTGGTAGCTTCAGCTTCGGCATTTGCTCTAGCTTTGGTTGCTTCAGCTTCGGCATTTACATTAAGTTTCAAACTAGTAGCATCACCCTCTGCTTTTTTTACGGTAGCATCGGCAGTACGTTGGGCTATTTCTACACTTTGTTGTGCCTTTACAATTTCCTTTTGCATATCGGCAATGGCTGTTTCTTTTTCCATACCTTGGCGTTGCTCCTGTGCCATTTTTTGGGTTTGGTAAGTTTTTTGTTCTTCCTCCGCTATCTTCCTGTCAGTAAGGGTTTTCATTAAGGCTTCGGGTGGTACTATATCACCAATTAGGGTATCTACCGCATTTACATTATACTCATCAAGCACGGCTCTTATATGCTCTTTTGCACTACTTTGGCGCTCCTTTCGTGTACTCAAAAAACTAATTACATCACTATCCTGTGCTGAGTTTCTAAAGTAGTTACCAATGGTAGGTTCAAGCACTTGGCTTACCAAGTTATTCATACTACCAAACCGTGCAATAACCTTTGGGGCTTCGTTTGCAGGTATATGTATTATTTGGCTCACATCGAGGTTAAATGGAAAACCATCTCTACTCCTCACCGTTATGGTCGATAAGTTTTTATCTAATTGATGGCTTTCGCTACGAGCATTTGCCCAGTTTAATACAAGGTTGGTGGTAGGTACTAATTCCACTTTCATTATGTATTTGTTAAATGGATATTTACCCGGTCCATAAGGCTCCATCCATACACCCCTACTGCCTTTGCTTACAATGTTGCCATGCTTAAATGTGTCGCCAGTAAGGTCTTTACCATCTTCGCCAATATAGCTAATTACCACACCAACGTATCCAATTGGTACATCGGTCATAGGTACTTCTTCTATTTGTACAGCCCATGGGTTAATGTTGTAACTACCAGCCAGTACAATTGTTGGCTGCAAACCACGGTTACCATCGTTTTTCAAAAAGGTATCAAAATCTTGAAAATTATTATGTGCATTAATGTACTTACCAGCTATTTGCCCACTTTCTATTGGGTGGCCATCGAGGGTGGTTACAATACCTACCATATTTTCGTGTATTATAATCATATCGGTTACATTTACAGTAAAAGCATAAGTGTTAATACGGTAAGTACCAGCAGTAATATAAGCCGTTTGTCGTCCTTTTTGCCCACCATTATCCAAAAACTTTTGGGTGTCCTGAAAGTTGTCGCTATCTACCTTACGGGCAAGTATAGCACCAGTTGGTATTTCGGCACCATCGTTGCTTAATATTAAGCCAATTTTACCTTCGGGTATTATGGTAAAGGCTTTCATATCTACCCCGTATTGCCAGGGCCACATACCCCAGTAAAGCCCTGGTGCTAAGGCTTTGGCCTGAAAACCAGCCTCACCCTTTGTAGCAATAATTCGCCCATCGGGCAATGCTTTGTTGGCACCAAATAGTACAAATTTTTTGGTAACCAGACCTACTCTATTTTCTGGTACTATTACCATTCCAAAAAAAACTCGTAGTATAAATTTGTATAGTACTAAGCAAATTAGTACGAGTAAAACCCACCAATATTGGGTTAATAATTGTTGTGCATCCATTGTGTTTGTTGTTTGTTTTTATTGTTAAGTATATATTTTAAAATTACACGAAAGGTAATTTTTTTTTAATACAATTGGGGGCTGTTAGCATTATACCATTTTGCACCTTTAGTTCCAGCTTTTCGTTTCAATATTTTACTTTTTTTTGTTGCTTTTTTTATAGCAATCTTTAACCAAAAAAAAAGTAAAATGATTTCCACTACAATCTGGCAGCCATTAAGCTACAAAGCATTGTGGGGCAAGTGCCAAAGGCGTAGCAAGTATTAAATTGTTAAGTGTGTAATGCTGTAAGTTGCCGTGGTGGCGTAATCCAAAATAGGAATTTCAGTTCCTCTTCACATAATTTGTTCATTGTAATAATAAGGCAATGGCTATTTTAAGTTGTAACTAATTGCTTTAAAGTAGTGCAAATATACTAGTAATAGTAAGCCCTAAGCAAGTAAATTGCTACCACTGGTAACAAACCTTTCACCAGAGGTAAAGTATGTGTGATGAGTGGTAGAGTTACAAAAAATAAAAAAGTGTTAACCACATTACTGTAATGGTTAACACTTTTATTGTATAATTAAAAACGATTTTTTGGGAATCGAAATTTAGCCTAACCCTTTCTTTGTGCTTTGAGGCTAGCTAATATTTGTCTTTGTTTTTCTACTTCGTTTTTTTGTGCCGATTGGTCGTTCTTGTTTGTAGCAATATCATCTTCTACTTTACGTTTTTTCTTTTCCAAATCTACTCCTTCGTCAGTTAAGTTATTGTACTTTTTTTCCGCTTTTTTTACTAATTCCTCTTGGTCTTTTACTTGCAACTCAAGGCTATTAGTATCAAATTTTGGCTTTAGCCCATTTACATAATTCAATATTGCCGTCATCATTGCAGGTTCGGTAGTACCGCTTACAAAGTTATCGTACCCTTTGCTTACTAGCACGGTTACAATAGTACGGTCTTTTTCTTTTTTACTTTTCTTTTCTGTTTTTATGTAAAGGTCTATTTTATCGGCACTTATTTCGGCAAAGTTTATAGCTTGGTACAGGTTGTAGCCTTTAGTACTTTTGCCTTTACCAAAGCCACGTTGCTTTAGGTCGTCGGTTATGGCTGTTTCTACAATAGCTGCATCATATATATACTCTGCAAGTACGGCAGGCTGCTCTACTTTGTTGTAAGTTGCTTTGGTTTCTATAGCTTGTGCTTGTAGGGTATATAGGCTTATTAGGGCCATTATACTTACTATTATTTTTTTCATAATTTACTTTTTTTTAGTTGATGTATTTATTTAACTATTCGTTGCATCAACTTGCAAATCTAATGCCAATGTATTAAGTAATAATAATATGGTGTATTTTTGTTACTTAACTTTATTATACTTTGAGTGGCATTAAAAATTTAGCATCGCAAACATTATGGTATGGTGTACCTACTATATTTACCCGTTTTTTAAGTTATGCTATTGCCATACTAGCACTGCGGTACATGCCTTTAGTTACCAATAATTACAACCTTATATATGCCATATTGCCGTTTCTTAATGTGCTGTATGTATATGGGTTAGAAACTAGTTATTTTCGGTTTGCTAATACCGAAAACAAGCAACAGGTATACAACACCTTATCCATATCATTAATAATAAGTAGTGTAATATTTTCTACACTTTTTTATTTTGCCAAAGGCACCATAGCCAAAACCTTTAATATAGATGCACACCCCGAGTACATTACTTGGATGCTTGCCATATTACTGTTAGATACCTTAGCGGTACTCCCATTTTGCAAACTTAGAGAAGAGGGACGACCAAAAAAATTTGCAGCTATTAAGGTAATTAATATAGTGCTTAATATAAGTATTGTTGTATTTTTTACCATTGTATGTGAGCATTTATATGTTAGCAACCCCAATAGTATGTGGCTTAGGTTTTATAATCCTAACATAAAAGTAGGGTATTTAATAATTGGCAATTTGGTTGCATCGTTTGTAACCTTACTATTACTGTACCGTGAGTTGTTGCAAATAAAACTAAAATTCAATGTAGTACTTTGGAAAAAAATAATGGTATATACCCTACCACTTATAATAGTAGGCTTTGGTGGTATGATTAATGAAATGCTGAGCAGGGTACTATTTGAGCGGTTTTCTACCTTGCCAACTACCCAAGCCAAAATAGCCAATAGCATATTTGCCGCTAACTTCAAACTAGCAGTATTGGTTACTATATTTATCCAAATATTTAAGATGGCAGCAGAACCTTTCTTTTTTAAAAAAGCAAATGATGCTGATGCAAAAAAAACTTATGCAAGAGTAATGAAATTTTTTGTGATTGCTTGTTGCTTTATATTTATGATAGTTGCCATGTTTACCAATGTATGGCAGTACCTAATTGCCTACAAACATAAGGAGTATGCCGAGGGTATTATAGTAGTACCAATACTTGCTATGGGTTATGTGTTTTTGGGTATATATTACAACCTAAGTGTATGGTATAAGCTTACTAACAAAAACAACTATGGAGCCTATATAACTATAATGGGCGTAATTATAACCGTGCTACTCAATATATTACTAGTGCCACTTATGGGCTATGTGGGCAGTGCAATTGCCACATTTTGCTGCTATGCTTATATGATGGTTATTAGCTTTATACAAGGGCAAAAATATTACCGAATACCATACCCTTACAAAAAATTATTAGCCTTTATTTTTATAACCGTTCTGCTATTTTTATTGCAACGTTTATTATATTGGTTGCTACCCTACAATGCTATTTATTACGGATTTGCGGTACTTAGTTTTTGGCTATATACTTGGCTTATAGTAAATGTAGAACGTAAGGAACTCTCCAAAATACCCTACCTTAATAAATTTATAAAAGCACCCTAACTATGAAAAAAATTTGTGTATTTATTTTTGCTACCGTGTATTTTATTTCGGGCTACGCCCAAATAGACCCATTACCAACAACCGATGTATTAGCTTACAACTTTACTATAGAGGTTAATGAGCGCAACGATAGTATAATAGGCACTACCACTATAACGGGCAAAGGCACTGGCTATAACAACCACTTGGTGCTTAACCTCAAAAACCAAGACCGTACAAAAAAAGGAATGACCGTAAGTAGTGTAACCCAACTAAATGGCAAACCATTAGCCTACAGCCATAGTAACAATGTAATTGATATTAACCTCAATTACAAACAAAACCTATACAACTATACCCTACTAATAAAATACAGCGGAGTGCCTACCAATGGGCTTATAATAGGACAAAATAAATTTGGCAACCGCACTTGGTTTGGCGATAATTGGCCCAACAGAGCCCAATATTGGTTGCCTTGTATTGATAATATTGCCGATAAAGCCACGGTAGCTTGGAATGTAATAGCACCAAGCCAATACCAAGTAGTGGCTAATGGGTTGCTGCAAAGCAAAAAAGAATGTGCTGTAAATACCACTTGTTGGCATTTTGTACAAAGCCAACCCATACCTACAAAAGTGATGACAATTGGTATAGCCGAACTACAAAAAAAATGTACCCTACTTAGAGATAGTATTGAAATATGTAACTATTACTACCCACAAACTTATGCTGCACAGCCTAACAAAATGGACGTGGCAAAAGAAGTGCTTATTTTTTTTGAAAAAACAATAGGTGCTTACCCTTTTGATAAATTAAATAATGTGCAAAGCACTACCATGTTTGGCGGTATGGAAAATGCCAATAATATTTTTTACGATGAGTATGCAGTGGATGCACCACAAAGTATGGAGGCTCTTATAGCCCACGAAGTAGCACACCAATGGTTTGGCAACACAGTTACCGAAGCTGATTTTTCGCAGCTATGGCTAAGTGAAGGTTTCGCTACATTTTTTACCAACTATTATTTAGAAAAAAAATATGGTGTAGATACCCTACAAAAAAGATTAAAAACGGACTCCGTTAAAGTGGCTAATTTTTTACGAAGTAAAAAAATACCTGTTATAAATACAACTACAAATTATATGAGTTTGCTTAATGCTTGTAGTTACGAAAAAGCAGGTTTATTTCTACAAGCCTTACGTACAAAGCTTGGCGATATCTTATTTTTTAATGGTATTAAAAAATACTATAGTACTTACAAATATAAAAATGCTAGTACTAATGATTTTAAAAAAGTGATGGAAGTGGTTAGCAAACAAAACCTAACAGCACTGTTTAAATATTGGTTGTACTAATAATTGGGTAGTTAATACAAAAAAGAAACGGGACCCAAAGCCCCGCATTCTAAAAAAAGCATATAGTCTGCAAACAAATATTTTTTGTAACAAACATCTTTAGAAAAAGATGGACTTGCTTTTTGTTACCCTTAAAGAAAAACCGAGGTGCTAATTTGTAACAGTTATATAATGGTTACAAATTTGGATACTATGTATCTAATATTTTTTTTGTGAAATAAAAAGTAAAGTTGCTGTAAAGTAAAGTTGGATGCTAATAAGTTGGTAATAATGATGTAGAAAATTTTCTACTATTTAGCAAGGGTAATACCCTTAAGTTGAGTATAAGTAATGCTGTTATTATTAATACATTTAAGCCTGTAATAGGTAGTGGCGGTAGTTACTTTATCTTTTAATACTACTGGAGTATTAATATTATCTGTATTGTCAAAAGGGAAAATGATGGTAACTGTTTTAAAATTTTTATTGTCGGTTGATTTTTCTAACTCATAATACTCACCATTTACACTTATAAGGTTATTGGTAATTTCAACAGTATTTTTATTAATTTGGCGTATTTCCATTGGTGCTTTGGTAGCAAACTTAATTAAGCCAGTATGAGCAAAACTATTGGTAACATTTAATAAAACGATAACTGCAACTGCTAAAATTCTTTGAGTAAAACTTGTTTTCATAATCTGTGTTTTTAATAACTGTGTTTGTGTACTTTTTATTGTGTTATTGTTATTAGTACGTTGCAAATGTAGGTACAGAAAACACGGTATACAATAGTAGTTGTACTTAGCATTTGTACATAAGGCATTAATTGTGGTTTTTTCGTTGGGAAAATGCTTCAGAAAATAATTAACATTTGTATAAAATGTACCTTTACATAAAATAAATGCTACTCACCCTACACCCTACCAACCCACAACCAAGGTTGCTTAAACAAATTGTTGAATGCCTACAAGATGGTGGCATTATAATATACCCAACCGATACTATATACGGCTTAGGCTGTAGTATAAGCAAACCAAAAGCTATTGAAAAAATATGTGTAATTAAAGGCCTTAAACCCGAAAAAGCACAGCTAAGTTTTATTTGCAATAGCCTTAGCCACTTGAGTGATTATGCCAAACCTATAAGCACACCTACCTACCGCATATTAAAGGAGCATTTGCCTGGGCCTTATACATTTATACTTAATGCAAGTAAGCAAGTACCCAAAATATTGCAAAGCAAAAAACACACAATTGGCCTACGCATACCTAATAATATAATAGCCTTGCAACTAATAACAGAACTTAACGAACCAATACTGAGTGCATCGTTACCCAATACTACCATTGAGGAATATACAGACCCCGAGGTAATATATGAAACCTTTGGCAACCAAGTAGATATTGTAATTGATGGTGGTATGGGTGGCATTATTCCCTCTACCATTATTGACTATACTAATGACGAAGTGCCTTTGCTAATAAGGGAAGGCCTGGGTAAATGGGAGTAGAAAAAATTAAATAATTTGTAAAAACTATACACTAATATGTTGGGCAATTATACTTCATAATATTGAAAGTAATACCCATTTGTGCAAACAAATATTGATCTTTTTGTTTGCTCCAACCTCGTTGTTTATCCTTTACACCTATTAGTGTGCCTTTTTCATAACTTCTATCTTGCAGCAAGTATGCATCAGTTAATGCACCACTTGGCCCTGGTGGAAATGCTGTAACACCTGCATAAGTTTTGCTTACATCATCCAAATAATCGGTGGTAGTAAAGCGGTGTGTAACTTCAAATATAAAATTGATACGGTTGCTTAAATTGTACTTAACACCCATACCAAATGGAATGCAAATTGCCATGGTGTTATAAGGTTTTCTATCGGGGTAAATGTTGGTACCTTGCCCTTCGGTATTTAAGGGGCGGAGCAGTACTTTGCGACCCTGCAAAAAAGCATAAGGGTCGTAACTGAATATACCTACACCCAAAGTAAGGTAAGGTGTAAACCTGTAACCTTCTAAAGGATTGAATTTGAAAAAATGAAAATCAGCAGCAGCCGACAATTCAAATAAATTGGTATTAAAACTTAAATTACGTGCTACTTGAAAAGCATTTTTGCTATAAGTATCACTATAACCCAATTGGGCATAATGAGCCGAAATTTTTGCCCCTAAATATTCGCCAAATGCTTTACGAAACGACACTCCAAATACTGGCTTTGGTCGGTTAAACTGTGCTCTTGTATTCAAATCGCCAAAGTAATAGGCTGTGCCAGCCGTTATGCCAATTTCAGCATTTAATACATTTTGCCCCGTTTGGGCAAATGTATTATAGCTACACATACTAAAATAAAGTACAACAATTATTTTATAACTCATACTTAAGGTTAACTCTTTAATTTGTTATAACGTAAAAATAGCAAATTTTATGCTAATTTATTTGTTAAATATTGGAGTTATACAAACTAATATATTTTTCAAATATTATAATTATGTAAATATTGCAAAATAGAAAAAAATAGCCAACACTATTATAAAACAATAACCCTTACTTTGTATTATACACTTATGGAAAATATAAAACTTACCACCTATAGTAAAGGTGCAGGATGTGGTTGCAAAATAGCACCCAAAACATTACAAGAAATACTACTAAACCAAACTACTACTACCCATACCGATGCAAAATTATTGGTAGGCAACCATACCAACGATGATGCAGCGGTGTATGAATTAGACAACGATAATTGTTTAATTAGCACTACCGATTTTTTTACACCTATTGTAAACGATGCTTATAACTTTGGGCAAATAGCCGCCACAAATGCTATAAGCGATATATATGCTATGGGTGGCAAACCTATACTGGCATTGGCTATACTCGGTTGGCCAGTAGAAACTTTGCCTACAGCACTAGCTAATAAAGTAATAGAAGGTGCAAGAAATATGTGTGCCAAAGCTGGTATTGTACTTGCTGGTGGGCATAGTATTGATAGCCAAGAACCCATATTTGGATTAAGTGTAAATGGCATAGTAGCAAAGCAACATATAAAACAAAATAATACAGCACAAGTAGGCGATTATATATTTGTAACCAAACCTATTGGTGTAGGCATACTGACTACCGCCGAAAAAAAAGAAAAATTATTGGAGCAAGATGCTACAAAAGCATTAGCCGTAATGACAACCCTCAATGATATTGGTATTGCCTTGGGCAAACTGCCTTACGTTACAGCTATGACGGATGTTACAGGCTTTGGGCTAGCAGGGCATTTAATTGAAATTTGTGAAGGCTCTACCACAAGTGCTACCTTACAATGGGATGCTATACCCATGGTAACTGACCTTAGCCCCTATATTAAAATAGGTATAAGACCCGATGCTACAAGCCGTAATTGGAATAGCTATGGAGCTAAAATATTGATTGAAAAAACAGTGCCTATGATGGATGCCTTTACCCTACTACCCGACCCACAAACTAGTGGTGGCTTACTATTTACAGTAAATGAAAATTATGTAGAGGCTATTCAATTATTGCTACAGCAACATAACTTAACACAACATACCAAACCAATAGGACGTATAGTAAGTAAAGGCGAAAAGGTAATTATAGTAAGTTAACGTTATGCATTTTGTAAGGTTGCAATATCAATTTTATCCATTTGCATTAGTGCCTGCCCTACTCGTTGGGCTTTGGTTGGGTCGGTCATTAGTTGCCCTAGTATGGTGGGTATTATTTGCCAACTTACACCATACTTATCGGCCAACCAACCACACCTACTGGCTTTGCCACCATCGGCTATAAAGGTGTTCCAATAATAATCAATGTCAGTTTGTGTAGTACAATCAATTACAAATGAGTTGCCCGGTGTAAGTTCAAATTGATGAGGAGCTGAGCTATCCATACACATTACTTTATAATTATCAATTACAAATTCGGCATGTTTTACATTTCCGACTGTGTCATTTTCATTAGCTTCGTATTTAGCAATGCCATTTATATTTGAATTTTTAAATACTGTTGTATAATAATGTACAGCAGCTTCGGCATTTCCATTTTGGCTTGCCACAAATAAAATACTGGGGGATATAAATTGCCAAGTTTCAGTTTTTTTACCCAAATAAATTTGCCAACTTACACCAAATTTATCTTGCAACCATCCATACTTTTCGCTCCAAGGGTATTTATTTAAGGGCATAATTACTTTGCCCCCGTCTAGTAATTTTTGCCAATATGTATCTATAGCCACTTCACTATCGTCATGTACAAAGTACGACACAGCATTGGTTACAGCATACATAGGGCCACCATACAAAGCCATAAATTTTTGACCATTTAATAAAAATGTAGTTACAATGGGTGATTGCATTGTAATACTTGAATTAGGGAAAATGCTGCAATAAAATTGTGGTGCAGCTAATTGTTCCTTACCGTTTGCTGTATCAAACCAAAGGCAAGGGTATATTGAATTATTCATGTTTATTTTTTTTAATTAATTATTGGTTTACTTCTTGCAATTTATAAAGCACAATGTTACTACTACTTGCATCTAATTTAATATTGAGTATTTGCATATTTAAAAAGTATATGCCATCTTCTATAGCATTATCAACATATACCATTTCGGTAATAGTAGCATGTAATCGGGTGTTATTAGGGTATTGCCAATACCCATAGTGGGCTAACAATTTACCACCATCTTGCTCCTTATCTATACTTGGCAAGTCAGTTAGTAAGTGTACAATACCTGCATCTACTAAGCATTGTATGGCATCGTTGGTGAAATATGCTGGGTTGGTGTTACTATAATTTTGTAAAGTTTTATTTATAGCATTTGGTAATGTTCGTATTATTATGGTGTTAGTATTGGGCAATATTTTATTGGCTAAATGTGTTGCTGTAATTACTGTATCGCCATTAAGTAATATTGGTGTAACTGTTATTAGTTGGGCTATGTAATGGTATTGTTGCAAACAATCGTTTATATAAATTCGTTCGTTTGCTATATGCCCTACACACTCGGTATGTGTGCCATTGCCATGTGGGTTAGTGGTAGTATTATAAAAGTTAACAGCTCCACCTTGCCGAGTATCACCAACAAAATTATTGGCTACAACTGGCTCAAACACTGGGTTTGCTGCATTGAAACAATTGGGATTACCAGTACCATGCTGTAATGTTATACTTATGCCAATAGGCTCAGCTAAATTTACTTTGTAATATGTTGCAGCAACAGCAATTGTAATTTCCATGTGTTAAAAATAAAAAATATAAATGAATGTTAAATAAAAATATTTACCAATTAAGGTACAATACTTGCCGTTTGTAATTTGCCTTTTTTATATTAATTTAAAAATCGTTTTTTTACATACCAAACCTTATTTATGGCTAAAATTTACTTATTTTTTTTCGCATTATTACTTTCTACTATAATACAAGCACAAACTAAAAATATTACTATAACTGTTACTAACAGTACTTTGCAGCCTATACCCGCTGCTAATATTAGTATAAATTCTTTGAAAGACACTACCATTATAATGCAACAAATAACTACTGATATTGGTGTGGCTACTTTTCAAGTAAATGTATTGGGCAAATACACACTTGTAATTACAAGTATAGGTTACCAAAGTATTAAAAAAGTAATAGAACTTAATAGTACTACAACTAATATACCTGTACAATTAAAACAACAAATTGTAAATAAAAATAAAACTATAACTGTGGTAGCCAAAAAACCACTGATAACACAAGAAGACGATAAAACAATAGTGGACCCTGAAAACCTTGTACAAACTAGTACCAATGCTTTTGAAGTATTAGAAAAAACACCCGGCATTTTTTCCGATCAGGATGGTAACTTTTACCTAAGTAGTACCACACCTGCTATAGTACAAATAAATGGCCGAGATTTACGATTAGGTGCAGCCGATATGGCCTCACTTATAAAATCGTTACCGCCTAATGCAATACTCAAAATTGAGATAGTGCGAACCCCATCGGCCAAAGAAGATGCAAGTGGTAGTGGCGGAGTTATAAATATTGTACTTAGAAAAGGAGTGAAGCTAGGCCTTACTGGCAGTGTGTTTGGTGGTGGTAACCAAGGCACTTATGGTAACCAATTTATTGGTGCATCAATAAGTAACAATACCGATAAGCGTACCATATATGTATATACCGGAATGAGCCGCAGAGCCAACTATGATGCCATAAATAGTAATCGGTTTATAAAAGCAGATAGCTTACTTCAACAACAATCATACAGCAAAACAAATGGCTACAACCCTTACTTAAACTTTGGCACTAGTTATATGCCTAACAAAAAATGGGAGTTTGGGTACGACCTTAACTTTAGCTACAACAAATCAAACGCTAACTCTACTAACGTAAATAATTTTACAAAAAAAAGTACCAATACTAACTTTGCTAACGATTATAATACTGTAGCAAATGATGGTGGCACTTATAATATTGCTCAAAATATTAATGCAAAATTAAAAACCGATAGTAACAAATTAGTGTGGACGAGTAGTGTAAGTTTTAATTATTTTAAATACAACAATAGCCAAAATTATAATACCCAATATACAAGCCCTAATGCCTTTACTATTGCAGGTAATGGCAAGCAAAATAGTAACCGATACTTAACTATACTGCAAACAGATGTAGTATGGAAACCTATAAAAAAACTAACCCTTGAAGCTGGTGTAAAAAGTAGTACCATACAGTATAAAAATGAAGCCCAGTTTTTTAAAAATAATAATACCGATAACCTACGTAGCAACAAATTTGACTACACCGAAAGCATTACTGCCACCTACTTACAAGCCAGTAAAACAGTAGAAAAATTTGTATTAAAAACTGGAATACGACTAGAAAATACCAATATGCAAGGCACACAATTAGTACCAAGCACTCAAAAATTTACTATAAACCGCAATGACTTTTTTCCATACGTGTACCTAAGCCGACCAATAGCCACTATTATGAAATATGATTTGCGGGGTTACCTAGTATATCGTAAAAGTATTACAAGGCCAGGGTACGATTTGTTAAATCCATTTTCAAAATTTATTGATAATTATTTGAGCGAAGTAGGTAACCCCAACCTCAAACCACAATTTACCGAAACGGTAGAAGCTAACATAAGCTTTGAAGACCAACCAATATTTGCCATAGGGCAAAATAAAACCAAAGGCATATTTACCAACGTTATATACCAAAACCCTAATAATCCACAAGAGGCATTAAGAACCTACGATAACTTAGGCAACAATACCGAAAATTATTTACGGTTTACAGCAGCTTTACCACCAGGTGGCAAGTACTTTTTTGTAGTAGGCGGACAACGAAATTTTAATAAATACAATGGCTTTTATGAAGGCAAACCTTTACAGTTCAACAACACCTCATGGAACTTTTTTACCTATCACCAATTAAAATTAGATAAGCGAAGTTCACTATCCATGCAGGGTTGGATGCAAACGGGTGGCTTGTTTCAATTTTATCAATTAAGTAATTTTGGGCAACTTAACTTTTCTATTAATCGTCAATTTTTGAACAAAAAACTAATTGTAACCCTCAATTTGAGAGATGCTTTATACACCAACCAAAACGAATTTACGTTGCAACAAGGCAGTATAAATGCCTTTGGTAACCGTAACAGCGATACCCGTAGGTTTGGCATTAACCTGAGGTACAACTTTGGAATTAAGAAAAAAGAAGAGCAACAAAATTATAACGGAACTGAGGGAAATTAAGTAGAAAGTTATAGTTAATAATGAATAATTAATAATAAGTGAGTTGTGGGAGTGGAAAATTATTTTAACCCTTTTTTAGAAAGGCTTGGCCTAAAAAAAATAAAAAAGGAAAACTACTCCCATTCTTCAAATTTTTCATCAACAAATATATCAGGCATCATCAAATTGTCATCACCGTTAATATGCATTTCTTCAAATGATTTCTCCCAATCCACCCGTGGTAGTGGTTGGGGTGAATCAATAGCTTTGTTACAGCCATTTAAAATAAATGAAGTTTCCATTTTTAAAAAAAATTTAATAAAATAATATTTTACCCTTTACTAACCCTACCCAATAACCCTGCAAACTTTTCTTTTTCAAAAAATATGGCTAGTGCTAACAACACAAGTATTAAAATACTAAAGCCAATATCTTTACTTAAAAATATTTCAAAAAAGAAAATATTGATAGCTATAGGAGCAATTATACATAAGCCAACACCCCTTGTACGTGGAAAAAATAATAATAAACCGCCTATCAATTCGCATACTTTAATGGCTGCCATATAGCCACTTGATTCAAACAAATTCATAAATAGTAATGCATCACCTTTTGGTGGCGGAGCTTGCATTAAGTGAAAAAAATAAACGATACCACCCAAGCCAAAAAATAAAATGCCTAATAAATAAGCAGGAATTTGTTTTGCAATTTTCATAATTGATGTTTTTTTTGTTGATGTTAGAACAATAAACATAGTAAAAAATATTTTACAAAAAAAATATTTTACTTAACAAACATCTAAAGCTTCAAGTATTATAGTACAAGCATCGTATACTTGTTGGTGGCTAATAGTAAGTGGTGGTGCTACTCTTATACAATTGTTGGCATACAAAAACCAATCGGTAAATAACCCCTTTGCATAACAATGCTGTATAACTTTTATATTAGTTTCAAAATTTTGCAATGCAATTGCCATCCATAATCCTTTGCTACTTACACCTACTATTTTGGGGTGTTGTAGTAATTGTATAAATAATGCTTCCTTAGCTGTTACTGTTTTTATAAGGTTTTCCTCCTCCAATATTTTAGCGGCAGCCAACCCTGCTATACAACTTACAGGATGCCCACCAAATGTAGTTAAATGCCCTAACACAGGGTTATAGGTAAATGTATCCATCAATTTTTTGTGTGCTATAAATGCGCCTAAAGGCATACCACCACCCAATGCTTTGCCCAACAATAATATATCGGGTACTACTCCATAATGTTCAAAAGCCCAAAGGCTGCCAGTACGACCAAAACCACTTTGTATTTCATCAAATATTAATAATGTACAAGTGTCATCACATTTTTTTCTTATGGCTTGTACCCAATCTTTGTTAGCTGGTGTTACACCACTTTCGGCTTGTATTGGTTCTATTATTACTGCTGCTGTTTGGTTGTTAATGCAATCCAATATAGCAAAGTCGTTGTAAGCAACAAGCCTTGTACCGGGTAGTAAAGGACGGTAATTATTTTTCCAAACTTCGCTACCCATTATGCTTAATGCACCTTGTGTATGGCCGTGGTAGCTATTGGTACAGCTTACAAAATCCGTTTTGCCTGTTACTCGTTTGGCAAGTTTCATAGCACCTTCAGTAGCCTCTGTGCCACTATTGGTAAAGTACACACTGTTAAGGGTATTGGGCAAGTGGCTTACCAACCAAGTAGCATATTGCACTTGTGGGCTTTGTATAGTTTCGCCGTACACCATTATGTGTAGGTACTTAGCTGCTTGTTGTTGTATAGCTGCTACTACAGCTGGGTGGCTATGCCCAATATTGCATACACTTATGCCGCTTATTAGGTCGAGGTATTGTTTGCCGTTAACATCGTATAAGTAGCAGCCAGAGGCACTTTCAATTTCCAAAGCTAAGGGTTCAGTGCTTGTTTGGGCTACATGGTTCAAAAATAATTGCCTATTAGTCATAAAGGTTTTAGTTTTTAGATTTTTGATTTCAAAATATCATAAAAGTTATCGCATACCGTAGTAACGGTACAAGAAGTTATTTCAAAGATTCGCAAAAGTTATCGCATACCGTAGTAACGGTACAAAAAGGTTCTCAAAAGTTATCGCATACCGTAGTAACGGTACAAAAAGGTTCTCAAAAATTATCGCATACCGTAGTAACGGTACAAGAAGGTTCTCAAAGTTTCACAAAGGTTATGGTATCGTTTTATTTACATAATTCTCAGATTAATTAATAATTATTAATTAATAATTATTAATTAAACCATTACCGCTCAATCAGCACCGTTCCTTTAAAGTCTAAAGTTTTGTCTTTGTCAGTTACACCCTTTATGTTATAAATATAAGCACCTGTGGGTTGTGGTACACCTTTGTAAGTACCATCCCAAGTAAGTTTGGGGTTGTTGGTACTAAATATTAATTGCCCCCAGCGGTTGTATATTCGCATATACACAAATTGCTTAATGCCTACCGTTACTAAGGTTAACACATCGTTTTTACCATCATTATTTGGGGTAAATATGGTAGGTATATAAATGGTTGGTCCGGCATATACTTTTAGGTTTACCGTAGCATTGCCTTTACAACCTTCTATGGTACTTACTTCTACGTTATATAATTGCTCAGCAAATATGGTAGCAATTGGGTTGCCAATATTAGGGTTACTCAACCCAAATGCAGGACTCCAACTAAATATACTAGCACCCGTAGCATTAAGTTGGTAAGGTTGCCCCATTACTATAGTAGTATCTGGCCCAGCATAAGCTACAATTGGAGGGGTTATTACTATTGTTGCACTATCTTTTACTAATGATGCACAGCCTTTATTATCAAGTACATTTAAGTAATAGGTAGTGGTAGTAGGTGGTGTAGCGGTTGGGTTAGGTAAGGTTGGGTTGTTAAGGGTAGCGGTTGGTGTCCAAGTATAGGTTAAGCCACCACTACCTTGCAATTGGTAATTTTTGCCAAAGCATATAGTAGTACCAAGCCCTGCATCGGGTATGGGTGCTTTGTTTACTTTTACTATTACGGTATCCATTTTACTACAAAAACCTAAGGTGGCCGTTACTACATACATAGTACTGTCAGTTGGTGCTGCTGTTGGGTTTTGGAGAGTACTATCATTTAGGCTACTGCCTGGGTGCCATACAAAGCTAGTAGCATTGCTACTAGTGGTAAGTACTACTGTTTTGCTTTCGCAAATGGTAGTATCTGTACGGGTACTCAGCAGTATATTACTAGCTTGTGTTACGGTTATAGCAAACACTTTGGTACAGTTATTTGCATCTCTTGCTAATACTGTATAATTACCTGCAAGTACATTAAACGTATTACTAGCTTGAAACACAGTGCCATCAATAGAGTATGTAATTGGAGCAGTACCACCGTTAGCAGTGGCAGTAATTACGCCATCGGCACCACCATTGCAAGTGGCACTTGTAGCAGATGCTGTAAGTGTTACGGCAGTAGGTTGAATTACAGTTACAGTGCTTGTTTTTATACAACCATTAGCATCTTTAACATAAGCAGTATAAGTACCAGCTGCTACCGCAAAATTGTTAGTGGTTATATATGTAGTGCCGTTAATTGAATAGGTATAAGGCAATACTCCACCATTTCCATTTATGGTAATACTACCTGTATTACTGCCATTGCAAAGTACTGGGGTTGCAGCGGTATTATTTACCAACAACGTTGGTTCAGTAATGGTAAAGGTAACTGTACCAGTACAGTTATTAGCATCTTTAAGTGCTACGGTATAGTTGCCAGCAGGCAAGCTGCTAAATGTGTTAGTTGGTTGAAAAGTACCCCCATTTAAACTATACGTATAATTAGGGTTGCCATTAGTATTGTTAATAGTAGCAGCACCAGTACTAGTGCCATTACAAGCCACTTGTGTAAGTGTAGTAGTAGCGGCTAAGTTTACACCTTGTGGCACCGTTAAGTTTACGGTAGCACTACAGTTATTTACATCATTTACAATTACTACATAATTACCTGCCAATAAGCCTACAAAGGTATTGCCAACTTGTGGTGTGCCACCATTAATACTATAATTATAGGGTGTATTACCGCCACTTGTTATAGCTGTAATGCTGCCGTTACTTGCTCCATTGCAACTTGTACCTATTACATTGGATAGTACACTAATACCTGCACCAGCAGCTATATTAATAGCTACTGAATAGGTACAACCGTTAGCATCTTTTACATTAACAGTATGTGGGCCACTTGCTAGGTTGGTTATAATATTACTAACACCATAAGCCCCACCATCAATAGCATAAGTATGAGGTGCAGTACCTGTAGGGTTGCTCACTGTAACCGTACCGTTACTTGCACCAGGGCAACTAGTGGCCGTTGTATTTACATTGGCAGTAATGCCTGCACCACTCAATACAGTAACATTATAAGTACCAGTACAGCCGTTTGCATCTTTCACTTTTACCGTATGTGCACCAGAGGCTAAGCCTGTAAATATATTAGGGATTCCATAAGCCCCACCATCAATAGCATAAGTATGTGGTGCAGTACCAGTGGGGTTTGTAACGGTTATTTGCCCGTTGCTTACCCCTGCACAACTAGTGGCAGTTTGGGTAGCCGTAGCAGTAATACCAGCACCGTTTGCCACTAGTACGTTGTAAGTACCAGTACAGCCGTTTGCATCTTTTACAATTATTACATGTCCACCTGAGGCTAAGCCTGTAAATATATTAGGTACTCCAAATGCCCCACCATCAATAGCATAAGTATGTGGTGCTGTGCCAGTGGGGTTTGTAACGGTTATTTGCCCGTTGCTTACCCCTGCACAACTTGTAGCAGTTTGGGTAGCCGTAGCAGTAATACCAGCACCGTTGGTTACATTAACATTATAAGTGCCCGTACAGCCATTATTATCTTTTACTATTATGGTATGTGCACCAGATGCTAGGCCTATAAATATATTAGGTACTCCAAATGCCCCACCATCAATAGCATAAGTATGTGGTGCAGTACCTGTTGGGTTTGTAACGGTTATTTGCCCGTTGCTTACTCCTGCACAACTTGTGGCAGTTTGGGTTACTAATGCTGTAATGCCAGCACCATTACTTACTGTAAATGTTGCTGATTTTATACAACCATTTGCATCGGTTACTAGTATAGTGTAGCTACCTGCAGCAAGGCCAGTAAATATATTACTAGCTTGGTTAGCACCACCATTTATACTGTATTGTATGGGTGCTGTGGTATTGGTAGTTGTTACTGTAATAGTGCCATTGCTAACACCTGCACAACTAGTAGCAGTGGTAGTACCACTTACTGTTGCATTGTTACTACTCAATATGGTTACCATAATAGTGCCTGTACAAGTACCTGTGGCATCTTTTACAAATAGGGTGTATGTACCTGCTGTAAGCCCTGTAAATATATTACTAGCCTGAAAAGCCCCACCATTTATTTGGTACATAAATGGTCCAGTACCACCGCCCGGTGGTAGGTTAACAGTAATAGTACCATTGGCTGCTGTACAGCTAGCATCTGTTTTGGTAGCTGTTGGTAATAAGTTGCCGGGGTTAAGCTTTACTATAAGTGTATCGGTAAGGCTGAACTCATCGGCGGGTAAACCGGTACAGCTATTGTAGTTGGCGGTTACCACCAAAGTATCGGGCCCAGCACCTGTAACACAGTAGTTGTTATAACTCAAATTAATACTATCGTTACCCGAACCACCCACTATACAATTACCTACTAGTGTACCATCTAATTTTTTAATAAATGCATTTTGGAATAATGGAGTGGCGCCAGACGGTTTAAATTGAAACCCTTCATTTACGGCAGACCAAAGAGTTTGGTTTTTACCTGGGGCAGCTACAAACTTATCTCTTGTAAAATTTTGAATACCCAGTATTGCAAATTGCCCTGAGCCTGTGGCATTACATATTTTATTTTTAATAAATACATTAATTATACCAGTTGACTCCTCAATAGTCATTTGAAAAGTGTTAGGATTTTGAGCATTACAGGATGTACCAGATGCATAAGTACCGTTGCCATACATACCCACATTATAAAAAGTTGTTACGGCTTTTCGTAACGGTGCAGTGCCATCAATACGCCACTCTATTTTTCTATCAGGTGGGCATAGATTTGTACTGGGTTCCAAATCAGTATAACAACCCATTATACTAGCCTTTGGGTAGTAGCTTGGCGCTATTGAACAGCTAGAGCCTCCTGCATACGGTAATGGGAAACTAATTGGATAAGCATTTTTGCAAGGGGCACTGTTAGTTGCTACATCAAACGTAAGTAAGCCATTAGAACCTACTGTAAACTGTGTGTAATTAACCCCATAAAAACTTGCTGTAAATGGCAAGTTACAAATAGGTGAATATTCATCATCATTATACAAATTAGTCAATTCATTTCCAAGTGGGGATGTATAATCACTTGGTGTAAATGCAATAGTTTTTCCAATATACTCCTCGGTACTCCTATAATCCGGTACTTTAAAGTTAAAGTTGGTGCAGGTAACACCACAAGGCAGGTTATATATTTTGGGTTGTATGCCTATGGTTTGGGCTTGGGTTGTACATATAGTAAATAAACATACCAATACGAGTAACAATTGCTTCATCGGTTAAAGTAAGTTGAGTTGTGTAATATTGTGAGGGTTAAAGTTAACTATTTTTTAACATATTACAGTATTTTCCGTAATTAATCTCCTTAAACCTATAAGGTTTTAAAAACCTTATAGGTTTAATACCAATAACCATATTTTTTATATTAATTATTTGGCTCTACTCGCAATTTTTCAAGTTTTGTAAAATACTCTTTAAATAAGCGGTCGTAATTACTCGACACATCAGATTCGTAATAGGTAAGTGTTACCTTATCAGTTATTATTAACTTGTAGCCAGTATCGGTAAATCGGTCTCCAAAAGTGTTACGGGCTGTTGTGGTAGTTCGGTCCATGGGTACTATAAAAAATCTTGCATTTGCAGTATCCTTGGGGTTAAGGGCTTCGCCGTTTGCTAATAACCTATACTCACCTTTGTAATAGGTTTCTAGGTTTTTTTGAAGTGCCTTATTTACACT
Source organism: Chitinophagaceae bacterium (assembly GCA_043778255.1). Lineage (GTDB taxonomy): Bacteria > Bacteroidota > Bacteroidia > Chitinophagales > Chitinophagaceae > JAYWGN01. The sequence goes on along the minus strand of JAYWGN010000054.1, from coordinate 85,641 downwards.
TTTGCTCGAATTTTGAATAACCACTAATATACTGTTTGCAACAGGAAATGCTGGTGCCATGGTACCTTCGCCAATAGTTGGCATTTTTACTTGGGCTGTTACTTGCATGGCTGCAAATAAAGAGATTATACAAAGGAGTTTTTTCATATAAAGAAATTTTTTTGAAGTTATGGCAATAAGTTGATATTGAGAAATATGCTAAAACCTCACCCCCAACCCCTCCGATTTTGAGAACGGGACTGGCTTCAATAATTTGTAATGGTACACACTGGAAAGTAAGGAATAAATTTGATTGTATATATTATTAGGTTATTACTATGCGAAGCTAAATAGCTTAATAATGTTATACTGCTGACTGGCTGACGGATTGCAGCGGTTACCCCGCAATCCCGTTAGGAGTATAAAGATATTGTTATATACTGAGACAATACTTAGCACTAGTTAGCTAACGGGAGAGGAGTAATACCGAAATGATAAACAATATAGTCCAATTACGGCTTCGCCTTATTGTACTATTTGTTTATTCAACCTGCCTGCCGGCAGGCAGGTCGGCATTTGATGTTAATTAACTAAAATACTTTTGGACTAAATACCATTTCACAATCTTATTACTTCATAAGCATTTAGAGCAATTGGTACGATTTTTTAATATAGCTATACACAGTTTGGGTGAGGTCATCAAGTGTTGCCACTCTTATATGGTTTTCAAATTTGCCTGAGTAGGCTATACTTTTTTTAATCAAATCGTTTTCTTGTTGTGTAGGTGTATAAAACTTTAGGTCAAGCTCCTTTCTCATAGGTTTAATTATTAGGAAGGTTTGGTTGTGTACAAATACTATACAGTTTTGGGTGGCACTCACTGCTACATTTTGCCAATCAATAATTTCGGAAAGCAGCTTGTCAAATACAAATAGTAGTTCGGTGGCTTTACCCTCAAATAAGCTATCAATACTCACCTTTACACAATTATGCCACTGGTTTGCATTTTTTAAATCTCTTTCACATTTTGGGCAAGTCCACATGCTGTAGTTTTATTATGTATAAATGTACGACAGTTATGAATTGATTAGTAATACTGTAAATATAAAAAAATGGAAAAGTGAGAATATACGGATAGAAAAAAACCAAACAAAAATTAGTTATTTAAATACTAGTTATAGTTATGTGTATTTTTTTAAGTTACGTTTAAAAACACCGCCAATTCTTGGTGGAGTTTTTGGCATTTTGCTATTAGGCATCAAATATAATAGTATTGGAAAAGTTAAAAATACTAACCATATCATAGTGTGCCTTGGTAATATTTGATAAGAGTAATTTATTGTATAGCTAATTGTGGCAAACAATATCCATATACATGATTTCTTAATAGAAACTTGGTGCTCCGAAAATCGGTTAATATGACTTGTTTTATTTTCTTTAAGGTCTAGTAAATAATTTCCATTACTACTTGGCAAAAATTGTACTAATAATATTAAGTTTTGTAAAATATAAATTGTGGAAACACCTAAAAAAAAGTATTGTATACCAATGTAAAGCCCACCACTTAAATATTCAGTAGTTTCAATATTTTGATTATTGAATACTCTAATTATATTGTCTAATGCAAAAGCAACCATTATTGTAGTACTCCAAATACTTAAAATTAGTCTTGTAGTATTAGTGAGTTGCAATGTAGTTATGGCATTGAGTATTGTAAATGCTGTAAATGCTAAAGTAATAATAAAAACCAATATTGCTAACCAATTATGGTAGTTAGTAAAACCATAATCAATTGCCCAATAAATTAGTGAAATTGATTGCAAAAGTATAATACCCTCGGTTAATTTAGCTGTTACTTTACCCTTATTAGAAAAGGTAAATGCAATTGCAAAAATAAAAAAAAATGTGTAAGGCCAACTTTCAATATGATTTTCAAAACTGTAATTGTGTTCTCTTTTGCCTGGGAGGAAATTAAGCATACTTAAACCATAACTTCCTATAAAAATGTAGATAACATTCTTCCATTTGTTTGAAACCCTAAAACTTTCTAATAGTAAACCCGCAAACATTGCTAGTAAACTAACGGAGAATAATTTTTTTTCGCTTATTGAAGTTCTGTATGCTATATATACTGTAAATACAAGAGCAGCAACGCCTATAACACTAATTAATGGGATTAAGTTATACCTAGCTAACTTTTTATTTCTACTACCCTTCTTTTTATTTGAAGCCAAACTATTGCTTTGAGTTATGAAATTAGGAAACTTACAACAAGAATTACCCTACGCCACCTTACTCACTTCCAAATTTCTTTTAGCGGCTTGCTTGGCTGCATAAGCTTTTGCAGCTTCACGTACCCAAGCACCTTCGTTGTGGGCTTTGTTACGTGCTGTTAGTCGTTGTTGGTTGCAAGGGCCGTTGCCTTTTACCACCGCCCAAAATTCGTCCCAGTTTATAGCACCACTATCATAATGTTTGCGGGTTTCGTTCCACTTGAGGTCAGCATCGGGCAGGGTCATACCCAATACTTTTACTTGCTCGGCTGCCATATCTATAAACTGTTGTCGTAGTTCGTCGTTAGTTTTACGTTTCAGTTTCCAATGCATACTTTGGTCGCTATTGGTACTCTCACTATCCTTGGGCCCAAACATCATTAGGCTAGGCCACCACCAACGGTTTATGGCATCTTGGCACATTGCTTTTTGCTCGGCACTACCACGGCTTAGTACTAGTAGGGTTTCAAACCCTTGGCGTTGGTGAAAACTCTCCTCCTTACATATACGTACCATTGCCCTTGCATACGGGCCATAGCTAGTACGGCACAGCATTACTTGGTTAAGTATAGCAGCTCCATCTACCAGCCAACCTACGGCGCCCATATCGGCCCAAGTAAGTGTAGGGTAGTTAAATATACTAGAGTATTTGGCCTTGCCACTATTAAGGTCGGCTATCATTTGGTCTCTACTTATGCCTAGTGTTTCGGCGGCGCTGTATAGGTATAGGCCATGCCCTGCTTCGTCCTGTACTTTGGCTATAAGTATAGCTTTACGTTTAAGGCTAGGTGCTCGGCTTATCCAATTGCCTTCGGGTAGCATACCTACTATTTCGCTATGGGCATGTTGGCTTATTTGCCTTATGTTGGTTTTGCGGTAAGCATCGGGCATCCAATCTTTTGGCTCTATTTTTATTTCCTTAGTTATTTTATCTTCAAATATTTGTTCCAAATTGTGTACTTGCATAATACAGTATTTATGTAAAATTAAACAAAACTAATGGTTGTTATGCTGTATATACAAAATATTAAAGTCCAATTTCGCTTTCAGCTTATTGTACTTTTATTTTGTTATATCGGCATTTAAAGGCACTAATTTTAATATTTCTCTCTCCATTTTAACAAAACTAATGGTTGTTAGTTCAAATATTTTACTAAAAAAATTACTTACCGTACAGCTTTTTTTTATAAAAATAATTGGCCATTTGGTACCAACTTATGGCTTCTTTTATCAAGCCACTATCGGGCTGCAATAGTGTGGCAGTACCTGTAGTAAAGTTGGGCTTGTAGGTTTCGGCCGTTTTTTTAGGTTCTAGTATTACCAATGTATCGTGTTTTATATAACCCATTTTGGTATAAGTGCTTATAAAGGCTCTTTCACGGCCAGGCTCCAGTTGCAGCATATTGTACCCCATAAATTTACTAGTGTAGTTTATATTCATAATACCTAGTAGTGTAGGTATTATATCTATTTGGCTCATAAGCCTATTCATTATACTTGGCGGTACAAGGTTGGGTGCATATATAAGTGCAGGTATATGGTAGCCCGTTACAGGTAAGGCTACTTTGCCCGCTGCACTAGCACAGTGGTCGGCTACTATTACAAATATAGTGTTGACAAACCAAGGCTTACTTTGTGCTTGGTGTATAAAGTTGCCAATGGCCCAATCGGTATAGGCTACTGCACCTTCTCTTGTGTGGTTATCGGGGTTGTAGCTAGTTATTTTCCCTTTGGGAAATGTAAATGGCCTATGGTTGCTCACCGTCATTACATGGTTGTAAAATAATTTTTGGTTGCTATAACTTGCATCACATTCCTTTATGGCTTTGTTAAATATATCTTCGTCACATGCACCCCATGCTGTAGTAAATGTGGTTTCGGCTGCCGTAAAATCTCTACTGTCCACCACCTTATAACCGTTGCTGCTAAAGTAAGGACCCATATTATCAAAAAAAGAATTGCCCCCATATATATACCTACAATCATAGCCTTTGGAACTAAGCAAATTACCGATGGTAAACATATTTTCATTATTTGGTCGCCGCACAATGCTTTGCCCAGGTGTAGGTGGTATAGCTAACGATAGGGCCTCTAAGCCCCTCACCGTACGGGTTCCGGTTGCATATAAGTTACTACAAAACATACTATTCGGTATAAGCGAATCCATAAATGGTGTCATATTTTTATTGCTACCAAAGTATTGCATAAAGCTAGCACTGAGGCTTTCCACACTTATAAGCACTACATTATAAGGCTTGGTGGCCGTATCAGCTTTTATAACTCTACTAAGGTTATATAGCTGGTTGGTAGTATAAGTAGCTTCCTTAGTAAATAGGTTATTTTTCAATAAATTAAATGCCGTAGTATCATTTATAGTTACATATTTTTTAGCATAATCAATACTATTGGCAAAGTAAGCAGTACCAAATTCGTACAAACCATTGGCCGCTAACTCATTGCTGTAGGCATTGTTGCTAAAAAACCGAAAGCTATTGGTAAGCAATTTATAATTGGTAAAGCATAAAGCTGCATATACGATAAACACTACACTTCGCTTTACAAACCTTGTATCTTTAGTAGGTAAGTAGAGGTATTTTTTTACAAAATAAAACAACCCACTCGCCACTACAAATACCCCTGCAAGTATCCAATACACTGGGTACGACTCTATTATGTTATTGATAACTTCGTAAGTATATATTAAGTAATCCACCGCTATAAAGTCGTATCGGTTGCCATACTCCTGCCAAAAAATTACCTCGCCACTACTATTAAATACTAGTATAACCATGCTTACAATACAGTATACATACAGTACATATTTATGCCATTTTTGTATAAATAATTTGTGTGGGCAAAGCCACAAATACAGCATTAATAAGGCAACAAAAAACAGACCCGCCACCACATCGTAAAATAAACCAATACCAAATGCGGCTACAATATTAATTACATTATACTCCACCCTTGGTAGCGATATGCAGGTTAGCACCAACCTTGTAATAGTACTAAATACTATAAATATACTAAGCAACAGTAAGGCACTGCCATAGCGGCTATGTAATAGTTTGGCGTAGGTTCGTTTAAGTTTCATATTATATTGTAAAATTAAAGTTAAACCCTTACTTTGCTTATATAAATATTTATATGGCTATTATTTTTTTCGCCCTTTGGGCTAAAATAAAAATGATTTCATGTATAGGTATTTGCAAAATGTTATTTTTATAAAGGCATGAAATCACAAATTTAAAATAGTACACCATTAACCAATAATACCTTGCATAACATTACTATTATACAGGCCAATTTGCATTGGCAAAATAAAGCCGCAAACCTAGCTATGTTTACCCATAAAATAGCTCAAATAAAAGAAACAACACACTTAATAGTACTACCCGAAATGTTTACAACAGGCTTTACAATGGAGGCAGCCACTTATGCCGAAACTATGACTGGTAGTACTATACAATGGATGCAACAAATGGCTATTGCAACTAAAGCAGTATTATGTGGCAGTATAATTATACATGAAAATCAAAATTATTATAACCGTTTTATTTGGATGCCACCCAGTGGCCAAGTACAGTATTATGATAAGAAACATTTGTTTGGCTTAGGCAACGAAAACCAACATTACACAGCAGGTACTACCCAACTGTTTACTACACTTAATGGGTTGGTATTTAACTGCCAGGTTTGTTACGATTTACGTTTCCCTGTATGGGCAAGGCAACCAACTACTACTGCTTTGCAGTACCATGTATTGTTGTATGTAGCCAATTGGCCAGAGGTACGTAGTGCAGCTTGGAAAGCACTGCTTGTAGCCCGTGCTATAGAAAACCAATGCTATGTAGTGGCTGTAAACCGTGTAGGGTACGATGGTAATGGTACGTACCATAGTGGTAATAGTATGGTAGTATCGCCGTTAGGCGAAATGCTGTACCACAAAGCCGATGACGAAGTACTAGCCACCATTACACTACATATAAGCGAAGTAGAAGCTATAAGAAAAAAATTTCCTTTTTTAGGTGATGCGGATAAGTTTAGGTTGGGGTAGTGAGGTATTTTTTTACGTTTCACTTACTTATTATAACATTAGTTATTAAGTATAACCAATAATTATTTCCAGTTTATTTATTCGCTGTCAAATAATTCGGCAGGGTTGAGCTTAAATTGTAACATGTTTGCAGTATTTCTTCCTCCGTCGCCACCTTTACGTTGCATCGTTATTCTACCAATTTTAAAATTACCTCTTTTAGTAATTTCTATATTACCATTTCCAAAATAATTCATACAAAAATTCATTGGCTTAAGTACCCATCTTGAGTTAGTGTTTAGTTTTTGTGCAACAAGAGTCCATTCTGCTGCAAATTGTCCCCTGCCTTTTAATATGTCTGCTACAATTAGAGCTTTGTTCTCATTTAACCATTTCAAAATTAAAGATTGTTCCTTTTTGTCAAACTCGTATGCAAACATTCTTCGTTTGTCTTTGGGATTCAAAATAGTAGGTAAAATTTCTCCCGTATATCTTTTTAAAATGGAAACAATTTTTTTTGGAATATTCCACATATCAATGTACTTAGCTACCCATCTCTTATCAATTTGATTAAACCCTTTTAAATTACTAACTAATTTTACTTGTATATTTTGAAGATCTATTGCATTTTTTAACTTAATTGTAACTTGTGCTTGAATATCAGTTTTAAAACCACTCAATTTAATTGCTCTTACAAATTCAATATCTTTTAATTTGTATTGCATGATTGACAGCCATTTTTTTGCATCGTCATCATTTTCCCAATCATTAAATTTATTAACAATATCATCTTCATTAATAAATCCATTTTTTGCAGTTTGTGAACCTAATAATTGTTCTTTATTCATTATCTTTTAGTACACTAGTTATTTGTTTCAAAATATGTTGAAGTACATTTATAGATACACTATTTCCAAACTGTTTGTATGCCTGAGTTTGTATTGGATTTATTATGAAATCTTCAGGAAATCCTTGAAGCCTAGCACATTCTCTAGTACTCAATTTTCTTACTTTACCTTTAATCAAATATAATCCTGTTTTTGCACCAATGCCACCACCATAAGCTGATAAGGTGATTGAGTGTCCAAAGGGGTGATATATTCGTTCGCCCTGACCACCTTTGTTTACTTTACCTATTTGTATAGGTTTATTTAATAATTCAATATCTTCAAACAGTGATTTAGTTGGTAAAATTTCTTTATAAATTTGAATGTCATCACGTTCTACTATCTTAGTGTTTTTTGGGTTTTCTTCTAATATGTCTAATAAAGAAACTTTAGTATTGTATAACTTAGGAAATTGAAAATTCTCTGATTTCAATGATTTATGAAAGCCAACAATATAAACCCTTTCTCTATTTTGTGGAAGCCCAAAATTACTTGCATTCAGTACTTTGTAATGTACGTTATACCCAATTTCTTTAAGCGAATTGATAATAGTAATTATTGTTCTGCCATTATCGTGCTTAATTAAATTTTTTACATTTTCTAAAAATAAAACTTTAGGTGTATGTTTATTTATTATCCTTGCTATATCAAAAAACAATGTTCCTCTTGTATCTTCAAAACCCTTCTGTTTCCCCGAAATTGAGAATGCTTGACAAGGAAAGCCACCACAAATAATATCATGTTTTGGTATGCTATCTTCTTCAATTTGAGTTATGTCACCACTTGGTTTTAGGTTATGGTTTCTATAGTAAGTATTAGAGGCATAACTGTCCCATTCAGAAGCAAAAACACATTTAGCTCCAAAAGATTTTAATGCATAATGAAATCCGCCAATACCTGCAAAGAGGTCGATGTATTTATAATCTTTTAAACTGTCTATTTGGGTTTCTATCATAACGTAAAGTTATAATTTTTTATCATTTCGGAAATAAAAATTGCATATTACAACCCCCAACAACAACCCCACCACTAACTCAATATACCATCTATTTGCTTTGCTAACGCCCTGTCTTTTTCGGTTATTACATTGCCATTGTCGTGGGTGCAAAGCCAAATTTCTACCTTGTTGTATGTATTGGTAAAAGTGGGGTGGTGGTCGGCTTTTTCGGCTGCTATAGCTACTCTTGTTATAAATGCAAAAGCTTCACTAAAGTTTTTAAACTCGTACTTTTGGTATAATTTATTGTCTATTGTTTGCCACATAATGTTGGTTTTATTTTACATAAAAATACAATTAAAATATTTGCATTTGCCAATTATCATTTTTACTAATTATATACTATACATGTTGTAAATTACACTTCAAATTATGTACTTATGAAGTTACGGTATACCCTTTTTTTTATTTTAATGGGGGCAAATGCATTTGCCCAAAATGTAAACTTAGCAAAAGATTTTAAAAACCTAAAACCACGTGCCATTGGCCCAAGTGGAATGAGTGGCCGCATTACTACTATTGATGCGTTACACGGCGACCCCAATACTATATACCTAGGTTCGGCAAGTGGCGGTTTATGGAAAACCGAAAATGCTGGGAATAACTGGACACCCATATTTGACGAACAATCCATACAAAACATCGGCAGCATTGCTATATGCCAAAGCAACCCTAGTATAGTGTGGGTAGGTACTGGCGAGGGTAACCCTCGTAACTCCGTAAGCCTTGGCGAAGGCATTTACAAAAGCCTAGATGCTGGTAAAACTTGGAAATGTATGGGGCTCGAAAAAACTAGAAATATACACCGAGTAATAATAGACCCTACCAACCCCAATATAGTATATGCTGGTGCTATAGGCAACCCTTACGGCATACACCCCGACCGTGGTGTGTACAAAACAATGGATGGCGGTACTACTTGGAACAAAATATTATATACCAACGATACCAGTGGCATTGCCGATATGATAATGGACCCAAAAAACCCGAATAAAATATATGCGGCCATGTGGCAACACAACCGTACTCCGTATAGCTTTAGCAGTGGTGGTAGCGGTAGTGGCTTGTATGTAACTACAGATGGTGGCAGTACTTGGAAAAACTTGGCTATACAAACTGAAGCACCGGGCAATGGCTTACCTGCAATGCCTTACGGCCGTATTGGGTTGGCTATATGCCACAATATGCCTAGCCGTGTATATGCACTTATTGAAAGCACCAAAAGTGCTTTATACCGTAGCGATGATGGAGGTACTAAATGGGAAAAAGTAAATGAAGACCCTCAATATACTGCCAACCGAAGTTTTTATTTTCAAGATATAATAGCTGATCCACAAAATGAAAATAGACTATGGCTTATAAACCAAACCGTAAGTATGAGCGAAGATGGTGGCCGTACATTTAAAACCGTAATACCCTACAGCGGTATACACCCCGATCACCACGCCTTTTGGATACACCCCAACGACCCCAATTATATAATAGATGGTAACGACGGTGGTATAGGTATTACAAGAGACCGTGGTAAAACTTGGATGTTTGATGAGAAGTTGCCAGTTGGTCAATTTTACCATATAAATGTAGATAACGAATTACCCTACAACGTAATGGGTGGTATGCAAGACAATGGTAGTTGGCGTGGCCCAGCTTATACTTGGAGCCAAAGTGGCCTTAAAAACTACTATTGGGAAAGCCTGTGGGGTGGCGATGGATTTGATGTAATGCCTGATGCTGAAGATGCTAATTGGGTATATGCTATGAGCCAAGGTGGCAATGTAGGTAGGTACAATGTAACCACTGGCGAAAACTGGGATATACAACCGCCAAGTGTAGCAAATACCATTAATAAAGATAGGTTAAGATTTAACTGGAATGCCGCTATAGCCCAGCACCCAACAGATAAAAAAACAATATACTACGGTAGCCAGTTTGTACACAAAAGTACCAACAAAGGTGCTAGCTGGACCACCACAAGCCCCGACCTTACCAATAACGATAGTACCCAAATAGACCAAACTAAAAACGGGGGAATAAGTATAGACATAACAGGTGCCGAAAACCACTGCACCATACTGGCTATAGAGCCAAGCCAATTAAATGCTAACATTATATGGGTAACTACCGACGATGGTAATGTACAACTCACCAAAGATGGAGGTAGTACATGGACCAACCTTAGTAAAAATATAACTGGGCTTACAAAAGGTAGTTGGTTGCCACAGGTAAAAGCCAGTAGGTACAATGCTGCTGAGGCTTTTGTGGTAGCTAACGATTACCGCCGTGGCAACTTTGCAAGTACTATATACCGCACTACCAATTATGGTAGTACTTGGGTCAACATTTTGCAAAATAAAAATATAAAAGGCTATGCCCTTTGTGTGCTGCAGGACCCCACAACCCCCAACCTCATATTTGTAGGTACAGAGCAAGGGCTGTGGATTAGTTTAGATAATGCAGCTACGTTTCAACAATATAAAAATGGTTACCCTAGTGTAAGCACTTACGACCTTGCCCTACAGGAACGTGAAGCCGATTTGTGTATAGCCACATTTGGCCGTGCCATTTATATATTGGACAATATACGGCCACTGCGTTATGTAGCTTCGCAAAATGGTACGCTGCCCACCAAACTTACTGCCTTTACCAATAACGATGCTTATGACGTTACCTACCGCAATGCACCCGGCTACGAGTGGAGTACTTGGGGTGTATGGAATGCCGATAATAAAACAAATGCCGCTACAGTTAATTTTTATGTAAACCTCCCAAAAAGTCCCATAACTCCGCCTAAGGCGGAGAGTTTGGCAACACCAAAAAATATCAATGAGATTAATACTATAAAAAATAATGTAAATACAAACGACTCTTCAAAGTTAAACGATTCAAGAACCCCCCTTGGGGGGCAGGGGGGCTTTGGGGGGCAGGGGGGCTCTGGGGGGAAAGTGGGTGCTGGTATCGATAGCGTAACCGCAAAAATTTATAACCCGCAAAACGAACAAATACGTACCCTTAAATGGGCTGTGGATACTGGCTACAACAAAAAATACTGGAATATGGATGAAAAAGGCTACCGCTACCCAGGCTCACCCAAGCCAAAGCCAAACGACCCCGAACGTGGTGGTGATAAAGTACTACCTGGAACATATAAGGTAGTACTTACCTACAAAAAACAAATGGATAGTAGCTACATAACCATAAAACCCGACCCAAGAGTACCCGATAATAGCAGCATTAGAATAGCTCAAAAAGTACTGAATAAACGACTACAAAAAAGTAGCGAAAAACTTACCAATGGACTTGACCAATTAACCGATGCTGAGGAAATAGCAAAAAAACAAGAAGCACAATTAAAAGATGTAGAAGGCAACACTGCCGATAGCTTACGTAAACAAAGCAAAAAAATACAAGATGCCATAAAGGAAATACGAGACTTTGTAAGTGGTAAAAAAATAGAACGACAAGGCTATGGCCAAATACCAGTAGAAACTGTACTCACCACCCTGCAAGAAGCAAATGGTTATATAAATGGTAAAAATGCTGCACCAACAGTGCAAGAAGAATTGCTAGTAACCAAAGCTGAAGCAAAAATAGCCGAATCGGTTACAAAAATAAATAACTTTTTTGCCACTAAGTGGAAAGCTTATCAAACCCTAATAGAAACTAATAAAATAAATTTATTTAAGGAGTTTAAAGTGTTGTAGGGGTTAGCTTTTAAGCTAGTTAAATGAAAATAAAACTATATTTGCTTTATATAATGTTCGGTAAAAAGCCGTTTAGGACGTAAGTGGTAGGATTAACAATAAGGCATAACCACGTTTTACTAATTGTTACTAAAACCAACTTCTAGTTGGTTTTATTGCTATAATACTTACTAAGCAATAGGGATAACATGTTGTAATTGTGTTTACTGCTTTTATAAATACATTCAAGTTTACTTTGCAATTTTTTTTGTAGAAATGATTTTGTTTTTAGCTTTATATTCAGCTTTGTGGGTTGCTATAAATGTAGCGGTTTCATTACGTTCTTTTTTTGTTGGAATTCGTCCTGTCATACCGCCACCAGTTATTGTTTCTAATGTTGGTAAACTATGTTTGGCATCTAATTTCATAGTATAATAAAGGTAAAAAAATGATTAAAGCCCTCGCCATCGGATCTGCAATCCAACACAGAATCTTTAATCATTTTTAATCAATTACAAAAACTTAAGCATTAATTATAAAAAATTAATAACTCAAGTGTATAATTTAATTCAAAAAGCACAGCGTTAGGATTTATCCTCAACGCTGTAAGATAAAGTTATAACAATAATTTTAAAAAAAATATTTTTTTAAAATAAATTGAAGAAAATAAATAATAAAAGATTGAAAATGATGGTACTATAACCAGACCTTAATGATTAAATAAATCAAACTTATTTCACCAAGTGGTTATTAAAAAAAATTTGTTTTAATAAATCATAAATTTTTACCAATTTGCCCCATTTTACCCACTTGACTCACTTGACTCATTTGACCAACTTGATTCCTTTGACCAACTTGACTCCTTTGACCCATTTGACTAATATGACTCCTTTGGCCCATTTGACCCATTTGACTAATATGACTCCTTTGGCCCATTTGACTCATTTGACCAATTGACTCCTTTAACCCACTTGACTCCTTTGACTCATTTGACCCACTTGACCCACTTGACTCCTTTGACTCCTTTGACTCCTTTGACTCAATTGACTCCTTTAACTTATATTTGTAACGCTTAAATAAATAGCCAAGTAACAAACATTTTGACCTTACACCAAATATTACATAAGTACTGGGGTTACCAACAATTTAGAACCTTACAACAAGAAATAATACAATCAATTATTGATGGTAATGATACTTTAGCATTACTCCCTACTGGCGGTGGCAAATCAATATGTTACCAAGTACCTGCTATGGCCATGGAGGGTTTGTGCATAGTAGTAACACCCCTAATAGCCCTTATGCAAGATCAGGTGCAAGCCCTTACAGCAAAGGATATACCAGCACTTATGCTTAATAGCACTATGACTTATAAGCAGGTAGATAATGTATTAAAACTAGCCATTAATGGCACCTACAAATTTTTATATGTATCGCCAGAGAGGTTAGAAACAAAACATTTTTTGGAGTATTTGCCTGCTATGCAACTGAGCTTAATAGCGGTTGATGAGGCACACTGTATTAGCCAATGGGGGTACGACTTTCGTCCTCCTTATTTGCGAATAGCTACTATAAGAAACAATAATAACCCAGTACCAATAATAGCTGTTACTGCTAGTGCTACAAGCATAGTACAACAAGATATTTGCGATAAATTAGCCTTTAACAATACAAAAGTATTTCAAAAAAACTTTGAACGACCTAACTTAAGTTATACTGCACTACAAGCCGAAAGTAAAATAAATAAAACTATAACCATACTGCAAAGTGTAGCAGGTACAGCCATTGTGTATTGCAAAAGCCGAAAACGTACAAAAGAAATTAGTGATTTGCTAAGGCTGCAAGGTATAGAAGCAGGGTACTACCATGCAGGGTTACTGGCACAGGAACGTAACCAAAAACAACAACTTTGGATGCAAGATAAAGTAAGGGTGATGGTATGTACCAATGCATTTGGTATGGGTATTGATAAGCCCAATGTACGCATTGTAATACATTATGATATACCCGACTGTATAGAAAACTACTACCAAGAAGCAGGTAGGGCAGGGCGAGATGAACAAAAAGCTTATGCCGTACTACTATACCAAAAGCCAGACCTACAGGCACTTTTGCAAAACGTAGAACTAAAGTTTCCGAGCTTTGATACCATTAAAAGCATTTACTTAAGTATAAGTAATTACCTACAATTAACGTATGGTAGTGGGGAGTTTCAAAGTTTTGATTTTGATATGAACGACTTTTGTAAAAAATTTGAACAACCAGCTATTCTTACCAACAATGTGTTAAAAATATTAGAGCAGGAGGAATTACTCACCTACAACGAATCCTTTTTTACACCAAGTACCATACAATTTACCACTAGCAAAACGGGGCTACAACAATTTGAAAATGATAACCCTAACTTGGAATTACTTATAAAAACTTTGTTGAGAACTTATGGTGGTATATTGGATTATGCTGTGCCAGTAAGCGAACAAAATATTGCATTTATAACACACGATAATATACCTAACCTCGTAAACAAATTAATTAAAATACAAGCCCACGGTATTATTAGCTATTCGCCAAAAAAAGAAATGCCACAACTGTACTTTAATAAAGAAAGAATACATAGCGACAACTTTACAATTAATACAAAACTGTATGAAGCCCGTAAAAAAGCCTATACAGAAAGAGTAGAAAAAATAATAGCTTACGCCACTTTGGAAATGTATTGTAGAAGTAAATACATAGCCACTTATTTTGCAGCGGAAGCTGCTATACGTTGTACTATTTGCAATAATTGCATAGCCGTACAAAAGCTAAAAATCACCAATAATGCATTGCAACATTTGGCTACTAAAATAATAGCAATACTCAGTAATAATACACCAATTGCTATTGCAAATATTGGGGTTAGCATAGGGGTTACCAATATTGATGATATTAACCAATGCCTTAAGCTATTGCAAAGTGAAGATATAATTGTAATTAAAAATAAAATGGTAACTTTAAGAAAAGATTAAACTCAATGTTTAACCATTAAATAAATATTGTACATTTACATACATTAATTATAAAATATGAAAAAAATATACTTCATACTTATAGCTGTAGTAAGCATAACAACTTACAGTTGCTATTATGATAAAGAGCAAACCTTATACCCAGCACCACCGCCACCTACACCAAGTATTTGTGCTACTGTAAATGCAAAATTTGCTGCCGACATAAACCCCATAATACAAACAAACTGTGCCACACCAGGCTGCCACAATGCAGGTGCAGCGGGTGGTGTAGTGCTACTAACGTATGCACAAATAAAAGCAAAAATTGATAGAATAAGAGAACGTTCATTAATACAAAAAAACATGCCTCAAAATGCTCCATTAAGTGCCAGTAACCAACAAAAATTAAGCTGTTGGATAGATAATGGTGCACCTAATAATTAAAAAAATATAGCCACATGAAATGGATAAAACGAATAAGCATACTATTTGTAATTAGTATAGTTGTTGCATTATTAATATTCAAATTTGTAATAAATAAGCCTACGGCAAATTTAAAAAATACTACTGCCGATTATAACT
Source organism: Chitinophagaceae bacterium (assembly GCA_043778255.1). Classification (GTDB taxonomy): domain Bacteria; phylum Bacteroidota; class Bacteroidia; order Chitinophagales; family Chitinophagaceae; genus JAYWGN01. Next base: position 70,217 of record JAYWGN010000054.1, on the reverse strand, counting down.
TTACAGCTACAGCATTTTTAAACCAACTGGCTACTGCTGATAGTAATGGCATAAAAAAATATAATGATAAAGTAATACAAATAACTGGCTTGGTAAAAGCTGTAACACCCAACGACTCGGCCACCATGGTAACCCTTGGCGATAGCACAACTAATACTATACAATGCCAAATAGATACCCGCAATAATGAAACTGCAAAACTTATACAACCCAATACCACAGTAGTTATAAAAGGTAAAATGGCAGGTGTAGCAAAGGAAGATGACCCAATGCTTGCCGAGTTAGGCATTAATGTGGTACTAAATACCTGTACACTTGTAACCAATAAATAAAATTATAAAAATAGATACATGAAAAAATTTACATTAACCACACTATTATTTATTATGCTTTTGGCAAATGCATTTGCCCAAAAATATTATAGCAAAACTACCAAAGCATACTTCAAAAACAACCCAACAGTAGGTACAATAGAAGCAACAAATAAAGCCACTACTTTGGTTATAGATAGCAAAACAGGAGCCGTAGCCGTAAGCATTTTAATTAAAGGGTTTACCTTTGAAAAAGCATTAATGCAACAGCACTTTAACGAAACGTATTTGGAAAGCGACAAGTTTCCAAAAGCAGAGTTTAAAGGTACTATTGCCAATAACGACAATGTAAAATATACAACAGATGGTACTTACTCCGTTAAAATTACAGGAAAGCTAACCATACACGGCGTTACTAAAGATATGGCAACACCAGCCACTATTGCTGTAAAAGCTGGGGCTGTAACTGCCACCACCGAATTTAATGTAAGTGTAGAAGATTATAATATTGCAATACCAGCCGCTGTTAAAAACAGTGTAGGAAAAAATGTAAAAATTATAATAACTACCGATAAGCTAATGGTAAAATAAACTACAAAAAATGAATAAACTTTACATCTTACTAGTTACATTAATTGTAAGTACAATTAGTGTAGCACAAACAGGTGCCGACAGCTTGCTGAACGACTTAGCGGCCACCACCACCCCCAAAACGGACAAGGTATTTAACACCTTCAAATCAGTAAGGGTAATTAACACACAGTCGGTTGAAATGCTTGCTGCAGGTGCTTTGGACTTTAGAATACTACACCGTATGGGTATGGTAAAAAACGGCATTAAGGATTTATTTGGGCTTGATAATGCAAGTATGAGAATGAGTTTTGACTATGGCATTACCAAAGACCTCACCGTAGGTGTAGGCCGTAGTACTTACAAAAAAGAGTTAGATGCCCTACTTAAATATAGAATAAAACAACAAGCCACAGGCTTAAAAAGTTTTCCTATATCAATAGTGGCAGTAGGTGGTATTGTATGTAATACCTTACCGTGGACCGACCCCAATCGTAAAAATTATTTTAGCTCTCGTTTGGCTTATTATGGGCAGTTATTATTAGCTCGTAAAGTTAGCAACAATTTTTCTGTTCAGCTTACGCCATCAATAGTACACCGCAATTTGGTGGAGCTTAACACCGACGAAAATGATGTGGTAAGCATTGGCTTTGGTAGCCGAGTAAAAGTGAGTAAACGTGTAGCAATAGTGGTTGATGCTTCGCCTGTTGTATTTGGCAACCGTAAGGGTTACAACACTATGCCTTTGGCTATTGGTGTCGATATTGAAACGGGTGGTCACGTATTTCAATTGCATTTTACCAACTCCGTTGGTATGAATGAGAAAGCAGTAATAACCGAAACCACTCAACGTTGGGATAAATCGGAATTTCAATTTGGGTTTAATTTGTCACGGATGTTTACCGTTAAAAAAAATAAAGCCACTAACTTTTAACCCTTAGTGTTTTATTTCTAAGTTAACTAGCAATTTTTTAAATTTTTTTTTCAGTGTTACTGTATAAAAAGAATGGCAAAAATTGTTGTAATGCTTTATGGTATTAGTTTTGGTTCTAATTAAAAATATAGGATATAAAAAGTGCTTTGTTTAATTGCCCACCAACTCTTCCATTTTTTTAATTTCGTCGGGGGTTAAGTAGCGCCATTTGCCAACTGCCAAATTTTTTATAGTTAGGTGCATTATTCTTGTACGTACAAGTTGGGTTACATGGTAGTTGCAGGCCTCACACATTTTTCGTATTTGCCTATACAAGCCTTGTACTAGTATTATTTTAAACTTATTTTTACCTACCTGTTCTACCTTACATTTTTTGGTAACTATGCCATCAATTTTAATTCCATTACGCATTTTTTGCAAAAACTCCTGATTAATTTCTTGCTCCACAGTTACTACATATTCTTTCTCATGGTTGTTGCCTGCTCTTAATATTTTATTAACCATATCACCATCGTTAGTAAGTAGTAGCAATCCTTCACTTGGCCTGTCAAGGCGGCCTACAGGGAATATACGGCTCTTGTAATTAATATAGTTTATTACATTATGCTTGTCGGTAGTATCGGTAGTAGTGGTTATGCCACGTGGTTTGTATAAGGCTATATACACTACTTTTTTACTAGTTTTTATTTTTTCACCATCTATAGTTACTACATCACCATCGGCTACTCTATTACCTTTAAGGGCTATGCTTCCATTTATTTCTACACGGTATTGTTCTATATAAGTATCGGCTTGGCGCCTTGAGCAAAAGCCTGTATCGCTTATGTATTTGTTAATGCTTGTATCCAATATTTTTTGGTATAAAATTAAAGGTTTAAGGGTAAGTATTATTTTTATTTTGTAAAATAAAAACTTACGGTTTCAAATTTACTATTTAGCATTAATTCACTTTATCTTTACGCTACAATTTTATTGCCCATGAAGTACTTATTAATAGCCTATATACTTATACAAAATATTACTAGCAATGCACAGCAACCTGCTGCACAGCTTTGGGCCGATAGTGTATTTAATACGCTAACCGACGACCAACGTATAGCCCAACTTATGGTAGTACGTATGAGTGCACCAGGCACACCAGGCAAAGCTATTATATACGATGCCCAAGTACGGGACCTTATAAAGCGATACAATATTGGTAGCCTTTGTGTGTTTCAAGGTGCACCAGTACAGTTGGCTACTTACCTCAATGAGTTTCAGCAATTGGCACAAACACCACTTATGGTATGTATAGATGGGGAGTGGGGCCTTGGTATGCGGGTAGATAGTGTAACACCCTACCCATACCAACTTACTGCAGGTGCAGCTACTAACCATCAGCTAATTTATAACATGGGTATGGCCATAGGCCAACAGTGCAAACGAATGGGCATACAAGTAAACTATGCACCCGTGGTGGATATTAATAATAACCCCGCCAACCCTGTAATAGGCTACCGCAGCTTTGGTGAAGATAAATATAAAGTAGGATTATACGGTAGCCAAATAACAAAAGGTATGCAAGATGCTGGTATAATGGCTTGTGCCAAGCACTTTCCCGGCCATGGCGATGTAAGTGTGGATAGTCATTTTGATTTACCTGTAATTAATAAAACATTGGCACAGTTAACGGATACAGAGTTATATCCTTTTCAAGAAATATTTAAAGCTGGTGTTGGTAGTGTAATGATAGCACACTTAGCCATACCTGCTATTGATAATACACTTAACCGACCTACCTCACTTAGTAAAAATAATGTAACTGACCTACTCCGTACCAAAATGGGGTATACCGGCATTTCATTTACCGATGCTTTAGAAATGAAAGGCGTTGCCAAATATTACCCAGGTGGGGAGGCTGCTGTACAAAGCATTATAGCAGGTAACGATATGCTGTGCCTACCACACGATGTAACCCAAACAATAGCCGAAATAAAAAAAGCAATTAAGAAAAAACGATTGACTTGGAACGACATATATACCAAAACAAAAAAAGTACTAATAGCCAAATATAACCTTGGCTTACACACCAAACCTATAATTAACCTCACCAACCTTACCTACGACCTCAATAGTAAAACCAACGAAATACGCCAACAAATATTTGAAAATGGTATAACTGCATTACGAGAAAATAATAAATTTTTGCCCCTGCAAAAAAACAATACTACTGCCACCAACAACAAAATTGCTTATTTGGCCGTAGGCCTAAATGCCGATAATAGTATAACAAGTAAAATGAAAACAGAACTAGGTGCCGATGTATTTTATTTTGATTATAAGCAAAGTGGTGGTAGAGTATTGAGCTTAATAAACCTACTACTAACCAAGTATAGTAAAGTAATAATAGGCTTACACAACTACAGCAAACGCCCTGCTAACAACTATGGTATAAGTGGCCCTGCACTTAATTTGCTTAAAGTGGCTACTGCCCAACTCTCCAATGCAGCCTTTATAACATTTGGCAACCCCTATGCACTAAGCCTTGGTACACTTAGTGCTAATGTGCTACCTATTGCTGCTTATGAGGACGATGCAATAGCACAAAATGTGTGCTTTGATATGCTTATAGGCAACAGTGATATAGTTGGAAAACTACCCGTAACTGTAACCCCACAATTAAAGTATGGTACAGGGTTTGAAATTGGTAAAAAAAAAGTCTCGTTAGTGTGGACCCTACTACACTTGGATTTAGCTTGGCTAAACTCCAAACCTTGGATACCATTGCCCAATACGCCATTAGCAACAGAGCCACACCAGGCATTACCCTATTAGTGGCCAAAAATGGCAACATTATTTACCAAAAAAACTATGGCTATTACGACTATACTAAACAGCAACCTGTAAGTACTAATAGCATATACGACATGGCAAGTGTAACCAAAATATGTGCTACCACACTAGCTATAATGAAATTGTATGATGAACGAAAACTCAAACTAACCGATACACTAGCACAGTATATACCTTGGGTAATTGGTACTAATAAAGCTAACCTTACGGTTAAAAATATATTGCTACACCAAGCACGGCTAAAGAGCTACATACCATTTTACAAAGAGGTAATAGATGCCGAGGGCAAACCACTCAATAGCATTTTTGCGAAGCAGAAATATAGCAACTATACCCTACCAGTAGCCGATAGTATGTATATGCTTACGGCATGGCGAGATACTATGTACAAACGAATAGTGGACAGCAAATTAGAAGAGCCTAACAAATATATATACTCCGATAATGACTATATTTTTTTGGGATTAATAGTAGAAGCAATTAGTGGTAAACCCTTAGATGTGTATGTAGCCGATAATTTTTATAACCCAATGGGTTTAAATAATACAGGGTTTTTGCCCTTGCTCAAATTTGATAAAACTAAAATAGTACCCACCGAAACTGAAAAACAATTTAGGCAGCAAACCCTCAAAGGCTATGTGCATGACCCTGGGGCTGCTATGTTTGGCGGTGTAGCTGGCCATGCTGGCTTATACAGCACCACTACCGACCTTGCCGTACTACTACAAATGCTACTTAATGGAGGCACCATGTATGGTAAACGGTACCTGCAACCGCAAACCGTTAGTTTATTTACCAGCTACCAAAGTACAATTAGCCGCCGTGGCTATGGGTTTGATAAACCCGAAAAAGATAACGCCACCCGCAAAGAGCCTTACCCAAGTAGCCTAGTATCGTTACAGGCCTTTGGGCATACAGGCTATACAGGTACTTGTGTATGGGCCGACCCACAGGAGCAACTCATCTTTATATTCCTAAGCAATAGAGTAAACCCAACTGGTGGCGATAATACCAAGCTCCTAAAAATGAATATAAGAGGGCTTATGCAAGATGCTATATACAAAGCAAAACAGCAATAAATACAGCCAATATATAGATATTATATAGGTATTATATAGATATTTTATAGATATTATTTGGATAATAAATAAATAAGCAATACATTTGTAATTAAATGATAACCAATGGATAAGTTACTTAACAACTTTACATTACCTACTATGCAAAAGGTATTGCAAAAAATAAGTGCTATAGAAAACTTTAATGGCAGTTGGCTCAACGTAGAAACTTATGACGATGCACCATTACACGAACTTAAGCAAATGGCTACCGTACAAAGTATTGGATCCTCTACCCGTATTGAGGGCAGTGTACTTGGCGATAGTGAAATTGATGTGTTTTTGAAAGACCTTAAAAAAACTAGCTTTACCACAAGAGATGAGGAAGAAGTGGCAGGCTACTACCGTACTCTAGAAGTAATATGCGAAAGTTATGATGATATAACCCTTAGCGAAAATAATATAAAGCACCTACACAAAACACTACTACAATATGCCCAAAAAGACCAACACCACTTAGGCAATTATAAAAAATTTGCTAATAGTGTAGTAGCCACTTACCCCGATGGTACTGCCGTTACCATATTTAACACCACTAGCCCTATGCTTACGCCAATGGCTATGGAGCAAGCTATAGAGTGGGCTAACAAAGCTATGCTTAAAAAAGAAATACATCCGCTAATTGTAACGGCTGTTTTTGTATATGAGTTTTTGAGTATTCACCCGTTTGCTGACGGTAATGGTAGGCTTAGTAGGCTGCTCACTACATTGCTACTACTAAGGCAAAAGTATTATTATATACAATACATATCGTTTGAACACCAGTTGGAAAAACGTAAAAAAGAATACTATGGTGCATTAAGGGCAGGGCAAGGTTTACGTGGTACTGAGGCTGAAAATGTGAATGAGTGGATACTCTACTTTTTGGATTGTATGGAACAGATGACCATAACCTTACAGCATAAATATAACTTGCTCAAAAGCCGTGGTAATTATATGAATACTCGGCAGCTAAAAGTAATGCAATATATAAAACGAAAAGGCCAAGTAAAAATAAATGACTTAGCTGCCGCATTTAAAACGGTGAGTACCGCTACGCTAAAAAAAGATGTGCAACTACTCGTACAAAAAATGAAAATAGAACAAACAGGCAAACTAAAAGGTACTATATATATGCCAAAAGATTAACTAACGAATGACAACAACCTTACCAATAACAAAAACTAAAGGCTACCAAATAGTTACTAATTATTTGCAAGGGAAAGGTTGTGTGCCATTTGAATTTCAGGTACAAGCTTGGCAGCAAATAAGCGAGGGCAATAGTGGCTTAGTAAATGCGCCAACTGGCTATGGCAAAACCTTTGCCGTATTTATAGGCAGTATAATACAACATATTAACAACAACCCAACCAACTATACTACCCTCAATAATATAGGCTTACAATTGCTATGGATTACCCCATTAAAAGCACTAGCAAAAGATATAGCAAGAGCAATGCAAGAGGTAATAACAGCAATACAATTACCTTGGAAAATTGGAGTTAGAAATGGCGACACTACAACTGCCGAAAGGCAAAAACAAAAAAGGCATATACCTGAAATACTAATAATAACACCCGAAAGCACACAACTACTATTAGCACAAAAAGAAAATAGTAAACTATTACATACTGTAAAAATAATAGCTGTTGATGAATGGCACGAACTGCTAGGCAGCAAACGAGGTGTACAAGTAGAGTTGGCAATAAGTAGAATAGTAGGCATTAATAAAAGCACTATAAATATAGCCCAACATAAACTAAGTGTATGGGGCATATCGGCCACTATTGGTAACTTACCCGATGCTAAAGATGTGCTGCTACAAAGCGTTACAAGTGAGGGGACCATAATAAAAACTGATGTACACTACACTATATACAATAGCGAAGCGGAACTTAAAAACAGTAAAATAAAAAAAGGTAAAACTAAAGATACCACCATACAAGGTGGACTACTTATACAATCCATACTACCACCTGTGGTTGACAATTACCCTTGGGCAGGGCATTTGGGTATAAAATTATTAGAGCAAATATTACCTATTATTCACCAAAGTACAACTACACTATTATTTATAAATACAAGGGGAATGACGGAGCAATGGTACCAAGCTATACTACAAGCAGCACCTGAGTTGGCAGGAGCTATAGCTATACACCACGGCAGCATAGAGCAACAACTTAGAGTGTGGGTAGAGGAAGCTTTGCATACGGCTACACTAAAGTTAGTTGTGTGTACTGCAAGTTTAGATTTGGGGGTGGACTTTCGCCCTGTTGAAAGTATAATACAAGTAGGCTCACCAAAAAGTATAGCCCGGTTTTTACAACGGGCTGGCCGTAGCGGACACCAACCGGGGGCAGTTAGTAAAATTTATTTTTTACCCACTCATAGTTTGGAATTATTAGAAGCTGTGGCACTTAAAAATGCAATAACCCACAATGAAATTGAAAGCAAAGAACCCTTATTTTTATGCTACGATGTGTTAATACAATACCTCTGCACTTTGGCTGTAGGCGAAGGCTTTGAACCCACACAAATATTTAATGAAATTAAAAATACCTATTGCTATAACCAAATAACTGAAGCTGAATTTGAAGCTATGCTAACTTATATAACTCAAGGTGGTAAAGCATTACAAGAGTATGATGAATATAAAAAAGTAGAAATTGTAAATGGTATTTATCAAATAATAAATAGACGAACGGCAATGCAACACCGCCTACATATTGGTACTATTGTAAGTGATGCAATGCTTAAAGTTAAGTTTGTAAGTGGTGGCTATATAGGTACCATAGAGGAGTACTTTATAAGCAAATTAAAAATTGGTGATGTATTTACCTTAGCAGGTAGAAATGTAGCTTTGGTGCAAATAAAAGATATGACCGTACTTGTAAAAAAAACTACAAGTACCAAAAGTATAGTGCCCAGTTGGATGGGCGGCCGTATGAGCCTTACGGCTAACCTGGGCAGTAGGTTGCGGCAAGTATTAAACAGTTGTAGTAATATTAATACAGCATCGCCTATTGAGTTGCAAACGCTACAACCCATATTTGCCTTGCAAATGCAGTTGAGCCATTTGCCTAAAGCTAACGAATTATTAATTGAACATATTGAAACAAAAGATGGCTACCACTTATTTGTGTATCCATTTGAGGGGCGAATGGTACACCAAGCATTTGCTACTATATTGGCTTATCGTATTAGTAAAATAGCACCTATTACCTTATCAATTGCAATGAACGATTATGGATTTGAACTACTCAGCGACCAACCTATACCAATTGATGATAGTAATGTATATGAATTATTTAGCACCAATAACCTAATGGCCGATATTGGGAAAAGTGTAAATAGTACCGAAATGGCTAAACGAAAATTTAGAGATATTGCCGTTATTGGTGGTTTGGTGTTTCAAGGTATGCCAGGCGAACAGAAAAAAGCAAGGCATTTACAATCATCGGCAAGCCTTTTGTACAAAGTGTTTGAGGAGTACGAACCCAATAATTTGCTATTACGCCAAGCATACAACGAAGTATATACCCAACAAATGGAGGAGCAACGGCTAACCGAAATGTTGCAACGTATAGCCACTACTTATATAGTAATTACTTACCCTAAGCAACTAACCCCTTTTTGTTTTCCTATAAAGGTAGATAGTATAAGAGAGTCCATATCATCGGAAAAAATTGCCGATAGAGTAAAACGAATGACACCGAAAAATTAGTTGTATAATGGTTTAAGTAGGTATTATTTATACCATAAGGTATTCACTATTTCTCATTTTTAATACTATGATCTTTAAGCAAATAAAATGCAATACCTAACCCTATAAGTATAGCAGCAAGACCAAATAGAATGCTTGGTTCAGTATGTTTAGTATCTAATGTAATTATTTTGTTGGCCACTGCTATAACCGAAATTTGAATTATGGGCATAACAGGAATAACATCGGAAGTGATGAGTTTATTGAACGACTTTATAAGTTCATAACCTATTGCTACTATTAATACTAAAGTAAAAATTTCAAATAGTGCCGATATATCAATCATAAAATATGGTGGCGTAGCAACCTTTTGATAAATAATTTTTACCAAATCTACTAATGATAATAACAAACAAAACGTTAGTACTACTATTAAAAATTTTATTATTAAATTATTTATCTTAATAATAGATTTATCAAATTTTTCTGAATTCGAATTATTTTGCATGATTAATTTGGGTTTATAAATTAATGGTTTTTTTTGTAGCTTTTTAGTAAACGTAATATAAACCTATAATGTTTAAAAATAACTTTTTGGTTTTAATTTATCATTTGGTTACATAATTAATTTTTTGCCTAAAATTAAATGAGCCAATATAGTTGTTGATACATTAAGTCATTTGTAAGTACAATTATTGCAGAGTTTAAGTTATTTGCTCTGCTTTAAGTTGAGGCATATAAAATATTACAAATACAGAAAAGAGCTAATTTAAAAAATTTGTATTTTTAATTTGCATTACACTGTTAATATTATAAATACTACTTTACCTTTATGTAATAATAATTACAATGGTAAAAGCAATAAGCCAAGGCATACAAATAAGTGTGGAGGTGCATTATCAACCAGAGTATAGCAACCCTATATTGCTTGAGTTTATGCATGCCTACAAAATAAATATATTGAACTACAACAGCTTTGCAGTACAACTATTACGAAGGCATTGGTATATAGTAAATAGTAGTTGCAGTAAAAAAGAAGTAGAAGGCGAAGGAGTAATAGGTGTACAACCTATAATACAACCTAACCAACAATATGAGTATGTTAGTGGCTGTAACTTAACTACCGAAATTGGGAAAATGTATGGCTATTATACAATGGAAAACTTGTACAACAAATCGTTGTTTAAGGTTGCCATACCGCCATTTAATTTGGTGTACCCTTACAAAAACAATTAAGTTTAGCTTTAAATATTTTTTTTGAATCCAATACAATTATACCAAAATGCATACAAAGGGCTAAGTAAAAATATGTGGTTGCTTAGCTTAATTATGTTTATTAATAGAAGTGGCACAATGGTAGTAGCATTTGCAAGTATATACTGCACTGCATACTTACAATACAGCAAAACAAAAGCTGGTGTAATAGTGGCCTGCTATGGGCTTGGAGCCATTGCAGGTGCTTACCTTGGTGGCAAATTAACCGATGTATTTGGAGCAAAAAAAATTCAACTTGCTGCACTTTTTTTTAGTGGTTTGTTATTTATAGCCATTTCATTTGTTACTAATTTCTACTATTTAGGGTTTTCATTTTTTGTGTTGGCAATGGTAAACGAAAGTTTTAGACCCGCCAATGCAGCTAGTGTATTAGCTAACAGTACACCCGAAAACCGTACTAGATCATTTGCATTAATTAGGTTGGCTATGAACTTAGGATGGTCAATAGGTACAGCTTTGGGTGGTTGGTTTATCGATTTTAATTATCATTTGTTATTTTGGGTTGATGGCGCTACCTCATTATTTGCTGCCATAGTATTATACAATATAGCACTCAAAACAGTGGTAGAAAAAGAAACAAACAAACTAGGCGACCTAACAATACCTATAAAGCCACTACACAACAAGCCCTTTATGTATTTTATATTAGGCTGCTTAGTATTTACATTTTGTTTCTTTCAATTATTTGTAACCTTACCCTTATTTTATAAAGAGGCATTACAATTAACCGGTGTATTTATTGGTACATTATTAGCCTCTAATGGTATTATTATTGCACTGTGCGAAATGGTAATTATAAAAATAGTAGAACCCCAATATTCAAAAAAAATAATTATAACGATTGGTTGTATTTTAATAGCAGTTTTCTTTTTACTATCGGCCACTTACCAATTTACTAATATATATGCCAATGCTATATTGGGTATGTGTATTGTAACCTTTGGCGAAATGCTTACCCTACCCTTTATGAACAGTTATTATGTAACTATGGCCACACCAGCCAATGTAGGTGCATACTCAGGTATATATATGATGAGTTGGAGCATAGGGCAAATAGCCGTAAGCCTTATTGGGCTTAGTTTACTTGATAATATTGGCTTTACCAACTACTGGGTACTATGTGGTTTACTATGCTTTGTACCAGCAATGGTATTTTACAAAATAATAAAAAAATAGCTTTGCCTTATGCAATTATACCCGTTACATAAAAATGATATTAATTATATAAAGGCAACCTTTAAAAAAGAAAAGTATGCTAACCTATTTGGCTTTATTATAATACTAGTTATACTACTTTGTATAATATTATTAGTACCTATGGCTACTACTTATAAAATAATTGGTGGGTTTATTATTGTTTGTTTATCGGTAATATTTAAAGTTAAGGCTACCACATTTTTAAATAAACTAACAATTGGCGAACAAGTAGTACTGCAAATGCTTATGGCAAAGGGTACTCCCAACGAAATATATAAAAGAGTAATGATAAAAAAAGGGGCAAGTTTTGAATCAGGCGATACTGAAGTTTTTCAAATCATTTTTTTATGTCCATTTGAAAATATCCATAAAATTATTTCCATAGAATCGGAAACGGATTATGTGCTATTAAAAAACAATACACAACTTTACATTGAGTATTTGCCCAAAGCTAACCTTATAAAGCTATTGAAATTTGATGGAGTAATTATAAAAAACAAAAAAATGACTAACGGAAATTTATAATATTTTTACAACATGATACAAAGCATTAATGACTTTAAGCAGCCATTCTTTATAGGTATAGCAGGTACAGGTATGAGTGCTATAGCCCAGTATTTGCAGGGTATAGGTATGCAAGTAAGTGGTAGCGATAGGTATTTTGAGCATGGCGAAGCCTTAACAATAAAGCAAAAATTAGAAGCAGAAAATATACAATGTTACTTGCAAAATGGTGATGGGATTACAAACCAAACCGACCTTATAGTATGCAGTACAGCCATAGAGGATACTGTATATGAAGTGCAAAAAGCAAAGGAACTTAATATACCCATAATTAGGCGTAGTGAATTATTGGCGTTAATAGTACAAAGCAAAAAAACAATTGCTATTGGTGGTACAAGTGGCAAAAGTACTACTTGCGCTATGCTATTTAATATATTGGAAACTGCCAACTTACAACCAAGTATAATAAGTGGAGCAGGGTTGGTAAGCATTATTAATGAGGGTAAAATAGGCAATGCAAAAGTAGGCAAAGGAGAGTGGTTAGTAATAGAAGCCGATGAGAGTGATGGCAGTATAGTGCAGTACCACAGCCAAGTTGGTGTATTGCTTAATGTTGATAAAGACCATAAAGATATAGCCGAACTTATGCAAATGTTTTTATGCTTTCAGCAAAATAGTACACACTTTATAACCAACCAAAGTCACTATTTAGCTACTACATTATCAGTTAATTTGGCTAACGATTTTGCAATTGATACCCCCACCAATGCAGGTGTATTAGCTACTAACTTTGTAGCTAATGAGTTTGCAATATCATTTACTGCCAACCAACAGCCTATACATATTAATGCTATTGGTAGGCATACTATGGAAAATGCAACCGCAGCCATAACAGCTGCATTGTACTGTGGGGCTACATTGCAGCATTGTAGTACTGCACTTGCAGCTTATGAGGGTATATATAGGCGGCATCAAATAGTAGGGCAGTATAAAGGTGTATGGCTTATTGATGATTATGCACACAACCCAGTAAAATGTGCTGCTAGTATAATGGCTTGCCAACCCATTAGTACCAAAGTTATAGCTTGGTTTCAGCCACATGGGTATGGTCCTACAAAGTTTTTACGAGCCGATTTTGTTGCCGAAATTGCAGCCGCCTTACGGCCAAATGATACTATTGTAATGAGCGAAATATTTTATGCAGGTGGTACAGCTGTTAAAGATATAAGTGCTAACGATTTAATAATGGATATAAAAGCATTGGGCAAAAATGCACTATTTGTAGAAGATCGTAATAATGTAGTACAAGCCATACAACCATTACTCAGCAAGGGTTGTGTAATATTATTAATGGGTGCTAGAGATCCAAGTTTAGAACAATTTGCTACTCAGGTAAAGGATCAATTATAGCCAATTTATAATTACAGTACTCATTGACACCACCATTACTACATACAATTGCCAATCAGCAGCTTTGGTTATCGCCAAATAGAAGCCTCTATTGGGAGGAGCAACAAACCCTCATCCTGTCCGATTTGCATTTGGGCAAAGCCACCCATTTTAGAAAAGCCGGTATTCCAATTCCACAAGAGGTATTTAAAAACGATATCCATAAACTTACTGAAGATATTCAACATTTCAAACCTAGTAGTATTATTATAGTGGGCGATTTATTTCACAGTAATAGCAATATTGAATTTGCTTTGTTTGCAAAGTGGCGTAGCAACTTTGCTAATATTCCTATTACATTGGTAATGGGCAATCATGATGTTGGTAGTCATAATTGGTTTGAAGTAGCCAATATAACAGTAGAAAAAGCTAGTTTACATACACCACCATTTATGTTTGTACATGATTATAAAGCAACGGTATTAAGTAGTGATTATTACACCATTTCGGGGCATGTACATCCCGGTATTTCGCTTAAAGGTATGGGCAGGCAAAGCCTTACGTTCCCTTGTTTTTATTTTGCAAAGCAATATGCTATACTCCCTGCCTACGGCAACTTTACAGGGCTACATATAATAAAACCTAATAAGCAAGAGGCTGTATATGCTGTAGCACAGCAAGAGGTTATTAAAGTAATGTAAACTAAATAGTAAAGCCTCCGTTGGGAGGCTTTACAGTTAATTTTTTGTATTAAAAAAACACTAGCTAACCTTAGGTGCAGCCTCTAATATTTCGGGGGTTACGCCAGCTGCATATTTTTCAAAATTTGCTACAAATTGTGCCGCCAAATTTTTTGCTTTAGCATCAAACTCTTCAGGCTTTGCCCAAGTGTTACGAGCATTTAATATTTCGCTAGGTACATTAGGGCAAGTTGTAGGTATAGCCAATTTGAACCATGGTGTGGTATCGTATTCCACTTTATCTAATTCGCCGTTAAGTGCTGCAGTTATCATTGCTCTTGTATAACTCAATTTCATACGGCTGCCTGTGCCATAGCTTCCACCCGTCCAGCCGGTATTTATAAGCCACACGGTAGCTTTACTTTCCCTTAATTTTTCGCCCAACATTTTGGCGTAATAGCCAGGGTGCAATGGCAAAAACGGTGCACCAAAGCAAGCACTAAAAGTTGACTTAGGCTCGGTTATACCAGTTTCGGTACCTGCAACTTTAGCGGTATAGCCACTTATAAATTGGTACATAGCTTGGCCAGTACTCAACCTACTTATGGGTGGCAATACACCATAAGCATCACAGGTTAGAAAAAAAATATGCTTGGGAACGTTGCCAATACTTGGCACAAGTGAGTTGCTAATATAATGCAACGGATAACTCACCCTAGTATTTTCAGTTATGGTTTTATCAGCAAAGTTTATTTCGTTGGTATCACCAACAAATCCTACATTTTCTACCAATGCACCAGCTTTAATAGCAGCAAATATTTCTGGTTCTTTTTCGGCAGTAAGGTCTATTGTTTTTGCATAGCAACCACCCTCAAAGTTAAATACACTATTAGGAGTCCAACCGTGTTCATCGTCGCCAATAAGTTTGCGGTTAGGGTCGGCACTTAGCGTAGTTTTGCCTGTGCCGCTAAGACCAAAAAACACGGCTGTATCGCCACTTTTACCCATATTGGCACTGCAATGCATACTTAATACATTTTTATTGTGTGGTAGTATAAAGTTAAGTATAGAAAAAATACCTTTCTTCATTTCGCCAGTGTAGCCAGTACCACCAATTAGTATTGTTTTTTTGGTAAAGCTTACCATTGCAAAGTTATGTTGCCGTGTACCATCTGTAGTAGGGTCGGCCTTAAAGCCCGGAGCTTGTATTATGTTCCAATCGGTTGTTATATTTTTAAGTTCCTCATCGGTTGGGCGTATAAACATGTTGTAGCAAAACAAGTTGCTCCATGGGTTTTCGTTTATTACTCTTACACCAATTCTATACTTTGTGTCGGCACAGGCAAAGCAGTCACGTACCCACAATTCTTTATCGGCTAGGTAAGCCATCATTTTATTATACACGGTGTTAAAATGACTTTCGCTAATAGGAAAATTAAACTCATTCCAGTGTACGCTATTTTCGGTAATAGCATCTTTTACAATAAACTTATCTTTTGGGCTACGGCCTGTAAATTCGCCAGTGTTAATTACTAATGCACCAGTATTATTAAGCGTACCTTGCCCTCGTAGTATGGTTTGCTCTATTAGCAAGTTGGGGCTTAGTTGGTAGTGTACATTGTCGGCATTTTTTATCACTTCGTGTAAAAATGCGGGTGTTGCAATAAATTGTGTTGGGTTTGCCATATTATACTAACGGTTGTTAGTTTGCAAAGTTAGTTGGTTTGTTTGTTTAGGTAAAATGCTTGGTTAATTAATTGTTATGCATTTTGTAGTTTTGTTAAATTTTTTATAAATTTTTAAATGCATTATCATTATTTTGTTAATAAATACTACTTTTTAACATAAATATTAAAAAATTTTTAATAACAAAGATTTATTTTTGCAATAAAAAATAACATTGGATATAACTAACCCACTAGCCGAAACTTATGCGGCCCAACATAGTACACCTATTAGTACTTTGCTGCAACAAATACTTGACTATACCCAAGCCAACCATGCTCAACCACACATGATAAGCGGTGCTGTGCAAGGGCAATTGCTACAAATTATGAGTAGTATAATTAAGCCAAATTATATATTGGAGGTAGGTACATTTACAGGCTTTAGTGCATTGTGTTTGGCTGTAGGTATGCAACCACAAGGGCAGTTGCATACTATTGAGTTACGAGCTGCCGATGCTGCTATTGCACAAAATTATTTTAACAAAAGCATTTACCATAATAATATACACTTACATATTGGCCATGCATTAGCTATACTACCCACCTTAACACCCCTGTGGGATTTGGTATTTATAGATGCTGATAAAGTGAATTATTGTAAATATTATGATTTAATTTTGCCGCAGGTAAAACAAGGTGGCATTATATTGGTTGATAATGTGTTGTTTCATGGGCAGGTATTGGAACCAACTATTACTGGTAAAAATGCAATTGCTATACATGCATTTAACCAAAAAATAAAAAATGATACAGCCATACAACATGTACTGCTTACCGTACGAGATGGCATAATGATAATACTTAAAAAATAACATAATGAAATATATACTGCTTTTACTACTAACGGCTACCGTACAAAATACATTTTGCCAAAGGCCAACACCAATTGATTATATAAATAAGTATGGTATTACTGCTGTGCAAGAAATGGAACGTAGTGGAGTACCAGCCGCTATTACACTAGCACAAGGTATATTAGAAAGTGAGAGTGGCAATAGCGAATTGGCTTTAAAAAGCAATAACCATTTTGGTATTAAATGTAAAGAAACTTGGGAGGGCGAAAAGGTATATCATAATGATGATGCAAGGGGCGAATGCTTTAGAAAATATACAACTATTGAACAATCGTATGCCGATCATTCTAATTTTTTAAAAATAAATAATCGCTACGCATTTTTGTTTGAATTAGATAGAACCGATTATATAGCTTGGGCCAAAGGCCTAAAAAAAGCAGGCTATGCCACCAACCCTCAATATGCACAAAAACTAATAGACCTTATAGAAAAATATAACTTAAACGAATACACAAAAGGTGAAAATATTAGGTATATAAAAACTGAAACTATAACAGTACCAAATGATAGTACAATGAACCCCATACAAACTAATAGTATAGCCGTACCTAATAATATAGTGGAGCAACAAGACCTCAGCAAAATATATTATATTAACCAAACTAAGGCTGTAAGGGCATTAGCAGGTACATCACTATTGGCAATTGCCAATAAATATAACTTAACATTGGATAGGTTATTAGAATTTAACGACCTTAATAGTACTACCGATGATATACTTACTAACAACAATTTAATATTTATACAACGTAAACGTAAGCAAGGTGCAGTACCAACACATACCGTAAAAGCTACCGAAACTTTGTACGATATAGCACAAATGGAAGGCATAAGATTAGAGGTATTGCTAACGCTAAATAACTTACGCTACAACCAAAAACCAACCGTAGGTACAGTACTTACGCTTACCAAATAAGTTTAAAATTTTCACTTTTATATTGTAAATAAAATACAACAATAGTATGACCAACATTACCGTACACGACAAGCAATTTGAACCATGGATGAGTGCTAACCAACTAGCCGAACGTATAGCCCAAATGGCAGAACAAATTAATATTGATTACGAAAATAAAAAGCCTTTATTTATAGCTATACTTAATGGGTCGTTCATATTTGCTGCCGATTTATTTAAGCAAATAAATATTGAAGCCGAAATATGCTTTATAAAATTAGTAAGCTATAAAGGCACTAAAAGTACGGGTAATGTAATAACAAGTATTGGACTCGATGAAAGCCTTAAAGACAGGCATGTAGTAATAATAGAAGATATTATTGATACGGGTAAAACCCTCCACGAATTTTTACCACAACTATATAACCAACAACCTGCTACTGTTAATATTTGTAGTTTGCTACACAAACCAGATGCTATTAAATTTCCGTTAACCATAAAGTATTTAGGCTTTGCCATAGAAAATAAATTTGTATTAGGCTATGGATTAGATTATGACGGCCTTGGACGAAACCTACCCGAAATATACAAATTAGTGGAATAGCAAATAAAAAGTTGTAACTTACTTACTTAACTTTTTGTATTTGAAAACGCTTTGCATTTACATATTATGCCAATGCCTTATGGGCAACATATATACCCAACATTATATGCGAGGCGAAGTATTAGATGAAAAGAATAAACTAATACCGAATGCTACTATTTATATGCATAGCAATAAAATGCAATATAGTGCCGGTAGCAGTGGTAGCTTTGGGCTTATGAGTAGCAGGCTTGGTGTTGATACATTTACAATAATAGTAGATGGCTACGAAAAAACGGTGGTTCCTATATTTGAAAATAAATATAATACTATAAAAATAAAGCTATTAGCATCGGTAGCTTTTATGCAAAAACCCCGATTATCGACCCTTGTAAAAGACTTAAAAAACGATAGGCAATTTAATATATTCACCAACAACGAAAGTTATAGCAACCTTGTAGAAAATGAATTTATAAAAGCTACAAGTTACCCTACCACAGGGTTTGCTGTTAATACCGATAAAGCAAGCTATAGCAACATCCGCCGATTTATTAATACCAAAAGCAAAGTACCTACCAATGCAGTTCGTATTAACGAAATGATAAATTACTTTAACCTTGCAGCACCCACCGTACTACCTAACCAAACATTTGCCATACAATCGCAATTAGCTAGTTGCCCTTGGAATGTAGCACACCAATTACTATTTGTTAACATTGCTGCCAAAAAAATTGACCTCGAAAAACTACCCAATAGTAACCTTGTATTTTTGGTTGATAATAGTGGCTCTATGGAATTGCAAAATAGATTACCCTTACTTAAAGCAGCATTTAGATTACTAGTTAATAACCTACGTACAAAAGATACCATTGCCATTGTAACCTACGGTGGCAGGGTTGATGTAGCATTGCCACCTATAAGTGGCTACTATAAGGATAGTATATTAAAAGTAATAGAAGCTATGGATGCCACTGGCGATACACCTGGCGAAAGTGCTATAAAAATTGCTTATGGCATTGCCAAAAATAAATATACCAAAACAGGAAATAACCGAGTAATATTAGCCACCGACGGCGACTTTAATGTAGGCATAGCCGATGAGGAAGAGTTGCAAAAACTTATAACCATACAAAGCCAAACAGGCATATACCTTACCTGCCTTGGTATAGGTATGGGTAATTATAAAGATAGTAAGTTGGAGGTGTTAGCCAAAAAAGGAAATGGCAACTTTGCCTACATAGATTCCGAAACAGAAGCTGAAAAAGTACTTGTAAAAGAAATGACTCAAACCCTATACAGTGTTGCCGATAAAACGTTTATGAACATAACATTTAACCCTAACTTAGTAAGCGAATACCGATTGTTAGGCTTTGACAATAAGCAAAATGCATTAGCCGATACCAGTAGCCAAATAGACGGTGGTGAAGTAGGTTCGGGTTATAGTGGCATTATAGTATTTGAAATAGAGCCAACCAAAAATTTGGTATGTGATACTATAAAAAACAATACTACCCAAACTATAGCTACCCTTAATATACAATATATTGACCCTACCAATAAGGCAAATAAAAATATTGCCTACACTTGTAGCAACAATTACAAACCCAATACTACACTACCCAAACAATACCTATTAGCAAGTGCTATTGCAATGTTTGGTGGCTATGTAAAGCAATCTAATTATTTTAAAAATGTGCTATTAGATGATATATTAAAACTTGCACAACCCTGTACAGATGCTACTAACAGCATACAAGTAGAGTTTTTGCAATTGGTAGAAAAAGCCAAAAAAATATACGAACCAAGCAGTACAAAAAAACGAAAGGGCAAAGGTGGTAAAGGTGAGTAGGTGTTGAGTTTTATTTCCACTGTTAAACATTTCCTAATACTTACACCCCATCAATAATTGGAACAGCATTGGTATTACAATAGGTGAACCTCAAAACCTTATGTATGAAAACAAATATTTACTTCAACACAGCCTTACTTTTTATAATTACAGTAGCATCATGCAAAAGTGTAGATAAATTATACCAAAAAGGCGACTATGAAAAAGCAGTATTTACTGGTGTAAAAAAATCGAAAAAAGATAAATTGTCCACAGAAAGCAAAACAACATTTGCCAATGCATATACCAAAGCAGTAACCGAAAATGAAGATGCTATACAACAACTTAAACAAACTAATAATGAACTTAAATGGGAGGCCATAGCAAAGCATTATAACACATTGCAAAGCTTATACAATGCTATACTAAAAAGCGAGAATGCTTTACAAATAGTTGCACCAATTAATTATGCCACTGAACTATACAATGCTAATGCTAATGCAGCACAGGTAAGGGTTACAAGAGGTAATGCCTATATGGATTATGCTACAAAAGCCAACGCCAAATTAGCCTACTATGAATATACAACTGCTCAATATTACGATAATAATAGTACCCAAATTGAAAGTTTTAAGCAACAAGCCTTAGCACTTGCAATAACTAATATTGTAATAGCACCCATACAAACTAATCAATATTATTATACCTATAACAATACCCTTAACCAATTAGAAAATGAACTGCAAAACAACCTGCAACATAATAACAACAATATGTTTGTAAAGTACTATACCAACTACACAGCATATACCAACAATATAAGGGTTGATAATAAAATTGAACTTTGGTACCACGGTATTGAAAAAAACCAAGACTATACCAACAACACAGTAGTAAATATGCAAAAAGAAAATGTACTAATAAGTGAAACTATAATAAGACCCGATAGTATAGTAAGAGTGTACGGTACAGTGCAAGCCAAATATACCGAACAACAAACTACACAAAACTATATTGCAAGTATAAAACTATTAGTACAAGATGTATTTAGCAATCAATACATTGATAACAAAAACTTACAAGCCAATTACAACTTTACCAATACCACAGCCACTTACAGTGGCGACAAACGAGCCTTAACCACCAACCAATTAACCCAAATAAATAACACAACAAATAGAAACGTTGATACCAATCAAATGCAAACACAATTAATAACTGAACTTAGCAACCAAATAGTATTGGCACTGCAATATAGCTTTAGGTAGTAGCCATTAATGCTGCAATATATCTCTAATAAAGTTGTGATACTCCGGGTACTCCGGTAAGTTATTATGCTTACCACCGTGTATTCTTATTAGCGTTATTGCCTTAGGGTTAAATGCCTGCAAAGCTTCACTATGGCTTATTGGTATTAGCGAATCTTTAGTGCCATGTAGTATATAAGTAGGGCATTTAACTTTAGCAATCCATCTGTCAGTACGGAGTTGGTAGCGTAACACCCAGTTAATGGGTAGTATAGGCACAAACCGTTCCACTACTTTTTTAAAACTATAATAAGGAGCATCAAGTATTAAGTACCTAGGGTTATTAGTAGCAGCCAACTTGGTAGCAAAGCCACTACCCATACTACGGCCATATACAATTAAGTGGTTTTCGGGGTAGGTTTTTTTAAGGCTATCATATACAAACTGCATATCACTGTGCAACTTGTCTTCGGTACGCTTACCAGTACTTTTGCCAAAGCCACGGTAATCAACCAATACTACATCATAATTGTACCTATAAAAGTCCTTAGCATACTTAGCCCAACCCTTTATACTACGTGTGTTGCCATGGAAGTAGAGGATTAACCCACCTGGCTTTTGCTTATAAAAATGTAAGCCATTAATACGTACACCAGGCTCTATATCAAAAAATAATTCTTCAAAAGGAGCATCGTACTTATAAGCAAAATTTTGGTGAAGTTTTTCGGGTTTAAATATTAACCGTTCCTGTACCAAATACGCTATAAGCAATAGTGCAATTACCACCATTATTATCCATACAATTACAGGCATATTATTGTTACAATTAACAAACAAATTACAATTTATTAATCATATCAATACATAATAATTTAAGTTGTAGTAACTTTGCGCCTCATAAACATTATAATGACAACCGATCAAATTATATATGCCGTATTTGGTGTAGTAGTAGTAATAGCCCTCATATTCGACCTTGGCCTAATGAGCAAAAAAAATGCTGTAGTTACCATAAAGCAAGCCCTAATTCAAACCACATTTTGGGTAGCATTAGCCCTTATATTTTTTGCATTTGTATGGGTACAAAAAGGGCATGTAACAGCCGTAGCATTTATAAGTGCTTACCTTATGGAGTGGAGCCTTAGTATCGATAATATTTTTGTGTTTATCCTCATATTTACTGCTTTTGCAGTAAGCCAAGCCAACTATGGTCGTATATTATTAATAGGTATATTATTTGCCATTATACTTCGTGTTATATTTATAACATTAGGTGTGGAGTTGGTTAACAAATTTCATGAAGTACTCTACTTTTTTGGGGCATTTTTATTATATACAGGTTACACCATGTTTACATCCGATAGTGATGAAGAGGTAGATCCTAAAGATAATAAAGTGTACAAATTTTTACAAAAGTTTCTGCCCATTACAACTGAGTATAATGGTAGCAAAATGAGCATATTAAAAAACGGCAAAAAATATTACACACCCTTATTTGTAGTAACCATATTAGTAGCCACTACCGACCTCGTATTTGCCCTCGATAGTATACCAGCCGTTATGGGCATTAGTATGGATAAGCTAGTCATATACACCTCCAATATATTTGCTGTATTGGGGTTACGATCCCTGTTTTTTTTACTACGCGGTGCAGTAAGCAAGTTCGATTATTTGCCCAAAGGCATAGCCATAGTATTAGTATTTATTGGTATCAAAATGTTGTTGCCATTACTACATTATGCCAATGTACCAAAGGCTTACTACGAGCTGCCTACATGGGTTTCGTTAGCAGTAATAGTGCTGTGTTTGGCAGGCAGTATATGGTATAGTGTACTACACAAAAACGAAGGTACACCAGCCGATGTGGTAGAATAATTTTGTTCCTAATTTCAGTTGCCCACACTACATCCTAGGTAGTAGGGCATGGTTAGTTTTTTTATAAGCCAAGCAAGGGTACTACTATTAAGCTATAGTGGCGTTAGCACCGTTCGGCAGTAGTTATATATTGGGCTAGTGTTACACCCTAAGTAAATATGATATTGCTTTTATTCCAATTTAATTTTCTATTCATATTACCTTTATCTAATACAAACAGCCGTACCTTGCAGCCTAGCATATAACCCCAATAAAAAAGCATCCCGCCTTGGCGGATAAACACAAATACTCCACATGAAAAAAGCTACACAATACATACATGCAGGCTCACAACCCGACCCAAGCACAGGAGCCATAATGACCCCCATATACCAAACCAGTACTTATGTACAACAAGCCCCAGGTGTAAACCAAGGTTATGAGTATGCCCGTAGCCAAAACCCCACCCGCAAAGCATTAGAAGATGCACTAGCCGTACTTGAAAATGCTAACTATGGCTTAGCCTTTAGTAGCGGAGTAGCCGCCACCGATGCCATTATTAAATTATTAGTACCCGGCAACCAAGTACTGTGTGCTAACGATATGTATGGCGGTAGCTACCGCATATTTACCAAAGTATTTGCCAAGTTTGGCATACAATTTACAATGGTAGATACTACAGTGGCTGCTAACGTACAAGCTGCCATTACACCCAATACCAAAATGGTATGGTTAGAAACCCCCACCAATCCGTTAATGAATATAACTGATATTGCTGCAATAGCTGCCATTACAAAAGCTCATAATTTATTGCTAGTAGTGGACAATACCTTTGCATCGCCAGCATTACAAAACCCGCTCAACCTCGGTGCCGATATTGTAATGCATAGTGCCACCAAATACCTTGGCGGCCATAGCGATGTAATACAAGGCAGTATAATGTGTAACGATGTAAAGCTTAAGGACGAACTATATTTTATACAAAAAAGCTGTGGTGCAGTACCTGGTCCAATGGACTGTTTCCTTGTACTACGAGGTATTAAAACCCTCGGCATACGTATGAAAGCACATTGCGAAAATGGAGAAAAAATTGCCCATTGGTTACGCAACCATCCTAAGGTAGCTAAAGTATATTGGCCAGGGTTTACTGACCATCCAAACCATGCCATAGCAAAGCAGCAAATGTACGGCTACGGAGGTATGATAAGTTTTGTACTAAAGGGCAACAACATTGACGATGCAAAAAGAGTACTCACCAGCACCCACTTATTTAGCCTAGCCGAAAGCCTTGGTGGAGTAGAAAGCCTCATTAACCACCCAGCTACAATGACACATGCTAGCATACCACCCGAAGAGCGGTTGAAAAACGGACTTAGTGATGCACTCATTAGGTTAAGTGTAGGCATAGAGGATGCCGATGACCTTATAGCAGATTTGGAAAAAGCTATTGGGTAATATTTGAGTATTGTATCGCAAAGAGCAGCAAAGTCAACGCAGAGTTTCGCAAAGAAATGTAGCATTAATAGCTAATGTGTCAAACTTTAAGAAACCCTCAGCGATACTTCTAGTGCCGTTACTACGGTATGCGAAAAACTTTGCGGAACTTTGCGATAAAGGAACAAAAAAGAAATGTAGCATTAATAGCCAATGTGCCAAATTTTAAGAAACCCTCAGCAATACTTCTAGTGCCGTTACTACGGTATGCGAAAAACTTTGCGGAACTTTGCGAAACCTCCCAAAGACCTTCAAATTACTCAAAAAAATAAATACTCAACTCCTATGCATGAAAACGAACTGTAAAAATAATAATTGGCAAAGCAATTGAAGTTCATAAATCCCTTGGTGTTGGGCTATTAGAGAGTGCATATAAAGAATGTTTATTGTATGAGTTAATTAACGAGGGGTTATATGTAGAAAAAGAAAAGCCAATGCCTCTTATATACAAACAAATTAAACTAGAATATGGTTATAGATTGGATTTATTAGTTGAAAGTAAAGTTGTAATTGAAATATAATCAGTTGACTTTATAATTGATGTACACAAAGCTCAAACTTTAACCTATCTCAAGTTAGGAAACTATCAGTTAGGTCTTTTAATAAATTTTAAAGTGCCGCTATTAAAAGATGGAATCACTAGAGTTGTTAACGGATTAAAGGAGTACTAAAAATTTGTAATTAGCTTTTTATAAAACTTCGAGTAGCGATTCTTAGATAATCTAAACTACCATTCTACTTTTGTGCAATAGCTAATAAGCTATACAAAAATATTTATACTCAAATTAATACTTAATGCCCCAGTCGGAACTAGAAATATTACTTAATAAAAAAGCCAAATACTACAACCAACCTACATTTATTACAAACGACCCTATAAGTGTACCCCACCAATATACAATAAAACAAGATATTGAAATAGCAGGTTTCTTTGCCGCAATATTTGCCTGGGGGCAACGTACCACCATTATTAACAAAGCAAAAGAGGTAATGCTGCTACTAGGCAATAACCCTTATAGCTTTATAATGCAGCCTAACTTTACTAAGCAACTAGAGGTTATGCTCACCCAATCTAATTTTGTACACCGTACATTTAATAAATGGGATTTGCAACACCTACTACTTTTTTTACATTTTCATTATTATACAATAGGCGAACAAAGTTTGGAAACTGCATTTACAAAAAAATATAATTACAATTACAATAATCCCCAACTATTATCACAAAAAAAGTTGGATATTACACAATGCTTAACCAACTTTCATAATTACGTATTTGGGTTTAGTGAAGATGCAATATTGGAAACTCATTGTAAAAAACATATAGCAACACCCACCAAAAACAGTGCTTGTAAGCGGTTATGTATGTACCTCCGTTGGATGGTTCGTAAGGATGATAGTAGGGTGGACTTTGGTATATGGCACACCCTAAAGCCACACCAACTTGTATGCCCGTTAGATGTGCATGTGGGCAACATAGCAAGGCAAGTAGGCTTACTTACTTCGCCAAACAATGACTGGCAAGCAGCTGTAGCACTTACGGCTAAGCTAAGTATGTATTGCAAAGCCGACCCAACAAAGTACGATTTTGCTTTATTTAGTATGGGTGTTGTTGAAAATAAAACTTGAAAACTATCTAATTCTAGTTCTGTTTAATACTATACCAAGCTTTAAGTTTACAGTAAAGTAGCTATCATTACGTTTGGTATTACCTCTTATATTATCAGCAGTATAGTTAGCAGGTGTGGGACCAATTGTTTGGTTGTACCAAGCCATTGCTTTGGTTGCATTAGCAGGTGTAAGGTTATTATTATAGGTAGTAGGGTCTATGTATTTGCCACTTACATCGTCCAAGTAATCGGTAAATAATACACGGTGTAGTATTTCAAACCTTGCACTAAGTAATGAGCCAAGTTCATACTTTAAGCCAATACCTAAAGGTACATTCATTTGCGAAAGAGAATATTGTTTTTTGTCGGGGTACTCTGTAAAGCCTTGCCCTTCGGTACGTAAGGGCTGTAGGTCTATCCAAGCTCCATTAAGGTAGCCTTGTGGCTTATACCTAAAAAAGCCAATACCTGCCAATAAATAGGGTGAAAAACGAGGTACAACATCATCCGTAATATCAAATGTTTTTAAAAATAAGGGGTGCAATTCTAACATTGCCGAAAATTCACTAATGTTTGTCTTAAAGTTTAGGTTTCTGTAATACCTATTTTTAGCATCCGAATTATCGCCACTTAATATACTATCATAAGCTTTTAATTTGCCAAATGTACCCTCTAAGCGTAAGCCAATTGTGTGTTTATAAAGAGCCTCCATGTAGCCACCATAAGCCATTTGAGTATTCTTACCATTCAAGTCCTTTATAAATCCTTTACCTATTCCTTTTTTGCCACCAATATCGGTAAGGCAGTTCATTATACCTGCCGAACCACCAATTTCAAAGGTTACATCATCTTCATAATATTTATCATTATAAAAATAAAATTGTGCAGTTCCAGTTGCGTTTATACACAATAAAATTGCAATACAAAGGGTAAGTTTTGTAAATATGCTCATAAAAATTCCATTTTTTATTACTATTGTTTATTTATTGCTTTCAATAAACTTTACAGTAAAGAGTCGTTTCAAATAGTTGTTTACGCTTACAAATTACGTATTTTTCCTATAAACTATCTCTTTTTATTGTAAAATTTACAAATTGTTAATAATCCACATGCTGTACACTTAGGGCTACGTGCCACACATACATAACGCCCATGCAGTATTAACCAATGGTGTGCTTTGTATACTACCGCCTTTGGCAAATGCTTAATGAGTTGCTTTTCAGTTGCCAATGGAGTTTTTGCATTGGTAGTAAGCCCTAGCCTTGCACTCACCCTATACACATGTGTATCAACCGCCATATTGGGTTGGTTGTCCAACACTGAGGTTATTACATTTGCCGTTTTACGCCCTACGCCTTGTAGCTTTACTAACTCATCTACCTGCATTGGTACTATTTCGTTATACTCCATTACCAACTTTTGAGCCATTGCTATTAAGTGTTTTGCTTTATTATTAGGGTAGCTTATACTCTTAATTATAGCAAACAAATCATCAAAAGTTGCCCTACTCATTGCAGCAGCAGTTGGGTACTTTTCAAATATATGAGGGGTGGTCATATTTACCCTTTTATCAGTACACTGTGCACTCAATATTACTGCTACCAATAGCTGAAATGGATTGTCGTACAGCAATTCCGTTTCGGCATTAGGTGCATTGGCTTCAAAGTAACTTATCAAATAACTGTATCGCTCTTTTTTTGTCATACAAATTGCTTTTTTAATTTTTTTGGTATAAATATAAAAAACAAAATGCAAACAACCTTACAAATAAAAACCGTTTGCAAATTAATGCAAACGGTTCAATTTATTTATCACCCTTTTGGGGTAGTTATTGTACTATAAATGTGCCTTTATAAAATTCGTATTGGTTAGATATGTGTACCCTATATGGCCCTTTTTTCATACTTGTAGGTAAGGTAAGGTTAATGGTTCTATCTACTCCATTATGTTCAAAATCCTGATGTATAAGTACTTGCCCAGCATCATTATATATATTAAGGCTGTAGCTACCACGTACTGCACTCATAAAGTTTATTTTCAAAAACTCCCTTGTTGGGTTAGGGTAAAGTGTTAGTGTATTATCTATTTTGCCATATATAATTTTAATTATTTTGCTAAATGCTTCTGCCCCAGCAGTGTTTTTTGCTACTAATCTATAATAGTTATTACCAAGGTTAAGGTTATTATCAATATAGCTATAGCTAGCACCTGTGGCTATATTTTTTGGAGCTATTTCGGCAAGCTCAGTAAATGTTAATCCATTGGTACTTTTAAGCAATACAAACTTACTAAGGTTAGCTTCGCTCAAAGTGCTCCATTTAAGTTCAACCGACTCATTACGTACCGAACCAGTAAATGTATTGAGGTTAAGCGGAGTAACTATTAATGGGTATACTAAAAATGAGGTATAAGTAACTGGGCCATTACCAGGGTTTGTAGCAGGTAAACCAGCACCATAACCTTCGTTGCTTCTAAATGCTGTGCCTGATATTAAACCAGCTGTAAACTTGAAAACAAAAGGATCCATAGCTGCAATACCAAGTTCCGTTTTAGTTAATGTAAAAGTATAAGTAGTAAATGCATTTGAACTAAATACTCCAGTACTTTTTATAAATGCAAGGCTGTTGTTACCACCTGCTGCAAGTTCCCAAAAGCCACCAAAACTAGTATTTACTGATAATGCATAATCTGCATCAAAACCAGAGGCAAAATTTGCAACCGATCTATTACCACCATCTACACCCGATATGGCTCTACGGTTAGCATCGTTTTGGTCATTTAGCGTACTTGTATTGTTAAATCCGCCAGCTTTACTGTCAATGTACAGTACAAAAAAATCATTAACGTTACCAGTACCTCTTGTAAGGGTAAAGGTTGCTGTAGTACCATCGTCGGTTACACTTAACGTAGAAGCTCCAATACCACCGCCAAAGCCAATAGCTCCATTTCCGTTATAAGTTGATTGGGCAATTAATACATTTCCTAATAGAAATGTAAAGAGAAATAGGTAAAAATATTTCATGGTTTAAAAATTTTAGTTACGTAAAGTTAATATTAAATTACTGAAAAATCCAAATGTTTGTATTAGTTATTGTAAAATTGCATAATAATTTATTACAACCTTATGTTTGCTATACTTAAAAAAGAAACCAAACAATTTTTTGGCTCCTACACCGCCTATATTGCTATTGGTATATTTTTACTATTATGTGGTTTGTTTTTGTTTGTAATACCTAGTAGCCAACTGCTCGATTATAATATAATTGATAACGGTTATGCCAACCTCTCCAACTTTTTCAAATTAGCCCCATGGGTATTATTGCTACTTATACCTGCCTTAACTATGAGGCTATTTAGCGACGAGTTTAAAACAGGCACTTACGAAATATTAAAAACCAAACCACTTACCAATTGGCAAATAATAATGGGTAAATATTGGGCTGCTTTATTTGTTGTAACTATTGCTATATTGCCAACAGTTACGTACCTATTTGCCATAAAAAACCTAAGTGTATCCAACAGTGTTGATGTGGGTAGCCTTATAGGTTCTTACATTGGGTTAGTATTATTAATTGCAGTAATGGTAAGTGTAGGTTTATGTGCTAGTAGCTACACTAACAATGCTGTTATTGCATTTTTGGTAAGTGTAATAATTTGTTTGCTATTATTATATTTGTTTGAAGCTGTAAGCAAAATAAGTTTTTTTCAATCCGGTTGGGATTATTATATAGAAGCACTGGGGCTTAATTTTCACTACCATAGCATAAGCCGTGGTGTTATTGATAGTAGAGATGTGCTGTATTTTATTACCCTCATTTTCTTTTTTTTATACCTTACCCATAGGCGCTTAACCACTAAATAATAGCCTATCTATATCACTCTACATGAAAAAAATAGTTAACCACAAATACAGCATTTTACTAGTAATAATAGTACTAGTAGTAGCCAATTACTTGGCTAATGCATTTTACAAAAAAATAGACCTAACAAAAGAAAAGCGGTACTCGTTAAGTGCTAGTAGCATAGCCCTGTTAAAAAACCTAAAAGAACCAGTAACCATTCAAGTGTTTTTAGAGGGTGAATACCCAGCTAGCTTTAAAAAATTTGCAAATGCTACCAAAGAGTTTTTGGAGGCATGTAATAGTTATGCTAAAGGCAAATTAAAAATACAATATAGTAATCCATTTGCCAATTTGGGCGAAGCCGAAATAGCCAACTATAAGGACTCCATGCTATACCTATACGATATACCTTGTATTGAAAACATTAAAACCCTACAAACCGACAAAAGCGAAAACAATACCAAAACTGCTATACTACCCGGTGCAGTAGTAAGTAGCGGTAACAAAAGCTTTGGAGTAAACTTTGTACGTAGGGCAGTATTGGACTTTACTAACGAATTAGCCATGGCCGATTTGTTTGAAAAAATTGAAACATCATTGGAGTACAAATTTATGGATGCTATAACTAAGGCAACCAATGCTACAGTAAAAACAATTGGCTATGCTACTGGCAATGGTGAACCAACCGACAGCAGTGCAGTGGTAGCCGATATTATAACAACATTATCGCCAAAAAGCGAAGCTAGTATTGCTTACAAATTTGGTGTGGTTAATATACAAGACGTAAATACTATACCAACCGAAATACAATTGTTGCTTATTACAAAACCAACAATAGCATTTACCGAAAAGGATAAATTAAAAATAGACCAATACATAATGCATGGCGGTAACGTACTATGGATGATGGATAATATGTATGCCGAATTTGACAGTTTGCTACAAAGCGGCAACCAAGGGTTTATAGCATTTGATAGGGCTTTAAATATGGACGATATGCTTTACAAATATGGTGTACGTATAAACCAAAACTTACTACAGGATTTGCAAAGCGATAAAATACCGTTGGTAAAAGGGAACACCCAAGTAGGTATTAGCAAACAACTTGTACCGTTTTCGTACATGCCAATATTGCAAGGTACTAACCACCCAATTAGCAAAAATTTAGATGGCATTCGTAGTATATTTCCTAACACATTGGATACTATACAAGTAGCCGATATTGCCAAAACAATACTGCTAACAAGTAGTGCAAATGCAGCTATTATTGGTACACCCTATAAGGTTGACTTTAGCTTTATGCAATATGCCGATGATAAAGAAAAGTTTACAAAACCTTATGTACCCGTAGCGGTATTGTTAGAGGGTAACTTTACCTCCTACTTTGCTAACCGAATAAGCAAAACTTTGCAAGATAGCCTAGCAGCTTACCGTACACCATTTGTAGATAAGGCCATACAGCCTGGCAAAATGATAATAGTAGCCGATGGCGATATTGCTACTAATATGGTAACACAGCAGGGCAATCCATTGCAAATGGGCGAAAATAATTATACGGGAATTACGTATGCCAACAAAGATTTTTTTATAAATTGTATTGATTACCTAACGGGAAATGCTGCAGTATTACAAACACGAAATAAAGATTATAGCAGCAACCTTATAGACCCCATAAAAAAAGAAAGTGACGCCACAAAATGGAAATTGATAACCACCGCACTACCATTGGGTTTGCTTATATGCTTTGCAGCATTATTTAATTTTATTAAAAAAAGGAAGTATGTAAAGTAGCCACGGTTAATAGCCAAATTCAGCGATTTGTATTACCGCAAAAAACTCCATGCTATTATTTAATATCAATTTCATTCCTATCAATTATTTTCCACCACTTCGTAGTTATATGATTGCCACTACAAAAGTCCGAAGGACTTGAATAATAATTACAGCCAATGCAATTGGTTGGACTAACAGCCAATGCAATTGGTTAAAAAAAAAACTATTGCATTGGGTTGAATTAAAAAACTGGAACTATCAATTTCATTCCTATCAATTATTTTCCACCACTTCGTGGTAAAATGGTTGCCAGTACAAAAGTCCGAAGGACTTGAATAATAATTACAGCCAATGCAATTGGTTGAATTAAAAAACTGGAACTATCAATTTCATTCATAGCAATTATTTTCAACCACTTCGTGGTAAAATGGTTGCCAGTACAAAAGTCCCAAGGACTTGAATAATAATAACAGCCAATGCAATTGGTTGGAATAACAGCCAATGCAATTGGTTGAAAAAAAAACTATTGCATTGGGTTGAATTAAAAAACTGGAACTATCAATAACACTCATAGCAATTATTTTCCACCACTACGTGGTAAAATGATTGCCAGTACAAAAGTCCGAAGGACTTGAATAATAATAACAGCCAATGCAATTGGTTGGACTAAAAGGTAATGCAATTGGTTGGACTAAAAGATAATGCAATTGGTTAGACTCAAAGCCAATGCAATTGGTTGGAAAAACAGCCATTGCAATTGGTTGGTTTAAAGGAAGATGCAATTAGTAGTAACAAAACTAAATTTGCAGCCATATTTTTTATGTTTATTTCATAGTTACTAATTTAAGCATTACCTTTGCACCCAAATTAAGGGCAAATTATGATGCATTTTCGCTTTAAATCCTTACTCATTGGCACTCTTGGCATTTTTTTAATGCTAAGTACTAGTTGCAACTCGGCACATGAGGTGGAAAAAGAATTTAATATAACCGAAACCATAATGGAACACGTACAGGATAGTTATGGTTGGCACCTTTGGGGGCATACCACTATACCTTTGCCTGTAATATTATACACCGACAAAGGCTTGGAAGTGTTTAGCTCTGCCAACTTAATTGACGAACACCACGAACATATAGTTTACAAAGGCAAAAATGACTATAAAGTGAACCACGAGTCGGGCAAAATAGACATAGTAAATACCGATGGTGCAGCTAATGAATCAGCTACTTTGTACGACTTTTCTATAACTAAGAACGTTGCCACTTTATTATTGGCTGTATTTATAATATGTGTAGTGTTTATAACCATGGCTAAGCGATATGCAAAACGGGGTATAACATCGGCTCCAAAAGGCATACAAAGTTTGCTAGAGCCTTTTGTACTATTTGTACGTGATGATATTGCAAAGCCAAATATTGGTGTACATTATGCAAAGTATATGCCTTTTTTATTATCAATTTTCTTTTTTGTATGGATAAATAATATGCTCGGCTTAGTTCCATTTTTTCCGGGAGGTGCTAACCTAAGTGGAAATATTGCCTTTACTATGGTGTTAGCATTAATAGTGTTTTTGGTAGTTAACTTTAGTAGTAATAAAAATTATTGGCAACACATATTTTGGATGCCCGGTGTGCCATGGCCAATGAAATTGTTTTTGGCACCAATAGAACTAATGGGTGTGTTTATAAAACCAATATCGTTGATGATACGGTTATTTGCCAACATTACAGCAGGGCATATATTGGTATTAGCATTAATTTGTTTAATATTTGTATTTAAAGCAGTTGTAGCAGCAGCAGTAGCTGTGCCATTTGCTGCATTTATATATTGTATTGAGTTGTTAGTGGCATTTTTACAAGCATTTATATTTACTATGCTTACGGCATTGTACATTGGTATGGCTACTGAGGAGCATCATGCAGAGGCACACCATTAACCACATGGCGGGGTAAGTGGTTTAGAGTTTTTTTATAAAAAAGAAAAGAAAGAATTTTGATATAAAGATTTTTTATTTAACACAAAAAAAAGTAAAACTATGGTAGGAAGTGTAGCAGCAATCGGTGCAGGCTTAGCCGCAATCGGTGCAGGTATTGGTATTGGCCAAATTGGTAAAGGTGCAACTGAAGGTATAGCTCGTCAGCCAGAGGCAGCGAACGATATTAGAAGTACAATGCTTATAGCAGCAGCATTCGTAGAGGCTGTGGCGTTATTTGCAGTGGTAGTATCTTTCTTAGGTTTAAAAGACTAAGCAGTACACAAATTTTTCCCAAAAAAAAATTATGCAAGTTTAAAGCACAGGGCGGCAAACTTGCATTTATTTCAACAAATTATTGAAAATTAAATAATATGTATTTTTTAGAATTAAATCCGTTAGTTAAGCCAGGTTTGGGCCTTGTAGTATGGATGACCCTAGCATTTGGCATAGTTATGTATGTACTAGCTAAGTATGCTTGGAAACCCATATTGGCAGCCATTAAAACTAGAGAAGATAATATACAAAGTGCCATAAGCAAAGCAGAAAAAGTAACCGCCGAAATGGCCAATTTGCAAAGCGAAAACGAAAACTTGTTAGCAAAAGCTAGAGAAGAAAGAGCCGCAATGCTTAAAGATGCAAGAGATACAAAAGATAAAATAGTGAATGAGGCAAAAGAACAAGCCAAAGTAGAAGCTAACAAAATAATGATAGAAGCACAAGCTGCTATACAAGCACAAAAAATGGCTGCATTAACCGATGTAAAAAACCAAGTAGGTGCATTAGTAATAGAAGTAAGTGAAAAAATACTGAAAAGAGAACTGAACAACAAAGCTGAACACGAAAACTATATAAAGCAATTAACAGATAGTGTAAAGCTGAATTAAGCCCCTCAAATCCCTCAAGGGGGAGTTTAAGAAACGTTAGTTTTATATACTTTTTTTAAATAAAAGTCATAAAGCAAACAAATGAATAATACTATCTTAATTATAAAATTAGCACAATAGCAGATTATCATATTAGCACATTATCATATTATCAAATCATCGTATTATCAAATTAGAAAAATTATCGAATTAGCAAATTTTAATTATGACAAATCCACGTTTAGCTACCAGATATGCAAAAAGTTTGATTGATTTAGCCCAAGAGCAAAATCAATTAGATGCTACCTATAATGATATGCTTACCTTACACACTATATGTAATGGTAACAAAGACTTTGTAAACTTACTTAAAAGCCCCATTGTAAAGCCTACAACAAAACTAAAAATTGTAAATGCTGTAACCGATGGTAAAATAGGAACACTTGTAAATGCATTTAACCAACTACTAATTAATAAAGGCCGAGAAGCTAACTTGCCCGAAGTAGTGAACACATTTATACAACAGTACAAAGACCTAAAAGGCATACAAACTGTAAAGCTAACTACGGCAACTGCAATAAGTGACGAAGCTAAAAATAGTATAGTTGCCAAAATGCACCAAACTGGCAATAACATAGAATTAGAAACTACAGTAGATGAAAAAATAATTGGCGGATTTGTATTGCAAACAGGTGGCAACTTGGTAGATGCCAGTATAGCTTATGACCTAAAGGCAATACAAAAACAATTTTTGAATAATGACTTTATTTATAAAATAAAATAAATGCCCCCTTAATCCCCCAAGGGGGAATTATGTAATGAAATAATTTTTTTACTATGAATAAAAAAATAAGCCGTAGTAAAATTGCATTAATAATAATGAACCCAGTAGTTAATGAACCAATGTGGCTAAATTGAAAAACAAAAAGCTGGCTAACAAAAAAATTAAAAGAGTAAAGAAATAAAATTGATAATTAAAATAGGAAAACAAGATTGTAAAACACAATTAATAATTTATAATTAATAATTTATAATTAAATTTATGGCAGTAGATATTAAACCAGATGAAATTTCGGCGATACTTCGCCAGCAGTTGAGCAACTTTAATGCCAATGCCGACCTTGAAGAGGTAGGTAGTGTGCTACAAGTAGGCGATGGTATAGCCCGTGTATACGGCCTCAACAATGTGGGCTATGGCGAACTAGTAGAGTTTGATAATGGGGTACGTGCCATTGCACTTAACCTTGAAGAAGATAATGTGGGTGTGGTACTACTAGGCGATAGTAAAGATATAAAAGAAGGTAGTAAAGTAAAACGTACCAACCAAATTGCCTCTATTAAAGTAGGCGAAGGTATGCTTGGAAGGGTGGTAAACACACTTGGGCAACCTATTGATGGCAAAGGACCACTCACTGGCGAATTGTACGAAATGCCACTTGAACGTAAAGCACCAGGTGTACTATTTAGAGAGCCGGTAAAAGAACCTTTGCAAACAGGTATTAAAGCAATTGATGCTATGATACCCATTGGCCGAGGACAAAGAGAATTGGTAATTGGCGATCGTCAAACTGGTAAAACAGCCATTTGTATAGATACGATTATAAACCAAAAAGAATTTTTTGCAGCAGGTAAGCCAGTATATTGTATATATGTGGCCATAGGCCAAAAAGCCAGTACCATAGCAGGTGTAATGAAAACATTACAAGAGGCAGGTGCAATGGACTATACTACCATAGTAGCTGCAAGTGCTAGTGACCCAGCTCCACTCCAATTTTATGCTCCATTTAGCGGTGCAGCTATTGGCGAATTTTTTAGAGATACAGGCCGCCCAGCATTAATTATATACGATGATTTGAGTAAACAAGCCGTGGCTTACCGTGAGGTATCGTTGTTGCTACGTCGCCCACCAGGCCGTGAGGCATATCCAGGTGATGTGTTTTATTTGCACAGTCGTTTGTTGGAAAGAGCAGCTAAAGTTATAAACGATGACAACATTGTAAAAGAAATGAATGACCTACCCGAAAGCATAAAGCATTTGGTAAAAGGTGGCGGTAGCCTAACGGCATTGCCTATTATAGAAACCCAAGCCAGTGACGTATCGGCTTATATTCCTACCAACGTTATTTCTATTACCGATGGTCAAATATTTTTGGAGGGTAACTTGTTTAATGCAGGTATTCGTCCGGCAATTAACGTAGGTATATCGGTTAGCCGTGTAGGTGGTAATGCCCAAATAAAATCGATGAAAAAAGTAGCTGGTACACTTAAACTTGACCAAGCCCTATACCGTGAGTTGGAGGCCTTTAGCAAATTTGGTGGCGACCTTGATGCCGCTACTAAAAATGTAATAGATAAAGGAGCACGAAATGTGGAAATACTAAAACAAGCACAGTACAGCCCACTTAGAGTGGAGCAGCAAGTAGCTATTATATACCTTGGTACTAATGGATTGCTTACCAGTGTGCCTGTAAAAAAAGTGAAGGAATTTGAAGAACATTTTTTAATGGAAATGGATAATAAAATGCCCGAACTAATGGCTGATTTTAAAGCTGGTAAACTACCCGACGATGGCTTAAAAGCAATGGTAGAAATGGCTAACGGCTTAATGGCACAGTATAAGTAAATATAAATACAGTATAACAATATACAACCACTTGGCGTAAGCTAAGTGGTTTTTTTTGTGGTAATTAATACACTATATTTGATTATGCTAAAACTTAAAACCACCCTTCTATCCTTATGTTTTTGTTGCTTTTATTATTGTGCTATGGCACAAATAACTGATAAGGCGGTATTAAAAAATTGTAATAAAAAGTACAAACAATATATACCCAAAGCTTATGAAATAATAGATACCATAATGGGCGATTATAATAACGTCGCCATGCAAGATGTATTGCTTGTACTACAAAAATTAAATACTATAGATAGCGTAGGTAGCGATAATAGAGCAATACTAATACTGCAAAAAACGAAGGATAGTTATGTTAAAAATATTTTGAGTTTAAATGCTTTGCTATGCTATACCTGTGGTGGTATTTTTGGTAATCCATACTCAGGCATTAGGTTTACCAATAATGTACTAAAAATAAATCATTATGGCGGTAGTGCCGACAGGTGGGGCTATGAACATACCTTTAGATACCAAAATAATGCTTGGGAGCTAATTGGTATAAGCAACATAGCATACCGTACCTATGGCAATTGTGAAGAGGTAACAAGCAATGAATATAATAAACAAGAGGTAAATTTTTCTACCAAAAAAATGCACCTTGTAGAAACCAAAAGTGGTGAATGTAAGCCAAGTAAAGATGTGTGGAAAACTGTAACCAAATTGCCAAAAGTAACTTTAGCCAATTTTGATATAACAACCGATTATTTTGAACTGATACAATAAAGGGGTAAACCTGTAAGGTTTTGAAATCCTTATAGGTTTTAGCCATTCGGCTCAAATAAATAAACTACATAACTCAAAATTGTTAAATATGAGCCGAATAAGTGTTAATTGTTATACAAATTGAGCCGAATACAGTGTGGGTAATTAAAAAAAATATTCAACCCAAAAATACTTATCCTATCAAAAAACTAATATTATCCTATCAAATTGATAGGATAAAAAGGATATTTAGAAACGATTAAAAAAGTGTGATACACTTTTAACTTTTTTGTAATCCTTATAGGTTTTTAGCCATTCGGCTCAAATAAGTAATTTATTTAGCTCAATATTGGAAAATATGAGCCGAATAAGTACTAAATTTGCTAATAATGAGCCGATTAGAAAGTCAAATATTACAATATATAGACGAAAACGAAAACTGTACTTCAACAGAAATAACATTAAAATTTGAAGCGGATGTAAGCTTAGCAACCGTAAAAAGGTTACTACAAAAATTTATTAATAAAGGTTATATAATTAAAACTGGACAAGCAAAAAATACTAAATATAAAAAAAGTGATACATATTCTATTTTAAAAAATATTAATGTTGACCAATATTATAAAATAGAAATAGACCAAAGAAAAATATTAAAAAATTTTAAATTTAATTTAATAACTGAAATATTACCAAAGGTTAATTTATTTACACAAACAGAATTAGTAACACTAGCCACCAATCATAATATTTATAAAACAAAAAGTAACCAATTTACTACTAGTGAATGGCGTAATGAAATGGAACGATTAGCTATTGATTTAAGTTGGAAATCATCACAAATAGAGGGGAACACTTATTCATTGTTAGAAACGGAGCAGTTGTTGAAAGAAAAAATAACTGCAACGGGTAAAACCAAAGATGAAGCCATTATGTTATTAAATCATAAAGAGGCCATTGACTTTTTGGTTGAAAACCCTAATTATATGTATCCATTAACGGTTACAAAAATAGAGAACTTACATAGCATCTTGATTAATGAACTTGCTGTATCAAAAAATATTAGAACCAAAAGGGTAAGTATATCCGGTACTAATTATGTACCCATTGAAAATGAATGGCAAATTAAAGAGGCTTTAGAGCAAATGTGTGTGTTGGCTAATTCTAAAGATAATGTATTTGAAAAAGCCTTAATTGTACTGCTTTTAATATCGTACGTACAACCATTTATGGATGGAAATAAACGAACCGCTAGAATTGTCAGTAATGCTATTCTTATACATTTTAATTATTGTCCACTATCGTTTAGAACTGTAGATAGTATTGACTACAAAAAAGCAATGCTCCTATTTTATGAAGTAAATAATATAACTGCTTTTAAAAAAATATTTATGGAGCAGTATGAGTTTGCGGTAAACACTTATTTCTAATTGAGCTATTTTTTTTAATTAAAGTATAGGTGTTACAATTTTTAATACATTTCCAAATAAGGTGTTATTATAAAATAGATAAAGATTAACTCAATTAAGTATTTATACAGTATAGCTATATGTAGCTATACTCAATATATTTAAGTAACAATATATTTGCAGTACAATTAATAAAATGGGTAACTTGAGTTGCCTTACTAATCAATTTTTAAAAAAGTTTAAAAAAAATGCCACAACTACTAAACCTTACTACCATTAAAAAATGGATTAAAGATTACCGAAGACACAAACAGTTATCAAACGAAACCAATTGTGTAACAATTGATTTGGAAAAAATAAAAGAATTTATTGCCTACATTGACGAACAAAATGAAATAAATGCTAAACAAGCAAATGATCAACAAATAAATGCAGTACGTTTTTATTTGACAAGGCAAAATAATATATCGGATAAAAATGTAGTTAACGGTAATATAGATGATAACATTACCGATACGAATAGCTTATTAGAAGTACAGGAGAGAAGAATGACAGTTTTTTTTGATGATAATTTTGAACCTCAAACACAAATAAGTTTACTTGCATTGCCCGTTTTAAATTATAAGATTGAAGTAAGGCCCGATAATAAATACACAAATTGTTTAAATAAGTTTAGACAACATACCACCAACGAAGAAGGGTGGTGGGTTGGAAAAGATTACAGACCAAATGAAAGTGAAGTACATTGCCTGTATGCAAGAAATGCATTAAGTGAGCACTCTGGTATGTGTCCTTACAATTGCGATGGTGTAGAAAATGGAGATTGATGTACATGGAAATAAAATTTATATATACCAGAATATTACCGCTAACCTTAATGGGTTTGGCGGTTTTTGTTGGGCTAGTACGCCAACATAAATTACAAAAAAGTTTAAAAATAGCCCTTCTAATTTGCATCATTAATTTGTTAAGTGAAATTACAGGATACATTTTAACTGCCAAAGGTCATAAAAATATTTGGTTGTATAATATTGCAGATGTATTGCGGTATCAGTTATGGTTTTTATACTATTGGGCAAGTTGTGAGCAACAAGTTCAAAAAAAATATTACGTATATTTAATAGTTGCATTTTTAATAGTGTATGGCATTACGCTGTATTACCAACCCTTAGCAGTGTTTCAAACTATTTCGTTTATTGGTGGCGGTATTATGTTATTAAGCTGTGCTGTTATTTTTTATATGAATGAGTATAGGAGTACAAGTACACAAAAGCTTACAGCAAATCCACACTTTTGGATTAGCACAGGGTTGCTCATTTATTATACACTCAACCTACCATTTATTGGGTTGTATAATTTTTTATTTAAGGCTTCACCTATTATTTCTAAATCGTATTTCTTAGTATGTGTTATTGGTTCGTCATTAATATTAAGTAGTTTTATGATAAAAGCGTTTGTATGCCAACCCACCAAACCGAAATATGGTACTTAGTAATAGGTATAACTATTTTACTGCTTTTTTTTACAGTAATATTAATTACCATTACGCTAATTGGGCAAAAAAGAAAAATGCTTAATAAACAACAGTTATCCGAAGAAAAAATAAAATTGCAACAAAGTTTATTAGAACAAAAAGATGCAATTCTTGCTGAACGAAATAGAATAACCGCCGACTTGCACGATGACATTGGGGCAACCCTTAGCAGTATGCACATATACAGCGACCTTGCTGCTAACGTATGGCATACCCAACCACATGAAAGTAAAAAGATAGTAGAAACAATTTCCACTACAGCAAAAGCATTAATGGATAGAATGGGCGATATTGTATGGAGTATGAAATCGGCTGAAGAAGAGAAAAATAATTTTACCGTAAGGTTAAAAAATTATTGTAATGAATTATTATCACCCAAAAATATTTTGTTTGTACTTGAAATTGATGAAAATCTTACTGTTAAAATTAAGAACCCAGAAATAAGAAAAAATATACTGCTTATTGCTAAAGAGGCTATAAATAATATTGCAAAATATAGCTTAGCTACCCAAGCTGTAATAAAATTGGTAGAGCAAAATGAAAAAATAGTATTAAGCATAACAGACAATGGTATAGGGTTTGATGCCTCCACAGTAAAGCAAGGAAATGGATTGCAAAATATACACCAACGCTGCAAGCAGCTGAAAGGTATTTGTATTATTCAATCCGCATTAACCGAAGGTACTACCATTACTTGCAGCCTACCAATAGCTATAATTAGCCATACATAAATTAAAAATAGCCCATTAAATTTGTACGATGATTAAAATTACAATATATGACGATAGTAAAGATAGAAGAGAAAGCCTAGAGGCCTTTATAAAATTATCGCCAGAGTTTTTGTTTGCCGGTAGCTTTGAAAACTGTGCTTCTATTTTGTTAGATGTAGAATTGAATGAGCCTGATATAATATTGATGGATATAGAAATGCCCGAAGTAAATGGGTTAGAGGGTGTGCTATTGGTAAAGAAAAATTATCCGCAAATAAAAGTAATAATGCAAACGGCTTTTGATGATGATGATAAAGTATTTACCGCTTTGCAAAATGGTGCAGAAGGGTATATTTTAAAAACAGCATCTGTACAGCAAATAGCACAAAGTATTGATGAAGTAATGAAAGGCGGTGCCAGTATGAGTCCTAGCATTGCATTAAAAGTAATGCGGTTTTTTAATCAACAAAATATAGTACCCGATTACAACCTTACCCCAAAAGAAACCGAAGTGCTTAAATATTTGGCCGAAGGCCATAGCTATAAAATGATAGCTGACCAAATGGGCATTAGTTATTTTACCGTAAATAATCATGTAAAAAAAGTGTACGAAAAACTTCAAGTACACTCCCTAGGTGAGGCATTAGCTTTGGTACATAAAAATAAAATGGTATAATAATCCCTAGCCAAAACCCCTAAAAAAAAGCACTTTTGGCTGAAGATATTACAAGGCTATTTTGGTAAATAATTGCTCACCAGTTACTACAGTATCTACTAATCCAATACTATGTTCATTTTTATGTAACTCAAATGGCGTTAGTAATACCCAAAATATTTGTTTACGGGTTTTTGTTTGTAATTTAAATTGTGTAGCTTTTTGCCTTAGTGCTGTAGCATATTTTTTATCAATAGTAAAGCTATCGTTATAAAATTTCATTTCGCAAAGGTTAATGGTTTGGTCTCGGCGGTCTATTACCAAATCAATTTGTGCAGCAGCATTTTTCCAAGCACTAGCTTGTGTATGTATAGCCTGTATGCCTATTGCTTTTTCTACTGCTTCCAAATGTTTTATACAAAGCGATTCAAAAGCAAGCCCACTCCAGCTTTTATAGGTAGGTGTATCGCTCAGCCGCAGCCAAGTACCCTTGCTACTAATACGGTTAGGCTCCATAAATTTTATATAAAAAAGAGAGTACTCATCCGTTAATTTATAAATGCCATCTTTTATTTTTTTGCCAAAAGGTATGTATGCCGTTATAAAACCTCCAGCACTTAACTCTTCTAACAGGTTAGTTGCTGTACCACCACTTTGCAATTTGCAAAGTGTAATAATTTGACTACGAGTAAGCCCCATAGGTTTGGTGGCTAGTGCTTTTATTATTTTAATATGCCTATCGGCATTATCAAATAAGGCTTGGTACAAATCTGTAAACTCGTTATATAAAAAACCGTTTTTATTAAAGCAAGCAGCATCAATTATTTGTGCTGTACTATGCCCTGCAGTTACCTGTTCTAAATACATAGGCACACCACCAAAAGCCATATACAATTGTATAAGTTGGTAATGGTTAAGGTTAACTTTTCTACTTTTTAAAAACAGTTCTGTTTCGTATAGGCTAAAAGGCTGTAAGGCAATTTTGTGTGTAATGCGGTTGTGCAAGCCACCTTTGTTACGTACTACGTTTTGTATCATCCAACTGGCAGCAGATCCACAAAGCACCACCATTATGTTA
This sequence comes from Chitinophagaceae bacterium, assembly GCA_043778255.1. Taxonomy (GTDB): domain Bacteria; phylum Bacteroidota; class Bacteroidia; order Chitinophagales; family Chitinophagaceae; genus JAYWGN01. Next base: position 26,418 of record JAYWGN010000054.1, on the reverse strand, counting down.
GGTTTGGTGGCAGCAAAGCTGTTCCAAAAATTTTCAAATGCTGCTAAAAAGTTACTCTTGGGTGTTTGCATCCAAGGAAATTCATCTAAAAAAACAACCAATTTTTTCCTTCTTTTTTTTAAAAGTAACGTGCCCAACATTTCAAATGCAGCAAACCAATCGGCAGGTACTGCCAATGTTTTTTTATTATTTAATTGAAGTGATAATGCCTCTGTAAATTTTTCTAACTGTACCTCGGTTGTTACATTATGTATGCCATAATACACAAAGCTCATCTTCTCCCACATATACGTTTTTATGAGGTATGTTTTGCCAACTCGCCTTCGCCCATACACCGCTACCAACGATGCCTTATTATCGTTAAAAGCTTTATCTAGTGTACGTTTTGCCTCGTGCCTCCCTATTACTTCTGCCATAATACTTACATTTATTATCAGCCAAATGTACTAATTTTTATACGATTTGGCTGATGTTTATTTAATTATACTTAGCCAAAAGTACTTTTTTCTATATGATTTGGCTGTATATATTTTATAGTAGTGTTTAGTATACTACTCTTTTTGCCTACAGCTAAACGCTTTAAAAATTCCAATTATTTTTTAATACTACTATTAGTTTGCACACTATTTTGATCAGTGGTTTTGCCTACTATGCTCATAATTTATTGGCAGTTATTTATTGTAAGTATTTAATTAGCTTGTTATGAATATACCAACTAGTACTACACAGTATAGCTACATATAGCTATTGTGTTGGTTGATGATTGTAAGCAATTTTACATAAACAAATAAACCAGTAATTAAAATAAAATTAAAAAAACATGAAAAAGTCAATTTTTACCATTGCAATTATTTTAACAACAATAGTTGCCCAAGCCAAAATTTGGCGTTGTAATAACAATTTTGGTGTTACCGCCGATTTTACTACACTTAATGCTGCTGTAGTAGATGCAAGTGTACTTACTGGCGACACTATACACTTAGAGCCAAGCCTTACCAGCTATGGCGACGCTACAATTAGTACAAAAAAGCTTACCGTTATTAGCACAGGTAGCTTTTTAAGCGATAACCTAAATTTACAGTTTGACTCTAAAGCCGGCTTTTGTGGTAATCTTACCGTTAACGGAGCTGCTACAAATGGCACTGTAATAAGTGTACGTTTTAATGGGGGTTTATTTGCCAGTGGTGTTTCAACAACTAATATCAAGTTTGTTAATTGTGCAAGTATTATTTCTTCATCTAATTATTGCAATGCTTCTAATGGAGCAATTTATATTTCTGGTGCAGACAATTGTATTATTAGCAAATGCTGGGCTGCATGGATTGGTACAGATGGTGGTGCAAATAACCTCGTTGTTACAAACAATATAATTGGAAATGGCATTTCAATTGATGTAAGCGGCACTGCTATTGTAAGCAATAATGTAATACATGCAATAAATGTAGATAATGGTTGTGTAACAGTTAACATACAAAATAGCGTAATATCTAATAATATATTTCTAAAAGGAATTTCCTCGGCATCGTTCCAAAATTCTATAGTAAAAAATAATTTGTGCAGTGCAACTACTGGCCAAATACTACCTGCTGGTAATGGCAATGTAAATGGTGTAGATATGACAACAGTATTTGTTGATGGCACAGGTGTATTTATAGATAATGCTTACATACTAAAAGCAGGCAGCCCTGCAATTGGTGCTGGTGAGGCAGGTGTAGATTGTGGTGCATTTGGTAATGTTGATCCGTACAGATTAGCGGCACAAGCAGCTATACCAAGCATATACAAATTAGTAGTACCTGCTAGCCCAACGGGCAATACTATGAATATATTATTTAGTACCCGTAGCAATAATTAATACTTTTTTAATAGCAAATATTAACACTACTCCAATGGTACATAAAAAAATAATTGGTTGGTTAGTTGCAACAATGCTGCTAACTAACCTAAGCAATGCACAGGTAAATATTACCAAAGCCGAATATTTTATTGATGCAGACCCAGGCTTTGGCAGTGCAATAAATATACCTGTAACTGCAGGTACTAATATTGCCAATGTGCCGGTATCGGTAAGCATATCGGCATTGTCTTCAGGGTTTCACAATTTATATTTGCGTAGCAAAGATGCAACTGGCAATTGGAGTGTTACTAACAGGCATCCGTTTTTTAAAATACAAGCAACTGCATTTGCTAATGTAACCAAAGCGGAATATTTTATTGATACCGATCCAGGTTTTGGCAATGCCATAAATGTACCTGTAACTGCAGGTATCAATATTGCTAATGTGCCAATAACAGTAAGCATAGCTTCATTATCGGCAGGGTTTCACAATTTATATTTGCGTAGTAAAGATGTTAATGGCAATTGGAGTATCACCAACAGGCATCCGTTTTTTAAAATGCAAGCAACTGCATTTGCTAATGTAACCAAAGCTGAATATTTTATTGATACCGATCCAGGTTTTGGCAATGCAATAAATGTACCCGTAACCGCAGGTACTAATATTGCTGATGTGCCAATAACAATAAGCATAACTTCATTATCGGCAGGCTTTCACAATTTATATGTACGTAGCAAAGATGTAAATGGTAATTGGAGTGTTACCAACAGGCATCCGTTTTTTAAAATACAGCCAAGCATCTTCCCTAATATAACCAAAGCCGAATATTTTATTGATACCGACCCGGGCTTTGGTAATGCCATAAATATACCTGTAACTACAGGTATTAACATTGCCAATGTGCCAGTATCAGTTAGCATAACTTCATTAAATGCAGGGTTTCACAATTTATATGTACGTAGTAAAGATGTTAATGGCAATTGGAGTGTTACCAACAGGCATCCGTTTTTTAAAGTACAGCCAAGTATACTTGCTAATGTGGTAAAAGCCGAATATTTTTTATTATTGAATGGTACACCTTCACCTATTCCCGATTTTGGTGCTGCTACGCCAATTACAATTTCATCGCCTTCGGTAAATATTAGCGATATTATTTTACCCCTTACCATTACCCCTACAAATGAAGGGGAAGGTAAATTATTTATAAGAACACAAGATGCTAATGGCAAATGGAGCATTACTAACACAACTAATTTAATACTAAAAACACCAAAGCCAGGTAGTGGGAATGCAATTATGTGTAATGGTTTAAATAACTATGTACAGTTTCCTAATTTATTAAATGGTGCTACACAATTTACTATTGAGTATTGGATAAATACCACCGAGAGTAAATCCAGTGGCAATTTTTTTAACAATCCTACCATGATTGGCAATGAATTACCAGGAGCAAATAGTGGTGAGTTTTCCATATACAGTAATAATGGATTCATTGGTATGTGGGGTGAAATAAGTACAGGTGCAACACAAAATTTTTTAAGCCCCAAAAAAATAAACGATGGTAATTGGCATCACATTGCAGCTAGTAACAATGGTACTTTAGTTACTTTGTATGTAGATGGATTATTGATAGGAACAATATCATCTGGATTAGCTTTACTAACTAACACAAACCCTTTTAGAATAGGTGAAAATAATCCAGCATCTATTGCAATAGTACCCCATCAAGGCATTTATGATGAAGTATTGTTTTGGAACACTGCACTTACCCAAGCCCAACTAAAAGATAGAATGTGCCATAAATTAATAAGTACCGATCCGTTGTATAGTAATTTAAAAGCCTATTATGATTTTGATGAAACGGCAACGGTTACAAAAACAATTAACAACATTGCTTTTGATCAATTGGGGGTATTGTTTAACACTCCTATAAGACTAACAAGTGGTGCACCCATTGGTAATGCATCTGCACATGATTATGTAAACGCTACTAAAACTACTAGCATTACACACCCCACTGGCGAAAGCTTTACTGCAACCAGCAGCACAGGCAACCCCGATGGCATACATGTATATAGAGTAGATGAACAACCCAATACATTAGCAGGTACTTCAGGTGTAGGTACTAACGATAAATATTTTGGTGTGTTTCAGGTAAATGGTACTGCACCTACCTACCAAGCTGCATATAATTATACTGGCAACCCTGGTGTAACCCCAGCTAATGAAGTAGAGCTGCGCTTAAATAAACGTACCGATAATAGTAGTACAAACTGGGCTACTATGCCCGAAACCGCTAATGAAGCAAACAATACCATAACTGTACTAGGGCAAAGTACCGAGTATATATTAGGTAAGGTGGGCATAGCTTTGCCACTTAACCTACTCTCATTTACTGGTAGTAAAATAAGTACCGATGCTCAATTGCAATGGATAACTGCTAACGAAATAAATTTAGCAAAATATGAACTGCAACGTAGCGATAATGGTAATAATTTTGTAACTGTTAGCACTGTACTAGCAGGTGGTACTAATTATACATTTACCGATGCTGCAATATTTACTACAAAGCAAATTATTTATTATCGTTTAAAAATGATTGATAAAGATGGCAAGGTTACAATATCTAACATTATCAAACTATCAAATTATCAAACTATCACATTAGCTATTTACCCTAACCCTGTAAAAGATATTTTAACGGTAAGTGGATTAAAGCAACGTGGTACACTACGTTTATTATCTGCCGAAGGCAAAATAATATACCAACAAATAGTAACTACACAGGCTACCACTATTAGTATGATTGGCTATGCCAAAGGGTTGTATATGTTACAGTACCAATATAATGACAAAGTAATAAATGAAAAATTAAGCAAACAGTAACATTACAATAACGCAACTAACATTATAAATAGTATGAGTAGTAAGTATAACCCAACACAGTCAATATATAGCAAATACCATTAATGAGGTTTGTATGCTAATATATCGGCTGGTTGGCAATCCAACACTTGACAAATACTTTCTAATGTAGAGAACCGTATTGCTTTTGCTTTGCCCGTTTTTAAAATTGACAAATTTGAAAGTGTTAAACCAACCTTTTCGGACAGTTCATTTAACGACATTTTTTTCTTTGCCATTATTACATCTAAATTTACAATTATTGGCATGGGTTATATGGTTAAGTCGTTATCGGTTTGTAGTTCAATTCCTTTTTTAAATAGCATAGAAATAAAAAATAAAATGCCTCCAAAAAATATAAAAGAATCACCAATACCTATATGCTCATATAAATGAGGAAAACTAATGGCTTTACTTATTAACCTTTCGGAATAACCTACGGTTAACTTACTTAACAAACCAATAGCAAATGATAGCACACTTAAGGTTAAAATTAGTTTCCTAATATTGTTATGGAATGGACTACCTAAATTAATATGCTTAAAAATTTGAAGTAAAACAAAAAATAGGAATGCTTGTATGGCAATAATTAAAATAATGCAGCCCACCATAATTGAATAAGCAGAACTGCTGTGTTCCTTTAATTGCGACAAATCTAATCCCATATATAGGTTTTTTGCTGCAATATTATTACGGTACATACTTACCCAAAATGAAAAAAGTATTGAACCTGCTTTTATACATAGGCCAATAAAACCTGCCCAAGTTAATACTTTAAGAATTTTTAAAATGGTGTTTGAATTTACTTTCATTTGATATATAAAATTTATGTGGTGAAATGCAAAGGTATACATTTTTATTGAATATCAATAAATATTTAGTAATTAACAGATATTTATTATTGATTATACAAATAGTTACTGCTAATAATAGGCTACGGTAAGTTGGGCTTTGCTTTTTTATATTGCCTATTGGCAAACATCTACTTTAGTTGTGGGTAGGGTAAGTTGCTTTGTTACCTAAGGTTATAAAGCTAACCTTATACACCCAATTGGCTGCTGAGGTGGTAGGGCATTATGCAATTTGCCAACCTGTATAATGTGGCGTTAGTTGTAGCAGTTATAAAAAATAGACGGATTGATTTTTTTTGCTTATACCCTACCCATAAAGTAGTGCAAAAAAGTAAGGGAATAAGTATTAAAAAATTAAAATGTAGTACACTTTTAGTGCATGTAAAATAATAAAATGGTATCAAATTAAATTAAGTTGAGTTCACTTATACTTCGTTCCTTTGCAATTAAAGCAACATTTATTTTTTGCAAAAAAAATTTAAAATATTTTTCAATTATTTACTCGTACCTATATTGCTTGTATGGCTATGTAGCAACCTTTACCACCAAATAATTAACCAAACCGATAAGGCCGATGCTTGGCAAAAAATAAAAGGAGCATTTTCTGGTACAGTATCGTGGAAAATTGTAGTGGTACTCTTATTAATGTTTGTAAACTGGGCTATAGAGGCACTAAAGTGGAAATACCTAATGGCACCGTTACAGCAAATAAGTTTTGGCACAGCCTACAAAGCGGTATTTGCTGGTACATCGTTTGCTGCTAATACACCTAACCGTGTAGGCGAATATTTTGGCCGAATGATATATATAGAGGAAGGCAAACGTATGGCATCAATACCACTAACTGTAACGGGTAGCTTTAGCCAATTACTAATAACATTAATTACGGGGTTAGTAGGGCTAGTGTACTATATAGGCATTATAGGCGATGCTGCTAATGCTACTATTAGTACCTTTTGGGTAAAAATATTAGTTGCCGGTACTGCATTTGTAACCCTAATTTGTTTGTTAATATATTTTAAAATAAGTTGGTTGTTACATGCACTTATCAAAATTCCTTATTTACAAAAATTTAGTTTTTTTATACAAAAAGTAGAAAAGTTAACTACTGCATTATTGCTTAAAACCTTGCTATTATCATTACTACGCTATACTGTATTTACGTTACAATATATATTGGTAATACAGGCATTTGGTATTAGTATTGCTACGGCTAGTTGTGTATGTTTGCTTAGTATATTGTATTTGGTAATGAGTATAGTACCATCGTTTGTAATTATAGAAGCAGGTATAAGAGGCAAAGTTAGTACGGTACTATTTGCAGTAGTTACTACCAACCTTACAGGCATTATAGCCAGTGGATTATTTATATGGCTTATTAACCTTATGCTGCCAGCTATTATTGGTGTGCTATTACTATTGGGCAAACGAGTGTTTAAAAAAGTTGGGTAGCAGTTATAAGTATAATATTTTTTACAACACTACTATTTTATTTTTTATGGCATATATAACTAGGCCAACCCTTGTTTTTATGTGGAGCTTAATAAATAGTTGGTCTCTGTAACCCTCTACTGTACGTACACTTAGGTGCATAAGGTGTGCAATTTCTTTATAAGTCATTTCGCTACAGCAGTATTTCAAAAACTCTTCTTCCCGTTGGGTAAATTTTAAAATATCACTTACAGTGCCATTAGTACTACTACGGTTAATGGCATGCACTAGCCTACCACTCACCATATCGTTATAGTGAAAGCCTTTGTGTATTACATCATGTAGGGCGGTGGCTAAGTGTGTAGGTTCACCATCTTTAAGTATATAACCCTTGGCACCAAGCCTTATCATTTTTATAATACTTTTTTCATCGTCAAACATACTGAGTACTATCATTTTGCTGAGGGGCAAGTTTTCAGTAATCCAACTAGCTGTAGCAAAGCCGTCCATTACGGGCATATTTACATCGAGCAGTATTATATCGGGTGTAAGGTTGTGTGTAGTTATAGTATGTATAAATGCTTTGCCATGCTCACTTTCGGCTACTACGGTATAGCCATTCATGTTATTAATAAGCGAAGCTAAGCCATTGCGGAGCATAGTATGGTCATCAATAAGGGCAATACTAAGTTTGCTCATAGTTGGGGGATGGTTGATTTTTTAACTAATTAATTCTAAAGTTAATAAAGTTCCATGAAATGGGGAAGATTGTAATTTAAAGTTTGCATTAATTAAAGCAGCTCTGTTCTTCATATTTTTAAGCCCTACACCAGTATTTGTAGATTTTAATTCATCGCTCTTAAAGCCTTTGCCGTTGTCCTGTAGAGTAATAATTAATTTATTAGCATTGTAAGTAAATTGTAAGTTAATATTTTCTGCATCAGCATGTTTAATAATATTTTGTATTGCTTCTTGTAATATTCTAAATCCAACAATTGCTTTTTGTGGGGGCAATTCAAAATACTCACCAATACTTTCAATATTTATTTTGTATTTGCCAGTTTGCTCTAATAGCCTCAATTCATTACGCATTGCAGCTTCTATACCTATTTCAGCAATTTTTTCGCCAAGCATAGTTTTTGCCAAATCTCTTATATTGGTAAGTGTAGTACTTAGTATATCTTTTGTATTTTGTAATTGTAAGTTTATTATAACGTTTTCAATTGCTGGCAATGTGTTTAGGTTAAGCTTAGCAAGAGTAATTGACTGTCCAATATTGTCATGCAACTCTTGGCTTATTGTAGTAAATGTTTGTTCTTGTATTTCTATTTGTGTTTGGAGCAGTTGATTTTGAAATTCCGTTTCAAGCATATGCTTTTCTTGTAAATATGATTTTTGCCTTTTATGATATAAGTTAATGAAAAGCAACACAAATATTGAAATTAATACAAAAAATAAGGTGATGCTAATTATTAGTGTTATTTGAAGATTCATTTTTTACAAATTTAGAAAAAGCATAAATCATAGTGATGCTATAAAGAAAAACAAATACATTATGCACTCTCCACAAATAGCCAACTTTTATGCCTTTATTACTTAATGCTTCATAGCTTACAAATATTACAAAACTACAAGTATAATAAATAAACAAAGCTGTTACAAACCAAAAAGTAGCATCTTCAACAATATTTGGTATTAGAGGTTTTTTGAGTATTGATAAATAGTAAATTAAGCACAATAGTACTATAAAAAATGAATAACTAGCAAAACCGATACTATTGAATTTAAAGATTGTATTTTGTAGCAGTAAAACATATAATATTGGCAAGCAAATTTGTAAAAATTTTATATAAATTCTGTTAGGCAAATAGTTAGTAAAAAAAAGACTTATCAGAAAAAAACTACTATTTGCATTAATATGAAATACCCAATGGTTATTTTGCTTTTGGAGGTATAATATATGGGACAACCCAATTAATAAAAATTGACTAATTACTAATGTAACTATAGGCAATAATACTTTCTCCTCCTTTATATAGTGCCAATAATAAATTAAAGATAACACCGTTAAAGTAAGAGAAAGTATATCTAAGTAGATTAATAAATTACTACCAAACTTATTCATTTAATAACGATGGAATGGTTAATACTTGTGCAGTAGTAAACAAAGGATTTACAAATCCTTCAACTTCTAAACATTCAGGTGGATAAGGGCATATTACTATTGGATCATTTGAGGTACGTCCAATATTAGTAACAATGTTCTTAAATGTTGCATATCCTAAGCAATTAGTTGTTCCAGTTTTTGGATTAGTACCAATAGATAATACATAACCTGTTAACTTTTCATCTGGGTTCATTTGGCTACTAAAAGAATCTAAGTCGTCTTTTTTTGCATAGAATTGAATTGGCCCAAGAGTGGTTGGTTGATTTTGAGTACTCATTGTTGTTTGTTTTTGAGGGTAAAAAATATTTTTATTTATTTAAAAAACTATAATTGATTGAAAAAAAGGAACTAGTTCGTATTACATCTTTTTGATAATTTGCAGCTACATCTTTATATACAGCTGTGGTACTAAAAGCAGCTGATAGCTCATTTACAAAACCTGCTACAATACCAAAGGAGATTACAAACTTATTTTTTTCACCAGTTACATAGCTTGCACCTAACAATATTCTTGGTTTTGGTTTACTCTCAAGGCTTATACCTGCACCAAAGCTTAATCCCACATAATCGGCTTTTTTACCTGTTTGCTTAGCAACAAATGCTAATGTATTTACACCAGTTTGTATTCTGCCTTGCCCATCTTCTATAAGGCTATATGTACTATCAGTCAGCCTTTTATTACTATAAGTTAAGTTTTTTAACCCACTTAAAAATATGCCAGTAGTAACGCCATATACTTTTGATTGATATTGCGGCAAAGCAATACTTGTTTTATAGGTTGATAAACTAGTGGAGCTTTCAATAGGTGTAACACTTAAATTTATAATTTTAGTATCAGCTGTTATGTAAATAGGTAGTGAGGTAAATTTTGTTTCATGTTCTGTTATTTTTATAAGTTTTGTATAAAGTTTTGACAAATTATCCGTGCTAAAACTAGTATCAATATTTACATAATTTGATAATACTAATTTATAGGCAGAGTCAATAAAATTGTGTTTTATTCGTAACGGTTGAGATGAAGAGTCAATTTTGTATAATGGTTCACTAAATTTGAATTGTGTGTATTCTTCAAATATTTCTACTTTTTTAGTTTGGCTTACTTTTCTATAATGTACAAATTTATCAATGCTCGATGTTACTTCTTGTTTTAATTCACTAGGTTCTTTCAATATATAATCATAACTATTTCTATTGGCTATTTCTTTATTTAATATTAGTATATCGTCATCAATTTCACCTTTTAGTTTAGTATATGTTTTTTGAAGCTCTATAATAGTTTTTATATTGTTGTTGAGTATAGCATCAATTTCTTTTTCTTTTTTTTCTTTTTTTTCTTTTTCAATATTTATATTTTCTATTTGGTAAAAATTATCATTTTGGGGTTCATTGTTGCTTCTTGGTTTACTAAAAGGGACATTTTGATTTGGCTCAGATTTAGGTTCAATGCCACCCCCCACCACTAAACCTGTAAGTATAGTAGCAAATTTGTCAGTATTAAATAATAAGCCCAAATAGCCAGTATCATTGGGTTGGGCTACTATTGAGTCCTTACTATCTATTGAAACTTTGTATAGTTGAGGGTTATAATTGGTAACTATAATATTTACAAATTCACCTTTATTAAATTTATTGTTATTAATACCTGTTATTTTTTTTGTTTTAAAGTTAAACTCTATTTGTTGTTGTGCTATTGTAGCAACACTAACTAAGCATAATAAAACTGTTATAAAAAAATTTTTATACATAGATTAAGGTTTATTGTAAATGTATATGTTAAAAGCCTAAATGATTACCGTTAAATAACCCTTTTTTCTATATAAAGGCTATACCGTTATTTAACCCTACCAAATTGGGTTATTTACACGTGTTTTTATAAAATACTAATACCCATTTTTGTACAATAATTATTAACAGTGCAAGCATTAATAAATTATACTAATCAAACATTTCATCTATATATTTAACATGAAAAAATTTACTTTTTCACTTACTTTTATAATTGCTACACACATTGCAATGGCTCAATTAGCTACTAGGTATCAATTCGATAATTCGCCACCTATATTAAAAGAATGTACTCAGTTAGGCAAACCCATTGACTCATTATTTGCACCAGTGGCTAACAGCATATTTGTAATTACTAACCAATACAATGCCGATACACTTATAGCAACCTGCTTACTGTGGGGTGAAGTTGACAAGGAACACTTAAAATTTAACACTACAAAACAACTTGTAAATTATAAATCTAACAATTGTGCCTCATTTAAAGAAAGTGGTACAAAAAATGAAATAAAAGACTCTGTTAAATTACAGGATTCCTTAGAATTAAAGGATGTAGTAGAGTACCGACTCTATTTTTATATACCCAAAACATACCTCGAGAAATTAGCAAAGCCAGTATATCCAACTGGTTGGTATAATACAAGGTTCAATATAGGAGCACAAACTTTGCCCTTTAAAATACGTCTTAAGCAATTTGATTTTGCTAAAGAAGTAAATATTGGAACTTCGTTTGGTCTAGGCATTCGTACACATGCTATAAAAGAAAATGTGTTAAATATAGTTGGTAACATTAGCATATCATCAACCGATTTGGACAGTTCTATCGCACCAAAGTTAAAAAGTAGCGAAAGTATAAAAAGTTTAAGTCTATTAACAGTAGGTGTAGGCATTATATACCAAACCAACGGTGTACAAATATCGGCAATGGTAGGTAAAGATTACTTGAACAGAACCAATAACGATAGATTTGATTGGGCCTACCAAAAAAAATTATGGATAGGCTTTGGTGTAGGCTTTAACATTTACTCCACCACCAAACTACAAAAAGAAGCAACAGCACAAACACAAAAGTAATAAAACATAAAACCTTAAAACTTATGACAAACACAAAACTATTAGTAGATATCAACAGTGAGTATTGGATTAAAACCTTACCCAATATGCAAGGCAATATTGTAAAACACCATGGTCGACACCACGCCTACCATATTTTTATACAATTTGATACTACTAAAAAAACAGCCATTAAAAAGTGGATAAGTAGTTTGCCAATAACAGATAGTTATACACAACTAAAAGATACAGAGCGTTACAAACAATTAACAGCCATTGATAAAAAAACAACTGATGAACAACTAGAGCTAAACAACCTTAAAACTAAGGTAGTTCAATTCTTTTTTTTATCTAATAGTGGCTACAAAGCCTTGGAGCTTAATAATAGTAAGCTAATGGACGTTGCTTTTACAGAGGGTATGCAAAAGCGAAAACAAATATTGAATGATACTGATGTAAAAGATTGGGATTTGCTGAGTGGCACTAAAGGAACTATAGATGCCCTGCTTATAATAGCATCTAACAATGTATTATCATTAACAATGCAAATAGCAGCATTGAATACTGCAATTAAAGTAAAAGGTATAAAAATATTACACACTCAAAAAGGCGAAATTTTAAAAAATGAAAATGGGCTTGGTATTGAGCATTTTGGTTATGTAGATGGTATAAGCCAACCCATATTTATAAAAGAAGAAAATGAAATAATAGAAATTGGAAAAGAATGGAATGATTTGGCAGATATAAAACAAATGGCTTTGGTGCAAGATGTGGAGGGCGATGAAAATGCTTTTGGGAGCTACTTTGTATTTAGAAAACTAGAGCAAAATGTAAAAGCATTTAAAGAGGCAGAAAAAAACTTAAACCTTGGCGAGGTAGGTGGTGCCTATATAGTAGGTAGGTTTGAGAGTGGTACACCAGTGGTTAAGTTTGGCGAAGAAACTGTTATAAAAAATGAAAGCGAATTGGATAATGATTTTAATTATAAACTAAAAGATTCAGCTACTAAATGCCCGTTTCATGCTCATATACGAATGACTAACCCAAGGGATTTACAACCCGAAAAACCAATACGTATAGTAAGGCGTGGCATACCTTATGACGATGCCGGCAGAGCCAATAATTTGGATTGGCAACCTACCAACAATGTTGGCTTACTATTTATGTGCTATGCCAAAAGTATAGTAGGTCAGTTTGAAGTAATACAAGGCAACTGGGCTAACAATGGTACTATATTTAATACAACAGTAGGTATAGATGGTGTAATAGGCCAAGGTAACAATACTGTGCCTCAGCAGTACCCACTTAACTGGGCCGATGAAAAAACTATACAATACGATAAAAGCTTTGCAGACTTTGTAACCCTACAAGGCGGCGAATACTTTTTTGCGCCAAGCATAACTTATTTAAAAAGTATTTAAAGCAAAAGTAGCTATTCAAAATATACATCAACACAAAAATTATGAAAATACATAAACTAACCAAGCTAATGAATTTGCTAACATTAAAGACACTGTGCTTATTTTCAATTTTAAGCATTTTTACATTACAGGTAAAAGCACAAACCTATACTACTGCAAATAATGGTAATTGGAATGCTACCGCCACTTGGGTTGGTGGCGTAGTGCCACTTGCTACAGCCACCTCTATTACTATAAACCACAATGTATTTGTAACGGCTGATGTTGCCGTAAATTGCAACCTTACTGTAAATGCCTCTAAAATATTAACTGTAAATACAACTATTAATTTTACAGTTGATTTTTTGCCAACTAACATTATGGCTACCGCCAAATTTTTAGTAAATGGCACTTTTACTAACAATGGCAATACCCTAGTAAATGGTATGTTTGAATTAGGCACTAGTAGCAGTTTAATACAAAATGTAGCATCGGCTGCATTAACCTTTGATGGTAGCGACGGCACAGCAGCTGGCAGTATTCCCGATGGGTCACCGTTATTTAATTTAGGAAATGCTATAACAACCGATGTTATTAATGGTACAATTCAATTTTTGCAACCCCCCTATGGCGCTAATTCTGCAACATTTCAACTTGGGGCTGGTTTTTCTTTAAATAATGTTTCAAATAAATTAGTTATTAAATTTGGAGGTACTACTACTTCTACATCTTTAAACGCTGAGGGCTTTGTAATATCATGTGCCGTATTTAATTATCCAATTTATTGTAATAATTTGATACTAGATAATACAACAGGAATTGGTGGTGGTCAATTAGTTACAATGAAATTGCCCACTTTTTTTTGTTATGGAAATATAACAATAGCCGATGGCGAATTACGAGTGCCAGGAGGAGCTAATTTTACTACAGATTTAAATATTGGAAAAAATTTAACAAATAATGGTGTATTAACTTGTAACACATTAAATTATATTTTTAATGCAGCCATTGAAACGTCAGCATATAACATTGGGGGCAGTGGTACATTTAGAAATGCGGTAACAAGCCCTACGGCAAATTTAACAAGGCTAAATTTATCTTCTGGTAATACATTTGGGGTTAATTTGAATGTAAATAATTTTACTATATCCAATGTTATATCCTTTGGAAATAATAATGCTAAATTAAATTTAGGCACTAATAACTTAATAATGGGTGTTGGTGCTGCCACGCCTATTGTTAACTCATCCTATCCAAATGCTAGAATTGTATGTGATAATACTGGGAAATTGATAATTAAATTAGCCTTAAATGAGAGTATTGGTACAAGCCCAAGGTTAGCTATTGGTACTTCAACAATTGCAGCACCTATATCATTTAACCAGTTGGGTAGCAATGCTGCAGATCAATTTAGCTTTAGGGTATTGCCAACTACTGGTGTAAACGATGCTACCCAGTGCTTAAATGTAATGTGGGAAATTACAGAAGGCGTGGCAGGTGGCAACACAGGGTTTTATCCATTTTTTGACTGGAGCCCAAGTATGGAAGGCAATAATTTTGCTTTTGCAAATGCCGATGTGTACAATAATGCAAGTAGTAGTTGGAATAAAAGTAACTACAACAGATTTTTTTTGAAAGATAATAGTACCCCTAATGCAACAGCATTTAATTCAGCTACAAATCAAGGCAATACAGAACGTAATTTATTTACCATAGCAAGTGGCAAAGGTGTATTAGCTAGTGGCAAAAATGTTATTTCCAGTACTGGCGTTACTAACAATTGGAGCCAAACTAGCACTTGGGTAGGCGGAGTACTGCCTACCGCTAATGATATAGTGAACATAAAACCAACACATACTGTAAATGTAGATGTAGCAGCAGTATGCGATGGATTACAAAATAGTGGTACACTAAATTTTAATACAAATAGTGTAACTGTTGGGCCTGTTGGTGGTGGCAAAGCATTTTGTTACAATAGTGGAACGTTTAATATAGGTACAGCTACACTTAATATAAATGGCGAGCTAGCATCTAAATCAAACATAAATATGAGTGGTGGTACTATAAATGTGGACCCCAACAGTGGTAGTGCTGCTAGTAGCTTAACTGGTACTAATTTTAAAATGTTTCAAAATGTAATTAGTACAGGTTTTATTGCAAATAATATTACTGGCAATATTAACTTTTTAGACCCACTAAGCGGTGCAGGAGCATCAATTGTTCCTTATTATTCTCTTCCCGGAGCCAATTCCAACACCATAGGTATAAATTATACTTTTGGTGATGGTGTAAGCAGTGGAGGCTCCACCACAGACCAGTTCGGTACAAATATATATAATCACACCAGATTAAATGATAACCTAACCATTAATGTAAATGGAGAGGCAAATGGTACTTTTATTGATTATGGTACTACACCAGCTAATATGAAAAACCTAACGCTCAGCAGTGGTATTCTAACAAAAGGAGGTGGAAGTATTACTGGCTATCAAATTTATGGTGATGTAGCGGTAAATGGTAATTTAATAGTAAATGCCCCTTTACAATTTTCTGGTACTAGCTTACAAACTATTTCAGGTACTGGCACAATACAGTTATCAACTTTAGCTCTAAACAATGCCAATAATGTAAATGTAACTGCTACAAATGAAATAGTTAATGCTGGGTTTTCATTTTTTGCTGGCAAACTAATACTTAATAATACTGATGTTAGAAGCACTTCTCTTCCATCATCTATTGGCTCAGCTACAAGTTATATAGTAACCAATGGTACAGGTCAGTTAAGAGGTAGTGTGGTTGCCACTGGTAATTATGCTTTTAATATTGGCAGCAGTACAAGTAGTTATGCCCCAATTAAAATTACTGGAGGTACTGGGCATGTTACCGATATTATTGGTGTAAGGGTTAGCGATAATGTATATCGTAATGGAACTACTGGCACTATAATAACAAATGACGTGGTAAATAAAACTTGGGATATTACTGAAGCCGTAACTGGTGGTAGTAATGTAACCCTTACACCGCAGTGGTCTGCTATTGATGAACTTACAGGCTTTACAAGGGCAGCAAGTTATGTTAGTCATTACGTTAGTAGTATTTGGGATGTAATAACACCTACAGCAGCCGTTGGCACTGGGCCATATAGTATAGTAAGGGCAGGTGTTACCTCTTTTTCGCCATTTGCAATTACATCTTCAGTTACCTCGTTACCAGTAAGTTGGCTTTGGGTAAATGCTTATGCCAACGCTAACAAATATGCAGTAGTTAATTGGAAAGTAAACGAAACCAATGTAGTTAAATATGAATTGGAAAAATCACTAACGGGCATTGCATTTACCAAAATAAAGGAACTCCTTAGCGTTGGTAATGGCACACACAATTATGCCAGTACTGATGTAAGCATGTTAACACAAAATACTTACTACCGTATAAAACAAATAAGTAGCAATGGCACATATACTTATAGTAGTATAGTGCAAGTAGCCGCAAATAAGAGTGCCAGTATAAGTATACAACCCAACCCAGTAGGGCAGGTGTTGCAACTAGCTAATGCCACTGTAGCTGGTAAAGCTTATACTATAGTTAATGCAATTGGCATTACGGTACAGCAAGGTAAAGTAGCGGTTAATAATACTATACCTGTAGCCAACTTGCCAGTAGCCACTTATGTACTAAAGCTACAAGGGCAGCAACCCATCAATTTTGTAAAACAGTAACAGAGCAGCATACCCACCCAACCTACAACCTCAGCAAAGCAACTAATCAAAAACCATTCAATGTATTTATGCTGAGGTTATTTTTTTAATTGTAAGATTGTTATTAAATAATAGCAAATAAAATAATTTATTGGGTTAATCTTTAGTATGGTATTTTTTTGCGGCAGCTATAAAATGTACAAATAATGGATGTGGGTTTTCAACCGTACTTTTAAGCTCAGGGTGGTATTGTACCCCTATAAAAAACGGGTGGCTAGGTAACTCTATAATTTCAACCAAACCAGTTTTTACATTAATACCACTAGCTACTAACCCCGCATTGGTTAGCTGCTCCAAATACTCATTATTTAACTCATAACGGTGCCTATGCCTTTCGTTAATAACGGCAGTGCCATATATGCTATGTGCTAGTGTGCCGTTGGTTATTGTACAAGGGTAGCTACCAAGCCGCATAGTGCCGCCCACAAGGGTTACAGCTTTTTGCTCCTCCATCATATTTATTACAGCATTGGTTGTATTACTATCCATTTCTATACTATGTGCATCGGCTATACCCAATACATTACGGCTGTATTCAATTACGGCCATTTGCATACCTAAGCATATACCAAAAAACGGCAGGTTGCTCTCCCTAGCATATTTTACAGCCTCTATTTTGCCCTCTATACCTCTATGCCCAAAGCCTGGTGCTACTAACAATCCGTCTAGTCCTTTAAGCTTATCGGCAATATTATCGGGTGTTAGGTATTCGCTGTGTATGTAGTGTACTTGCACCTTACACTCGTTCATAGCACCTGCATGTATAAACGATTCTAGTATCGATTTGTAGGCATCTTGCAGCTCTACATATTTGCCAATTAAGCCAATATTAAGTTTGGTTTTTGGGTATTGTAACTTCGTTAAAAATGCTTGCCATTTAGTAAGTTCTGGTTCATTGTAATCTTTTATTTGCAGCATTTTAAGGGCAATTACATCAAGCTTTTCTTTCAGCATTATCATAGGCACTTCGTATATAGTACTAGCATCTATTGCTTCTATAACTGCTCCTGGTTTTACGTTACAAAACTGCGATATCTTTCTTTTAATATCATCATTTAACGGCTCTTCGGTACGGCATACAATAATATCGGGGAACACACCATTTTCGCTAAGCATTTTTACACTATGCTGTGTAGGTTTGGTTTTAAGCTCCTTAGCAGCTTTAAGGTAAGGTATAAGTGTGAGGTGTATTACTAGCAAATCTTCTTCGGGCAGTTCCCATTGCAGCTGCCTTACAGCTTCTATATAGGGTAAGCTCTCTATATCGCCAACGGTGCCACCAAGCTCGGTAAGTACAATATCGTATTCGCCACTTTGCCCTATGAGTAGCATACGCCTTTTTATTTCGTCGGTTATATGTGGTATTACTTGTACCGTTTTACCCTTATAGCCACCTTCACGTTCTTTATCAATTACGGTTTGGTATATTTTGCCTGTAGTTACGTTGTTAGCTTGGCTTGTATATATGCTCAAAAATCTTTCGTAATGCCCAAGGTCAAGGTCAGTTTCGGCACCATCTTCGGTTACATAACACTCGCCATGTTCGTAGGGGTTAAGGGTACCAGGGTCCACATTAAGGTAAGGGTCAAATTTTTGTATGGTAACCTTAAAACCACGGCTCTGTAACAGTTTGGCTAACGATGCGGCTATTATACCTTTACCCAAAGATGAGGTTACACCGCCAGTTACAAATATATATTTTGCCATAAAAAAAAATTGGTTTTGCTTTATTAAATGCGACCATAATTTTTTTTACCAAAAAAAATATTTTGAGGTCGTGCAAACCTACTACATTTTTACTAATAATATATTGTAGTGCTATGCTTTTGAAACATTCAGTTTTGGTTAGTAATAATGTGGTTGTAATGCTGTGCATTACAAATGCATTTTATTTATTAAATCTCAAATATTTACCTACCTACCGGTAGGTTACATACATAATTTGGCTATTAGCAGTAAAGCAATACAATTAGGCCAAACCATATTTACAAAGGTAAATAGTGTTGCACTTGTAAAGTGAACTTAGGATTATTGTTTATGGTACATTGAATATCATTTTAATACTATACCAATTATTAATTACCCACCGTATCCTCTTACATTTTTGCCTTCGTAATAATTCATAAATGCCATATTGCATACTTTGTTGCCACCTGCCGTGGGGTAGTTGCCTGTAAAGTACCAATCGCCAAGGTTATTGGGGCAGCTAAGGTGTAAGGTTTCAATACTTTGGTATATAACTTCAATAGGTATATGCCAGTTATTAGGCGTTATTAATTCGGCTATTTTGCTACTTATTTCAATAGCAGTAAAGGGTTCATATACTTGCTTTACTACATTTACAGTATGTAATTGGTTAGCTGCTTTAAGTGCCACACATTGGTTGTATAGGCTTTGTAGCAGTGGCTCTTGCCCTGTTTGTTGTAGCAAGGCTATAGCAGCTTTAAAGGCTATAAAGTCGCCCATTTTACTCATATCAATACCATAGCAATCGGGGTATCGTATTTGTGGAGCTGAGCTTACTATTATAATTTTTGTAGGTTCAAGCCTACTCAGCATTTTTATTATACTTTCTTTGAGTGTAGTACCTCGTACTATGCTATCGTCTATTACTACTAAGGCATCTACTCCTTTATTTACAGTGCCGTAAGTAATGTCGTATACGTGTTGTACCATTTCATTACGGCTAGTATCTTGTGTTATAAATGTACGGAGTTTTACATCTTTAATGGCTATTTTTTCAATTCGTATACGTCGGTTTATCATTTCTTCCAATTGGTCATTGGTAAATGTGTTGCCCCAACTTTTAATCCGTTCTATTTTAATGGCATTGAGGTAAGTTTCCATACCTTTTAGCAAACCAAAAAAAGCAGTTTCGGCAGTGTTAGGTATAAATGAAAATATGGTATTTTTTAAATCGTAATTAATTGCTTTAAGTACAGGTTGGCTTAGTGCATTGCCTAGTGCTAAGCGTTCTTTATATATTTTTTCGTCGCTACCACGGCTAAAGTAAATCCGTTCAAAACTACAGGCTAACCGTTGCTGTGGTGGTACTATTTGTACTATTTGGTAATTACCATCGGCAGTTACTATAAGTGCTTGTCCGGGTAGTAATTCTTGTACTTCGTTTTCGCCTACATTAAAGGTAGTACGTATAGCTGCCCTTTCACTTGCTGCTACTATTACCTCATCGTTTATGTAATAATAACTGGGTCTTATACCATGTGCATCTCGGCATACAAAGCCTATACCGTTGCCTGTAATGCCACCAATATTAAACCCCCCATCAAATAGTGGTACTGCTTGCTGCAAAGCCTTTACTACATTAAGTTCTTGTTGGTTTGCTTCATCATTTTGTACCAAATAATAATGCAGTACTTCCATCATTGCGGCCAAGTCGCTTTGCTTTTGAAATGTACCTGCATCAAATTGTATATGGTTAAATAACTCCTCGGTATTAACCAAATTAAAATTACCAGCCAATGCCAAATTGCGGCTAGGTATAGTGTGTTGTTTTATAAATGGGTGGCAAAATTGCACATCGTTTTTGCCTTGTGTACCATACCGTAAATGCCCTAATAATACTTCGCCCAAAAAACGTAAATGCCCTTTCATAAGGCCAGGGTGCTGCTGTATATCGGGTTGGTATTTTTCTATTTCTTGTAGCTCATTACCTATTTGTGCAAACAAATCGGCTATGGGTTGGTTGGTACAGCTACGGTTGCGAAACATATACGGGTAGCCCGGCTCTACATTTAACTTTACGGTAGCAATGCCTGCACCATCTTGCCCTCGGTTGTGCTGTTTTTCCATAAGCAAATACAACTTGTTAAGGCCGTATAACACTGTGCCATGCTGCTGTTGGTAGTACGAAAATGGTTTACGAAGTCGTATAAATGCTAATCCACATTCATGTTTTATAGCGTCGCTCATAGTGCTGCAAAGGTAGTAGGAAAATAGCAATTAGCTTTACCCAAAACTGTTGCTTAAATATATTTTACTTTTGATAAAAAAATAAACAAAATGTTACAACATAAAACAGCTTTAATAACAGGAGCAAGTAATGGTATAGGGTTAGAATTTGCAAAGGTATTTGCCAAAAATGGCTATCATGTAGTACTAGTGGCAAGGTCGGCTATGGCACTACAAAATATAGCTACCGAACTGGCCCATACTTATAGCATAACTGCTACGGTTATAGTAGCCGATTTGAGTACTATGGCTGCTGTAGAAAATGTAGTAGCTACCTGCAAAGCCCAACAAATTACTATTGATTATTTGGTTAATAATGCAGGGTTTGGTAGTTATGGTTTTTTTGTAAATAGTGATTGGGATAACACTGCACAAATGATAGATTTGAATATAAAGGCATTAACTTATTTGTGTAAGTTAGTAGCTCCACTTATGGTGGCTAATAAGTATGGGCGTATATTAAATGTTGCCTCTACTGCTGCATTTCAGCCGGGTCCATTAATGGCTGTTTACTTTGCTACAAAGGCTTATGTACTGCATTTTGGCGAAGCCTTACATAATGAGTTGCAAGGTACTGGTGTAAGTGTAACCACCCTGTGCCCTGGTGCTACAGCTAGTAACTTTTTTACTGCTGCAAGTATGAACGAAAGCATTTTGGCCAAAGGCAAAAAACTACCCACTGCTGCTGCAGTAGCAGCTTGTGGTTACAAGGCTATGCAGCAACAAAAACTTACTGTAATACACGGTACCAAAAATTATATATTGGCCAATGGTATAAGGTTTGCAACACGTAATATGGTGTTAAAAATTACGAGAAAAGTATTGGGCTAATCTATACTTTGGTTACTCGTTTTTACTAATTGCACAAGCCTATCAAACTGGGCTGGCGATAAGTCGTTGTAAAAATAATATATAGGGTCAACCGCTTCACCATTTTTGTGTACTTCGTAGTGGCAATGTGGCCCAGTGCTTTTGCCTGTGCTGCCTACCCAGCCTATTAATTCGCCACGGAGTACTTGTGTGCCAAGTACAGCTTTGCTTTTAACCATGTGTCCGTATAGGGTTTCGTAGCCATTGCCATGGTCAATTATTATATGGTTGCCAAAGCCAGTTGGGTTATACTCGGCTTTAGTAACTACACCATTGGCAGTAGCATATATGGGTGTGCCTTGTGGTGCTGCAAAGTCGAGGCCTTTGTGCATTTTTATGGTTTTGTACACAGGGTCAATACGTACACCAAAGCCACTAGCAATACGGGTTAGCTCTTTATTAGCTACAGGTTGTATGGCAGGTAAGTGAGCCAAAAAGTCGGCTTTGTTGGCAACTAATTTTTCCACTTCGTTAAATGAAATATTTTGTGCTGTTATACGATTTTTAACAGCAGTTATATTGGCTTGGGTAGCCGCCACTAATTCATTTTGGTTAAGCTTTGCATTAATAGTTTGTGCTGTTTGCTTATCTATATTTTGTTGCCTTGTACTATCGGGTATGGGCTTCGCCTCAAATATGGTTCGGTATACTTTATTATCTCTATTTTCAATTTCGGTTAGTTGGTTTTTGAGCAAGGCTAACTCTTCGTTTAAAGCATCATAATTATTTTTGAGGGTATTATTTTCATTAGCAATTTGTTGGTTAAGCTTTGGCGGAAATAATTTGTTAACACCCCAAGTTATTAAAAAAGCAGTTACAATACAGGCACACAAAAACCCAAATATTTTCAATAATTTTATTCTAAAAGGTACGGTGTGGGTTTCGTACCTCAGTGTAGTGGGGTTGTATATATATTTTACATTTTTCAATAGTGCAATACTTATAATTATGCTGTATTAATAAAGTACTTGCTTGGTTAGTAAGTCTTCAAATACATCTGCTTTACGTATCAATTTTGCTTCGCCATTTGTTAGCATTATTTCGGCAGGTTTTAGGCGGCTATTAAAGTTGCTCGACATTTCAAACCCATAGGCACCTGCATTTTTAAATACCAAATAATCACCTTCTCTAACTTCTGCAATTTTTCTATCCCAACAAAAGGTATCGGTTTCGCAAAGGTTACCTACCACTGTATATATTCGTTCCGTTCCTGTTGGGTTGGTTATGTTTTCAATAGCATGAAAGGCATCGTAAAACATAGGCCTAATTAAGTGATTGAACCCGCTATTAACACCTACAAATACAGTGGCTGGTGTTTGCTTTACTACATTTGCTTTTACTATAAAATAACCAGCTTCGCTTACCAAATATTTGCCTGGTTCAAACCATACTTGTAGTTTTTTTCCTGTTTCAATTTCGTATTCGGCAAATGCATTAGCTACTTTATGCCCTAGTTCGGTTACATTAGTTTCAGTATCGCCAGGTTGGTAAGGTACTTTAAAGCCACTACCCAAATCAATGTATTGCAAATCGGCAAAGTTACGAGCTGCATTAAGCATTACCTCTAGGCCTTCCATAAATACATTGGTATCTTTTATTTCGCTACCTGTATGCATGTGAAGCCCTGCTATACGTAATCCTGTAGTTTTTACTACACGTTCAATATGCCTCATTTGGTGTATGCTTATACCAAATTTACTATCAATATGCCCCGTACTAATTTTAAAATTTCCTCCAGCAAATATGTGTGGATTTAACCTAATTTTTACAGGGTAAGTGCCACCAAATTTATTGCCAAATTGTTCTAATATACTTATATTGTCAATGTTAATATGTACACCAAGGTTTTTGGCTTCTTCTATTTCATCAAAGGCTACACAGTTGGGTGTGTACAATATATTATCAACCGTAAAGCCAGCCATTAAGCCAAGCTTTACTTCGTTTATACTTACGGTATCTAACCCGCAACCAAGGTTGCATATAAATTTAAGAATATTGATATTGGTTAATGATTTACAAGCATAAAAAAACCTTGCATTGGCATTGCTAAATGCTGTGGTTAATTTGTTGTATTGTACAGCTATTGAGTTAGTGTTGTACACATATATGGGTGAGCCAAATTGCTCGGCTAATGCTTCTAATGTTGATGTTGCTACTGTTGTATCTGTCATTGTTTTTTTATAATCCGCCATGGCGGATGCTTTTGGTTTTTTTATTTTATTGCTGCTATTCCGGGTAGTTCTTTACCTTCAAAATATTCGAGTAATGCTCCGCCACCAGTACTTATATAACTTACTTGATTGGCAAAGCCAAATTGGTTAACTGCTGCTACACTATCGCCACCACCTACTAGGCTAAATGCACCACTGGCAGTGGCTTTGGCTACTGCTGTGGCAATAGCTTTAGTACCATGCTGAAACTGCTGCATTTCAAATACACCCATGGGTCCGTTCCATAATATAGTGTTGGATTGTAGCAATACATTAGTAAATTGAGTGCAGGCATTTTCGCCAATATCTAACCCAAGCCAACCAGCAGGTATAGCGTTGCTTGGTGCAGCAGCTACATCGGCATCGGCTGCAAATTTGTTAGCAATTATGCTATCGCTAGGCAAGTGAATATTTACCCCAAGTGCTTTTGCTTTTTCTAATATTTCGAGGGCTGTTTCCAATCTATCTTCTTCGCAAAGCGAATTGCCAATATGGCCTCCCATAGCTTTTATAAATGTATAAGCCATACCACCACCTATTATAATATCGGTTGCTTTGTTCAATAAGTTTTCTATTATCAATATTTTGTCGCTTACTTTGGCACCGCCAATAATGGCGGTAAATGGTTTTTGTGTTTGGTGTAATACCCTTTCGGCACTTGCCACTTCGGCTTCCATAAGTAAGCCAAACATTTTATTGGCTGGTTCAAAAAATTGTGCAATTACAGCTGTGCTAGCATGTGCTCTGTGTGCTGTGCCAAAGGCATCGTTAACGTATATATCGCCATGTTTGCTTAGCTGCTCTGCAAATGCTGCTTCGCCTTTTTCTTCGGCTTCATAAAATCGTAGGTTTTCTAATAGCAATACTTCGCCAGGTTGTAAAGTGGCTATTTTTGCTGTGGTATCATCGCCTATACAATCACTTACAAAGCTTACATTAACTGGTTCGCCACTGGCATTATTAATAAGTTGGGCTAAGGGTTCCAATATGTGGTTGAGGCTATATTTGTCTTCTGGTCCGCCCTTTGGGCGGCCAAAATGGCTCATTAGAATTACTGAACCACCATCGTTCAATATTTTTAAAATAGTTGGTAATGCAGCCGTAATTCGGGTAGCATCTGTTATTTCTAATTGGGCATTTAAGGGTACGTTAAAGTCAACCCGTACCAATACTTTTTTGTTGCTAAAGTTAGTGTTTGAAAATTTGCTCATGTTAGGTATTTAAAAAATTTTGATGACTAATTATAGGGTAAACCAACTTATTATATATTGCAAAAATGCAAAAATATAGTAATGCAAATATACATTTTTATAAAAAACAAAAATGTATAATGAAGCATTACAAAAATTAAAATAATTGAAAATTTTAAGTAGTGAACTTATAATGATATAAAAATAATGTAAAAGTCAATTATTAATGTTAGGTACCGTAGCTAAGGGTTAAAAAGCCGAAACTGAAGTTGAGTAAACAATAAAAAGCCGATTGTGCTACCGCCTAACCCCTTGCACAAAGCCCCATGTTACCTGTTGGGTTACTCCTCTTCTATGTTAATGCCGTTTATTTTTGTCATTATGTTATGGGTTTGGGTCAATGCAACAATTATTTTTTGATAGTGTAAAATGTCGTCAAACTCAAGTGTTCTTCCTTTTCTGTCTTTGAGCCATTTTTGTGCAGGTTGATAACCACCAATAAAAAATGTCCATGCCACTTCGGGTACATTGTCAAAATATTGAAGCCCCATAACCCCCGATGGGGGAAATGCATCGTAATTTATAAATACCTTACCATTTTCGTATTTTACTTTACCAACAACATTATCGCCATCTATTGGGTATTGTGTAATATATTGTTCAATTATTGGACTTTCTAATAAATGTAGTTGCCTAAGCTTTGCACCTAATGCCACCAATTGCCAAAATGTTGTTGTATTTTTTGGATAAGGCACTCTTGGAAAATCTATTTTTAAAAACTCCTTATATTTTTCTCTGTAAGTGGGGCTGTGTAAAATGGCATATATGTAATCTAAAATATCTATTGGTGCAAAGGTTTCTTTTGTAGTTTGTTTTTCTATGGTAAAAATTAAGCCTAAAGCTATTGCAATTTGGTTTATTATTTGGGTGTTTAGGTTTGGTTTTCTGTCGGTGGTTTGGTCAATGGTTTGTTGGGTTGGGGCTTCGGGGTA